>JAAXXG010000003.1 GCA_013334575.1 Candidatus Moraniibacteriota bacterium | reverse complement strand
TAAAGAAATCGATGAGAATACGACGGAGCTGACCTTTTTAGGATGGGTGAAAGAAGGCGAATTGACGAAGACGTTTTCCGATACGGTTCTGCAAGGCTTGAAGGAAATAATGGAAAACGGATAACATTCAATATTTTACTGTAATCAAGCTGTAGAGTTGGATAAAAACGAGTTAGGCGACATTTTTTTCAAATTATTTTTTGCTCATAGAAAAAAGGCGTCAGCTGCATAAGCCAACGCCTTGTGTGTGAACCGGATCTGCTCTTTTATGCAAAAAGAGCAATAAATCCTCCGCCAAGCATCATCAAACCGCATCCGAGTTGAAGTGCTATCGGCCGGTCTCCTTCATATCCTTTTTGCAAGTGGACGTAAAGGGTAAGAGCTCCGACCCCAATCAATGCTCCTGCCAAGTTCAACATTTTACACCTCCTTCAAGGTTTTGTAAAAAAGCAGATCCTCACAACAGCGAGAAACCACTCTTTTGGGTTAAAAGATGATTTCTCAACTATTGACATCTTGGTATAGCAGATTACGGCTTGTCTGTCAATCCCACGACCACAAAAAAATTTGAAAGGAAACGCTACGGGGTTACTGCGCTTTCGCTTCACTCCGTTTCGCTCACCCTCGCCTAACACCGAGTATGCGGAAAAACTCTCGGCTCGAGTTTTTCCCAAATTCGCTTTTCTCTGTCAGGTGGTAATTTAAGCGAAAACCAGCTAAAATAGTATTCAGATAATCTAAATCATAATCAATAAATCCGAAAAGCGAACTTCGCATACTCGGATACGTTGTGACGGAATTTCGCTCCGCTCCATTCCTTCACAATGCTCGGCGCTATCGCGACAGTCGTGCTCTGCGAAGCTCCGCACAACTGACGCGTATGCACCGCTTCGCTCCATTTTTTCAGAACAAAAACTTACTTTTGAGCTGAAAAAACGTTGCATACGCGCCGAGCAGTATTCGCAATTCAAAATATATTTTTCTTAACACGGAAAAAGATTCGAAAAATTTATATATTTACAAATATAATCAACATTATGAAGCTAAGAAACTACAGTCCACAAGTCACTGCTTTTCTCAGTGAGAAAAGACATCCGCACAACGAAATTATTGAAAAACTTAGAATTATAATCCTATCAACGGATGAAAATTTGGAGGAAAATATCAAATGGAACGGACCAAATTATCAGATTCATGAAGAAGATAGAATTACAATGAGACTATTCCCTCCAAAAAGTTTTCAATTAATCTTCCATTGTGGTGCAAAACCAAGAACAGATTTAAAAAATCATCTGATAAAAGACGATAGTGGATTGTTAGTTTGGAAATCAAATGATAGGGCACTAATTAATTTAGTGGATTTTGATATCGAATCACATAAAAAAGAGTTATCATCCATTGTGAAAAGATGGATAAATGCTAGTAAATAAGAACGGAAAATATTTTTTGAACTCAAGCCCCGCTGCACTCTCCTCCTTTCAGTCGTCGGGGCCTACATTAGCCAAAATCTCGCTTCCCACCTTCGCTAAAGCTACGAACGGACATGCGCTCCATTGCGAATAATGCCTGTGGATGTCCATCCCACTGCTATACTCCATTCCGCTCCCCACCTGCGCGCGGACGCTACGGACGGGCGCGCGTTCCATTCCAACACAAAATACTCGGCGCTCACGCGACAGTCGTGCTCCGCGGAACTCCGTATAACAGCGAGATATGCGAAATTTTCCTTCCAAGAAATTTCATTCCTTTCCAGAAAAACTTCGCATCATCCGCAGGCATTAGATGAAATTTTGCCTCGTAGTAACGATTTGAAATTTGTTTAGTGCTTGTAAGAAGTTTCTTCCAAAAAATAGTTCGTATTTTGCCGCATCGGCAAAACATCGTCTAACACTGAATATCTGGTTTCACAAAAGAAACAATTTGAATATTTCTTTATTTTTAGACAGCTTTTTTGAAATTTTTTGAAAAAGAAAAAGCCTGTCTGGACGTATTATACCGAATGTCCGGACAGGCCAACCGTTCGCAATCATTTGCCAACGCATTCCTCGCCTTCAACCCACTGATCCCCGGGCTTTCCGCAATTCATGCAACACATCGGATTGCTTGCCGAGTATGGCCCGAGGTTTGGCTTGTGAGCTCTCTTCATGCCCACACGATTTTCACAATTGGAAGCTTCAACGCGATACAGACCCGCTTTCTCGCGATCACCGCGTTTATCGACCTTAACTGCCATTTTTAGGAACTCGATTCTGTCCCTCTCTGCCTGCTCTGATGTGTACGCCATGGTGCGCCTCCTTTGCGTTGGTATATTGTAAACGATAATAATGCTCAAATTAGCATCGTACTATTGTAACAGAAAAATACTCTCGTGTCAATCACTCAAAAAAGACTTAATTTAAGGACGATTCAAATTTTTTTGCTTACCCAAATTGCGCTGCGGTAAGATAAAATTTGGTGATATAATCAAAGTAAGACGATAAGTGGAGTATTTGCCAATAAACAAGGGTGGAACTTCATGTACTCGGATACGTTATTCGCGATTCCGCCCCGCTCCATTGCGAATAATGCCTACGGATGGTCATCTCTTCGTTCTCCTCCACTGCGCTCCGCGGAACTCCGCACGACAGCGAGGTGCGAAAGCTTCCCTCCAAGAAATCTCATTTCTTTTCGGAAAACTTCGCATCATCCGCAGGCAATAGACAGAATCGAGAAGATACGGAAGTGGGGACAACGTTAGGGTAACGTTGTCTCAACGTTGGCTATCTATGTGAACGCGCCCAAAGAAATCGTGAAGGAATTACGTCTGAAGGAGCGACAGAAGGTGGTCGTCCGCGCTTCAGGCTCGAAAATCGTGATCGAGAACTGGAAGAAAGAGAGAAAGCGACCTCAAGCGCAGATCTAATTCCCACAGGCTTACGCCCTCGTATTTACTTATGTGATTAGAAACCTCGCTGCATTCATCCACTCCTTCTGAATGACCCTTTTTCATCAAACCGCACCCCCCTCCCGTTCGAGGAGCTTCCGTTTCGCCTCCTCCCCGCCACGATTGTAGTTTCCCGGTCGGCCGTCCGACCGGATCACGCGGTGGCACGGGACCGACGGGTCGAAGTTCTTCCGCATGAGCGACCCGACGGCGCGCGCCGCCCCGGGAAACCCGGCCGCCTCGGCGACCTGTCCGTACGACATCGTCGCTCCTTTCGGAATCGCTTTCACGACATCAAGAACGGAATCCCGAAACGACAGCTGATTTCCTTGTCCGGCATCCATATGATTTTTTTCGTCCCCGCGAAGGCGGGGACCTTCGTTCCCATTCAGGAAGATTCCCGCCTCCCAGGAAATGACAGAGCAAGACAAATTCCTCAGCTCTTGGTCCGGACATGCTCCTCGATCCACCGACACTCTTCCGGTCGCTCGGGATGGAAGACGAGTTCGACGGAGCCATGCACTTCCTCCTCGAACAGTTCCGCTTCCCGTCCGGCGAACCAGTCGAAACTCGCCATATAGTCGGACGTCGGGGCGGTATGCCGGACGAACGCCGGCTGGCAGAAGAACCTGAGGACCGAAAGGATCAGCGGCGTGAAAGGGATCCGCCTTCCGGAAAAGATCCCCTTGTGTCCGAACCGAACGAACCCGTCGCCGTGCCGCTCGACGAATCCGGCCAGCACGCGGAAAAAGACCGGGAAATAGTGATAATGTTCGTGGACGTTCCACCCGTCGGGCTTGCGTCCGAAGAGTTCCTCGAACCGGTAAAGCTGTCGCTCCCACTCCCCGCCGACACGACGCGGAGACAGACGACCCGACAGGAAGCGGATCGCGAAGTTCATCACTGTCCGGAGGCGGCTCACGTCGTCATGTTCACCGCTTCCCACGAGACGGGTCAGTTCGAGATGGATATCGATCGCGACTCCGGTCGCCGAGAGCGCCGAGGCGTCCTCTAAGGAGACCCTATCGGCCATCACGGCTACGCGATCGAGCTTTCCGGCACGCGCGAGCCGCAAAATAGCCGACGACGCGTCGCGGATACCGAAATCGTCAGCCGACACGATGAAACGTTCCCGGTCAAGAAACGAAGATTCCTGTTTCATGTGTCCAGTATATCCCGACCGGAAGAAAACGAAAACGGGGCCGAAGTCCCGCTTTCCGAACAGCCTCACCGCTTGAAACCTATCCCGACACGATCACCTATTCGAAAACCGCCGTTCCGTCAGCGGACGGAAACACCTTGCGAAGATCGGTAAGCGCCTGTTCAAAGGTCTTTCGAAACGTTTCCTGCGCTTCACGAACGGCCTCGTTCTGGGTCTTGGCAAGCGCCTCCACCTGGGATCCGATCCCTTCCGCAGCCTTCCGTCGCTCGGCCAACCTTGTCCGGGCCGCCTTAAGCGAATCCCGGAACGAGTTCCGGATCGTCTCGGGGTCCTTCCCGGATTCGCAGTCGGCCTTTGCCTGCGCGACGGCCGCATCGACGGACTTCCGGAACTCCTCGACGGCATCCTCCGCCACCCCCTTCTTTCCCGACACCAGCGAGTCGACCCCGGAACGGAAGGCGGCGATAGCCGCATCGACCGCATCGCGACGATCCTCGACCGCCTGGTCGACGGTCTTCCGGAATTTCTCGACCGCCTCCTTCTGCTCGTCGGAAAGAGCGCGATCCACGAGCTTGCCGTACCACTCGATCCGACGGGCGTCCTGCCGGGAACGGATCGCCGATAGTTCCTCGTCACGCGTGTCGCGACGATCCTCGACGCTTCCCTCGCGGTTCCGGATCCGATCCGAGACACGATTCTCCGCCTCGGTCATCCGCTCCGCCATCCGCGCCGTCACGTCGGCGAAGCGGCCGCAGAATTCTCCCTGGACCTGAGTCTTGATCTCTTCCTGCTTGGATTCGACCTTCTGCCGGACATCGCCGATCATCCTTCGGGCGGCACCGACTTGATCGAGCGGACCCGCGGACGCCGACGCGAACGGAAGGAACGCGGCAGCGAACAACGCGGCTGTCGCGACATTAGAGACTGCCCTCTTCATATGAGTTTTCCAAATCCTTAAGCGACTCGGCAGCCCCGGTCGCATCCGACTTCTCCGCCGAGACTTCCGTATCGGTCGAGATATCCTCGCGGTCGAGGTCGCCGGAAATACCCCTGGCGACATCGTCCACGGAGACCTCTCCCGCCGGAACGGCATCTTCCGACGCTTCCGTCGCCGCGCCGCCGGTCAACGACGGAAAATCGGACAACGACTCTCCCGACGTTCCGCCGATACCCGGCGCCGTCGCGAACTGCGTATAGACGACCGCACCGATCGCGGACGCCACGACCGCTCCGACGATACCGACGACCCATTTTTGCCACGTATCCATAGATCCGTTCGTATTACCGTTATCGGTAATCATTATACCACGAAACGGTCAGAACGGACCGCGCCCGTTTCCTTTCGAGTCGGAATGGATCCGTTCACTTCCGCTTCCCCTTCCCCATCCGCGCCTCGAGCGCACGGATCTCGTCGCGCAGGATCGCGGCCGTCTCGAAGTCGAGAACCTTAACCGCTTCCTTCATCTCCTTCTCCTTGCGACGGATGAGCCGCATCGGATCGCGCGAGAAGAGTTCGTCGTCGATCGCGAGGCTCGTCCGCACCGCGACGTCGTGTTCGCTCTCGAGCTGCTCGGTGATGTCGTGGATCGTCCGACGGACCGTCTCGGGCGTGATACCGTGTTCCTCGTTGTATGCCATCTGGAGCGCTCGGCGGCGGTTCGTCTCGTCGATCGCGTATTTCATGGAGCCGGTCACCGTATCGGCATAGAGCGTGACGCGGCCGAGCACGTTGCGTGCCGCACGGCCGATCGTCTGGATGAGCGAGGTCTCGGACCGGAGGAACCCCTCCTTGTCCGCATCGAGGATACCGATGAACGAGACCTCGGGCAGGTCGAGCCCCTCACGCAGGAGGTTCACCCCGACAAGACAATCGAACTCGCCCTTTCGGAACACGGTCAGGATCTTGATGCGTTCGATGGTCTTCACGTCGCTGTGTAGGTATTCCGCCCGGAGCCCCTTCTCGCGCAGGTACCGCGAGAGGTCCTCGGCCATCTTCTTGGTCAGCGTCGTCGCGATGACGCGACCGCCGCGACCGATCTCGAGCTCGGTCTCGCGGATGAAGTCGCCGATCTGCCCCGGATACGCCCCCTCCTCGCGGACAGGCCGCACGGAAATCTCCGGATCGACGAGTCCGGTCGGACGGATGACCTGTTCCACGATGCGCCCGCTCACCTCCCGCTCATAGTCGCCTGGCGTCGCCGAGGTATAGATGACCGCTCCGACGCGTTCGTCGAACTCCTCGTAGCGGAGCGGCCGGTTGTCCATCGCGGACGGGAGCCGGAACCCGTACTCGACGAGATTCTTCTTGCGGGCCTGGTCGCCCGCGTACATGCCGCGGATCTGCGGGACCGTCACGTGCGATTCGTCGATCACGGTCAGGAAGTCCGGCGTCCCGTCCGAAAGGTGCGGGAAATAGTCGAGCAGCGTCTCGGGCGGCGCGCCCGCCGGCCGGAACGAAAGCTGTCGGGAATAGTTCTCGATGCCGTTGCAGTAGCCGATCTCGGCCATCATCGCCAAGTCGTAGTTCGTCCGGCGCTTGAGCCGCTCCGCTTCGAGGAGCTTCCCTTCCTTCTCGAACCGGGCGAGCTGGAGGTCGAGTTCCGCGCGGATGTTGGCGAAGGCCTCCTCCTGCCGTCCCTTCTCGGTGATGAAGTGCTTGGCCGGAAAGAGAAAGACGTTCCCGAGCGTCCCGAGGATCTTCTGCGTCACCGGATCGATCTTCGTGATAGCGGCGATGCGATCACCCTCGAGCTCGACGAGGTAGACGACCTTCTCCGAAACCGGCATCACCTCGATGCGGTTGCCGAGCGCGCGGAACATGCCGGGCGAGAGGTCGGCGGACGTGCGGTTGAAATGGATGGAGACGAGCTTCCGGAGCAGCTCCGGCCGCGAACATTCATCCCCGACGACGAGCTTCAGATTCTCCTTCTCGTATTCCTCGGGGCTGCCGAGTCCGTAGATGGCCGAGACCGAGGCGACGATGATCACATCGCGCCGCGTGAGGAGCGACTGCGTCGAGGCGTGCCGCAGGCGGTCGATCTCGGCGTTGATCTGCGCGTCCTTCTCGATATAGGTATCGGTGATGGGAAGGTACGCTTCCGGCTGGTAGTAGTCGTAGTAGGAGACGAAATAGTGCACCGCATGATCCGGGAAGAACTGCTGGTATTCCTGCGCGAGCTGCGCCGCGAGCGTCTTGTTGTGCGCCAGGACCAGAGTCGGCTTGTCGTACGCCGCGATGACGTTCGCGACCGTGAAGGTCTTGCCGGACCCGGTCACGCCGAGGAGCGTCTGCCGCGCGACCCCCTCGCGAAGACCCGAAACCAGACCCTCGATGGCCTTCGGCTGATCCCCCGCGGGCATATATTCCGATTTCAGCGTAAAGACGGACATACTATCATTTATTTCTCCGTAGAGACGTCCCGACGGGGCGTCTCTACAAGCCGGACCACCGCAACATCGGAAGAGGAAAACATCCCTGCCGACCAGTAACCATAGCATACACCAGTCGTTTTGGAAACGAAAAAAGCAGGCGGCCATTAGGACGCGCCTGCTTCTTTCCGTTGATCCGATCCGACAAAGTCCCGATCACGCTCTCGTTTTCGATGACCGTCGGATCCTTCGCGCCTTCCGGATTCCCGGTCCTTTCCGGACCTCGGAAGACTTCTTCTCCCCTTTCCGTCGCGCATCCGGCGACGGCTCCTGCCGCGCCAGCGGTAGACCGACATACAGTCGGTATCGATGCAATGGTGTTCGCATGTTCCCCTCCGTCGTTTTCATCGTCACCCGACACATCAAACACCCGGGCACGGAAAGTATACACCGACCGCGGAAACGAAAAAAGCAGGGGTCGTTGCGACACACCTGCTTCTTTCATTTCACTCGATGAACCAACCTGCCTACTTGATAGGCAGAACATAGCCAATGTTGAAGCAATAGAACGTCTTATCCCGATTAAGACCATTCAACGTCCACTGCCGCCGGACTTCCGGAGTCAGTGTCAGGCCGTCGCCCACCTTCACCGTCGTGCCGACATCGACACGAAAGATGCTCGGATGCTCCGGTTCGCTCCCAAACGCTCCGTCGTGACCTCCGAAGTAGCCCTTCAGATTGAACGGTTGTCCAGCAACCGATGCGACGGCCTTTGCACCGACTTTGTAGAGGACGCCGCCTTCCATCACTTTCGGCTGCGCAGACAGCACGTCTTCTATCATGACAAACGGCGTCACGACCCCGGCCACCTTCGGAAAATCTACGACAACAAACAGATCATGCAGATCGGGACCGGTCATATCGAGGTAGACATAGCCGACATTAGCCGAAAAGTCACCGACTTTTTTTGTAATGTCGAACCCATAGTCCGTCTCGTCACCCTTGTCTGATACCCCGTTGAGCGACGCTGAGTTCCACAGTTTCCCACGGAACTTCCAGTCGCCGACCTCGTAAACGACAGACAGCTGCTGCTGAGGCAACCACCCATCGTATTTCATCTTCCCGGTTGAACTCGAAGCATACCCGCTATATACGCCGATCTCCGAACGGATAGACACCCCTTCCGCCCACACATTGACAGCGGAGAAAGCGGTGAAAAACACCGCTACCAGAAACACGATGGCTTTTCTCATGATTTGACAATGGTTGCTCATCGGCCAGCACCAGCCCGACGAAGTGTTGAAAAGATTGTTAAGACTTCCTGTCAGGAAGGCCTCAAACCAGGTAGAAGCGCCTCCTTTACCGACAATCTATTTTAATACAAAAAACTATTTTTGTCAACTTCCACCATATTACGAGAAAAGAAGACGGGGGGAATGACAACGAGACCATGATTCGACAGATGATAGAAACGAAAAAAGCAGGGGTCGTTGCGACACACCTGCCTTTCTCCTGCCGTCGTTTGACGGACTTTTTTACTTCACGATGTCAAATGGGAACGAGAGATTCGCCCCATAGAACACCTCGTTGCCACAGTCACCGCTGATCGGAAACTGGTAGGCAACCGACGGCGTTACCGAGAGATTGCCGATCACTCCGATCGTAGTCGAGACGCCCACCTTGCCGATAGCGGGATGCGCCGGATTTTTCCCGAACGCTCCGTCATGGCCGCCGAGATGCGCATCGAGCGCGAAGGGCTGCCCCGCGACATCGACCGTCCCCTTGAGACCGGCCTTGTACAGGACGCCTCCCTCGAGCACATCCGCGTCGGTAGGAAGAGCCTGGTCGACACAGAGGTACGGAGTCGCGCCGAGCACGCTTGGGAAGTCGACGCTCGCGAACAGGTCGTGAAGATCGACTCCGACAAGCGCCCAGTACGAGTACCCGCCGCCGAAGACGAAGCCGCCTACCTTACGGGTGATTCCGACAGTGAAGTCGGTTTCCTTCCCGAAGTTCCGCCCGCGGTCAAGCGACATTGACGTCCAGAGTTGGACGTATACGCCGGACGGCTCGTGCGTAACCGTCAACGACCCCTGAGGAATCAGGTGATCGCGATAGAACACGTCCCCGATCGAATCGGAGGAATACATGTTCTTCGCGCCGAGATCGAGTCGGCCGGTAACCGTGGCGGCGAATGCCGGAACGATACTCAGAAGACTCACGACGATGAATGCGGCTACCGCGGCCAGAGAATACAGACTCCTTTTCATGATGACATACCGTTGTACCCCTTCGGCCGCACCGGCCCGACGAAGTGATGTTGGAAAAGATATTGTTAAGCCCGTGCTGGGAAGCATCCGATCCTGCAAGACCGCTTCCTTCACGGACTTTCCATTATAGTACAAAAAAAGCTTTTCGTCAACTGTTCATCAGGTTTTTTCCGAAAGAAAGCCACAAAAAACCCCGAGTAATCCGCCAACCAAGACACTCCACCTCCCTACCGCTTGACAGCGAATAGTTTACTGATAAACTAAAAGGAAATGGGAAGAGCATTCGGAAACGACACGACGGAGGGGTTCCCGACGGACGACATCGTTCCGCCGATTCTTCACGCCGCCGCAAGTTTCGAACGGCTTTCCGACCGGCATATCTTCGAACCGTCCGGACTCTCCCTGACCGCCTTCCGAATTCTCGCGCTCCTCGACCACGCCGGACCGACTCCGTCGACGCGGATCCTCGAGACGCTCGGCGGCACGAAGTCGAACCTGAGCCAACGCCTCGGTATGCTCGCTCGTAAGGGGTTCGTACGACGGATACCGGCCCCGTCCGGAACCGACCGACGGGTCGCCCCTTTTCGGATCACGCCCGCAGGAAGACGGAAGCTCCGGGAAACCGAACGGCTCGCCCGCGACGCGGGACTCCGCCTGTCCGGACTGTTCTCGGAACGGGAACTCGCGGCACACCGGGCATTCTTCCGGAAACTACTCCTCCTCCTCGATCAAGCTGAGACTGGCAATTGCCACGGATGCGGAGAAAGATCGGAGCGGCCGTCGAGACGAAAATCGAAACCGACCGGTTAACCCCCTTCCCGAATTCACGATTCCTCATTCATGACTCATCATTCTTCCCCTATGAAATCCAGAAAACCCCTCATCATCGGCATCGTAATCGTCGTCGCCCTCTCCGGAGCGTTCGCGTATCTGCGCAAGCCCTCCCAGACCGAGACCGGCCCGAAGGAACCGAACGCTATCCGCGTCACCGTGCGTCCCGTCGCGGAACTCCGCGATACGTCCGTCGGGCTTTCCTTTCCGGGCACCGTCTCCCAGGACGGTGTCGCGACCGTTTCCGCGGGCGTCCCGGGTACGGTCGTCTCTTCCGGTATCCGTCTCGGCGCGAAGGTCGGCACCGGAACCGTTCTCGCGCGCATCGACGATCCCGCGGGGAGCATCTCGTCGGCTTCCGGATTCCGAAGCGCGGATGTCCGCGAGGCGGAACTGGCCGTCGAACGTGCCGAGCTCTCCTACCGCGAACTGAAGCGGGTGGACGGCAATACCGACTCCCACGCCTCGGAGCTCGACAAGGACCTCGCCCGAAAGAATCTCGATACCGCCAAGGCCTCGCTTGCCGCACTGCTCGACCGGCACGTCACGAAGAGTCCGATCGCCGGAACCGTGACCGAAGCATCCGTCGCATCAGGCGATACGGTCACGACCGGACAGACGCTCTTCGTTATCGACAGCGGCCGACGGGAACGGACCGTCCGGTTTTTCGTGAGCGATACCGAGCGTGCACTCCTTCCGGTCGGTACCGCCGTCTCGATCGAACGCACCCCCGACGACCGCACCCCGCTTTCCGGAACTCTCAGGAGCGTCTCGACGACCGCCGACCCGGGAAGCGGACGCTTCCTCGCGGAAGCCATCGTCAGCGGAAACGCCCCGCTGTCCCCGGGCATCCCGGTCACCGTCCGCATCTCCGCCCCGCTCCGCCCATCGGCCACGGGAACGTTCTTCGTTCCGCTGTCGGCGCTCGCGATCGGGCAGACCGGAACATCGCTCCTTACGGAACATGACGGAACCGTCTCGGCAGCGACGGCGCGCATCGTCCGCATCGAGGGAGAGACTGCCGAGGTGTCCGCCGATCTCGGAGACGACGCGCGGATCGTCGTCGGAAACGCCAAACGCATCCAGGACGGCGACCGGGTGGAAATCGCCGAATGACCACGGATATGAACGACACGCACCGACCACTCCCGGACGATACCGCGAAACACGGAACCTCTTCGGACTCCCGGTATCTTTCCCGGCTCTCCTTCGATCCGTCGCTCCGCACGGGCCTCCTTAATTTCTTCGTGACGCACACGCGCGTCATCCTGCTCATGATGGGAATCCTCTCGGCATGGGGCATCTACGCGTTCCTTGCGCTCCCGCGCGAATCGGAACCCGAAGTGAAGATCCCGATCGCGGTCGTCACGACCGCCTATCCCGGCGCCTCGCCGGGCGACGTCGAGGAACTCGTCACCAAGAAGATCGAGACCGAACTCGCCGCGCTCAAGGGCGTGACCGACCTCACCTCGACCTCGGCGAACTCGGTCTCCTCGGTCGTCATCGAGTTCGACGCGAAGGAAAATCTCGACGACGCCATCCGCCGGGTCCGTGACGCAGCGGAAAGCGTCAAGAACGACCTTCCCGAGGACGCCGAGGATCCGGTCGTCCGCGAGATATCGCTCGACGACCGCCCCATCTTCACGGTCGCCCTCTCGGGTGCGTCCGACGGTTTCGTCCTCCGCGAAGAGGCGGACGACCTTGCCGACACGCTCGAAAAGATCCCCGGCGTCCGCGAGGTCTCGGTCTCCGGAGGCGACACGCGCGAGTTCTCGGTCGCGTACGACCCGTCCCGCCTCGCGGCGCTCGGCATCTCCGCCTCCTCGGCGAACCGCGCGATCGCCGCGGCCAACGTCGCCATACCGGCCGGATCGCAGGACGGAGACACGTTCTCCTACCCCGTCCGTGCCGACGGACGCGTCTTCACCGCGGCTGCGCTGCGCGACCTGCCCATCGGAACCTCCGCATCCGGGACACCCGTCCGACTCTCGGACGTCGCCCGGGTCGAGGAGACCGCGATCGAGCGCACCAGCCTCTCGCGCCTTTCGGTCGGCGGCTCCGAGCCGGCCGATGCCGTCACGCTCTCCCTCGTAAAGAAGACCGGCGGATCGATCATCGATATCTCCGACCAGGCACAGCAGACGGTCCGTGATGCGGCGGCAACACTGCCCTCCGGCGTACGCGCCGAGGTGATGCTCGACCATGCCGACTACATCCGCGAGGACTTCGACCACCTGCGGCGCGACTTTCTCATCACGCTCGGTCTCGTCATGGCGACGCTCTTCCTGATCGTCGGTCTCAAGGAGGCGGTCATCGCGGGACTCGCGATCC
Organism: Candidatus Moraniibacteriota bacterium; assembly: GCA_013334575.1. GTDB lineage: Bacteria > Patescibacteriota > Minisyncoccia > Moranbacterales > UBA1568 > JAAXTX01. The sequence continues at coordinate 96,546 of JAAXXG010000003.1, read as the reverse complement.
CGCTCGTCTTCTTCGCGACGTTCGGGATCATGCTCCTCTCCGGTACCTCGCTCAACTTCCTCTCGCTCTTCTCGCTCCTCCTCTCGCTCGGACTCCTCGTCGACGATGCCATCGTGGTGGTCTCGGCGACCAAGCAGTATCTCCGGACCGGGAAGTTCACTCCCGAAGAGGCGGTTCTCCTGGTACTCCGCGACTTCAAGGTCGTCCTGCTCTCCACGACGCTCGCCACCACCTTCGCCTTTCTACCGCTCCTCCTCTCGACCGGCATCATGGGCGAATACATCAAATCCATCCCGATCACCGTCTCGGTGACGCTCCTCTCGTCGCTGGCGATCGCTCTGGCTATCAACCACCCGCTCGCGGCGGCACTCGAACGCATCCGGCTCACGCGCGGCTTCTTCGCGACCCTCCTTCTCTCCGCGCTCGCGCTTGCGGCCTTCTCGCTGCTCCGGCTTCACGGTCTTGCAGGCTTCCTGTCCTCGTCGATCGCCGGATCGGCGGCGCTTTCGCTCGTCCTCTGGCGGCGAAACGGCGGGAAGGAAACCCTGCTCCGGAACGAATCGCAGGTCGAGCTCGAACGGACGGACGACGAGGCGATCCGCCGGAAGTTGCGGCACCAGGGCTCGGAAGACGACGGATTCCTTTCCCGTCTCATCCATGGCATCATCCGGTTCGACGCCGTCATCCCCGTCTATGAACGAACGCTCCGTTTCGTCCTGTCGACCCGGAAACGACGCGTCCTCACGGTCGTTACCGCCGTCGCGCTGCTCGTCCTCTCCGCGCTCCTGCCCGTCACGGGAATCGTGAAATCCGAGTTCTTCCCGGCTTCCGATTCGGAAACGCTCACCGTCTCCGTCACCGGCCCGTCCGGACTCACGCTCGAACGGACCGACGCGATCGTCCGATCCGCCGAGAAACACCTGAGGACGTATCCGGAAATCGAGAGCTTCTCGACGGTCGTCGGATCCGGCAGTGCCTCGCACGAGGCGACGATCAGTCTCGAGCTCGTTCCCGCGGAAGAACGGGACATCGCCTCGTACGACCTCGCGACGAAGATCCGCGAGGAACTTCCCCGTATCGACGAAGCCGACATCACCGTCGAGGCACCGCGAAGCGGCCCACCCGCCGGAGCGGCGTTCGAGGCTCATATCGAGGGCGACGACCTTTCCGAGCTTTCCCGGCTCGCCGAGCGGCTGAAAGGCATCCTTTCCGACGTTCCCGGAACCGTCGGCGAGGAAATCTCGCTCAAGGAAGCACCGGCGGAATTCACCTTCGCACTCGATCACGCCCGGCTCGCCGCCGCCGGACTCGACGCGACGACGGTCGGCAGCACGCTGCGCATGGCGGTCTCGGGAACCACGGTCTCGACCGTCCTCCGGAACGGAGAGGAAACGGATATCGTCGCGCGCTTCGACACGGCAGCAATGCCGGACCTCACCGCCGTGGAAAACCTGCGGATCGTCACCGCCTCGGGGAAGCCGGTCTTCCTCCGCGACATGGCGAAGATCGAACTGCGCCCATCGGTGAACGCCGTCGAACATACCGACCAGAAGCGGACCGTCACCGTCTCCTCCGACGTCGAAGGCGCCGCGAACCCTCAGGAGATCCAGAAGGAATTCGAGCGGCGACTCGCGGAAGCGGGCGGACTCCCCGACGGCTACACGGTCTCCTACGGCGGCGAGAACGAACAGAACGCGGAATCGGTACAGTCCATCCTTCGCGCGATGGTCGTCGCCGGCATCCTTATCCTCGCCACGCTCGTCATCCAGTTCAACTCGTTCCGAAGCGCGTTCATCGTACTCATCACGCTCCCTCTGGCCCTGATCGGCGTCTTCCCGGGCCTCGCGATCCTTCGCGTCCCGCTCTCCTTTCCGGGACTCATCGGCATCCTGGCCCTCTTCGGCATCGTCGTGAAGAACGCGATCATCCTCGTCGACAAGATCAAGCTCAACGAGAAGAGCGGCATCCCCTTCGAGGAGGCGATCGTCGACGCGGGCAAGTCGCGACTCGAGGCGATCTTCATCACGTCGATCTGCACCATCCTCGGCATCATCCCGATCACCCTCTCCGACGAGGTCTGGCAGGGGCTCGGGTCCGTCATCATCTTCGGTCTCATGCTCTCGTCCTTCCTCACGCTCTTCATCGTCCCGCTCCTTTACCGGATGCTCGCGCCGCGCCGGGAGCGCGAAGCTGCCGACGCGTCCTGATCGGCGCGGTTGACACCCGGTTCCGATACGCCCTATCATTCCAAAGCAGTAAGAGAAAAGCCACCTTAAATCACCTTCAACCACAAGGAGGACCTAATGAGCGATCAAAATGGACCGAGGAATAGCCGCCTGAATGAATACGAGAGTGGCACCGTAAGCCTGTCTGCCTATATCGAAGGAAAGGGAGATGCGACCGTAGGCGTTTTCCCGAAAGGGCTCGACACCACATTTTCCGTTACGAAAAAAGAGGTACTGATCCTCATCACCGGCGAAGCGGTGATCAACGGAAATAAAATCGAGCCCGGCTCATGCCTTACGTTTGACCCCGCTCTCGGAGTCGCAGGATTCGCCATCAGATGCCCTACCTCCGATGTCATCTACGCGAGTCTCTACTTCTGAGGCGCGACGAAAATCGAACAGCACCTGACGCAATATGCGGCCAGGTGCTTTCGCTTTTCCCGGACATCGGGAACCGACTCCCGCTACCGTGCGATATCGAGCCTCCCCTTCTCCTGCCAGGTATTCTCGTCGAATGACACGATGGCCGAGTCGCCGACCATGAAGAACGCGTCACCGACGTAGAGCGCCCTCCGGATGCCGTCGCCGGCGACCGCCTTCCGAAGCGAGAGCGTCCCGCCGTCGTACGAGACGACGTACCCGCCCTTGCCGCCGGGCAGGAAGAATATCCGATGTTCGGGATCCGCGAGGAACGCGTTCCGATCGTTCATCGCCTCCGACCAGTATTCGTCGAGCAGGTACTTCGACGGTTCCTTCGGTTCCTTCGGATCGGACGCGTCGAAGAGCGAAAGTTTCACCCGGCCATCCTCCTGTCCGATGCCGAGGACGAGATGATCCCCGAGCGGATGCAGGTACGAGGAGTATCCGGGAATCTTGAGTTCCCCGGTCTTCTCGGGCTGCTTCGGATCGGACAGGTCGAGCACATAGAACGGGTCGGTCTGCCGGAAGGTCACGAGGTACCCGCGATCGCCTATGAACCGCGCGGAGTAGATCCGTTCACCCGATCCGAGCCCCTGAAGGGAGCCTATCTGCCGCAAATCGCCATCGAGTACGTACAGGTCGTTTTCGGTCGAGGAACCCGACGGAAGAGAGACGCCGCTTGCGAACCATCCGCCATCCATACCGACCGTCGTCGCGATCCGGAGGTGTCCGTCGTATTCGTCGAGAGAGAAATCGTTGAGCGGCGTCCCGGGGACGGATCCGCTCCCGGAAACCGACGGCCCGTCGAGCGAGACCTTCACGATACCGGTCGAGCCGAGATCGCGCAGATGCCGCTTCACGTAGTCGGCCAGGCGGTTCGACACGTCCGTCTCGAGAGCGAGTCGGTCATCCTGACTCCGACCCGCATACTCGTCCGACAGGAGTCGCGATACCTCGGCTGTCTTGGCTTCCGGACCGATGTCATACCCGTCGAGCCGTTCGAGACGATCGAGCAGTCCCATCGAGAAGAGTCCGGCACCGCTCTCACGAAGGAAAGCGATAAGAAACGGCACGGTGTCGACCGGTTTCGGATACGTGACATACAGGTTATCCGGCCCCATATAGACGACGGACTGCCCCGAAGAGCCGACGAACGACGTCCGTCCGCCGACCACCCCCGTCGCGGGATCGACGGAGGCGAGCGTATACACGGCGTCCGCGGGAAACGGGGTTTCCGGATGACGGATATCCGTACAGGCCACTTCGGCCGACCCCGCTCCGAACGGACGGAACGGGCAAGGAACGGCCCGATTCACCATGGAACGCTCAACGAGATAGAGCCGGTCGCCGGTCTTCCGCGCCTCGAGCAGCATACCGTCGTCCCCGATAGGAAGCGTCCACTTCTCCTTCGGCTCCGTCGGATCGGACACGTCGTACCCGATCACGGACCGGCCGGACGATTCGAACAATACCAGTGTCTGACCGAAGAGGAGTGTCTCACCGCCTTTTTCGAACGATCCGAGTTTCGAGACATCGAATCCGTCGATACCGAAGATATCCGTCCGGGCGACCGACTGATAGAACGGCGGTACGATACCGATCTTCGCATCCGAAGGCGCCGACACTCCGATCGAACTCGCGGCGCCACCCTGAACGTCCATCATAGGCGCCGGAATCGGCTCCGGACCGCCGCGAAACAGGTACTGCGGTTCGCGGGAATAGAAGATACGTTTCCCGTCGGTCTTCACGATATCCGGCTCATCGACACCCTCGGTACGGACATTCGTCTCGGAAACGCGCGGTGCCGACGGAGCCGACGCGGATACGGAGTCCTTCGACACGACCGCGGGCTGCGCGAGTAATGCCGTCTCCCGGACACCTCCGCCGAACCCGACAGACCCGGAAGAAGAACCTCCCGCCTCAAGAAACCGCCGGAATTCGTCAGCGGACGAGAAGGTCCCGAGCGCGACCGCTCCCCGCCTGAGAGACCGTTCCCCGGAACCGTACGAGCCCGAAAGCGTGCCACGACCGAGATCGCGGAATGCCGGCACCGAAGCGAGTACCGCGGACAGCACGAGTGCAAGCGCACCGACCGAAGCGACCGTGATAAGAAGCTGTTTCCGATCCATATCCGTGTTCCGTATTATACGGCTCCAGTATACCACCGAGTACGGACAACGAACGAAAAAGCGGCGCGCATGCGCCGCTTCGCGGAATATGTCAAGCGTTACCTCCGACCCTTGCCGAAGTTCCGAACATTCGGACGCGCCTCACCCATCGTCCCCTCTTCGACGAACGTGAACGCGAATCCGGTCTTCGTGCCGCGACCGGTCCGCCCGATGCGATGGATATAGTCCTCGTAATTCTCCGGAAGGTCGTAGTTGAGCACGTGCGACACGTTGGGAATGTCGAGTCCGCGCGCCGCGACATCGGTCGCGACGAGGACCTGCAGTTCGTCCTGTGAGAATTTCCGAAGCGCCCGCTCCCGCTGCCCCTGGGATTTGTCGCCATGGATCGCATCGGCGCGGAACCCGCGTTTCACGAGCGCGTGTGCGAGATTCTCGGCGCTACGCTTCGTCCGACGGAACACGAGCACCTTGCGGAAGTCCTCCTTGAGCAGAAGGTCGTGCAGGATCTCGAGCTTCTGGTCGTTATCCTTCACCGTGATGATATCCTGCTCGACGTTCTCCGACGTCGCCCGACTCTTCACCTCGACGGTGACCGGATCGGAAAGGAACTTCACCGCGAGATCGCCGATCTCCTTCGGCATGGTCGCCGAGAAGAACAGCGTCTGCCGTTTCGGATTCACCAGGTCGAGCATCTCACGGATGTCCTTTACGAATCCCATGTCGAGCATGCGGTCAGCCTCATCGAGGACGACATTGTTGAACGGGGCGAGATCGAGAACACCGCGCGAAACGAGGTCCTTGATACGTCCGGGCGTACCGATGACAAACTCCGGCCGCTTCGCTACGGCCGCGATCTGCCTCGGAAAACCGGTCCCACCGATGACGACCGCCGACCGGAGTCCCATACCCTTCGAGAAGTCACGGAACTCAGTCTCGATCTGAAGCGCGAGCTCGCGCGTCGGCGTGACGATGAGCGCGCGTTCGCCACGACGACGATACGCCTTGTCGATGAGCGGCACGAGGAACGCGACGGTCTTGCCGGTCCCGGTATTGGCGATGCCGATTACGTCGCGGCCGTCGATCGCCGGCGGAATCGCCCCGTCCTGGATCGGTGTCGGATTGGAAAACCCGCGCGCGTAGAGATTCCGCTTGAGCCCGTCATTCACCTTGAAATCTGCGAAGCGATGCTTCGGGTTGTACGGCTCGGTTTCCACGGTACGGATCGCCTTCTTCACGAAACGCGACGGATCAAGCAACCGCTTGTCCGTATCCTGCCGCTTCTTGCCGCTTCCCGGGCGACCTGCCGGACGCGACGGACCGGACGGACGGCCGGAACCGTACCGCCTTCCCTTACCTATCTTCGATATCATCCTCTTTTCGAGACTCTTCCGCTGCATAACGTATTCGGACGGATTAACCGGCCCGTAATCGGACCGTTCATCACCCCGAAACCTCGCAGTAAAGCGTCGAAGCGATAGAAGTTAATGATAACACGAAAAATATTTCCCGTCAACTGACGGAATAAGTCACGCTTCCTAAGCTCTGCCGCCTACTCGTAGCGGAGCGCTTCGATGGGGTTGAGACGCGCCGCGCGTCGCGCGGGATAATATCCGAAAAGGATCCCGATTCCGGCCGAAACTCCGAATGAGAGCACGACGGACGAGGTTGAGACGCTTGTCGAAACACTCGCGAACTTCGTCAGAAGCGTCGCCGTCAGCCAACCGACTCCGATTCCGACGACCCCGCCAAGAAAGGTCAACGCGACGGATTCCACAAGAAACTGCTTCCTGATATCACGCCCCTTCGCGCCGATCGCCTTCCGAAGTCCGATCTCGCGCGTCCGTTCCGTAACCGTCGTCAGCATCATGTTCATGATGCCGATTCCCCCGACGACAAGAGAGATACCGGCAACCGCCCCAAGAAGAAGTGTGAACGTCTCGGTGACGGACGAGGCGGTCTCGACGATGTCGGACTGGTTCATGACACGGAAATCCGCCGTATCGGAATCACTCAGACCGTGACGCTCGAAAAGCAGCGAGCTGATATCCGCCGAGGCCTGATCCATGAGCGCCTGATCCGAGACTGTCACGCTGATCATGGAAAGCGAATCGCTTCCGGTCAGGTACTGCATCGCGGTCGACAGCGGGACATAGACGACGTCGTCGGAACTGTCCATTCCGGACCCGCCCTTCGTCGCGGTCAGACCGAGAACGGTGAAGTCGATCCCGTTGATTCGAATCTTCTTCCCGGTTAGGTCCGTCTCATCCGGAAACAGCTCGTCGCGGACATCTGGTCCGATGACGGCGACCTTCGCCCTGCGAGCATCATGCGCCTCCGTGAAAAAGGAACCGCTGTCCATGGAGACGTTCCGGACCGCGGCATACGCCGGCAAGGTCCCCGTGACACTCGTCCTCGTATTCGATCCGTCCGCGACCACCTGGTAATTCCCCGAGACGGAAGGGGCGACAGCGGAAAGCCCGTCGATCTCCCGCCCTATGGCATCCGCATCCTCGAGCGACAGCGACGTCGACGATCCCTGTCCCTGACTCACGGTCTGCCCGGGACTGCGGGCCGCGCCCGGCCGGATCATGAGCAGGTTCGACCCGATGGACTGAATACGGTCCTCGACCGACTTCTGAGCTCCCTGTCCGACGGCGATCATGGCGATGACCGACGCGATGCCGATAACGATCCCGAGCATCGTAAGCCCGGATCGGACCTTATTGGTCGTCAGCGCGATGTAGGTTTCCTGGATGAGATCTATGAACAGCATATGAAGACGGTTCAAGCGGATCGGACGTCGCGGTTCGGAAAATCGCTCACGATACGTCCGTCTCGGACGGTTATGATCCGGTCGGCATACCGGGCGATGTCGTGCTCATGGGTGATGAGTATGACCGTATGCCCCTTCTCGAGATTCAGTTTCCGGAACGCTGCCATGACGAGCTCTCCGGTTTTCGTATCGAGGTTTCCGGTCGGCTCGTCCGCGAGGATGAGCGAGGGAGCGTTCACGAGGGCCCGAGCGATCGCGACCCGCTGCATCTGTCCGCCGGACAGTTGGTTCGAGAGATGATTCCAGCGCGATTCGGGAAACTCGACGGCACGAAGCGCCTCCTCGGCGAGTTCGGAACGTCTGGCATGCGGAACCCCTTCATAGATAAGCGGCAACATGACATTGCGCATGACGCTCGTTCTCGGAAGCAGGTTGAAGGACTGAAAGACGAATCCGATCTTCCGGATGCGGATTTCGGCAAGCTCATCCTCGGACAAGACCGACACGTCCCGTCCATCAAGGAAGTAGGTCCCCGAAGAGGGCGAGTCGAGCAATCCGAGCACGTTCATCAGGGTGGACTTGCCGCTCCCTGACGGACCCATGATCGCCAGAAACTCACCGTCACGAACCGAGAAGCTCGCACCGTCAAGCGCGACCGTCTCGTTATCCCCGTTTCGGTAGATTTTCGAAATGTTCCTGCATTCGATCACACGCGAACGATAAGTAGGATTAACAATCACCCTTCAGTACGACGGCCTACATTCCCGGAGGCCCGCCGGCACCGGGACCGCCGACCTGCATGAAGGAAGTTCCCGATTGTCCCGACGAGGAAGTGGAAGAGGATGACGATGACAAGGACGAAGAGGAGGAAGACTTAAGAACGACCTCCTGACCGACGGACAGTCCGGAGACGATCTCGATCGACGTATCCGTCGAAAGCCCGGTTTCCACGTTCACGTTCCGTGTGGAGCCGTCCGAACCGAGGACCGTGACCGATGAGCCGGAAGAGGACGTACGGACGGCTGCGATCGGCACCGCGACAACGTCGGTCTTTTCTGCCGTCACGATCTCGACATCAACGCTCATCCCCGGCTTGAGTCGTTCGAGCAGCGAAGAATCAAATGCGATTTCAGTATTATAGGTAACGACGTTCTGACTCACGGTGCCGATCGTATCGATCTTCGAGACCGTTCCGACCGTCGTTGCACCGTCAAGCGCATCAAACGTGAGTGTCGCCGAATCCCCGGCCTCGACCCCGGCAGCATCCACCTCGTTCAGCGACACCTTGGCATAGAGCTCCTCGGTGATGACCGAAGCGATCGCATCATCGCGCGAGACGGAATCCCCGGCAGCAACGGACAAGCCTGTCACGATTCCGTCAAACGGCGCCTCAATCCGGTAATCCGCAAGATCCTCCCGAGCATCCGCGAGTCGGTTCCGCGCCTCCGTGACGGAAATCTCCTGATTCTGACGGTTCAGCTTATCATCCTCCGTCTCGTTATCATAGAGGTTCTTCGTCTGTTTCATCTTGATCTCAGCGCTCCGCAGCGACAGTTCCGCATCACGAACCGCCTTAACGGCGTCCGACGCGTCGAGCGTAGCTATAAGATCACCCTTCTTCACTTTCTGATCGTTCTTGACCGACACGCCCGTGACCTCGATCGCATCGCCGGCGGCCGGCGCCTTAAGGGCGACCTCCTCCCGCGCATAGACCTGCCCGCTTCCCGTCACGGAGACGCGCAAATCGGTCCGTTCGACGGTCGAGGTCCGAATGGAAGCCGACTGATTCGCGGCGGAATTCGACTGCCGGTACCAGAAATACCCGCCACCGGCTACGGCAAAAACGGCAAGAACCGCCCAATAGGGATGCTTACGGAAAAAAGACCACGTCCGGCCAAGGGGGTTCATACGGATGACGTTTTACGGATATAAGGGGAGAAACGTTGGGGATTTTCGACAACACCCCTACTACGTCCGACCGAAAAGGAAGTTTTCCGGTGAAGACAAGCTGATTTTATCACGAATCGTCATCAAGCGCCCTCTTGCTTTCTTTCGATCGCATCGGAAAATGAACCACCGGCTCACCCGTCGGCGGTTCCATCCTATCGGCGCAGCCGGCGTGATAGGCGGTACAAGCCGATGTACGGGAATACGTCATCCCGAGCAAGGCCGGGAATGCACATTAATCGATGACTAATAGAGAGCAACGCGCCGCCGCTCGGAGACTCGGCCGGAATGACGATACCTGTTTCATCGGCGGCAAATGAATGCGCTCGCCGTAGACGGACCAAACCTCAAGCGCACGTACCGGCTAAAGCCGGCTTTTTTTCGATTAACGAAAACGAGGGCCATACTACGGCGTATGGCCCTCATGAAAAACCGTCATTCCCCCAACTTCACCAGCACTTCGGCAACCTCATGCCGCGCATCGTTCAGATGCTTATACATCTCCACAAGGGCATCGAGCTCCCGCGATGCAGACCCGCTTCCATCTCCATAGAAACAGTTCGCTTGAAGCGCGCCTATCCTCTTCTGGAGAGACTCAAGCGTCTTTTTGAGCACGTCGGAGACGTACCCGATGTTCCTGATAAGCACGCCGGAAGGATGCCCGTCCGCATCCGGAACGACGAACTTCTCCGCGCCCTCTGTCTGCCCTGTGCCGCCGCAAGCCTTATCACATTCGTCAGAGACCGATGGACTCGGACCATCCGTTTGAACGGCAACATTTTTCGGATTCACATCCTCTTCGACGGTCGACACCCGACTCTCCGATCCCAGCGGTCGCCCGCGCCGTTTTCCCGTTTCCGTTCCATTCAAAGCGCGCTCGCCACTCTCTTTGAGCGGTTTCGAAACGGAGCTTCCCGCTCCTGAACCGGAAGTCATCGCCGCGACGGATGCCGTCCTGATACGTCTGATCGCCTTCCTGATTCCCTCATCCGTCGAAACGGCACTTCCTCCGTCCGCATCCGGTCGAATCATGACAGGAGCCTTTTTCGCTTTTTTCGAAAGCGGACCTTTCCATGTCGATTCTCCGGATGTTGAAACCGTTTGATAAGTCTCCCCTCTCTTCCCGTCGGATTCCTTGAACGCTTCACTATCAGGATTCCGAGGCCTGTCCAGTCCCAACGTCCAGTTGTCACCGTTCGAAGAACTCCTGCCCACGCGAATCCGCGCGCTATCGATAGTTACCATGTCGGAGACAAAAGACCCGGGATCTCGCATGATGTCGACGAAGATCGAAGAGTCGAATCCGCTAATCCCGTTCATATCTTCTCCAACCGAATTCAGGACTCCCACGATATCGGTCACGGTACACGGAACGAAGTGATCCGCCATTTCCGGGCAGGGCAAAAGCATCTTCTTCTTCAGGCTCAACCCGACAAACGTCCATTTCGACGCCGAATCGCTCACATAACTGCAATAGATACCCGTCACTTCTTCGGACCTCCCCTCCGGTCGGAACCAGAAGAGGGAAATCCGGCGTTTTCCTCTATTATCCATGATTACCCCCTTGGGTCTTGAGTTGATTTAAGGGACTTCTTGATGATACAGAAGCAGGATATCGGGATACTGTCAAAGGAGGATCGGTCACGATAAGAAAGCGGCCCCGAGGGACCGCTTTCCGAAACGGACGCCGTACGGCGTCAGGACTTGCCCAGCTTCGCCGACATCACCGCGACATAGACGGCCGAGGCGCCGACAACGACGTAGACGATCCGCGACAATACCGACATGTCTCCGAAGACCGCCGCGACCAAATCGAACCCGAAGAGTCCGACCAGACCCCAATTCAGGCCGCCGACGACCAGAAGGACGATCGCGACCAGATCCATCGTGGAAAGTTTGTTCATACGAACACCTCCTTTCCGTTTGAAATCTCCGCTTTCAACGTGACTCCAGTATACACCTTCCGATAGACCGGACCACACACCTGTCAAGACGTCCCGAGCCGAAACCTCCCGCTGGAACGAACAATTCCCCGCCGCAGTGCCACCGGAGATACGCTTACGCTTCTTCCGTCTTTTTCGAAGCGAGCACGGGGCGGCGATACCGATCCGTCCCCGAGGGAGCATACCGCCGTTCCCGGATTCCGATTCGGCGGCATCGACAATATCCCCTCAGGACCGATACCCGAGAAAATCACCGTGAACCCTTCCTTTCCCCTGATTACCTCCCGGTTTAATTATGAGCCATTCGACACCGCAGCCGTTTTCTTTAACGTGCAGATTCCGCATCAAGGAAAGCAGGGCTTCCGAAGCATATTAACGGTGGAATCGGATCGGCATACCGGGAACCGTCTACCGCAGCCGAAGCACGTATGTCTCACCGTCGGTGAAAAATGGATCACCGGAGAAGTTCTTCCCGAGCACCGGGTCGACGAAACGGACCTTTTCGACATCAGCGACCATTCCGGTCGACCGGAGGTCACCGAAGAGCACCTCGCGCTCAGTATCGATGTCCGGCGCGATCCGATGCGTCACCAGCCACTTGATGCCGATGTCGAGACTCGCCGTGCCGACGAAGACCGAGTCTCCGTCACGGGTTCGGATCGGGGCCTTCCAGAATCGCGCATGATGTCTCGCGTGAACGGTACCCTCGCTCGTCTGTTTCTGGAAACCGGGGTCGTGCACCCGCGTGTTCCAGAACGACGGTGTCATGGGGGCGCGCGGATATCCGGTACGTAGAAGCGACGCCTCGGCAAGGTGTGTCATGTTCGAAACGGTCACGGGATCGGACAGCAACCACCCGGCCCGCTCCATGACATCGACGAAGGTCCGCTCATCACGAACGATGACAATGAAACTCATCGGCTCCTGATGCGTTCCGGAAAAGGTCTCGGAATACCTGGGCAGGCCGAGCGTGGCGAACGCGCCCGCGACATCGTCGGAGACCGTCTCGGACTCGGACAAGTCGACCACGGAACGGACCGGGACGTACGCCGCCCCCTGATACACGTACCAGGAGAATATCACGGCCAGGATCGACCCGGACACGATACGAAGCCGCCGGTGGCGCCGGCCCCCTCCGGACAGATGCGCATGCGGCGGCCGTTTGCCGATCCGAGTCTCGGAAATGCTGATACCGATAATCAGGGAGAGCGCTCCGAGCAGGTATCCGCTCCACACATCGGAGAGGTAGTGGACACCGAGATAGAGCCGGGAGAGGCCGACGAGAACGATAACGAGGAGCGCGGCGAAGAGCGTTACGGTCCGGTATCGCCACCGTTTCGCGGCGGTCCGCAGCAGAAGATAGGCGATGAATCCGTAAAGCGCGACGGAAAGCGTCGCGTGTCCGCTCGGGAACGAGAAAGACGGTTCGGCGTAATACGCGATATCCGGACGCGGCCGGTGAACGAGCCGCTTACCGAGCGAGACGAACAGCTGCGCCCCGCCGACCGAGACGAGAAGCGGCAGGATGAACATGCGACGCTTCCAGAGAACTGCGAGCGAAACGGTCGCCAGCATGACGACGATGACGACATCGCGCCGACCGAGCAGCGTCACCCAGAGAAACGCACGGACGAAACCGGCATCCCGGAACGCAAACATGAGATTCGCTACCCGGTCGTCGACCAGAAGAATCGGCTCGGCGGTCACGACTCCATCCACCGTTCCGGTCAGGAGGAAGACGAGATACAGGAACGCGAGCGAAAACAGCGTGGTCGGAAGTCCGGAGAACCGCCCCGTGTCGAACCGCCCACGCAAGAACGACGCGACGCCCGGATAGCGGCCGGCGAACCGACGGATGTCCGGATTATCCATGACACCGGCAAAGGCCGAACGGATAATCGAACGAGCCAGACGGAAGAACGGCCTGGAACGCTTCGCGACATACCAGAGCAGGAAGGTCAGAATCGAAAGCAGGAGCAGGAATGCGGACGCGCGCGTGAACCAGGTCTCGATGACCGCCGCCGCACCGCCGAAGAAGTATCCCAGGGTAAGATGCGACCATGCCCATAAGACCGACGCGATGAGATCCCAGAGGAGGAATCTCCACCACGGCATCCCGGTGAGCCCCGCGACAAACGGGACGATCGGACGGAGCGGCCCGACGAACCGGCCGAGAAGAACACTTTTGTTCCCGTGAACGGAGAAAAATTTCTGTCCCTTCTCGAGATGACTCAGGCGAAGGATCCTGTTTTCCGCACGGAAAAGATGAACTCCCTTGGTTCCCAGCCAGAATCCGAGCGAATCCCCGATCATCGCACCGAGCATGACGGACCAGAACAGGGTCCCGAAATCGAGATATCCCTGTGACGAGAAAAAGCCGAAGAACAGGATGAAAACCGTTCCCGGAAGCAGCAGTCCGACGAACGGCAGCGATTCGGCGAGCGAGATGCCAGCCGCGACGATATAGCCGAGGATACCGAGACGGGAAACCGCCGGCAGCAGGGAAATCAGGAAATCCATAACGGGAAACAGGGGTGGTACCGGGATATGTTCGCGCATTTGCGCCGGAACCGCAAGGGACACGGGTCAGGGACGGCGCCCAAACCTTTCCCCGACCAGCCGCATAGAATTGAGGAGCGGCAGGAAATCGGTAAGGAAATTATAGACGGCCGCCCCCTCGGGACCGAGGATCCGACCGAACACGAGGATAAGACCGACCACGTTCACGACGCCCCAGATGACGAAATCCTGTTTCGCGATCGTCCCGACGGACCGACCGATCTCGATCGCCTCCGGTATCTTGGAAAAATCATCCTTCATAAGCGCCACGTCGGCCGCCTCGATCGCCGCATCCGTTCCGATGACGCCCATCGCGATACCGACATCGGAAAGCGTGAGCGCGGCCGCATCGTTCACGCCGTCTCCGACCATCGCGACCGCTCCGTCGTCGCGCGCGATATATCCCTTGAGGTGCGCGATCTTGTCCTCCGGAAGAAGATTCGCGTGATAGGTCGTGATACCGAGACGCTCCGCGACCTTCCGCGCGACCGCCTCGTTGTCTCCGGTCAGCATTACCACTTCGCGGACACCGAGCTCCGCCAGACGGGCGATCGCCGACTCGGCTTCCGGACGGACTTCGTCCTCGAGCAGGATCGTTCCCGCGACCCTGCCGTCGTACGCGACCGGCAGGATGCTGCCAGCCTCGTCATCGGCTATTCCGGAAATCCGCCGCCGTTCGTCGGAAGACACCGGGGTACCTTCTTCCTCCAGGAACGGAAGTTTGCCGCAAACGATCCGCTTCCCGTCGAGGACGGCGTGAGTCCCCTTGCCGGAATGCTCCTCGAATTCCGATGCCTGACCGAACGGGATCGCCCCTTCCTCGACCGCACGCATCACTGCTTTCGAAACGGGATGATCGGAAAAGAAGCTCGCGGACGCCGCGATCGAAAGCAGTCGCTCCGACGTCATCCCCTCGGAAAACGGCACCGCGCGCACGACCCGCAACCGCCCCCTCGTGAGCGTTCCGGTCTTATCGACCACGAGCGTCCGAACCCGGGTAAGCTGCTCAAGAAACGCTCCGCCCTTCACGATGATACCCCGTTTGGCCGCGTTGCCGATCGCGACCAGGAACGCCATGGGAAGCGCGACGGCGATATCGTCGGCACAGGTCACAAGCAGGACCGAGAGGACCAACTGCCGATCGCGGGTGAACGCGTAGAGCGCGACCATCACGAGAAGCGAGAGCGTGATGTACCATGCGGCGAACCGATCGGCGGACGTCTGTATGCCGGCCTTGCTGTCCTGTGATTCCTCAACGAGGCGGATCATCTTCTCGAAGGCGGTATCCGCCCCGACCTTCTCTGCCCGGACGCAAAGCGCGCCCGAAACAAGCAGTGTCGAACTAAGCGTCCGATCGCCGACCTTCCGGTCGACCGGTAACGACTCGCCGGTAAGCGACGACTGATCGACGGCACCCTCCCCTTCGACGACCCTCCCGTCGACCGGAATCCGCTCGCCGGCCCCTATCACGACCAGGTCTCCCTCGACAAGCGCGGAAAGCGGTACGGCCGATACGGCCCCGTCGCGCCGTACGCGAACGTTCTCGGGACGGAGCTTCATGAGACTCCGGATCGCGTTCCGCGCACGGTTCTCGGTATAACGGTCGAAGACGCGGGCCGACGCGAGCATGAGACCGATGAATGAGGCCGACGTCCATTCGCGATTCGCGATGGAAACCGAAAGCGCGATACTCGCCAGAAGGTCGACCGTGATCCGCCGCTGCCGCAGGGCCGCGATCGCGGAAACGGCAACCGGGACGGTCGCTATCGCAGAGAGGATCCCGAACAGGAGCGCCTCGATGGATGTCGGAAGGAATCCGAGATAATGGCACGCGAGCGCGAGCGCGAGGATGCCGAGAAGCGCCTTATCCACCATGTCGGCCGGGATGTTTCGGAAGCTCATGTCCGGTTTCATAGATCGAAGGATACTATAGGACCGATACCATCGCCGCGCCCGCGATCGCGAGTGCCATGCCGGCATACTGGCGAAAAGTCAACGACTCCCGATACACAAGCCGCTCGTATGCCGCTGCGATGACCGGATTCGTCATATTGATGACGGCGACCGCGGCGACGGCAGAGGTCAACAATCCCGCATCATACCCGACGGAACTCAGCACGCTGAAGAATCCCACTCCGACCGCCGCAAGTCGAACCTCTTTCGGCAGACCGAACGGCTCACGAGTGACATGAAGCCGAATGGCAGACACGACAAGCACGGTCACCTCGACGATGAACGACGTAAGTATAGGACCGATGAGCAGAACCGGATACCGGATAAGAAACAGGATCACGCCCCAGAGGAGGCATGCCGCGGCAGCGAACGGGATCCCGCTCTCCTTTCGAAACAGGGCCGAATTCCGCCAGTCCCGGAATTCGACGGAGATGAGTGCTACCCCGGCGAATGCCGTCATAAGGCCGAGTACGCGCGGAAGGCCGAACGGCTCCCCGAGAACGGCGATCGCCAGAAGCGACGTGATAACGGCCGAGGCGTTCGAAATCGGCGTCACGACACCGACACGGCCGCGCTCCACCGCCATGAAGAAAAACCTCACGGGAAGATAACCGAAAGCGCCGACGGCGAGCGCCTCGAGCAATCCGAGCGCCGTCGTCTCCCTCGGGAACAACGCGATGACGAGCGGCACCTGGAAGGCGACTAAAATTACCTGACGCCAAAACAGCGCCCGGTCACTGCCGATCACCCGCGTCGGCACGCGCGAGAAGACGTTCGAGAGTCCGCTCCCGACCATCGCGACGAGACCGAACAGCACCGCGTATCCGATATCCATATCCATGACAGGCTAGTGACTTCTCTCCTCGAAGATACCATAGAACGGGTCCGCCTTCACGGTCGTCCGGCCGTCGAAATCGACGAGCGCGTACTGATGGATGAAGACGGAATAGCCGAACGTCGGCGAATTATGATTCCGAAAGAACATCCTCCCGATACGGACCTCGTCCTCGCGGAAGTGCCCCGAGTTCACAAGGAGGGACTTAAGGGGTCGGTTCTGTGCACAACAACATCACTGAAAATCCCGTATTTGTTCGAGTGTCGGAAATTCTTTCCGGAACGTACGAAGCGCATCAAGGTCGACTTCCGCCGTCAGCACCCCCTCCTCCTCGCCGAGCTCTCCTAAGACTGTCCCATCGTACGAGACAAGTTTCGTATGCGCACATCGGGCCTTCGCCCCCTCCCCACCGGCCTGTCCACACGCACAGAAATAGGACTGGTTCTCGATTGCCCGCGCGTTAGGCAAAATGTCCCACGCGATCCGACCGGTTGCCTTGCGGAAATGCGACGGAAGGAAGATCACCTCGGCGCCCGTTTGCATGAGTGCCTGGAAATAATTCGGAAACCGCAGATCGAAGCAGATGCCGACTCCCATTTTCACGCCGTCGAATTCGAACGAACCGATTGACTCACCGGACACCGTCTCGTCCGACTCGCGAACATACACGTCTTCACGCATAACGTCGTACATATGGATCTTGTCGTAGCGGCAAATGATTTCGCCGTCACGATCGATAACGAACGACGTATTCGTGACCCTTCCGACCTGATCCGCTCGGACCTTGACGCTCCCGAGCACAATACCCACACGTTTTTCCCGAGCCACGTCCCGGAATCGTTTCACGGTGCCCGAGTCTGCATCCGTCTCGGCATGCTCGAAGCGATCTCCACCGTATACCGAAAACATCTCCGGGAAACAGACGATGTCCGCCCCGACCTCCACCGCCTCATCAAGAAACGCGAGCGCTTTCCCGATATTCGCCTCCTTGTCCTGCCCGGCATCCATCTGTATCAGTGAGATTTTCATAACACTGCCATAAAAATGACTCCTTCGTAAAAAAAGAACTGGACCGTCTCCCCGCGACGTCTTTCCTGACGGAGTCGGAAGTGAACGCGGTCCCGTTCATGCACATACGGATTCCCGCGGGAAGATTTTCTGCGGGTCCACGACCAATAAGGCTGTCTTCATACGATTCGCGGCATCATGCTTCCTGGCTTATGCGACCTCCGACGTATCTCTCCACGTCGAATTTCTTCTTCATGCCGCTTATGGCCATATATCGCACGGTACCGAAGATGGGACGATCGAACCAAGGACGGTCATGGACCCCGCCCAGGGACCAGGCGATGCCCGCATACCCGTTCGGGTCGCGCCCATCGAGCGCGTATCGGTCGTTCAGGAAGACGGCGGTCGCCATAGCCTCCTCGGGAGAAGCGCTCCACTCGAGGATCTTCTTGGCCCAGTACATACGCAGATACCCGTGCATCCGCCCGGTCTCGACCAGTCCGCGTTGCGCCGCATTCCAGAGTGGATCATGTGTCTTTCCCGTTTCGAACTCGTCCTTCGTATAGGCATACTCCCGCTCATCTCCGCGGTGCGCGGCAAGCGTGCGCCTGGCCCATTCCGGGAACGCGTCGACCGCGTCATAGTGTGGCTCATAGAAGCAGTAGTTCTCCGCGAGCTCCCGCCGGATGACGAGTTCCTCGAGAAACGCGTCCGCCCCAGCACCGTCTCGTTTCGCGGCCTCGTACGCCACCCGCTGGGGAGCGATCTGCCCGAAGTGAAGATACGGCGAGAGTCCCGAGACGCCTCCTACATTCGGATCGTTCCGGTCGCGGTCGTAGCGATTGAGCCGGTGTTTCAGGAACTCATCCATCACCCCCTGTGCCGCCCGCTCGCCGGGAACGATATCCGATATCTCTCCGACCGATTCATCCACGGAGAGTGTAGCTCGGAGCGCCTCCCAGTCCGTCTCCGGAAGAGCGGAGTCGAGCGCAAACGGATGCTTCTTTATCTTCGGAAAGTCCGTCAGATACTCCGGCAACAATCGATGGATCTTCGGTCGGATAGTCCGCGCCGCATACTCGCGCTTCGGGGACGCCTCCCGGTATGGCACGACATTGTGTGCGTCGACCTCGACGAGCGACACGGCGAGTCGCTTCGCCGCGGCATCCTTCCACATCCGATGAATCCGAAGCGGGGAGAAATCCGTTACGACCATTCCCGCTCCGACCACCTCCGCGAAACGGACAATCTCCTCGCCCGGATCGCCCGTCACGATTCGGAACCCGATGCCGAGCGCGCGCAGGTCCCGCTCGACCTCTCGCAGACCCGCAAGCATGAACGCGTACTGCCGCCACGTCGCTCCGACGAAACTCGGAGACAGGCCGAAGAAGACGACGAGCGGCCGCCTCAGCTTAAGCGCGAGTTCCCGCGCATGAAGGAGTGCCCAGTTGTCGCGCACCCGCTGGTCGCGACTCATCCAATACACGACCGCCCCTTCCCTCATCGGGCGATCGTTGAGCGGGAATATTCTGTTCGGATGGACGAGGCTCATAGGCGCATTTCATTCCTCATCGGATTGAGAAACGAACGCTTCCAACTTCTCCCGGACGAGTTCGGCATACTCCTCGATCGGAATCGCCGTTCCTCCATGCCGTTTCGTGTTTCCCGCATTCCATCGACCGCCGAAATCCGGCAGGCCGAGCGTATTAACACGGAAGCCGTCCGGCGCCGCGAGTCCGAGCCGGATCTTGAGAACCGTCTTTCCGGAATCGTCCGACATCGGACTGCCGACGAGGATGACCGCCGCTTCCGGAAGAAGTGCCGGAAAAAACGCCGCGTCGTGACGTTCGGAAAACGAGGCGAAATACACGCCTCCGGTCGAACGGAACGCACCTTCTCGGACGAGCTTCGCTACCGTTTCACGCTGCGCAAGACGACCGAGCATCAATTCACGGGCATCCTCCTCGAGCGCTTCTCCGCGCAGAAGGAGGTCGAGATTCCGGAGCGAGAATTCGATATCGCGCCGGCGCTGCAACGGTTGAAGCAGGTCCGCGATCTCGTCCGGCTCCCCGGTATGGTCGGCTGCGATCGCCGCGGCATTGAACCGTTCTTCCGGAGGAAGGAAACCGCTCACGATGAGTGAAGAAAGCAGGCTGTCACAATCGGTATGGTGGATAACGACCCGTCCGGTTCCCGGAAATCCTTCGGTTCGCGCCTGCTTGATAGCGAGCGTCGTACTCGAGATCCTGTGAGCCATCCTCGACGTCGACGCGTGATGATCGACCGAGAGGACACGACCCGAACGATATCCCCCGGGAAACTCCTCCCCATCGCCGATACCGTATATGCCGAAATCACAGGCGATAATCGGAAACTCTCCCGGAAACCGCGCCTCGAGTTCCTCGACGGTGATCCCGGAAAATTCCTCCAGAAGTTCGATCGGCCGTTCCCGATACCGCTCGACCAGACTCCTCTCGTTGTTCCGCTCCCGCATACTTTCTCCCAGCGACATGGTCTCACTCGACATATGGAAATCAAGAATCGGATACCGCCTGCCGTCAGTATACCCCGCCCGACCCGCCTTCCCAATTTCATCAAAAAAAGAAGGCTCGGATAAGCCTTCTTTACGTTCGAAATTCGGTTTCAGATTGAACGACTGAAATATACCATGTCGCCGTCAATTGGGAATCCGCGGAAATCTCCGCGCTACATGTTCCTTCGGGAAAATCACCGATACCCCCTTCCACCACGGAATGATATCGGCCAAAAGACGAAATGGGAACGTGACCGCCGCCCACATACCTCTTCCGATCGCCAGAAGACAGGACGTCATAAATCCATCCTTTACGAACGGTAACATGTAGACATCCTCCTCAAGTGTCGATGACGACATCGTCATAGAGATGGCCGCTAACAGGGTTGAAAGAGCTACACCACAACCAAGTGAGAAGAAGCCGAAATAGAGCATCAACATACTCCAGTGCGCGACGAGAGCCATGAATTGAGAAAAGCCCTTCGTAAAGACGATGTGCAGCGCAATGACCGGTGACACGATAAGGACGGCAGCGGAAAAGATAAAACAAAGTTCGACGACAAGTCGCAGATACGCGACCACGTTCCGCCGTATGCGTCCCGCCTCCACGCGTGTCGATAACACGGAATGTTTTCCTGACGTTTTCACGATTATCTCCTTTGTTTGCGTTAAAGAGCCATTTCACACTGGCGCCACTCTATCGCACCGCAGTGCGGAAATCAATACCGAAGCGAAATTCCCACCGTTTTTCCGAATTTCACCGAAAAAAGAAGGCTTATACAGGCCTTCTTTTCCGCCCTTTCTGGATTTCAGCCGAAATAAGGCGTGACCTACCGCACGAACGAGGCGACTGTCATGCCGATATAGTACGGCCACAGCACGATCGCAAGAAGCCCCTTCCAGAACGTCAGCTGGAGAAACCCGAGCGTGAAGAGCCACCCGGCGAACCACGAGAACGCCGTGAACCCATGCTGCTCGACCTTTATCTTGTCCATATGGTTATGACTAACGGATTAGTATTTTGAATGATTCCGTTCATGCCTCAATACGTTTCATCCCGTCGTCCGTGACGACAATCGCCTGCATTTCATTGAGCCTAACCAGCTTTCGGCCCTCACCATACTCCAACTCCGCCCGTTCCAGATACGGAAGATAGTCCAAACGGTCGGCATGCGGCAAGACGACGAAATCGACAAGTCCGAGTCCCTCATACGAGGCCAACGTCTTTCCGAAATCCCCTTCGTCATATACCTTGTCCACCTCGATATCAGGGCCCGCAAGAAGTGACCCGGCGCTCGAGCCGACGTATATCTTCCCCGCCCGAACAAGATCCCGCGCGATGACAACGAAGCCGCTCAGTTGTGCCTGCTCAAGAAGATACGAAGTGCTCCCTCCGGCGACAAAGATGATATCCGCCCCGGAAAGTCGTTTCCTCAGCTCTTCTCCGTGGCATGTCTTCAAGTCAATATCCGCGACCTGGAACCCGAGACCGACGAGCGCATCCCGGTCCGCCTCAACCCACGGATGCGGATCGTAAATATCACCCGCCGTCGGAACAAACGCCACCCGCATCTCTGCGGCCGGTTTCGGCAACAGCGGTACGATCCTATCGATAGTCTTTGCCGCAGTCGACGCGAGAAAGATGAGCATAGAAACTTCTTACAGCCCGTATCGCTTTTGATCAAGATACACGTCAATCGAGTTCTTTGTATATGTCGCCAGGTTTTCCGGAAGCTGGTCAAGCGGAAACCATCCGATTGTGTCGTGCTTGTCAGGTTCAACGTTCACCGGTTCACCGGAAACGTGTTCGGCGAGATACCCGAGTGCAATCCAGTGTTTCGACATATCTTCGGAACGATCATCCGTGAATTCAAGCGGCCTGATTGCGCGTACGACGATACCCGCCTCTTCCTTCGTTTCACGCTCGACCGCAGCCGCGACAGACTCACCAAATTCGACCTGCCCGCCCGGACGACACCATTTTCCGGGATCGGTCCGCGACGTTGTCGATCGCCTCAGGAGCAGTACTTCGTCCTTTTCGTTTATGACGATAGCCCCGCATCCGACTCCGATATAATCAACACCTACCTTCATAAGCATATCTTAAGAACTACGATTCAATACTACCATCTTCCGCCCGCCTGTTCATATCTTTCCGAATGTTCGGTCACGAAGCCCTTCCCTACTCCCCCGGTCAGAGCGAAGCCGAGGACTTCGGAATCGTTCCTCGCTTCTTTCAGTATCCGTTCGTATGTCTCATCCTTTGTCATATCGCCAGTATCGCACATTCCCTCCCTTCGTCCGCATTCGAATCCCGTCAGCCTGATGCTCAACATGTGCTCGATTATAGCTCAAAGTACCTGAGCCCCTTTGCTACGCTACGAAACAGTGTTTTCCTGTACAAATTTAAGAAACGGCAAAAAGGATGGGCACTTTTCCTTAATCTTTTCTATATCGATGTTGCGAGCAATCATTGCATTATGTTTACTATTAATATAGATCTTTTCTCGATTAGATGTTTTATCAATAATGTCTTCGAGAAATTCCTTTGGGGAAGATATTTGTTCAACGTTTCTATTAATTTTTGGAATCTTATCTAAATTGATGCCTTTTTTTATTGCATTAGGATCAGCAAGCAACCAGGCTTCAATTTCTTCGACAGGTATTGTGATTATTTTCTTTACTATCGGACACGCATGAAGCGCAAGCTCAATCCTATTATGTATCGCACGCGGATCTTTCCCATCCGAATCATGAATCACAATTAGCAAATTACATCCTTTTTCATGTAAATTAACAGCCCAATGTCCGCACTTCCGAACCAGCATGGTGCATCCATTTTTCGCCATCCCGTCTACACCAATTTTATTATCATTTGTTATTCGAAAAATCAGCGCTCGTACGCACTCAATATCACTCCTGTCTTCTGCAATTATTCCGACTCTTGGCTTTCGTTTACTCATACTCGAATCCGCCTTCTCGTGCATATTCACCTAAATTACCCGACTCTTTGAGATACATCTTCAGAGCCCGATACTCATCACTACTCATTGACTTTGATAATTGTTTAACCGTTGTTCCTTTTGTCTCCAGATATTTAACAAGGAGTATATTCTCTGGTGACAAGTGATCTAGTACAAAATCCGAATGTGTACTTATAATAATTTGTTTATGCTTTGACTGACTAATCAATAACTT
This sequence comes from Candidatus Moraniibacteriota bacterium, assembly GCA_013334575.1. Lineage (GTDB taxonomy): Bacteria > Patescibacteriota > Minisyncoccia > Moranbacterales > UBA1568 > JAAXTX01. The sequence continues at coordinate 73,023 of JAAXXG010000003.1, read as the reverse complement.
AATTATACTGTCGAGCAAGCCATGATGGATACATACCTCAGGTTCCTCAATTAGAAGTAGTGTGCTTTTATCCGTAATGAGGTAATAGAGCAATGCTAATGTCTTGAACGTCCCTTCAGATAATTGGTTAGGCGACAATTTCTTACCATTAATTGTAAAAATTGGTACGATCAGTTGTCTCTCGAAATTTTTTTGTTTAATTTGACCACCAGATCGCACCTTATAGGTACTTGATGGAATTGGTAAAGTCTCAAAAGACAATTCGTCAATCAGACCAATTCCAACTTTGCCTATTGTATTAAAATATCTTATAAACTCCTTATCATTTTGCTTGTGTGAATTATATAAATCGAAAATGAACTGCTCATGACCAGATGAAGAATGCGTCCTCCTTCGAAACCTGTCTTCTTCCAGTTCAATAGAGACTGGACAGCGTCCGGGATCAGAAAATTGTGTCGCGCTATAATAATTTATTCCATTGATGAATTCAAATACTTCATGAAGTAATGGTTGCACATTTTTTTTAAATTCTTTTGTATGGAATAATTTATATATTTCAAAAAAACTGCCCCTTGATCCTTTTGAAAAACGAATGTTACTACGAATACTTACTGGAAGATGAAATGAGCTGCTATTAAATTGATTCGAAAAGAATTCAATAGGAATTGTCAGCCATTCTTTCGAATTATAATTCGAAAACTTCCATTTAAAATCGGAAGAAATTATCTCGTCATTATTTCGTTCATCCATTTCAAGATAGATCGTCGCCTTCAACTGAATGGATATCCCGTTATGTTCAAAGACTGCTCCAATTTTGCAAGTATTATATTCTGTGTCTCGATTATTCGCGTATTTGAATCTGAATTCTGATATTTTTCTCAGCAAAAAAATTGAATTCAAAACGTTGGTTTTACCCGATCCATTTATCCCAATCAAACCAGTTAAATCTCTATTAAGAGGAAATTTAACGCTCTGGCATGATCGATATGAATGCACATCGAATGTTTTTAGATTCATATTGAAAGGTCAAAATCAATTATTGCTAGGTAACAATATATACAATTATCACTTGAAATAAATCTCATTCATTTCTACTCTATAATCCAATCCTTGCAAAGCGGCTATCCTTCTCATACAAAAGCGTGTCGTAGCCTTTGGTGACGATGTCGTCTGTGCCGATGCCGAGCGACAGAAGGAAGGCTTTCAGCTCTTCCTGGACCGCTTCGTCGTTTTCAGCGTCCGACAATTGCTCGACCTCGATGAACGCCCCGAGTCCGGTCACGTCGTCGATACAGACGGTCACGCCGTCGTGTTCGCATTCCATCCGTTTCTTGCCGACTCGTATCACCTCGTGAAATCCCATAAGCGAGACGATCTCGATAGCCGTCTTGTCGTCGCCCACCCTCACCTCCTTCTCCAGCTTTATGAGCTCCTTCCCGGCGACGACACCCATCTTGAGCGTCAGGGTCGAAACGCCGTCCGCGTTCCGCACGCGCACGACCGGAACCCCTTTGGTGATTTCCGGGAACTCGATCCCGGCCGGCAGGAATATCACGTCGTTTTGGACCGCGGGTTCGCCGAACACGAACCCCTTGGCGGCAAGCGCCCCGGTCAGCGTGTCGATATCGCGCATCCGAGCTTTGATCTCGATTTCCTTCATGTCGGTACTAATGACATACCCCACCATCGGAACGGAATATCCATCCCTTTCACCCCCTTTCTACTCCCCAAACACGCCGTTGTAAAGCGGATATAATTCACCTATAACACCGTTTCTTCTCCGTCACCGACGAAGGTTTCGACGCCGTTGTCGACGAGGATGCCTTGCCCTTCACGCAGTAATCGGAGCGGATGGTGCGCAGTCTTCATCTTTTCCCTCACGGATTCCTGCATCTCATCCTTGTAATGTACCTTGAGGACGAACGGGACATAATTGAGGGCGGTGAAGTCGGTCATTCCGAACCGGCTTTTTCCGGTTTCGTCCCAATCCGCCACTTCGATCGACGGGCACATTATATAGGATCCCGTACTCGTACCGATATAGACTTTCCCCTCTTTGAGAAGTTCATCGAGTACCTCGGCGAAGCCGGTTTCTCGGATGGCTTTCAGAAGATAGAAGGTATTGCCACCCTCGATATGGATCACATTCTTGTCCGAGAAGAACGATCTCATTTCTTCTGCGCTTTTTCCTTCGATGTCGAACTCCTCGAAAGTATATCCGGACTCCACGATCTGCCGCTCCATGTTTTCAAAAAATTCCTTCGAGCGAGCGCCCTTCGTTGCGGTCGTCACATACCCGATCCGCATATCCGCCTTCGGGATACCGGTATGGCCATATCCGTATTTCAGGACAAAGCTCAAATCGGAAGCGAGTATCAGTTTCATAGTCGATGTGTAATCAGATCCCCTTCTCATACAATAGCGTGTCGTAGCCTTTGGTGACGATGTCGTCTGTGCCGATGCCAAGTGACAGGAGGAAGGCTTTCAGGTCTTCCTGAACCGCTTCGCCGTTGATTTCATTTATTGCTTACCGAGGCCTGTTTCAGAAAATCAGCAATCGCTTTCAAATCGAACATATTGCCGACCGACCCGGCACCAGGATCGGTACGTTCCGGATCGATATTCAGGATATTCAGCGACGCGACGGTCCAGGCGACTAGATCCCAATACCGTCCGCTATCCTGAAAATCCTTCCGAAGCGGCATCAGTTCATCCACCGCCCACGTCACCATGTTATAGATGATTTTTTTCGATGCGAGAAATCCACCGTTTTTCGCGATCAGACCATTCAGCTTCAGCCTATCCTGTTCGGGGATTTCCATGCCCTGTGACTTCTTTTCCTTCATGGAAGACGCCAGTTCAAGCATTGCCTTCCGGTCCGCGTCGTCAGCCTGAGCATATGCGAACCCGAGCGGCAGTGTGACGCGTCCCAAGGAGACGTCTTCGTGCGTCTCCTTCACGAAATCGTGTTTCTTCGGACCCTCGACGGAATACAGGACGTAATCGTAAAAATCGTTGCGTATCTGCGTCATCGTGCCGTATATCGCCGCCCATTTTCCGATATGCTGCCGACCTTCCCAATACCCGCATCCCATGAAGGCCGCCGAAAGATGCGTGGCACACTCGATAAGCCCTCCGGACAGTCGATAGGCCCGCGACATATACGAGTCGACATCGAATGACCCGATATCCTCGAGTCCGAATTCATACAGATCGCGTATCTGTCCCGAATTGATCAGATACCACGCCCACGACCAGACTTCCCACACGTCCATGTACTGCTCCGGATTGATATAGACATATACGCCCGTCGTGTCGTCCTTCCACTTCAAGGAATACGGATTGTCGTTCGTCGACACGCTACCCGATTCCGTCAGATAGCCGGCTTCGACTCCGCGCTCGTGCTCACGTATCGTCTTATAGAAAATATAGTTCCCAAGCGAGTGCAACAGGATATCGGCCCCTATCGGACCTGCGAAATCACCGTGCACCTTGTACGGGGTATCGACACCGAATCGTGAAAGTGTTTTGTCGAAAGCGTCGTCGGCGACATAGCTCGCGGCGTCCACGACCTCGACCGCAAGGGAGAGATAGTCCAACGTGGTTCGCCAGATCTCCGCTTGCTCGGCATTTATGATCTTCCTCACTTTCAGATCATCCTTCAATCCATCGGGAGTGCCCTGCGCTCCGAGCAACATTTCCCCGACCATCTGGACGATCAGGACCCGCACATGTTTCTCTCGGGAAAAATGGGCCTGCAAAAAATCACTGAAGTATTTCGCGTCCTCCTTCCCTCCCGATTCATTCTCAAAAAATTCCGGCAATTCCTCGAGAAACAACGCGTTGATATTTTTTGTCCGTTCTTCCATGAGGGCATTCATCGCGCCATACCTCTTTCCCAGATCGACCGCGCGCAATGCCTCAAGGACGTCATCATCAGGAGCCTTCGTTTCCCGCACCCACTCAGAAAAATCCTTTTCCGATAAAAGTTTCGGAAAAGAATACTTCACGCCGAGATGTTTCAGATGATGCTTATAAAACATAGACCATTCAAATGTATACTGCCCCTTTCACCCCCTTTCTACTCCCCGAAGCATATACTGTAAAGCATGCAGGCTCCGGCTTACGGCGGACTTGACGTGATGTCGGAAATCTTCTATAACTAGACATCAGTTTCTTTTCAACTTCATCAAGTAAACAAAGGGATGGTGACCATGTCACAGTCATATGGACCAGGATACTTTCAGCTCGGCAACCGGACCCCTATCGGGATCGGAGCCGTTCTGAACGGATGGAACATCACGGACGCGAAGTTTCGCGCCGGAACGCACACGATCGATTTTTGCGCGATGACGGAAGGCTGTCCGCACAACTGCCCTCACTGCTTTACGGACAAGAAAAAGCGGACTCTCACACTCGACCAGATCAAGCTGATCCTTAACGAGGTCGCTTGGTCGGGGCCGAAGACCGTCAACTTCATCGGAGAGGGCGAGCCGACACTCGATCGGGACTTCTTCGATATCGTGGGGACTACACACTCACTCGGCCTCATTCCCGTTGTCTTCAGCGAGGGTTCCGCGCACTTGACCGATCTGGAATTTGTTCACAGGCTGTATGGTCTCAATGCAAGCGTCGTGCTGAAACTCGACAGCCTGCAGGACCAGGCTTACCAAGACGAAATGGTCGGAGACGAAAAGCCGGGTTATTTCGAGAAACGAAACCAGGCGTTCGAGCTGCTCAAAAGGCAGGGGTTCAATGCAGTCCGCAATGATGGGACGACCCGACTCGGTTTCGACATGGTGGTAACGAGCCGCAATGTCCGCGAGGTCCCTGCCGTGCTGCGTACGTGCCGCGAACAAAATGTCTGGGTCATCTTTTCGTTCTTTCTTCCCACGGGAAGAAGTGGGCGAGGAGAAGTCGACCAGAGCCTCATCGTCTCACTTGAGGATCGAGCCTGGATGCGCCAGCAGATTCGCGATATCGACGCAAGTTTCGGCTTCGTCCACCCCGTGCTCAACAATTTCGGGACAGCCGCATGTATCGAACGGCTTCAAATTCTCGGCAACGGGGACGTGACGCCGTGCCCCGGCAACGACACCGTCATCGGGAATCTCCTGCGACAGACGTATTCCGAAGTCCTTCAGGAGCTGTCTGCGCGATTCCCGGAGCATCTTCCGGAGGCATGCGACGGCCATTGCCTGTACCGCGAGATAAGCTGAATCGGTATTTTCGAAAACCAGCCGGGCATAGACGTACTATTGCCCGGCTTTGATTTTTCAAGTCCCCCCCGCCCCGGTTGTAAAGCGGATTATTTCCGGAGCATTTCGACCTGGACGGGATGAAACGACTTGATCTCGTCGAAGCCGAGAGAGACGCTCCGCCCGTCCTTCATGGCAGCGAAGGTCTCGAGCGTGACCGTCCCGTCATAGCCGATTCCCCTGAGTTTCTCGAGATTAGCTTTGAGCCGGTTCCGATCGGAGAAAAATAAGTGATCACGTTTCCCGACATTGTCGTGGAGATGGACATGTCCGACACGGTCACCGAACCTGTCAAGAAAATTCCCGAGCTCGCCGATCTTGTTCGCATGACCGACATCGAACGTCAGTCCGACATTCGAAATACCCGACAGGAGTGGAGCCATTCCCTCCATGGTCGCATAGGGTTCGTTCGAGACGTTCTCGATCATAAGACGGATTCCTCGTCCACGACAACAGTCGGAAACGCGCTCCATGATGTCTATATTTTCCGGAACTCCAACATTTTCGAACGGATGCATCGTTATCAGGCCGACACCCAGCCGCTCCAGTATGCGGATATTCCTTTCAATATCGTCGAACCCCACGAAGTCCCAGTGCAGATGCCCGAGCGTCGGGAATCCGTCGAGCGCGGCAACAAGCTCAGGAAGTGTCCGTTCAACGGCCGCAAGCGCGTCCGGCACGATGGTCACTTCGGTAAAATCGAAATGCCGTTTCGCGAAGGCAAATTCCGAGAGCAGATCACCGCGCCAACCGGACATGTACCCGAAACGCATACGCAAAACATATTCCTCTTTCACCCTCATTTTCCTCCGCTCCTTGGCCGTCGTAAAGCACCACTGGTCACATCGGTGATCATTGACAAGAAATCTTGTTTCTGCTATAGAGTACATACGCCCAACATGAAGGTGGGTACGTTCAAAAAACAAAAAGATATCGACCATGAAAAAAACACTTGCCGCGACATTCCTGTTCGCCGTCCTGCTCGGACCGACAACCGCCAAGGCCGAGTCGCCGAACCCGATTAAGCTCGACATCTCCATGTTCGGCGGAAAAGCGGCTCTGTCCCAAATAGGCCTGCAACAATTAACTGAACGGCACCCATCCGTTTCAGAAATCGTTGCGGACATCGGTCCCGGTGAACAAAAGGGAACGTACGTCATGAACATGAAGATCCGCACAACCGACGGAAAGTCGCTCACGGACAGCCATTTCATAGACCCCGGTCAATCCATGATTGAAAGTGTCGAACGCGGACTGCTGAATAAGGGACTCTGACCCGAATCAGCGCGATTCTTAAAGGCCTTCACCTCGCGAAGGCCTTATTTTTTGGTAATATATAACTTCTGCCACCAAATCATTCGTGGAATCGAAAGATTCTTTCGGTCTGTTCCTCCCGTGACAGGTGTCGGAAATTGAATCAGAAAAGAGGTCGGGAATGCTCCGTAGAAATCATCTCCGCGTTTCAGATTTTCCGTACGGTCATCCCGGGTCAAAGCCAGAATCCAAGACATAGATTCCGGCTCTTGGCCGGCGCATGCTCGGACGGAGGCCGGAATGACAATCCTACAAAAGTCTTTTCTACAGGGCAGGTCAGGTACTTTTTAGCCCTCTGCAAGCGCTACCCCCCCTCCGCCTCGGCCGTAAAGCGATCAGAGGTACTTCCCGTATTTCTCCGGCGGGTAGTAGCACCAGGGATTCGGATACTCGTCGGGATCCAGGCAACACTCCATGTCGAGATGCTTCCCTTTTCCGCTTTTCGACGGATGATCGTGTTTCTTCGCGCAGACCAGCCGACCGTTCACCTTCTTATAGGACACGGGGTGCGGAGCGGTGATCCGAGGCTTCGGAGGTACGGGTTTCGGACGCACGATATCGATAAGCCGGAATGAGGAACCGACGGAATACAGTTCGGGAAGGTCCATATTGATCGACGCCCTCGGATCGGGACCGGAAACGGCACTCTCCCCGGTGATCGGGACGACATCGTAGATATACCGGTCACGGACGAGGGACAGGAACAGCGTCGGCCGATAGCAGTCGTCACCCGGGGGAACGTAGATCTCGCTCAGGGGATAGTCCCCGGCATCGACGACGTATCGGTCGATGGTCGCGCACCGCTCCGTACCCTTCGCCTCCTCGTTCCGGAGCGCCGGATATTCGTCCGTCCCGGACAGTTCCTTCGCCTTGGCGACATCGTAGACGACGACATCGAACCCGACATAGGTCCCGCCTGCCGGAACCGGCTTCCTGAACCGGAATCGGTATTCCCACTTCGACCCCCTCGGGGCGATCTGCCCGGAAGGCGTCTGCCACCCCGCCGGATACCGGAGTTCGAATCCGTAGTAGTCGTTGCGGTACGGCTTCCACGAACCGGTATCGACCGGCGCTACGATCCGCTCCACTTCGGCGACGACGTCCTCTTCGGAAAGAAGCATGGCCGTCGCTCCGGAGCCCGCAGTGTCGCCGGACACGTCGGCAGCTCCGGGCTTTCCGATCCCGATACTTCCCGCAGAATACAGGAATCCGACAGCGCCGAGCGCGAACGCCAGCGTCACGAACACGTCCCGACCGATATGCCTCGGACAGGTCATCCCGTCGCAGAAAATCCTGACACCTCCCCGGGCCAGTACCCGGAACGATTTCGGCCACATACGATTCGGGTGATCCGTTCAGGAAAGGAGATCACGACGACCGTCGGCAGGATATGCCGGTGTACCGTATTTCTACTCCCTTCCGAAGAGGAAGTAAAGGCGCCGGCGGTTCTTCACCGTCTCCGGCCGGGACCGGATACGGGCGACCCGGCGGTTTCACGATATGAAAAACGGCCCGAGGGCCGCTTTCCGTTTCAAGCGTTCAATTATTTCACCTCGATGAACGTGTTGCCGGGGACGCCCCGGGGTTTCGGACCGTCAGGAGCGCTGCAGATCTTCGAGACGCACCGCTCTCGGGCTGGACCGTATCAACTCCTCGTCGTGCGACACGCAGATAACGGTCTTCTCCGGGTACTTTTCTCGAATTTCCGTGAGTATCCGCCGGACCTCGGCCGCCGCCTGCGAATCAAGACTCGCGGTCGGCTCATCGAACAGGAGGATCTTCGCATCCTTGATAAGCGTCCGGGCGACACCGATACGGACCCGCTCACCGCCGGACAGATGTTTCACTTCCTCGTCGAGACGGTCCGACAGAGCATCGAGACGGAGATCGGAAAGTATCCGCCGCACCGCCGCGTCATCCGCCTCGTTCCCGGACCAGAGTGTCAGATTCTCCCTCAGCGTCATCCCCTCGAAATACTGCGGACTCTGATTGCAGTACGACATGACCGAATAGACGGACTCCTTGCCAAATCGCTTCACCCGGTCGTTCCGGACACCTCCGATCGTTACTTCGCCGCCGTCCGGACGATAGAGACCGGTCAGATTCCTCAGCAGCGTTGATTTTCCGGCACCGGACGCTCCTGCGATAACGACGAATTCCCCCTGTTTCACGTCAAGATCGACGCCGCGAAGAATATCCCGATATCGGAGATCCTTGATGGAGATGTCGAGGTTCGGAAGATCGGAAACCGGAACGCGATCTCCTTCCCTCTCCCCGTCCGGAAGATCCAACGTCTCGTATTTCCCCAGGATCTCGTCCAGGCGTCGGATGTCCTGAACATATCGCGAGAACCGGTTGAAATAGAGTTCCACGAGTTCCTTGACAGGCCAATTCAGCTGCCCGGAATACATGATATTCGAAAGGATCGCGCCGCCGGAAATCATCCCGGCCCGCTGAAGCGCTCCGCCGACGCCGGCCGCTATGACACTCGAGACATCGAACGGGATACGCCGTATCATGCTCATCTTCCGCTCTTCTATGAACCTCTGAAGCGCCAAAGAGTCCATCGCGTCCATCTGTTCCCGGACGTTCGAAGCGATCCCTGCGACATTCGCCAATGTCTTCACCTCCTCGAATCCGCGCTTCACGGCATCGAGTCTGGTCGCGATCTTCTCGCCTTCCCGACGTTCCCGCTCGTACATCGGCCAGATCTGATCGTTCTGCTTCTTCGCAATCGCATACATGACCGGGAGACTCCCGACCCCGATCCCACCGAGGATGGGATTGATCTTCGTCAGGAACGCGAGCGACATCACGATTCCCGAAAGGCTCGGAGCGAACTGTGATACGACCTCGCGAAGCATCTGCTCCGAGGATTCCTTCCCGCGTTCCAAGGCGGCATATACCTCGCCGAGCGATTTGTCATGGATGAATTCGAATTCCTGAAAGAAAAGGGAATCGGTTATCCGTCGGTTTATCTGCCGATTGACATCGACCATGACCTTCGCGAGCTCGATATCGTTTTTCGTCGAGATGACCTCGGACAACTTCTCCAGGCCGAGATATTCGATGAAAACCGCCGCATCGAACATGCCATTCGCCATTATCCCCTGAAACAGGGACGGCGCGAAGCTCTCGGCACCCTTCGCTGCCAGGTACCCGAGCGATATCTTCGCCATATCCCCATGCTTCCGGTCAAGACCGTATTCCGTCCAAAGACGGGACACTGTCTCCGCGAGGATTCTCATGGAATACTCATTGTCTCTGCCTTTCTCAGACCTGACGAGGTCGACAAGCAGTTCCATCTCATCGGGCTCGAACGGATACTTCCTTCGGAGCTTCTCGACCAGTCTCGCCACCTCCGCATCGCCGGCAGAGCCGCCTTCCGCCGTGCCAAGAGAGTCGGAAATGTCCCGCTCGAGGGAATTCGTATTCATCACGTTCCCGAACGAATCGAACAGAAGCCGGCATTGGACACGAAGTTCCTCGATATCCGACTCATCAAGGCCGACCTCGCACTTTTCCCCGACTTCCCGCAGAAGCGCATCCGTCCACGCATCAATCTTTCCGACGATTCCATCTTCCTCGGTGTCGATAAATTCCCTCTCGGGATGCTCCTCCGTCTTGTTCGCCCTGACATTGAATTCCCGAAGAATCGCCCGATACCCCTCCATCAGTTCCGGCGTGATGAGTTCGTTCAATAATTTCACGTTTTCCGGCAGTATCGTACCATCGGTCCGTTCTGAGGACTTCTCCTGAACGGACAACCGAAGGGTCTTCCAGTGGTCCGTAAGGGACATCTCTTCCGGTTTCCCATCGTCTTCCCCCCGCTCATCCGCGGTCAAAGGACGCGGAAGTTTCGTTTCCCGCCGTCGCACGACCTCGTTCCGGATCGGTATGAATTGATGACTCTCGCCCATATCGTTCACCACGATTACTCACGTTCATTTTCCCGCATCGCCCGAAAGGTGTAAAGCGCCGAAAACAAGGACGTATCGAAAGAAAACGGCCCGAGGGCCGCTTTCCGTTTCAAGCGTTCAATTATTTCACCTCGATGAACGTGCTTCCCGGGACGCCGCAGATCGGACACTTCTCCGACCGGACGCCGACCTCGGTGTGCCCACAGACCGGACAGACATAGATCGCAAGGTCCTCGACATCATGCCCGGCTTTGATCGCCTCGAGCGCCAGCCGATAGAGTTCGTAGTGCTCGTGCTCGACCGCGTCGGCGTTCCTGAAAGACTTGAGTGCAGCCGCATGACCCTCCTTCTCGGCCTCGGCGATAAAGCCCGGATACATATCCGTAAACTCGTACTGCTCCCCTGCGATCGCCGCCTCGAGATTCGCGACGGTATCCTGCACGCCGCCGGCCGCGGCGAAATGTGCGTGCGCGTGCACCGTCTCGGCTTCGGCTGCCGCGCGGAAAAGTTTCGCTACCGCCGGATACCCCTCGGCCGCCGCCTTCTTCGCGAACGCGAGGTACTTGCGATTCGCCTGACTTTCGCCGGCGAACGCCGCCATCAGATTCTCCTGTGTCGCCATATACGTCTTCGAATGATTACCTCCCTATTTTCCCTTACCGCCGTACTGGTGTAAAGCCTCGAATCCCCGTTTCGGATCCAAAGATCCGATTTCGCGAACTCTTTTAGGCTTTTAAAGGCCATGAAAGTCCTTCATTTCCTGTTTCGGATTCACGAACCGGATTCCGCTTTACAGCATAAAAGAGAAATGCTTTAATCGCTTGTCGACCAGACATAGATTCCGTTAACAAAAAGCCCATACCGCCATGAACCAGCAAGAGAACCCGTACAATGCCGTCAACGGAGAAACCTTCGAAGAGGCCGTCCTTCAAAACAAGAAGCCTGTCGTCGTCTTTTTTGCGGCCGCCTGGTGCGGACCATGCTGGGAAATGCTTCCCGTCATAAAAGAAATGATCGAAGAAAACGACCCGCACTTCGATATCTGTTCCGTCGACGTCGATGAGGAGCCGGAACTGACCGGCCGATACGGAATAAGGGTCATTCCGCAATATGTCGTATTCAGAAATGGCCTTCCGATACCGATGGAGAGAGCGCTTGTTGGAGCCATGGGGAAAAAGCAGCTCCTCACGAAGATTGGCAAGGTGATTACGTCCTGAATCCTCGCAAAAAAGAGGCCCGGAGCATTCCGAGGCCTCTTTTTCTGTCTGGTGACAGTGGCGACACCTTCCTACTCCCCGGTTCCTGTCCCGACGGAATCGACCGCGCTATCGAGTTCCGACAGGGCCTGCTTCGCCTCCGTCCTGGTCGACACGGACTTCCGTGCCGCCGCATCGGCAGCAGCGTCGTCCGAAGCGGTTCCGGTTTCGGGAGCACCGACTTCCTTCGATCGGTCCTGAACCGCCTGCCGGGCGCCGTCGACGGAGCTGCCGGGCACCGTCCGCGAGACGAGTATCCATCCAAGCAATGCGATCAGCAACACGCCTCCGACCGATCCCGCGATCACCGTCATCTTCTTCCTGTCGAGATTCATAGCGTTAGTCGTTGAGGGCGTCGAGAGCGCTCTTGAGAGCCGTCCGGAGCGTGTCCTTGTAGTACGAGATCATGTCTTTTCCCGCGTCACGGACGGCCGTCCGGGCCGAAGCAAGATCGCTCTCGCTCGGATTGTCCGTCGAAAGGAGCGTCTGCAGCGCCTCGACCTTCGCGATTACCGTATCCGCCTTCGCCTTGAAGGTCGAGAAGTATCCCTCTATCGTCGCCGTATCGACATCCTTCGACTTCAGGAAATCGATGATCTTCTGAACCCGGGTCTCGATCCGATTGATTTCGGCCTGCTTCCGCTCCTTCAGGTTCTCGGCGCGCCCGTCGCGATCCTCGGAACGGACGCGTTCCATCGAGCCGTCACCATCCTTCGGAGTCGGCATGCAGGAAAGCGACTCGGACGAATCCGTCTTCCCTGCCGGAACGTTGCGGCACGTGCCGGAGACCGAGGTTGTCTCGCTCTGCCCCGGACGCGTCATGGAGAAGGAGCAGTCATCTCCCGAGCTCTTTCCCGAACAGGCGGAAACGGCTTCCTCCGAACGGAATCCTCCAACAGGACCGCGACCGTCCCTTTCCTCCGACTGGACGCGATTACCGCTCCTGCTTCCTCCGTCACCGAAACCGAACGCGCTCGCCTGTCCCGCGACCAGAAGCGACGCGACCGCGGGTATCGCGATCATCGCCGCACCGATACCGATCTTCCGCTTCGTCATACGTTCCGTTTACACGTTACCCGGGCGACAAAAGCCGCCGCTTGGCCATAAAACGGTTCCGACGGCGGAAAGTTTTCATTCCTCGAACCGCAAATCCGGAATCGCATGCAGGTCGATGCCGTAGTTCTCATAGATAGCCTTGGTCCCGAACGTGACCATATCGGAAAGCGAAAATCCCAACCGCTCGATCATCCGTTCGACAGCCTCCACGGAATCCCCCTCCACCTCGAGATACGGCGGGATGAGCGGCCATGAGTCGATATCGATCTCGATCCCATCGAGCACGTAACGGATCCGCCGGTTTTCCTGTTTCCATCGTGCCGGCCGTCCGAGACGTTCGACGAAAAGATGCGCTGTGTCGAAGTCGCCGACCGGAAATTCAAGTTCCTTCATCCCGTCCACGGCGTCCCGCTCGCGTTCCTTGATGGTCAGAGTCGTCGTCTGGCCGTCGGTCCGGAGTCGGATCCACGCCTCGTCTTTTCCCGGTTCGAGGTCGTAGATATGGCGCCGATACAGGTACTCGCCGACCTTCTCGGCCCCGAGCTCCTCGAGTATCCGCACGAGTGCTTCCGGATCGACTCCGAGTATCCGCCCTTCGAATTCGGTCTTCATATATATCTGAACGCTATCGGACAAGCATCGACACGAACAACCCGATTACCGCGACGGTCATGGTCGCGGCCGCCAGCCGGACGGACAGGTTGGACCACCGGCCGTTGCGGTAGTCACCCATGATCGCGGCATCGTTGCCGATCCGCACGATAAGAAAAAGGAGTGGTACCGCGGCGATACCGTTGAAGACCGCCGTGAAGACGAGCGCCTTGATCGGGTCGACGCCGAAAAGATTGAGCGCGAGGCCGACGAAGGTCGCGACCGCGATGACGGCATAGAACCCGCGGGCGTTACGGAACTTTCGGGACAGTCCTTCCTTCCAGCCGAACGCCTCGCTGATCGCGTACGACGACGATCCCGCGAGCACCGGAACCGCGAGAAGCCCCGTTCCGACGATACCGATCGAGAAGACGAGTTTGGCCACGAGCCCCGCATGCGGGAACCCGTCGACCATCGGTTCGAGCGCGCGCGCCGCCTCGGCGGCAGTGCCGATCTCGGTCACTCCGGCAAGATGAAGGGTCGAGGCGCAGGCCACGACGATGAACCACGCCGTCAGGTTGGCGGCGGTCATCCCGACGAGGTTGTCGATACGGAGATTGCGGAGAAACCGCGCGGTCGGCTTGGGATCGCGGCCGATCGACGCCCGGTTGTGTTTCGCGATCTCTTCTTCCACCACCTCGGACGTGTCCCAGAAGAACAGGTAGGGCGATACGGTGGTCCCGATGATACCGACGAGGATGTACATGGTCTCCGCGTCGAGGCGCGGAACCGAAAGGAAGGTGCTCCGGAGAACCTGTGCCCAGTCGAGCCCGGCCATGAATGCCGTCAGCGGATACGCCAGGAGCGAGAGCGCAAGCCACTTGAGGATCCGGGCGTAGGTCCGATAGTTCACGAAAACGACCAGCAGCACCACGATCGCGGCATACAGGACCGCGAGGAAGATCTGTGGCAGATCGACGAACAGCCGGGTCGCCTCGGCCATCGCGCCGAGATCGGCACCGATGTTCACCGCGTTCGCCGACACCACGAGCAGGACCGCGAACAGCAGGATGCGCCGACCGTAGTATTCCTTGATGACCGCCGCAAGCCCCTTGCCCGTGACCGCGCCGATACGCGAGCAGCTCTCCTGTACACCGAGAAGAAGCGGGTACATGAGCGGGAACGCCCACAGGAGCCCGAAGCCGTTCATGGCGCCCGCCTGCGAATAGGTCGCGATGCCCGACGGGTCGTCGTCTGCCGCCCCGGTCACGAGCCCCGGACCCAGGATACGGAGAAACCGGCCGAACCGCTTCCGGTTCAACGTGCGCTTGTACAGGCTGATCGCGATGCGCTCGGCCTTGGGAAGCCGCTTCCTGTTTCCGTTCCCAGCCGCGGAGGACAGGTTCGTCGCGGTGTTCTTCATACGGTATGCCTATCGGCTGCCTCCTCAGAATACTATACGACCACCGTTCGCGGAAGCGGGTTCCGTCACCCGACCAGAAGGACGATGCCGGAGAACATGACAGCGGCGCCGATGACCTTCCGCACCAGGGAACGGGGCGAGATATCCTCCCGGATCACCTGCGGAACCACGACCGTCAGCAGCGCCCCGATGACGATCCCGTAGAACGACTGGACCTGGATGACGAGCGTCACCAGGCTCACGGCCGGAGCAAGCATGACCGCCTTCTTGACGCTCATCTGCCCGACGAAGTCGAGGAGATTGTTCCCGACGTACCAGGCATACTTCCCGCCGCCGGCGCTCCGGATGCCCGCCACCATCTCCCGCCGTAGCGACGGGACAAGAAACAGGGAAAGTCCCGCGACCGCGGAACCGAGACTGTCGAGCATGAGGTACTGCCAGAACGGGATTTCCTCCAATCCGTAGTCGATGAGAAGCGTCATGACCGACCAGAGGACCACGACCCCGAAGATGGCGGGAAGGCCCGGGACGAGCAGTTTGCCGCCCCGCTCGAACGAAACGGCGGTCGCCCCGGCGAGGACGATGACGAATCCCAGAAGTTCCTTCGGAGCGAGGCTCTCCCCGAGAAACGCGAACGCAAGCGCCGCCGTGACCACCGGAATCAGCTTGTACAGCAGGATGATGGTCGTGGAGACATCCCCCTCCCCGAGCGCTTTGCCGTAGAGCCAGTAGGAATACATGAGCATCATTCCGGTCGCGACCGGAATAAGGAGCCGAAGACTAAGAACCGGCATCCCGGAAAACGGCATCAGCGCGAAAAAGAGCAGCCAGCTTCCGAGCGACGAGAAGAACACGAAATCCGCCAGCCCGCGGGAATACTTCCCGAGGACGTATTTGTCGACAAAGCTCGTCAGTGCCCAGAACAGCGGTGCGATGAGCGAAAGGACGATCCAGTTCATTATCGTTGTCCCTTATCGGAATATTCCGAGCCCTCGCCGAGCAGTTCGCGCACGACCGCGACCACATCCTCGATCTTTCCCTCCATCCCCCGCTCCCCGCCGATCATTTTCCGCCGTGGATGATTCCCCCACGCCTCCCGCGTCGCGCGCTCAAGCGCCTGCGCCTGTTCGAGCGACTCGTAGCGCGCGGCGTTCCCCTCGGTCCCGTAGCGTTCGGGATGGCTCGTCGCAAGCGACTCCAGATGGATCACCAGGTCGTACCGTCCGTGCGTCTCGGTCTCGTCGAGCCCGTGGATCCGGCAGAACGCCCCGACGCCGCCCTCGGTATACGCCGCCCCGTCGAGCCGGCCCCGGTCGCACACGAGCACCACGTCCCGGTCCGCGGCCAAGAGCGCGTGACTTTGTTCGAGCGCGGCCTGCAGCGCCAGCACGGCCGGTTGGAACGCCTCCTGCCACTCCTCGCTCCACTCGATGTCCCGGCCGGGAACCGGAAAACCGCCCTCGAAGAGGACGGTCGCCGCCTCCGGCACCGGCACCAGCCGATCGCCGAATTCCTCGCGCAAGGCCCGCAGGACCGTGCTCTTGCCGCCGCACGGCCCGCCGGTAAGGACGATGGTCCGGATACGTTTCATCGATTCCCGCTACGTATTTTCCCCACTCTATCAGGAAACGCGGTCCGGGTCACGGTTCCTTGCCTCCCGAAAATTCGACCCTGATACTTCATTCGAGAAGTACAAGGTACGTTTTCTGAAATTAAACCCTTGCAGGTGAGATGCGCTTCCAAACCTTTTTGTCCGAAGCGACGAATTTTTCCGACGTATTTTCTCCGTCCGCAAGACGGTATATGCGAAAGGCGTCGGAATTGCACGCATGAAGTTGTTCCTTTTTTTCATCCAACATGTTTCTAAACTCTTCCGGATTATGCAGATGTTTCCCGACTCCGGACAGATGACCGACTCCGTAAATAAACGTGATATTTTTATACCCGAGCCCCGCAAGACGCTGCAAAGAATCGGCGATTTGCAAATCACGCAATACCATGCCGACCCGCTTGTCCTCCATCGACATCTCTTTCTTAATGGCTGTTTGAGGCGGGGTTTCAGTCAGCTTTGGTGTTATTCCGGCTATCGTCGCTCCGGTACCGAGAAGGGCAAGCCGCAAAAATTTCCTCCGTGACATGGGTTTCTGCGCCACGGCGCCGGCAACTGAAGCGGCCGCCCCGGCGTACAAACCGAGTTTTTTGAGCGTTGCGGCATTCTCATCAGACTGTTCCGCAGCATGAGCATACAAAGAGCTCCCCTGAAGCAAATCTTCACAATCCTTGGTCATATTGAGATCCATAAGCGCCATATCTTTATCATATTTCGCCGTAAGAAGCTCTATCTCATGATGAAACATGCCCGTATTCCATTCTCGTTCGTTCTTCAAATATATCTGCCGTAATTGTTCCAAATTATAATGCTCATTGAACAGGGATGCCGTCCGTTGCAGGTGCGGTACGGATTCCTTGTCATACAAACCCAACGCTTCGGGAGCGAATTCATTCACAACAATATCGCTTTCTTTGATTGCGTTCTCGATTTCTTTGCGATACTCCAAAAACGTCTCCGGCACATGCATCACGCCAATGGCATGCACTGTCGTATCCCCGATTTTCCATTCCGTCTCACGCCAGTGCTCTCGTATTTCATCCCGAGAACGCTTGCGCGTATCAGCAGTCTCACGATCAAAGGCGCGAGAGTGCTCTTCGATTCTCCCAAAAAAATCGCTCCCTTTCTCAATACTCTTTCCGGTCGCATTGACTTCTTGTGTAAAAAATTTTTCCATAAAAATTGATCGAATAAGTTCCAAAAACATTCCTGCAGAAAAGTGTCATGCAACTTTTATCGATACCGACACTATCGCGATCCCACTCCGGGCAAAAGAGGTGACCGGCCCTTTTTTGCCGCACGGCCCGCCGGTAAGGACGATAGTCCGGATACGCTTCATTGATTCCCGCTACGTATTTTCCCCACTCTATCAGGAAACGCGGTCCGGGTCACGGGTTCCGCGACAGGTTTATCCTAAAATACACAGACTCAAAACTACCCCATCGAATTCGTGTCGGACGTATCTTGGCCATGATTTTTATCCTTTATACAATCCGCCTTTCCTATCTTAAACTCAGCAAACTTCTTAAATAAATCCCCGAATCCGGAATCCGACTCAGCATTTGAAATATGATTGGAAAATTCCGTTCCGAAACGGAGACCAGATTCCGATCGAGAAATAAGATGTAGCTCCACTCGGAAGTCCTCATCAGCAGCCACCTCAAGCATAGATACATATTGCCTCCATACGTTCGGATCCTGCAGGAAAATATGAGGCGAGCTAACAACAACCGCCACATCAAAATCACTCTCTGGAGTACTCATGCCGACATCGGCAGAACCCTTTGGAATCAAAATCGGACAATTTTCTATGGAATGCTTCGCACAGAAGTCGCGAGAAATCTTTTCCAACTTGGGAAGAATGGCGAGTCGTCGTTTAGCTTCTCGCTCTCCGATTTCCCTATCACGCCCCTTGTACTTCGGCCTATCCGAACGAGGATTCATATACGACTCTTTAGAGCACTCCTCTAAAGATCCGCCGCGCGGAGGCTCATCAAACTTCATCATAAAGATACCTTACTAAGTACTCAATCAACCCCCACCTATTCATAAAGGGCTCTACACGGCCCGCCGGTAAGGACGATAGTCCGGATACGCTTCATCGATTCCCGCTACGTATTTTCCCCACTCTATCAGGAAACGCGGTCCGGGTCACGGCGTTTACGCCCCTCGGCCATCTGACATCAGTCAAAAGCACCTGACACCTTTTCCGGACCAGGTCGTTCTTTTACGGGTTTCTACTCCGCCTCGCCCTTCAGGGGCAGAAAGTCGTTCTCATCGAGTGCCTTCATGATGCCTCGCAACAGATACCCGTTTGCGATTTCCATCGAATATTTCCTGGCATTCGGCGCGATTGGCCGGATAAGTTTCTTCTCCCGCATCCCGCGGAGGAATCGGGATACCTCGGTATGCGCGACGCCCGGGAACAGATGAGCGATATCTCCCGCCTGAAAAAGCGGCTTATCGACCGCTATCAGAAGAATTTTCCGCTCTTTTTCCGCGATGAAATTCCTTTCGAAAGATATCCCGATGGCGGGTTTCAGGATGACGTCCTTCAGATAGGCATAATCGGTAAGCCGGTTCACTTTCGTGATTTCACGATCGAGTCCGTCCAAGACATATTCGCACCATGCGAGCACGTCAGCATCATTCCCCGAATCAGCCTTCTCGAGCATCTCGTAGTACCGGTTCCTGTCGACACAAAAGACTGCGGTCGGATTTACCAGACGTCCCTTCTCCAGATTGAATCCCTGGCGTATAAGCATCGCGTACGTCAACGCTCTCACGGTCCGACCGTTCCCGTTTCCGAACGGGTGTATCCAGGCGAACCGATGATGCATGATCGCAGTCTTCAGCAAATCGAACTGCGGTTCATTCTCAGCATTTATGAAGTCGACCAGCTCGTCCATGTATTCCCGGACCCGGACAAAGTCCGGCGGCGTATGCTCGGAATGACTGATTGCGACGTTCTTGTTCCGATATTGTCCCGGAGTATGATCGCCCTCCCTGTTTGTCGAGAGGTCGCGGACGATCATGCTTTGGATTTCACGGATGAAGGCGTGCGTAATCGGACCGGTCGTGTCGGTCTTCTCGACGAAATCCATGACTTCCTCGTTGTTCTGTATCTCCCGGATCCCTTCCGTCGGATGTTCGTCCGGGGTGATCTTCGTCTCGATGTACTCCGCTAAGGTCGTATGATTTCCCTCTATGCGCGTCGAGCCGAGGCTTTCGAGCAGGTGAAAGATCTCCTTGAGTTGGAAGAAGATATGCGCCGGAGTGCTCCCGGACAGGTTCTGTGACCGCAGATGGTCCAATTTGACGACCAGCCGAGTGAGATTGGACCCGAAATCGGGTTTCGGGATATGCAGGTTATCACGCATAGATGTGCTAGAGGATTGAAATCATGTAACGAGATCGTAGCACAAATGCCTTATTAAAGCAAAAGAAACCGATATAAGCCTAAAAAAGATGTAACATATCCCCCTAGAGACATGTAACATCCTCCCCGAAAAGATGTAACACGGCCGGTTGGAAGGCCTCCCGCCACTCCTCGCTCCATTCGATATCGCGGCCGGGAACCGGAAAACCACCCTCGAAGAGGACGGTCGCCGCCTCCGGCACCGGCACCAGCCGGTCGCCGAATTCCTCGCGCAAGGCCCGCAGGACCGTGCTCTTGCCGCCGCACGGCCCGCCGGTAAGGACGATGGTCCGGATACGCTTCATCACTATTTCCCGCTACGTATTTTCACCACTCTATCAGGAAACACGTTCCGGGTCACGAGCCGCCAATGGGTTCAAAAATCCTCTTCGAAAGAGTAACTGACCCATTTTCTTGCCGACATTCAAAGCGGTTTACACTAACGCACAAGTTAATTTACTTGTGCCTGACCTACCCTAACACCTAACAGCACGCGCTCAAAGACCTGATAACGCGAGTGAGTTTCTTTATTGAAGCAAAGTTTTAATCCGCCCTCTTATATTATCCAGGACTGTAGTTAATCTACTTTTTGCTTGATCTGTGAGTAAAGAAGTGTGCATAACTGCATTTCTCAACGGCGCAAAAGCCTTTGCATCATGTGGCAAACTAGCGTTACCAGAACCAGCAGCTCCCGGAGCCTCTGCTTGTCGCGCTAAGTTCTCCATTCCAATGTAGTATTTGTCATCGTTATCAAGACGTATATCTATTGATATATTTGCCTGATTTTTGTCTCTTGTCTCACAGTTTCTCCAATGACTTACTTCTTGCGATGAGTTTTGGTCTGGATTAATTTCTTTCTCTTGCCAATACCTTCTAACCAAATTTTCAGAGATGAAGCATTCTGCATACGAACGAAGATTTAATTCGGCGTCTTTCTCCAGCTCATGTTCCCATTGTCTGACCGTATCGGCTTGTTCAGACGCTGGCACATATTTTGAGGCCACTTGGTTATATAAATTTCTTGAATATCGTTGCTCTTTTTTAAGATTTTCCTCGTTATCGCTATCTCCCTCTTCTCTCAATTCAAGCCGCCAAACATCCCATTGTTTAATAATGGAATTAACTACTTCGCCAAGTTTTTCACGAATTATTTTAAAATCAGGATCATCAACATGTATTCCTTCACGACTGCTTGTAAACCGGTCAACTTCGTCATTGTCGAAATCGTTTAGATGAACTTGTCCATATAAATATTGCTCGGGGATACGTGATCGAGGAAAGTGTTTTAGTATATCAACTTCTCTAATGCGTCCGTTCACAAACACATCAATACCAACACGTTCTCCTGAGCCAAATATGTTTCTGTCTCTAGGCTCATTAACAGATGCAATAAACCCCGTTATTTTTTGATCATCAAGTATTACATCAGTTCTTTTTGGACTCATTTGATTTATAAAATCATCAGAGAATGAATCGTTGAGTTGCCATAAAAACTGAGTTCTATCACAAAGTCCTTGCAATTCTTTCACCGTGACCAATTCATTATTAAAATATATTTTGAAATTTGAGTCCTGCAATGAAAATCTAAAGTAAAGAGCAAGAGATTTTTTTATAAAATCAAAACTATGGCTTGCTTTTTCTTTCAACCCATCAAACCAAACGACGGTACCTGATTTGTTAATCCTTATATTCTTTTCCTCTAGAAAAGCGATAGGATCAACCGTACCTAGTGGATAATCAGCCTGTTGTGTGTCCTCATCAATAGCCTCGTCCAATCCGCCGTTATCAATAACACCACAAACAAACTCGCCATCTTTGGTCTTAGTTATGACTGTTACAGTTTGAGCGGCAGACAGAAGTGCTAGCTTTCCAATCCCTTTACGCCCAATAAAATGACGCCCTCCAGGGCTTGTTAGGCCACAACCTTTTCGTTTTGTATAGCCTACACGTAGAAATTTACCCTGAAAATCCTCAGAACTCATACCAGCACCATCGTCCATGATGCATAAGGTTTGATTTTCGGAATCGTAGTAAATATAAACGCTGTCCGCGTCAGCGTCCCAAGCATTAGAAATACCCTCACCAAGTATCGTAACAAAGCTGCGATATAAATTTCTGCCAAGATGATTTAAAACGCTCAGGGATATATTAAATGTATACTTTTCACTTTCCATAGATTTCAATGTGTTTCTTTATTTGCCTTCCAATTACAACACCCAACTGAGGAGGCACTGCATTACCAATATGTCGACTCAATTTTGCAGCCGGAAAATCTCCAAAGTCATAATCAATGGGAAATGTTTGCAAAAGCGCACCCTCACGAATTGAAAGCGCTCGATTCTGTTCAGGATGTCCAAATCGCCCGGATCCGTAACTTGTGAATTGCGTGGTAATCGTCGGCGATACGTCCTCCCACTTCATACGTCCATATACCGATGTGTACGTTTGTCCACTATCTTTTTTATAGCAATTCGGCAATAAACTCTTATCCCAATCGCGCCAAGTGCCACCAGGCTTCGATTGCAAAATACGCCTTTCATTTATAAGTTCCAGCTTCTTTGCTTGATGTAATTTATCCTGCTTTGATGCTTCCCCTGCTTCAATCCTTGGCAACTCACGAATGACATCGCCAACAGTAACATAATTGTCTTTTGTATGAGTTTCTTTTGGTATAGAAATTTCACCAAGTCTTGAAGCAAGCAAAATAAGGCGGCTTCGATTTTGTGGCACACCATAATTTGGTGCATATACAACTTTCCAATCAACTTTATAACCAAGTTTTTCAAGTTCACTCACGAAGTTCTTAAATACATCAGTTTTCGTAACTCCTCGAACATTCTCCATTGAAACAATATCCGGTTTGACGACTTTTATTCCTCTAATAAAATGACTGAGCAAGTTCCAGCGCACGTCACTTTCGTCTTTACGTAATTTATAAGCATGAGAAGAAAAGGGTTGACACGGAGCGCACCCAACAAGTACTCGAACACTGTTCCTCGAATAAATTTTATTCAATTCTTTAAAATCAAACTTCGATATATCAACAGATAAAAACCTTGCCTTATTATTTTTCTCATATGCATATGCACATGATTGGTCGTTATCAATGCCAGCCAAAACTGACAATCCTGACTTTCTTAAGCCGTATGTTAAACCACCTACTCCACTAAAAAGATCGACGACTTCTATTTTTTTATTTTTTTTTGCCATATATTTTTGCAATTCTATATTTATTGGACTACAAACAAATGCTCGTACATGACAAGCAGATCAATTTTCTTTTGATTTTTCGGCCCGAAACGGTTTCTTGCAGCTGTATTACCACCTAATGTTACTTCCTTTTTACGATATCCCCTCTAGGAAAAAATAACAAGGATACTAAAAATACAACGCCCGGTCCGTTGCCGGGCAGGCGCGTCGTGCTATCGCTTCTCGGCGACGATCAGGCTCTGGGGAGTATGTATATCCCTGTTGTCTGGAAATCCCAGGAATCTGGTCTTTTTCACCGAAAATCCGGCTTCCTCGAAAACTTTTGCCCAGCCTTCCAGGGTCCTATACGCGAACGGCACCGGCATCGAGGTCCGCATGCTGAAAATCCGGTTGGCAATCCAGTCGAGCGCTCCCATGATTTTGTGCCGGTCCTCGGGGCTCCACCGCATGAACGCCAGGGCTCGCTCTCTGCCGGACTCGGGCAGGAGGACCTCCGAATACGAGTCTTCCAACACGACAAGCGTCGCCCCCGGCTTGAGGGCGTTGTGAAGCGCGGACAGGTATCGTTCCTGCTCCGCGTATTCCATGTGATGGAATACCCACGTCGCCGCGACATGGTCCGGCTGCTCCCGTTTCAGATATGGAAGAAATTCGGACTCCCGTACCACTTCGAGCCGCGCATCTTCGGGAACGATGCCGCTCCAGCGCGGGTCGGCCGCGATATCCGAACCGACGATTTCCGGGTTCGTTCCCCGTTCGATGAGACAGCGGATCAGGATGGCGGGACCGCATCCCAGATCAAGCACCTTGCCCCCGGCCGGTATTTCGGGAACCACGTTCTCTTTGAAATATACCGGCACCAACTCCCCGAAAAAATGTTCGTTCTGAACCCGCTGGAGCTCGTTTTTATGTCGCCCGATAAAATCGGCAACGGTAAGCGTATCGATGTTTCGCAGGAATTCGTCGCGCAGAGCGCCAGAGAACCCGAGACGGGTCATCGAGTCGCGAAGACTGTCGGTTATGAACCGCTTTTTCTCCCCATCCGAAAATACGTCGCGTACCAGGTCCGAATATTCCATAGTTCAGCTCTCGGCATGCTTCTCCACGATTCCCCACCTCCTAAATCGGATTCCTCGCTCAGACGCACCCGACCATCATTCAGACCCGCACAGCGGACTCCTCCGAAACCTCCGAGATTATCACGTCCCCGTCCCGGAGCGTCCTATATCGGATCCCTTTTTCTTCAAGATATTCGACGACCTTTTCGATACTCGCCGATTCCGGATGATCGGACCGATAATGAGGGACTATGGAATAGTCAACGATTCCGAGGCCTTCGAACGACGCCGCGGAAGGGTCTCCGTACGGGTCTACATAAGGATCGTCGACAAGGTCTATCCCTTCCAACGTTGGTGACAACACGCAGATTCCCGCGCTATATCCCCCGTACAATAATTCCTTCTTCCCCACGAAACGCCGGAGTATTTCATCGAAACCGCTTTTCTTCATCGCCTTCCGAAGTACGAACGCGTTTCCGCCGCGTACCCAGATGACGCCGAAATCACCGAGCTTCGTTTCCAGTTCCGACTGCAGGCCGAAATAGTCCCTCAGATCCAATCGTTCCACCTCGAGACCCAACGCGGACAAATCCTCGACATCGGATCGTTCGCTCTTCTCCCGCCGTTCGGAATCAGTGGAAAAATCGAGAGCGTTCGGGATGAATGCCGTCTTCCTGTTCCCGGCGGGGACAAGCCCTTTCAGGGCCTCGATATCGTTCCCAAGTTTGTATGATGAAAGATATAGTTTCATACGGATATTTCCAGGAAGTGCGACTCCGTCAAAATATCGACGCGGCATACTCAGCACCCGCAACCAAAAAAGAGAGGCTGGATTCCTTTTGCAAAGACCGTCACCTCCACCATACCCCTCCGGGCCGAAAAGGCAAGGAGTCGGGGAGCGGAAAAGAGGTCAGGTATTTTTTTAGACGCCTACACCCCCATAATACCCTTCCGAGCTGAAAAGGTATCCGGCTTTTTTCGTACCGGGTAAAATTAAAGAGCCCGCATTGCGAGCTCTTCGATATTTCAATATTCGATCGCCTTACTTTCTCCTGTGCCATCCCCTGGGAGGGACGCAGCCGATATCGGCGGGAAACGGACTCGCCTCACGGACCGCATCCCTGCCGACATGCGAACCGATCAGCCTGATGCCACGCGACTCGAGATTGCTCGCCTCGTCGTAGCGGAGCACAAGCTCCGCCGCCGGAGACGGCTCACGGTCGAAATTGACATTCGTGACACGGTGTTCGGTCCGCCTGCCGAATTCGGTACCGATGGACGCGCTGTACGACCCCGGAGCCGCCGAGTACATGACCGGCGGTCGAATCCCCTTTGTCCGCAGATCGAAGTTCGGCAGAAATTCCGGAGCCTTGCGCTCGAAGAAGAAGACGACGCCGATGGCCCCGACATTCTCCGGCATTCCCTGCTTTTCGGCATAGGATTCCGGCAGCGCGCCGAACTTGAAATGAGCGACGCCTTCGTTATTGAGACGCCAGCCGGGAATGATGACATTCCCGAACGGCTCGAGGACGTACCCCGAAGCGTCCCTGGAAGCGGGCTTGCCGTTCATGACGGAAAGACCGTCGACGCTGACGACCGCGACCGCATTTCTGCTGCTGTAGTTCGTGATACGGATCTCATACTCCGACCCCATCCGTCCCTCGACGAACGTGTCACCACCGAGGAGGTATTCCGTTATAGGCCGCCCGTGAACGAGCAGCTCCACCTTAAAATTACAGTTTTCCGTATACATGATTAGCTCCTTTCTCAGCTAATTTCGTCGACCAGCCATCATGGGCGACAGAAGTATTGTTTTCGTCGATGGCCCATCGGAGACGAATACTCGCATAGGATGGGCCATCGATGAAAAGCCATGTAAAGATTCTGTTACAGACATTACCTTAAATAGTCTTTTTTGTCAAGACCTCGTAATGTTTCAATACCTTTGCATCACCTGCTAGACTGACCCGTCTCATGCAAAGATATGGCATATTCCTCGAACCCGAATATCCCGAAGGTACGCTGGGATGCGGTGAAGATGCTCAGATCGGGAAAGAGTTCCCGGGAAGTGGCGAGATATTTCGGATATGACCAGTCCACCATCATCCGGTGGGCCAAGCAGGCGGAACATCGGAACGTCGGACCGATACCGACCCTGTCTTCGAAGCCGCACTATCATCCGAAAGCGTTGTCACGAGACATCGTCTCGGCGATCATCGACAAACGATTGGAACATGACCGGTGCGGACAGGTGGTCCATCATGAATTGACGACTGCCGGAATGAAGGTTTCCCTCTCATCCGTACAGCGGACCTTGGACCGGTGCCATCTGACAAAGAAGCGTTCTCCCTGGAAACGACCCCATGACCACACGAGACGTCCGGAAGCCGCATATCCGGGAGCATTCGTGGAAATCGATACGATACACCTCCAGTCTTCCAGGGGAGAACGGGTCTATGTGTATACGGCGATTGATCTCTGCTCGAGGTGGAGCTTTGCCTGGGCGACGGATCGTATCGGGGCGAAAAAGAGTGTCGAGTTCATGAGGCGGGTCCGGGAATCGGCCCCGTTTGAGATACGGTTGGTCCAGTCAGACAACGGACCCGAGTTCACGACCGGGTTCACGCACGCGATGAAACGAATCGGGATATCGCACCGGCACTCGAGGGAACGTCGCTCGAACGATCAGGCGCATGTGGAACGGTTCAACCGTACGATACAGGAGGAGTGCCTGGACTTTGTTCCACGCTCCGTTTCAAAGCTCAGAAACGCAATTTCAAAATACCTCCCGTATTACAACGGGGAACGGATTCATATGGGAATCGGGTACCAGACACCCGAAGAAGTGATGCAAAGGTATTGACTAGGGAACGATACGCCGTCCGTTTTCTCCGAAGAATACCGCCGTTTTCCGAAAATATGTCATTCCTTCCGCGATCGGGCATCTCCCAGACTTTCCAACGCCGCAAACAAACGTAATGTCTCGACAAGGTCACGGGGGCGCCCGCCCGAAGGTGTATCATTCCGCTCTTTTCGTTTTAGTACCTGAAGCAGGTACGATTCCCGGTTATAGTATGGGTCACCCGGTTCATGACCGTCATCGATCGAAATACCGAGATCCAAAACCGAGTACCTGAGGTCTGCCGCATACCGCTCGAGAAGCAATTTTTCCCGATCCCCGAACAGCATCTCGTGATGCCCGATTATTATCTTTCCTCCATCTCTCACCGCCCTGAGCATACGGCGGTAGACTTCGGGACTCTCGCCGACCAGATCGAGTATGCTGAGTGCGACGATAAGATCATACGAATCCTCCACGAATCGAGCAGCGCCTATTTCTGCCTCTCCATGTTCGCGGATCCTCATTTTTTCGGAAATTCCGAGCGATTCAGCCATACCACGAATCCAATCCCGACGCTCGCCGTTTTTCTCAAGAACCTCTACGGAACCGCACGCGTTCGCGACCAGAAACTGAAGGGGCATCTTCGAAGGCCCAAGAAACAGAGCTTCCGAGTTTTCACGCAGACCCAAGCTCGGCACGAGTTTCAGTAGTTCCCCAACAACCGAAGCGTCAAAACCGACTTCCGTCATTTTCCTTTGAAAATCGGTGGTGGCTATCGGCCTCAGGTCCCGCTCCATGGAACGTTTTTCCCTTACGGCATTATCGTCAGCATCCGCCTTGATACCCAAGGGAGGATACAGATATGCTTCTCCATCCCGAAATTCGACGACTATCCGATCACCGCTTTCGTAGACCCGCCGGACAAAATCCGCTTCCGACCATGGACCACGCTTTTCGACGGCAACCCTTTCCGCGAGAAACGCTTTCGAGGACTCGCTTAGGCCGCTGTTTCCGTACACGAACTCCCTCAGGAACGATTCCGAGGGAGAAACCGGGTCTTCCCTATTTTCCGTAGACCGTGGAATTTCTCTCATATCGAAATATCCTTTCCATTTCGCTTATCCTCCTCCTTCATACCTCCATTGTATATCGAAAATCTGTTTCGTCGAAAAAGAAAGACTCGCAAAAACAGAAAAGGGGTCAGGTATGCTCTGTAGAAATCATCTCCGCGTTTCAGATTTTCCGTACTGTCATCCCGGGTCAAACCCGGGATCCAAGGCATAGATTCCGGCTCTTGCCCGGCGAATGCCCGGGTGGAGGCCGGAATGACAATCCTACAAAGATCTTTTCTACAGAGCAGGTCAGGTACCTTTTTATAGACACCAACACCCCCACCATACCCCTCCGGGCCGAAAAGGCAAGAATCGGGCAGGATAGAGGATTCCTCCCGTAAACCGGAAAAATTCCCTTCCGTAACCGCGAAAATCTGATCTCGTCGAAAAAGAAAGGCTCTTGAAAGTCTTTCTTTCCGTCTAAAAAGTGATTTGGTATGAAAAGAGAAAAGGCACGCCGGATTTTCGACATGCCTCTTCTGACTCCTCATGATTACAAGAACAGGACAGGAACGGATATTGCCAACCCGTACTTCAGAAACGTCACGGACTCACGATACCGTCCACACACTCCGAGAAGCCCGGCGACAAGAAATGAGACGATATATACGATACCAGCTGTCCCGAAGCCAACTGCGGCCGTGACAGCCGCAAGCACGAGCGGGAACAAGGCGACGATTGCAGAAACCGACGAACCGTACCGCGTCGCCAAGGTGTCCTTGTCCGTGTCGCAATGAACATCCTCAGCGTCCTTCAGTATTTCGCGGCCATAGTTCGCAAGTGTCAGGACAGCCACCAGCCACAGGGATTTCGGCATCACGTCCGCACCGGAAACCACAGGAAACAACATTACCGCCCCCGTCCATACCGCGACCAGTCCGTTTTTCGCGAACGCGTTTCGCTGAGCCCACGTATAGCCAAACCCGGACACCCCGAGACCAAGTGCGAGCATTCCGGGGCCCGACCCGAGTACGATCCAGAGCCACGCGACGGAAGCGAGTGAGACCGCCCACCAGACAATGGCATACGAAAGATACCTGACACCCTGTTCATTCGCGAATCGTTTGCCCTTCGCAGGATCCATCTCGCGGTCGCAGTAATCGTTCCACACGATGATAGCCGAATACAGGATGGCCGCCACTATTGAATAGGGAAATCCTTCCTTCCAATCCCGTCCTGTCAGATGAAAACCGAGCAGGACCGTAACAGACACCATGAAACCGTTGAATGGTCGCGGCGCAAGAACCCAGTTTTTCATCTTCCCTCCCTTGGATTGATCACCATCTCCGCACTTACGAAGACTGTCGGTTTACAAAAGAACGAGCAGAAAAAGGTCAGGTTCCTTTTTTATGGGACACTGACATATCCACCATACCCCTCCGGGCCGGAAAAGCAAGAATCGGGAGGAATCCCGGAGACACTTGTCCCGTTCAGTCCCCTCTTGTTCGGATACGACGCCCTTTTCCGATCCTCCGTCAAAAAAAAGAAAACGAGTGCCGGAGGGTGCACTCGTTTTTTCATGGGACCGAAGCTTACCCCTCCTTTCTGCCATAGGAATAGGCGAACGGAATCGAGGCGATCATCTCGCCCGCCATATCGATCGCCTGCCTGATCGCCCGGACGGCGAAATACCCGGAAACCCCGACGGCGACGATCGCCAGGGAAGCGAATACGGTTTTCTTCTGATTCATGATTCGTTCTGTCTGCGTCTCCCGTTTTCAGGAAACAGTTGGAAAGGACTGTCGAAAAAGGACTCGGATCCAGCAAAACACGTCCCGGAGAAAATATCAACTGTAGACCCCGTTCCCGGAACCGGAAAACCGGTTCCAGGCGACGATGCCTGCCGATGTCGTAACGGCAAGAAAAAACAGCCCTCTGCGAATCGCTCGTCCCTCTGTGCCGGAAATGACACCTTCGAACCGCCGGAAACGCCGCGAGGAAAAGCGGCCCTCTCGGAGTCGCTTGTCCCGCTGCGCGGACTACCTCGGTCTGGAACCCGAATATATTGCGCATTGTAAAGTTTTTTCAAGAGCCTATCCAATCTTATGATTTCAAGAGAATAGGCCACCTATTCAGTATCGGAGCTTCTTTTATCGGCCGTTTTCTCGCCTAGATAGCGAAAAGACCCCTTTCCATACACGCCCTCAATAACGCGAGCGATTGTCAAAACATTTCCAGTCAATGCCGCTGTTGCAAATTCTTTGAAAACATTTTCAGGTGAGGCGAATCGTTCCGAGCTATTTTTATATATCCCATCAAGCAGCATCAAGAATTTTTCTCGCTCTTGATCGTAAGAATATCCATTTATCTTAACTTTTTTTATTCCATTTTCCAATTGCTCATGCTCGATTTCCGCGACATGTCTTCTCTCTTGTTCAAATGAAGAGTTATTTCTTTTTGCGTACGCCAATATGACACCTCTTCTTTCTTTGATTTCCTCCGATAATTCGGGGAATCTTTCGAGATATTGCCAGTCAAAACGCATCGTTAATTCCGTGGTAATCGCCTCATCTAAATCATGAAAATACGTAATTTCTCTATCTTTATCTACCATCCTGAATCCTAATCTCCTGAGATCGAGACGTATACTTCTATCACCTTTACTTACAATGAAATCCCTTTCATCTTCTTGCTCCCTGGGAATTTTTTGCCAAGCTTCAAAAGCTTGCATATGAACCATTTCATGCACCAGCGCATGAAGAACGGCTAGTTTGGAATTCCCGTTCCAATCCTTAAAAAGAACGATTTTCTGCGATCTTGAATGATAAAAGGCGTTTGTTTTTCTTTTTTCAAAATATAACCTCTGCCCTTCTGAAAGTTTTTCCTTGTCCAAAAATACTATTTGAGATAATGAAACATCCAAAGGCCTTATTCCATATCCTTCAAGGAATTCTCGCAAACAAGAATTTATGCTAGGAAAAATTTCTTTAAACTCCAAACTTGGTTCTTTTGCAAACACTTCCAAGCTTTCTCTTTTACAAAGTTCCGAAAAATATTTTTTTATATCGACCTCGTCTTCAGGATCTAATCCCAGTATCCTATCAA
Source organism: Candidatus Moraniibacteriota bacterium (assembly GCA_013334575.1). Taxonomy (GTDB): domain Bacteria; phylum Patescibacteriota; class Minisyncoccia; order Moranbacterales; family UBA1568; genus JAAXTX01. Next base: position 41,911 of record JAAXXG010000003.1, on the reverse strand, counting down.
TACCTGAGGTTTTATTTTCCGGAGTTAATCGGGTGAATTTTTCCATACTTTATGCCAAATGCAAATCGGGCAATTTAGATTGCTCATTCCATGAAGACCACGAGTCTCTCCCTTATGAGTTTTTCGCAGAAAGAGGGATTCCCCTGCGAAACAGAAAAGGGGTCAAAACAGAAAAGTGGACAGGTACCTTTTTTAGACACCAACACCTCCACCATACCCTTCCTGGGCGAAAAGGCAAGGATTTTCGGGAATTTAGGGGTTTTATCGAAAAACGCCTGACCCGTTGCCAGGCAGGCGCGTCGGTGCTATCGCCTCTCGGCGACAAGAAAAAAGCTTCTGACACCCTCTCCGGACCCGCCATTCATAAACGATACCGACCCCTTCTTATCCCGAGAAAAAGAGGCTCGGTATCATCGGTAGGAACCACGAAATATTCTAATCCGTTATTCCTCCTCGGTCTCCACATCGACGGAGATACCGTCATCGGTATCGGCCTCATCATCCTCCTGTGTTTTTCGGGCGGCGGAATCGTCGGACTCATCCCGGATTGCCGACGCACCGACGAGCACGCCGGTACTTTTCGCCGGAAGCTCCTTCTCCTGCGGTTCCGACCCGGAGGAAACAGCGGCTGAGGGAGTCGTCTGCGAAGTCGTTTCCGAAACCCGCTCCTTGCCGACCGAGCCGGTTTTCACCGTATCGGTATCTCTGAATACGACATACCATCCGCCGATAATGAGTGCCGTCATGACGATGCCTGCGGCGGCGAACGAGAGCCCTCTAGGCGAAGCGGTCATATGTGTTCGTTCAATGAGTACCTCAATCTTCGTCGGTCGTCGCCGACTTCTCTTCCGAATACCGGGAATAAATCGAATCATCGTCCTTCTTGATCCTCGTCTTGAAACTGTATGCCGTATCCGACTTGAGTCCGTCGACCGTGACCACCCCTTCGCCGTCGCCGTCCAAAGTCAGCGTATACGTCTTCGTCGACCAGGACGTCTTTTTCTTGTACGCGACCATCAGCGTCACATCCTCATCTTCGAGATCTTCGCAGGTGATGCGGAGTTTCGCGGAGCTCTCGGTAATGCTGCTAATCTTTTCGATCGATACATCGTAATCAGCCCCTTCGGTCGTCGCCTCGACCACATCGGAATAGGCCCCGTACGCACCTCCGTTCTTTTTCACTTTCGCCTTGAAGGAATAGCCCGTGGCCGAATCGAGTCCCGAGAGTTTAATGGTCACCGTCCCTTTTTTTCCAAGCTTCGCCGTAACCGTTTTTTTCGAATCCTTGCCGGTTTCCTCATTGGTAGCCAATAACCGCACGCTTACTTTCGTACTGACGAGATTGCTACAGGCGACCTTGAGTTTGACGGACGTTTTCCCGGTATCCGTGACCGTAACCGTTGGAGAGCATGTGGTTGCTGCGGATGCGTGACTGGAAAACGGCGTCGGCGTGAACGTCAAAACGGCGGACGCGAAAGCCGCGAAACGGATTCCGGACAAAAAGGATCGGTTTTGCATGATCGTTTTCATATGTTGCCTTTCAGGTACTATAACGTATTCCGAATGCTCTTGTTTTCCTTTGATTTCATTTTAGCAGTTATCATGTCCTACCTCCACGCATTCTCAGGCCATGTCGCATACTCCGCTTCGAACAATCTCAATGAAGCGCTGGAAATACGTGCGATTTTAATCCGTTTCCGTCGAAACGGAAACGGCATAAACGAAAAGGAATCAGACATGCGCTGCAGAAAAGAGCCGTCCTAGGATGGTCATTCCGGCCTCCACCCGGGCATACGCCGGGCAAGAGCCGGAATCTATGTCTTGGATCCCGGGTCGAGCCCGGGATGACAGCTCGGAAAGCCTGAGATGCAGAGATGATTTCTACAGAGCAAATCAGGTTCCTTTTTTATGGGACACTGACATATCCACCATACCCCTCCGGGCTGAAAAGGCAAGAATCGGGCAGGATAGAGAATTCCTCCCGTAAACCGGAAGAAATTCCCTTCCGTAACCGTGAAAATACGACTTTGTCGAAAAAAGAAAGACTCTCAAAAGCCTTTCTCTCTGTTTATAAGTGATTTGGCATGAAAAGAGAAAAGGCACGTCGAAATCCTACACCCCATTCCAGACTTCCGAAAACGCTCGCTAGGCTTCTTCAGTAGCCATCTCCGTTGCCGGAAATCGCTCGTCTATGAGTTTATGCGCGAGGGACAGCAGGCGCTCTTTCCCTTCATTTGCCTCGGGTGCATTTTCCCCGACATAATGATCCGAAAACCCAAGATTCCAATCGTCCGAATCTTTCCGTATTCCCGCCCCTTCCCGCCAACGGTTCAGTGCGTGTGAGGGGTCGCCTCCGCGATAGTAGACCACCTTCGACAGCCGTCGCTCGGGATGCTGCTGGAAATACTGCTCCCAATATTCCTTGGAAGAAATCGGCTCCTTCGCCACCTCGTACCGATCCGCTCCGCATTTCCCGTAGTATTTTCCCAAGATCTTCCCGTATTCGTCCCGCTCCCCATCGCTTCCCCAGGCATCGGCGAACTTTTCGAGCACATCGAGATCCACCAACGCCTTTTGCGCATCCGCATCGGTGATGCCGAACTCCTTGAACGCGCCCTGCGCGAGCGACAGCCGTTCCTGAAGCGGAAGCTTCGCAAGCCGGGGTGAAAGATCCTGTACGAATTTCTGAATGAATCCGTTTTTCCCGAATCGGGCATCGAGAATCTCGTCGATGTGACGTGTCCGGACGGAAGGCTCTCCCTCATCCCCGATCTCGTAACGGGACCCCGTTTTCGGACTGACCATCGCGTCTTCCGGAATGAATACTATTCCAGCATCAAGCGGCATACCTTCATGATCCTTCGTATAGACCCACTTGTCGTTCCACACACCGCCATGGCCTTCGGTCAACCTCCCGTGACCGCCGAATCGCAACTGCGAAGCGACATACGCCGCCGGAAACGCCACGAAAATCTCGTTTCCTTTCTCGGAGCCGTACATCTCGTCCATGACCGTCTCCGCGGCGAAATGGACGGCCGAGGTATCGGCGAATCCGTTGTCCGTAATCACGTTGGATTCGAATTTCTTCGCCAACATAGTAAGCGCATCCTCCCGTGAATTGACCTTATCGAGTCGAAGAAATCTCGATACGGCTTCTTCCTTGGAACGTTCCTTGAGCGCGATTCCGAGACTCGAACGGAGCCTTCCATCTTCAAGCATGGACTCGAAACCTTTATGGTATTTTCCTTCTCCAGCCGTATGCCAGATAGTCCCTGCATGATCGCGAATCCCCTGCCGCGTCACGTGCGTGAGCATCTCGCCCGGGAAGCGTCTCATCAGAAGCGCATAGTCCTCGACGGACAACGAGGAAAGACGCTCCTCGGTGAACTGTTTTGCGATATCCTCCGGCGTATATCCGGCCTTCTCCCATTTCTCCTTCTCGTCCGTATAAAACGCATCCAAAAGCCGCCGAGTTTCCTCGAAATCAGGCTTTATCTCTTCCGCATCGGCAATCGCATCGTCGCTTTTATCGAGTACGCCCAGCTTCTCCTTCAGCTCCGCTTTCACGGAACGATACGCGAGAAAATCTTTCACCTTCGTCACGAGTCCCCCGTTCTCGTACGCCGCTATCTCGTTGCGAAGACCGTCCAGCTCAGCCGCGAGCCGCTCCCGCTCCACGGAACGCCCGTCGTGTTCCGCCTGCCACTCATCGCGCTTCCGTCGACTTTCGCGGATCGATGCCGCAAGGACATCGCGTTCCTCTTTCGAATCGGAGCGCGAAAATTCCCGGATGAACAGAGGGACATTCTTCGCCTGACTTTCGGCGTCACTAGGAACCGACATCGGATTTTCTTTCATATGCGTCGGGTTATTCCCCTCCTCATTCGACATCCATACTATAACACCTTTCAAAAACGACTGCTCGGCAAACAGGACGACTTTGCGGAAAACACCACGATAACCGAGGCCTTCCAGTCATAGCAGAAAAGTGGTCAGGTACCTTTTTATAGACACCAACACCTCCACCATACCCCTCCGGGCCGGAAAAGCAAGGAACAGCGGACAGGAAATAGCGGCTTCGAACCATCGAAAGCGCTGTAAGAAAAAGGAAAAGCGACCCTTCATGAGTCGCTTGTCCCGCTGTGCGGAGAGAGAGGGATTCGAACCCTCGATGGGTGTTACCCCATGCCACGTTAGCAGTGTGGTGCCTTCAGCCGCTCGGCCATCTCTCCATTATTTTCAAAATTCCCCTGAACCAGAATAACCGACAGATTCGCCCGGACATTCGCCGGGCGTCCGGCATGTGCCGGACGAACCCTCGATGGGTGTTACCCCATGCCGCGTTAGCACTTCATTCCGCTCAAGCGGTATGAAGGGACTTCAGCCGCTCGGCCATCTCTCCACTCGACGATTCTCAATCGTATAAATCGCCGAATACGCCTACAATATCACCATTTCCTCCCTCTATCAAGCGATTTCTGTAGACACTTGATTTTTCCTTCTAAATGATGTATAATAGGACGTTACATTAATAACGCCCATATTCAACAACAACCGGCACATCGTCCGGACAAACTTTTTTCCAATGAAACCGAAAAAGGGATTAGCCTTCGTCCTCATGGACATGCAGATGCGGAACGGATCGGCAACTGACAAACGGGAAATCATCCCGCATCAGGTCGCGGTCCTGAGAACATGCAGACACCTCCATATTCCGGTCATCATCGTGGAGTTTGTCGGACGAGGAACTACCAACCGGAAACTGATTGATGCCGTTTCGGGATACGAGAACGTCCATCTCATCGAGAAGAAAGACTGGAACGCCTTCAACGGCACCTCACTCGACGAGACGTTCGACACTCTCGGAATCGGTTCCTTCCTTCTGGGAGGCGTCGAGGCCGGCGTCTGCCTCTACGAGACGGCTATCGATGCCATCGCGAGAGGGTATCAGGTTACGGCATGTGGCGCCCTGACCGCCGGATATGGGAAGCGCTACAGCGGCCCAAACCGCAGTGACCTATGGCGTTCGATCGGCGCGAGCTACGTCGAACATGTCGGCGCTGCACATAGGTTCCTGCAAGAAAATCCGCATGAAGACCCTTGATCCCAAGGGTCTTTTTTATATATCCCTTCCACCGATCCCGGTCATCATTTCGTCTCGGCCTTCTCCTTCTTCTTGTCGAGCTTCTCGAGCCCGAGGACCTTGAATCCGAAATACACGACCGCCGCCACGATGACGAAATCGATAAGCACGGAGAGGAAGTCTCCCCACAGGATCTGCGCGCCCCCGACCGAGACCGCCGACTGCCGGAACTCGTCCGCGGCGCCGAGCGCGATGGACAGGATCGGATTGATGATATCGGTCACGAACGCGGACACGACCTTGGAGACCGCGCCGCCGAGGATGAAACCGGTCGCGAGACCGATGACCCCCTGCTCCCGTATGAACTGGGCGAATCCGCGGATGTGCGTGTCGGCGACTTTCTGCATGATTTTCTTAGGCATAGGCGTAGGTTCGTTCGTACGGGGCCATGGTACCGTTTCGGACCGGCGATGTAAACCGTCCCGCTAGAGTTCCCAGATCCGGACGAGGAACTCCCGATGTTCGAGAAGCAGGTTCATATATTCGGTCTCGAGCGCGACGAGTCCTTCCTCGCGGAAACGGAGCCACTCCGAAAGCCACGCGAATCGCGTCGCGAGCAGAAGATCGGGAAAACCAGTCCAGTCGTCCGCTGAAAACGCGTCCGATTCCCGGAGCGTCTTCAGGAACGAGAGTGCCATACCGCCCTTGAGCGCGTCCGGATCCTCCATCCCGAGGCAGCCGACCATGTTCGCCGCGTCATAGAGCCCGTGCTTCACGCCGGCGAACTCCCAGTCGATGACGCCCGCGACACCGCGCGTTGCCCAGATGACGTTCACCGGATGGTAGTCGCCGTGACAGAACGCCGTCGGAACCGAATCCTCCCGCGGAAAAAAATCGTTCTCAAGATGCGAGAGGACCGGCGTGATCCCTTCGAGCACATCAGGGTCGTTTCGTCGTATCTTCCCGACCAGTTCGTCGACATAGTCCCGCAGGAGGAAAGGCGCGGGAATCGGACCGAGTTCATCGGACCGGAGCGATGCCGACGTGCTCCGGAGCGCGGTCAGGAAGCGGGCCGCCGCAATCCCGCGCCAGTCATCGGAAAGATAGCGCTCCCGATCGAGCAAGACGCCATCGATATACGGCACGAGCTGGAAGAACTTCCCGGAAAGTTCCGTGATATGCTCGCCGTCGCGATTCCGGAGATAGGGCGCCACGGGAAGCGACGGGTCCATTTCGGACAGTCGGGCAAGGGTCCGCGCGATCGCCCGCTTCTTCGCAAGGCGCGAGACGGCCACCTCCTCGAACACGAATGCCTTTCCCCCGTCGTCCTCGAAGGCGACGCGATACTCCGTCCGCTCGGGACTTCCGAACAGCGGGATATCCTCCCGGAGCCGTTCGAACCGGACCCCGTAGCCGGCAACGATTTCCGCAACCGGAATAAGCGGACTCATAGTCCGGTCCGTTTCCGCAGGAACGAGATGGCCGAACGGATGATCCGCATCGGATTGAGCCGCGCCGCCTCGGCGCGCCGCCGCATGGACGGGATACGATCCCGCGTCGCGCGGTATCCGGCGTCGATCAACTCGTCCATCCGTTTGAAATCGGAGATCGTGAACCCCTCGAGATGCGGCCTGATGACGAGACTCCGGTCGGATCCGGCCCGTGTCGGATCCGCCTGCCCGCGCACGAGGATGGCATACGAGTTCGTAACGACGTCGAGTACGTTCTTCGCGGGATGGATCGTCCGCCAATAGCCGAGATCGATACCGACGCGCAGATCCGCCTTGGAGCGCGGCAACGACGGGATGGGCAGGTTCTCGACGATACCGCCGTCGACCAGGCGACGTCCGCCGATCTCGACCGGCACGAAGAACCCCGGGATACAGGTACTCGCCCGTATCGCCTCGGCAAGGCTCCCTTTCCGGAAGACGATCTTCTCTCCGGTGTCGATGTCGGTCGCGACGACCGAAAGCGGGATCCGGGCATCCTCGATGCGGACGTCGCCGATCAGTTCCTCCACGAGCGCTCCGACGGGACGGTTCGAATTGAAGCCCAGCTTCGAATACCCGAAGTCGGAGATGTTCGACCAGCTGAGCCGTCGCGACACCTCGATCATCCGCTCTTCCGGAACGCCGAACGCGACACAGGCCGCGACGACGGACCCGGCACTCGTCCCGGAGACCGCCACGATGTCCATGTCTGCCTCCCGGATGGCACGGACCGCGCCGATATGCGCGATACCGACGGCGGAGCCGCCCGAGAGCGCGAGTGCGATCCGCGATCGGCGACCATCGGATCGCCCGTTCCATGTCTTGTCGTTTCTCTTCATATCCGATGATTCCGTAATGCTTTCCCTCATTCTATCCCATCGTCAGTCCGCCTCAAAGCGGCTCCCGAAAACGAAAACGCCCCGTTCGGGGGCGTATTTCGGACCGCGAGGGAATCAGGATCGTGACAGGTACGCGTGAATGCTCCGCGCGGCGATCGCCCCTTCCGCGGCGGCCGTCACCACCTGCCGGAACTTGGCCGATCCGTCGGTCAGGTCCCCGGCCGCGAAGACTCCGGGAACGTTCGTCGTCATGTCGGCCGAGACCTTCACGAATCCGGACTCGTCGGTCTCGACCCCGAGGTCGCGAGCGAAGTCGGCGCTCGGGTCCGATCCGATCTCAATGAAGAGTCCGTCGACCGGAAGCGCCTCCGATCCGTCATGGGGCCGGTCGAGCGTGACCGAGGTCAGCGTCTCCGTTCCGGAAAGGGATACGACGTTCGTTCCGAGGATGATCGAGACGTTTCCCTTCTCCCGCAGCCGGTTCACGGTATGCGCCTCCGCGCGGAGCTCGTCACCGCGATAGACGAGATAGACCTTCGCCGCGATATCGGACAGGTAGAGGGCGGCGCCGGCGGCGCTGTTGCTCCCGCCGATGACCGCGACCGTCTTCCCGCGGTAGAAGAACCCGTCGCAGGTCGCGCAGTACGACACGCCGCGACCGACGAACTCGTCCTCGCGCGGGATACCGAGCGCGCGCCGCTTCGTACCCGTCGCCAAAAGAAGCGCCCGGCAGCGGACGGTCGAACCGCCGTCGAGTAAGAGCACGAACGCGCCGTCTTCCTTCCGTACACCGACGACCATCCGACTCTCGATCGGCGCGCCGAACTTGCGCGCGTGCGCCATCAGCGACTCGGCGAACTCGAACCCGCCGGCCGCGTCCACGCCGGGATAGTTGTCGATCTCATGCGTCTCGGAGATCTGGCCGCCGGGAAGATGACCGATCACGATATGATCGACTCCGTAGCGGGAAGCGTAGATGGAAGCCGACAGACCCGCCGGACCGGCCCCGATGATGGCGAGCGGGTATTCCTCTTTCCGTTCCATGTCCGTAAATCTCCGTCCGACTTACTGGAGCTCCTTGCCAAGCTCGACCTCGAACACGTCCTTCGGGCGGAACCCGACGAAGTCCTTCACGACCTGCCCGCCCTTGAAGAGCTTGAGCGCCGGGATGCTCTGGATGCGGTACTGCATCGCGAGCGCCTGGTGCGCCGCATCGTCCACGTCGAGCTTCGCCACCTTCAGCTTGCCGTCGAGCGACTCGGAAAGCTCGTCGAGCACCGGAGCCATCATCCGGCAAGGCCCGCACCACGGTGCCCAGAAATCGACGAGGACCGGCATCTCCGACTTGAGAACCTCCTCCTCGAACGTCTTGTCCGTCAGGACCACTACCTTGCTCATATCGTTTTCCGGAACGACGCGCCTCGTGCCCGAGTCGCGGATCCCGATCTGATTACGCGTGAGATTATACCACGTACCGGCTCGTCGGCCGGAACGATGGGGAACGCCTCCCCGGCGCGACGGACGTACCCTTCCGTCCGTTCCGCCGGGATGCCGTTCAGGATTCCGCGCGCCGCATCCGCTGCGCGACCCGAAACGACGCCGGAATCTGCACCAGATACGAAAGGACGACCACGACCGACATCCGGAGCATGTCCGGATTCTGGAACGCGAATGAGATGGAGAGTCCGAGAGCGAGCGTCAGATACCGGAGCGACGATCCCCAGAAGAACGCCCTCCGAACCGCGGTGTCGGCGATCCGTCCGGCAGCGAACCCGGCAACCAGGAACAACGCCGTGTAGAACAGGACGACCGGAACGATAGCCGGCAGGATATCGGAAGGACGGGTCAGGATCTCACGGTTCGCATGAAGCCCCATGAGTACGAACAGCACGATAACGAGACCCGCGTTCCCCGCCTTCCCGAAGAGGACCTTCGCCCGATCGAGCAGGGCGATACCGCCGCGACGGAGTAAAACTCTCTGCGTAAGCCAGGCGAGTACGGCCGGAACGACGACGATGAAGAGGATGGGAACCGCGATCTTCCAAGGACTGATACCTGCGGAAACGGCTGCGCCGCAGGTGACGACACCGGCAGTCGCCTGACCGAGCGGACAGGCTGACGATTCGGATACCGAAGGAAGCGCGTCGGAGCCGGGCAAAAAGGAGTCCCGGACGAGAATCGGGAACGAAAGCGGAACGATGAGGACCGCAACGGCAAGGTTCGCAAGAATGATACCGACGGTCGCCGGCATGTCGGCCTTGGAGCGCGTGGCCCAGGTCGTCACCATTCCGCCGCCGGGAAGAAGCGATAAAAGCGTCAGCCCGAGCCGGTATTCGGGAAATCCGGACAGGAACACCGACCCTATCGCGTAGGCGATCGCCGGCGAGACGATGAAGTTGAGCCCGAGAGAAAAAAGGACCGGTCGGCCGTGCCCGACGATCTCCGTCAACCGGTCGAAGGAGAGCGGCACGAGCGACGGATAGATCATGACCAGGGCGGCCAGAAGGCAGATAAGGGCGGAAAATCCGAACCCCGGCGTGAGATACGAGACGAGAAGTCCCGCCGCGACCGACGCGACGATCCATATCATAAGATGCGACTGGATCACATCGAGAATCCGTTCGAGGAATCGCATAGGGAACGTTCAGTGTTTCATGCGGAAGAGGGACCGGAGGAACCGCTCGTCGATCTCGCGACCCTTGCGACGCCGGCAGGCGAAATCGTCCCGGAGCAGCTCGAGTCCGAGCGTGGAGACCGCCTCGCGGACCGCGCTCACCTGCTGGACGACCGCCTCGCAGTCCCGCCCTTCCTCGATCATCTTCCGGATACCGCGGACCTGCCCCTCGATACGCGAAAGACGGCGCAGCACGCACGAAGAAGAGCCGCGATCCGCATTCGCGCCACGGCCTCCGGCACCGATCCGTCCTTCCTTTCGACAGACGTCATTCATACTCCCCCCCAGTATATACGGAGCCTGATAGGGAGTCAATCGGATACGGCATCCCTCACGACACGCGGTTGGGAACGCGATAGGTCACGACAGGCAGATATTCGCCGCGAGCGTTCGGAAGGACCGACTCTCCGACCGGCACGCCGCCGAGCACTTCGGCAAGCCTTCGGCTCGGAATATTCGTTCGGTCCGACACGTACCGGAGAAACGGCTGCGGCAGGTTGGCTACCGCCCACGTATGAAGCGCCAAGACGACTTCCTTTCCGATACCCTTCCCCTGCGCGGACACGGCGAGCCAGATCCCGAATTCCGGTTCGTCCCCATCGAGCCCGTGAAGTCCGGCACACCCCAGGAACGCGCCGCTCATCCGGTCGATAACCGCGACGACAAGATCCGTCCCGCGCTCCATCTTCGCACGCGACTCCCCGATGAACGCGCGTACTCCCTCGATATCATCGGCGGGTTTCGGAAACGTGTATCTCGCCACCGCTTCGGTGAACTCGCGGAAAATGGCATCCTCGTACGCGGACGAGACCGGCTTGAGCGTCACCCGCTCAGCGAAAATGGTGGAGCAACAGAGATTCGGCATGAAATTGATTACTCATCCTCATACCGGAAAATCATATCACGAAACGAAAAACGACCCGATGTGGGCCGTTCCCTGCGGACCGGACGAGACTCGGTCACGAATGATCCGTCGCCGTCGCGACGGACCTTCTCGACCCCGGCTTGCGGCTTCGCCTACTGGCGAAGCGCGCTGCGCCTTTCTCGTCCCGACGAAAGCCGAATCATCAGCTCGCTTCCGGACTTGCGTTCACTTCGTTCTCTCTCACTTTCTCTCATCTACTGCGGACTGTGTCCCGCCGTAGTTCCACGTTGGCGGAACCTAAGCGGACTGTGTCCCGCCGTAGCTGCGCTTCAGCGCAGCGAAGGCGGACCGGACGAGACTCGAACTCGCGACCTCCGCCGTGACAGGGCGGCGCTCTAACCAACTGAGCTACCGGTCCAACATGCTTTTCCGTCCCGCTCCGACCATGTACCAGGGGAGAGATTCGAACTCTCGACCCCGGGCTTATGAGTCCCGTGCTCTAACCAACTGAGCTACCCTGGCAGACAGGCGGTGCGGGGCGGAACACGAACCCGCCGATCCTCTCGGAACCGGATTCCTTAGAACGATACCCGATATTCCGAGACGAGTCAACACACACGGAGGACCGGAATATTTTCAGGATGCGGAATCCTCGCCCTCCTCCATCTCGCCGCGCAGGACAAGCCTGCGGAAGGCGGTTCCGAGCGGCCAACAGGTACTCAGGGTCACCTCGTCGGCACCGTCATCCTCGAAGATCCAAGGATCGTCCGGAGTCGTAACGCGCTTCTCGGTCAGGCGGTACCGGTAATCGAAGGTCCGACCGTTGGCCTGCTTGGCACGCAGGATCACGATGTCTCCGGCCGCAAGTTCGCCAAGCCGGCGGAAAACGGAATTGTAGTCCCCCTGCGCCCACGCGTAGTTGCTGCTGTGACCGGCGATGATCACGTTTCCCGGCTGACCCGGCACGCCGGAATCCGGATACCGGATGACGCCGTTCTTGAGATCGGAAAGCATCTTCGTGTCGTCGTCGGACGAGGACCAGATCATCGGTGCCGCGACGCCGACCTTCTCGATAAGGACGGTCACCGACGGCTTGGTGTCGCCGGGAGCGTCGGGATCGTACCCGTTCCCGATCTCCGCGGCGTCGCCGAACCCGTCGCCGTCGGTATCGGAGAGATGCGGATCGGTGCCGTACGCGTACTCGCCGATATTCGGCAATCCGTCACCGTCCGGATCGACGTCGGCGTCGGCCGCCTTCGGGTCGAGCTCCCTGGCCATCTCCCACGGATCAGGCATTCCGTCCGCGTCCGTATCGAGTTCGCCGGAGCCGAGCGGGTCGGTACCGCGGGAAAGTTCCTCGGCATCACCCGCACCGTCGTCGTCGGTATCGGCGTCGTACGGATTCGTCCCGGCCGACTGTTCCGCGACGAATCCGAGTCCGTCGTGGTCGGCATCGTCGTCCGGCCGGATACGCCCGTTCATCACGATCGAATATCTGGTGATCCATTCCGGCGACAACGATTCCGCCCGGACCGTCTTTCCGGCAAGGCCGTCGACGGCATCACGGATCACGGAAAAATCGACGCTCGCCGCGAGAAAGAAGCCGGCAGCGACGACAAGAAACCCGGCCAGCGGACCGAGAAACGGTTTCATCCGATACCAGAGCCCGGAAGCGGCCGCGCGGGCGCGCTCCGACTTGCCGAAATGTCTCTCCATGAATACGATACGTCCCCTCATACGTTTTTTCCTCCTCCGTCCCCTTGCCGAAGCAACGGATCGAAGGAGGAAGGACATGCTCATCGCATGTCCCTCGAACTCTCCGCACGGATTACCGCTTCCGCGATTTCCGTACCGCCGCCGTCACGCCCGCGGCCGCAAGACCGATTCCCGCGAAACCGGCAAGCGGAAGTCCGGTCGCCGGAAGCACTTCCTGCTTCTTGGACGACTTCTTCTTGTGCTTGTCGTGATGATGCTTGTACTTGTATACGACCTTCTCCACGGTGTTCGTCACCGTCTGGATGACCGGAACCTCCTTGGTCACGACCTTTTCCACCTCGACCGGGACTTCCTTCACGACCTCGAATGGCACCTCCTTCACGATCTGCTTCACGCAGTCGTTCGAGCAGGTATCGTTGTCGTCGCGGTTCCCGTCGTCGCAGGCTTCGCCTGCTTCGACCTCGCCATTACCACAGACCGGATTCTCCTGACACGGAGGGGTCGGCGTATCCTGACACGTCCCGCACGCGAATGCGGAAACGGCCGGATTCGCAAGCATCCCGATGGCGACCAAGGCGGCCATCACCGAATTCACCCGTTTCATACGTCTTCTTCCTCTCACTGGTTATCCGTTTTCCGGAAGACACGACCTGACGGCCGTTCACCCGATAAAACTATCCATTATACTCTTTTTTTAATAAAATGTCAATAGTATTATAATGGCTTAAGAAAAGCAAAACCGCCCGAGAAGCGGGCGGCCTTACAGATTGTTCTTCGTCAGGCTTCCAATGGGTACGCTTCCGACTCGGAATCGGCTGCGTTTTCGACATCGTCGCTATCGATGAACCCGCCGGTCTGACGCTCCCACAACGAGGCATAGTGTCCGTTCCGGGACAGAAGTTCATCGTGCGTCCCCTCTTCCTCTACGCGACCGTCTTTCCCGAGGACGACGATCCTATCCATCCGCCGTATGGTCGAGAGCCGGTGAGCGATGACGATCGCGGTCTTCCCCGTCATAAGTTCGGCAAGCGCCTCCTGGATCGCATGTTCGCTTTCCGAATCAAGCGCGCTCGTCGCCTCGTCGAGTACGAGAATCGGCGCATTCTTGAGGATCGCCCGTGCGATCGCGACGCGCTGCCGCTGACCGCCCGAAAGTTTCACGCCGCGCTCGCCGACGAGCGTGTCATACCCCTCCGGCAGGCGCGCGACGAACTCATCCGCATGTGCGCGTCGCGATGCCGAAAGCATCTCCTCTTCGGAAGCGCCCGCTCGGCCGTATCCGATGTTCTCGCGCAGCGACCGATGGAACAGCAGCGGGTCCTGCGGCACGTAGGCGATACGCGCCCGCAAATCGTCCTGCCGGATGCGACGGATATCCTGTCCGTCGATCTCGATCGCCCCCTCCTGCGGATCGACGAACCGAAGCAGCAGTTTGGTCACGGTCGACTTCCCGCCGCCTGATGGACCGACGAGTCCGACCTTCTCCCCGGCACGGACGGAGAAGGAAAACTTCTCGAAGACGGTATCACCGCCTGGATATCGGAACGAGACGTCCCGGAACGCGATCCGTCCCTTCGAGATCCGACATTCCTCCGGCCGCTCCGGATCGGTCAGGTCCTGTGGCAGTTCGAAGATTTCAACCATCTCGGACGCGCGGGCAAGCGAGCGGAGGATCTCGGAAACGGAACGGTTGAACTGGTTCGCGATACTGAAGACACCCATCAGGTACGCCTGCATGAGGATGACCGTACCGACCGTGATCGTCCCGCGCGACCAGAGCCAGACCGACGCGGCCATGCCGACGAACTGGAAGACGAGCACGAGTCCGTTCTGCAGCATGATCATATGCAGGAGCGCCCGATAGGCCATGCCCCGGGCACGCTCCTGCCGGTCGGTGAATTCCCGGAACGACTTCCGCTCAGCGGAACCGGAAGCGAACATCTTCACCGTCAGGATATTCGTGATCACGTCCGCGAGACGACCGGTCACCCTGGAATCCTCCTCGCTCTCAAGCGCGTCGAACGACATCCTCTTGCGGAGGAGCGGCAGTGGAAGAAGCAACATGATCGCCATACCGGTCAGGAAGAGCGCCGCCAAAGGCGGAGAGAAGACGAAGAGCCCGATCAGGCTTCCGATCAGGTTGACGGTCGGCATCCAGATATTGTAGATGATCGTGTCCGACAGGGAACCGAACGAATCGACATACCGCCTTGCCTGCGACACGAGACTCCCCGAGAAATGGTCGGCGAAGAATCCGTGCGACCGCGACTCGATCCGATCGAAGGTGGAGTCGACCAGGTCCTTTGCGGCCCTGCTGTACGGGCGGAAGTAGGAGATATCGCCGAGCCGGAAAAAGACGTATGTCGAGAGATAGTTGAAGCCGAGCGCCGAAACCCAGACCCACGCGCCGGTGCGCCCGAAAATTTCCGGCGAGCCGGCGCCGGACAACGTATCCGTCAACCCCTTGTAGATGATCGGCGGGATGACGCTCCCAGAAACGGCCGCCAACCCGTAACTCACGACCGCGAAAAGGAAGGGGCGACGATATTTACGCAGCACCTTCCAATACCAAGCGAAAATCCGCCTTGCCGGGAGACGTTTCGGTTCGGTATTCTTTTTTGATGCATCGATCATAAATCCTCATGTTCCGACGAAGAAAGCCGCTCGCGCGGCTCCTTCTGTCGCTTGTTGCGAGTAGAAAAAATTCCCTCCCAGGGAATTTCTTCCTCTTCGAGCCGGGGATTTCTTTCGAAATCCCTTCTCATCCCACCGAACGCCGAATCGTCGGCGTTCTCCCCTCCACTGCGTCACTTCGTTCCTTGTTGCGGGGGTGGGATTCGAACCCACGACCTCCTGGTTATGAGCCAGACGAGCTGCCAGCTGCTCTACCCCGCTATATGTTTCCCGCCTCTCGAAGACGGAATGTGGGCGATCCAAGATTCGAACTTGGGACCTCGTCATTATCAGTGACGCGCTCTAACCAACTGAGCTAATCGCCCGATGAATCGGCTCGAACTACGAAGAGCACACCCCGAAAACGAGGTCATTCGGAGGATACCATGCCTTGCGAAAAGAAGCAAGTGTCTATGACGGGTCAGGGATAAGGAATAATGAGTCAAGCACCAAAACGGGAACATCATAACCCGTTAACGGAGAAATCAGAGAATCTTCCCCGCACTCGGGCAGATATCCGCAAGCACACACTCGCCACACTTGGGGCTCCGCGGGCTGCAGACCGCCCGACCGTGCGTGATGAGATATTCGTTCACGTCGAGATAGTCCCCCTTCGGAAAAAGTTCACCCAACTCACGAGACATTCTCTCCGGCGTCTTCGCCGTCGACCAGCCAAGGCGCGGCGCCAGGCGGAACACATGCGTATCCACGGCAAGTCCTTCCATCTTTCCGAACGCCTTGGCAAGCACGATGTACGCCGTCTTATTCGAGATACCAGGAAGCTTCAGAAGTCCATCAAGCGTCTCCGGTACCTTTCCTCCGAACTCCTCCACGAGGACCCTGCCCATTCCGCGGAGATTCTTCGCCTTGTTCCGATAGAACCCGGTCGAGTAGATTTCCTTCTCGAGCACGCCCTGATCGGCATCCGCGTAATCCTTCGCCGACCGGTACTTCTTGAACAGCTCCCGCGTGACTATGTTCACCCGCTCGTCGGTGCACTGCGCGGAGAGCGCCGTCCCCACGACCAATTCGAGCGGGTTCGACCACTCCACGAACGGCCCCGTCACCGGATACGCCTTCCGAAGTCTCTTCAAGGCCTCTCGCACACGTTTCTTTTTCTCTTCGAGAGTCATATGAAAATCAGGACACTGACTATCATTCAGATACTCCGTCCCCCTCTAACTCGTTCAACCGCCTCATAATCATATCAAAACGATCATGATTTCCAAGTATTAGGACGGACTGTCGACGAAAATCATCGTAGCTGATTTTCGGATGCTCTGAAACATACGAGGAAATCGAATCGGCATAACCAGTGACTCTCTCATCATGACTCATGCCATTTATATCAGGATCTTCCCAAAGGATTTCACTGACAACCTTCGGGTCACGAGAAAGGAACAGCGCCTTTGACTTCGAAAGGGAGTCCCATATCCGAACGAGTATTATGTCAACAGCCTTGTCCGTCACTTCGGCCTCTTTCTTGAAAATCTCGCGCAGCATCCCGAGGTCCTTTTCGTCTAAATACTTCCGAAGTCTTTTCAAATCAGTGAAGTCGTGTGGACGCCCCTGACACAGCTTATGATATGCTACAACCGCTGGATGGGATAAGAAAATCTCCTTCCCGTTCTCAAACGGTTTCCGAATGGGAATAAAATATTCTTTCGGTAAAGATATGCCGATACCGCCCGGAACAGACACGTTCCCTTCGGAATCGCGTTCATTCACATGCAAATCGACGAAGTTGAAAGGCTCCGTCCTGTCACTCTCGATTCTGCCATCCTGACCTATCTTGCAGATAGACAGGTCCGGCTCACAAGAAGAGACGAGCTCCGTTCCCGTCAGACGTCTCATCGTCCTTCGATCGGCGGCGTTCGCGAATATCCCGAATCCTCGTTTCGACAAGAATTCATCCAATCGGGACAAATCTTCCTCGAACACGCTCATATCTATGTCCTTATGTGCGCGTATCTGCTCGCCCCTATACAAAGAGATATTCATCGCTCCGTCAAGAAACCACTGAAAATCGGCTCCTTCAAATATTTCCGCCATCCGCTCAATCCTTTTTTTGAACGACTCCGACTCTTCTGGCGTCGGCATCCTATATCCCCCGAATTCATCCGTCTCGCTTCCATGGAACTCACCCCAATCCGGACGTTCTTCGATTACGCGCATTCCATCGTCAATGGATATATTGACTACGTCCTCCATACCATCAGAGACGGGCTCCGATGAAACACCCTCATTATCTTGCTTGCCCAATGAACCCTTATCATGCATAAACAAAGCTTTACAATGATCGCGACCAAGACCAAAGAATTGCGTTCCTCTATTATCCCAAACTTGAAATAAAATCCACAGATAAGCGACTCCGGGCTCAACCTTCTTCCACAAGCACCAACTGAATGGCATGAAAACGGATCGGAACTACCACTGCATCTCAGCTTCTCACGAATCAGCCGGAAACATCCTATCGAGCACCTCCGACAACCGCCTAATATCCGCGAGATCGACGACCGCATCCGCTCGGTCGGGTACGAGCCCTTCCTGAGCAGTGACCGGATTCCGTATCCAGATCGTTTTCATGCCGATCCCCTCCGGAACAGCGACATCCTCCTGATAGTTGTCCCCGATCATGACGCATTCCGCCGGTTCGGCTCCGATGATACGAAGGCATTCCCGATAGAAATCAGACGACGTCTTCCGGAATCCGATATCCGAAGAAAAAATATGATCAGAGAAGAACCCGCTGAGGCCTACCTCCTTCAGTTCCGGGAGCGTGAACGCGGATTGCGTGTAACTCGCGACCGATAGGAGGTATCGTTTCGAGAGTCGCTCAAGAGTTTCGAGAACGCCCGGATACGGACGGACGAATCCCCGACTCGCCTTCCGGTATTCATAGAGAAACCGCCGAATCTCCCCTTCGGGAATCTCGGCTCCGCACTCCTTCCGAAGCGCTTCCGCTACGATTCCGACCAGGTCGTGATGGCGAGTCATCTTGTCGTGCGCCGAATAGAATGCTTCCTTTCCTCGTTCGACCGACTCCTCGAAACGGTCCGCCGAAATACGAACGTCATGCCGCTCCGAAAGCGAAGAAACGAACGCCTCCCAACCGTTTCGAGCATTCGCGTCGCGACGCGTTGGATCAATATCCGTATCGAGCAAAGTCTGATAGCAGTCGAAGAAGATGCGTTTTGTCTTTCCCATATTCGGCGATGGGGTACGAAGAAGTTCCACGTTGTCTGGAAAAATCATGGTGGACCCTACCGGATTCGAACCGGTGACCTCCGGAAGACATCGTCCCGGAAAATCAGAGTGGACCGTGCCGGATTCGAACCGGCGACCTCCGCATTGCAAATGCGGCGCTCTAACCAACTGAGCTAACGGCCCAAGTATTAACTGACAACTCACAACCGACAACTTGCAACTAGTCTTTTCCCAAAAGACGAAATTCCCTTTCGCCGTCGTCCCGGGCTCTTGACCGGCGCATGCCAATCGATCCGGGATTCAGCACTGAAACGTCCATGGATTCCGGGTCAAGCCCGGAATGACACCCCCATATTTCTCCCGTATCCTAGCCCAACGGAAGGGATTTGTCTATGATGTCAGTGAACAGGTCTCAATGAACAATAAACAGGAGGGATCATCCTCCTACGTATCGCATTCACTGTTCCCTATTCCGTACTTCCCGGCTCATGCTTCCCGGCTCTTGTTCGTCGTTTCCCGTTGACTGTTATCTGCTGACTGACTATGGACGACTCCATCTACTGGCACTGTTTCCGGAAGATTCCCGGCATCGGACAGACCCGGCTCCGATCGCTCATGGCCGCCTTCCCGTCCGGCAAGGAGGCGTGGGATTCGGACGAACGGGCGCTTGCCGGAACCGGCATGAGCCGCGACACGCTCGAGGCCATCGTTTCGGGACGCCGGGATATCGACCCGCGGCACGAGGAACGGGAGCTCGAGAAATCAAACATCCGCATCCTGATCCCGGCCGACCCGGGATTCCCCTCTCTTTTACGTGAAGCGCCGTTCCCCGTCTCACTCCTCTATGCGCGCGGCAATTTCGACGGATGGAACCGGCCCATGGTCGCGATCGTCGGCTCGCGACGACACACCGCCTATGGTCGCCAGGCCGCGGAACGTATCGCCGGAGACCTCGCCCGCGCAGGTATCGTCGTCGTGTCAGGCCTCGCCTACGGCATCGATTCGGTCGCGCACGGCGCCACGCTCCGCGAAGGCGGCACGACGGTCGCGGTCCTCGGTAACGGGCTTGACGACGCGTCGATTCATCCGAAGGAACATCTCCCGCTCGCCCGGCGCATCATGGAACAGGGCGCGATTCTGTCGGAATATCCGCCCGGCACCCCGGCCGGCAGGGGAACATTCCCGGCACGGAACCGGATCATTGCCGCGCTCTCGCAGGGCGTAGTCGTCGTCGAGGCCGCCGAGAAGAGCGGCTCGCTCATCACCGCGGACCACGCACTCGAATGCGGTCGCGACGTCTTCGCGGTTCCGGGCTCCATCTTCTCCCCCGCCTCGACGGGCACCAATGGCCTCATCCGACAGGGCGCCAAGCTCGTCCGCGGCGTATCCGACATCCTCGAGGAACTCCCCCTCCGTGACGTTTCGCGAGCCTCGGAAACGGCGCCGACCCCGGCTCCGGACGACCTTTCTGAAGCGGAACGGAAGGTCCTCTCGCTCCTCTCGCACGAGCCCGTCCAGGTTGACGGGATCATAAAGTTGTCGCATCTTGTGACAGCCGAGGCGGGATCCGCGCTCACGATGCTCGAGATCCGCGGACTCGCCAGGAACCTGGGCGGCATGAACTATATACGGACATGAGCAACGGAACGGTCCATTCATCGAAACGCACGGTCGGACTCGCGCTCGGAAGCGGCAGTGCGAAGGGACTCTCCATCATCGGGGTGCTCAAGATCCTCGAACGCGAACGTATTCCGATAGATGCGATCGCCGGATCGAGCATCGGCGCGGTCATCGGCGGTCTCTACGCGACCGGCATGCGGGTCGATGAGATTGAGACGCTCGCCACCGCTGCGGACTGGAAACTTCTCTTCTCGCTCCTCGACCCGCATATCCGGCAGGGTCTCATCCGCGGCGACAAGGTAAAACGATTCCTCGACGAACGCATCGGAGGCGGACTGATAGAGGAATGCCGCCTCCCATTCGCTGCCGTAGCGACCGACCTGCGGACCGGAGAGGCCGTCGTGCTCGATCGCGGCCCTATGGCAGCCGCCATCCGCGCGAGCATCTCCGTCCCGCTCGTCTTCCGTCCGGTCCGGATCGGAGGACGACTGCTCGCCGACGGCGGTCTCTCGTCGCCGGTACCGGTCGAAACCGTACGGAGGATGGGATCCGACACGGTCATCGCGGTCAATCTCAACCACCACCATCCGGGAGAGGAGGAGGACTTCCGCCTCCCCGATATCGCCGACCGGTCGCTCAACATCCTCCGACACCACCTCGCCTCGATGGACGCCCGGACCGCGGACGTCATGATCGCGCCCCGGGTCGCCGGCGCCCGATGGCACCGGTTCACCAGGGCGCACGAGCTGATCGAAGAAGGTGAGCGCGCCGCGACGGCGGCTTTGCCGGAACTCCGCAAACTTGTATAGTGGAAAACATCCATCCCGAACGCCTATGCCACTCCTTATCGTCGAGTCTCCCTCCAAGGCCAAAACTATAGGAAAATACCTCGGTAAGGACTATGCCGTGGTCGCCTCGGTCGGTCACGTCCGGGACCTGCCGAAATCCAACAGGAACGCCATCGACGTCGAGGCGGGTTTCGTGCCCCGCTACGAGACGATCCCCGGCAAAGAGAAGGTGGTCAGCGAGATCCGCAGCCTCGCGAAGAAGAATGCGGAAATCCTGCTCGCGACCGACCCCGACCGAGAAGGTGAGGCGATCGCCTGGCACCTCGTCGAAGCCTGCGGACTGAAGTCTCCGAAACGGGTCCTCTTCCACGAGATCACCGAGAGCGGCATCCGGGCAGCCCTCAAGGAACCGCGCGCGCTCGACGAGAACCTCCGCAAGGCACAGGAGGCCCGCCGCGTCCTCGACCGGCTCGTCGGCTACGACCTTTCCGGCCTTATCTGGAAAAAGGTCCGATACGGCCTCTCGGCCGGCCGGGTACAATCGCCGGCACTCCACATCGTCGCGCAGCGCGAGCGCGAGATCCGCGCCTTCGTACCCGAGACGTTCTGGAAGATCGCCGCGTCCTGCAGAACCGGAAAGAAGGAAGCACTCGAACTCCTCTGCTCCGAAGAGCCGCGCGACCGGAAGGAGGTCGACCGGATCCTCTCGCTCGCGAAGTCGAAAGACTGGGAGGTCGTCTCGGTGAACGAGACGGAAGTCCTACGCAACCCGTCGGCTCCGTTCACGACCTCGACCCTGCAGCAGGCTGCGAGCTCGCGACTCGGCTTCTCGCCAAGCAACACCATGCGACTCGCCCAGCGACTCTACGAGGCGGGACACATCACCTACATGCGTACCGACAGCGTTTCGCTCTCCGAGGAGGCGATCGGCCATATCGCCGCGGCAGTGAAATCCGCCTTCGGCGAGGATGCGCTCTCAATCCGGCGTTACAAGACGAAATCAAAGAACGCGCAGGAGGCACACGAAGCGATCCGGCCGACCTCGTTCGGAAAACTCCCCGCGCTCCCGGCCGACCAGCTGAAACTCTACCGACTCATCCGCACGCGCACGCTCGCCTCGCAGATGAAGCCGGCCGAGCTCCTCCGCACCAAGGTCGTCGCCAACACGACGGACCGCGCGCTCCCCGATTTCGCGGTGACCGGTTCGCGCCTCGTCACGCCAGGATGGCTCGCCGCCGACCCGGACGCGCGCCGCGACGACGTCGAACTGCCGAAATTACATGCCGGCGAACCGCTCTCGCTCACCGATATCCGCGACGAGGAGAAGCAGACGGAGCCTCCGAAACGCTATTCCGAAGCGGGACTCGTGAAGGAACTCGAGAAACGCGGCCTCGGACGGCCGTCGACCTATGCCTCGATCCTCAAGACGCTGATCGATCGGCAGTATGTCGAAAAGGAAGGCCGCGCGCTTCGGGCGACCGAGACCGGCGAGGTCGTGGACGGATTCCTGTCCGATCATTTTCCGGACGTCGTCTCGGACACGCTGACCGCGGAGATGGAGGACGAACTCGACGAGATCGCAGACGGGAAACGTGACTATGCCAAGACGCTCGGCGACTTCTACGGCCCCTTCGCGAAGGCCGTGAAGCGGAAGGACAAGGAAACCGGCAAGGCGACCCATCTCGGCGAAGCCGACGAGAAGCACAAGTGCCCGAAGTGCGGATCCTCGATGGTCATCAAACTCGGCAAGTCCGGGAAGTTCCTTTCCTGCTCGAAGTATCCGGACTGCGACGGAGCCCTCACGATGGAAGGTAAGGAGATCGAAGGACCGAAGCCGACCGGCGAGAAGTGCCCCGACTGCGGCGGCGACCTCGTCGAACGGCAGGGCCGCTACGGAACGTTCGTTTCCTGCGGAAACTACCCCAAGTGCAAGTACATCAAGAAGGATGCTTCATCACAGCCGACGACCGGGGTGAAATGCCCGAAGTGTGGCAAGGGAGAGATGGTCGAGAAACGCGGCCGATTCGGCACGTTCTATTCCTGCTCCAACTACCCCGACTGCAAGAACGCCATCAAGGCCAAGCCGACCGGCGCGCTCTGTCCCCTCTGCGGCGCGCTCATGATGGAAGGCACGAAAACCATCCCGGAACGATGTTCAGATAAATCGTGCCCAAACCACAACCCGCACAAGATGGAGAAGAAATAGGAACGCGAAAAAACAGGCCCTAAAACGAATCAGGGTCTGTTTTTTCGATTTCAAATTTCTAAATCTAATTTCGTCTGAAAATTACAGCTTATATAAGCCGTAAAAAATGACTATTATTGATTTCGATTTTTGAAAATCGATTTCGACCATAAGTGCGGTTTTTGGACTACACGCTGTTCATGTTTCCGGTAGAGACGGGGCATGCCCCGTCTCTACAAGAAGGCGATTTTCTTCTATTCCGATAAGTACAAAAGACGCCCCGGTGGGGCGTCTCTACGTTCATCACATATCACCACAAAACCGAAACCGTGGAACGTACTCCGACTCTCTCGACAAGATTACTTCGCTAAGCCCAATCGACTGCGATTTCCCCGTTTCGAGATTCAAAATTCGAAATTGGAGATTCGACTATGCCGTCCGGACCATGACGAAGTTCGTCTCGCCGCCCTTGCCGAGCGGTGCTCCGCCGGAAACGACGAACCGGTCGCCCTTCTTGGCGTACTTCTCCTTCTTCAGGATCGCCGATGCCTCGGCGACCGCTTCCGAAATCTCCTTGAAGGAATCGACATGATAGCCGTAGCAGCCGTAAGAGAGACAGGCGCGACGGACCGTCCGCTCGTCGGGCGTCAGCACGACGATCGGCTGATCCGGTCGGTAGCGCGAGATGGCACGCATCGTGAACCCGGACTGCGACAGGGCGACAATCGCCTTGGCATCGACGGAATACGCCACGAATTCGACCGCCTCGGAGACCGATTCGGCGACGGAATCGAGGTCAAGCTCATCGCCGTTGATGACCGGACGGGTATACGGGGCCGCCTCGACTTCCATGGCCACCTTGGACATCATCGAGACCGCCTCGACCGGATACTTGCCGAGCGTCGTCTCCTCGGAGAGCATGACCGCGTCGGCACCGTCGAGGATGGCGTTTGCCACGTCGCTCACCTCGGCGCGCGTCGGCACCGGCGAGTTGATCATCGACTCGAGCATCTGCGTCGCGACGATGACCGGCTTGCCGAGCTCGCGCGACATCTGGACGATCCGCTTCTGGAGGAGCGGCACCTGTTCGGCCGGCACCTCGACCGCGAGGTCGCCGCGCGCCACCATGACCGCGTCGGTCGCACGGATGATCTCCTCGAGGTTGTCCATCGCCTGCGTCGTCTCGAGCTTCACGACGATCTGCGCCGGAAGCCCCTTCTTCTCGAGGATGCGACGGAGCTCGTGAACATCCGACGCGCGACGCACGAACGAGAGCGCCATGAAGTCCACCCTGTTCTTCACGCCGAACTCGATGTCCTTCTTGTCTTTCGCGGTAAGCGAGCTGATCGAGAGGTCGGTACCGGGCAGGTTCACGCCGCGGCGTCCCTTGGTCTCGCCGCCGACGATGATCTTCGTCCGGATCTCGTTCCCCTTCACGGAAAGCACCTGGAGCTTCTTCTTGCCGTCGTCGACCATGATGAAACGCCCGACCTCGATCTCGGCCGGAAGCTTCGGATAGTTGATGTACGCGCGATGTTCGTCGCCGACGCACTTCTCGGTCGTGAGAACGAACTCGTCCCCCTCCTTGAGGATGACGCGCTCCTTATAGAAATCGCCGATACGGATCTTCGGACCGGAAAGGTCCTGCAGGACCGCGACCGGGGTGCCGAGCTTTTCCGTGACCTTCCGGAGGTTATCGACTTTCTCCTGATGTTCGGCAAAGTCGCCGTGCGAGAAGTTGAGTCGCATGACGTTGAGGCCGGACTTCACGAGTTTCGTCAGGACCGCTTCGCTGGTCGTCGCCGGACCGATGGTCGCGACGATCTTCGTCTTCTTTCCCTGCTGCATACCGCTTCGGTGAATGGTTACGGACTGACGGATTATACCGCATTCCCCGGAAAAATCAAGTCCCTCCGAATGGAAACTTGCGAAAGGAAGGCTTTCCTCCGTATAGTAAGATGGACGGAATCCGGAACACGAACCCCAATGAACCCGAAGCACGAACTCGACAATATCCTCAAGGCATCACGCCGCCCCTTCTCGACCGAAGAGCGCCGCTTCATCGAGGAGGCGTTTACGTTCGCGGTGCAGGCCCATGAGGGACAGGAACGGAAATCCGGCGAACCATACGTCACGCATTCGATCGCCGTCGCCAAGATCCTCGCGGACATGGGCATGGACAAGGAAACCCTCGCGGCCGGCCTGCTTCACGATGTCCCCGAAGATACCGAACACACCCTCGAGGAGGTCTCTAAGCGGTTCGGGACCGAGGTCGCCTCGCTCGTCGACGGCATCACCAAGCTCGGCAAGATCAAGCTCCGCGGCTCGCACGAGGAATACTTCCTCGAGAACCTCCGCAAGATGTTCCTCGCGATGGCGTCGGACATCCGTGTCGTCATCATCAAGCTCGCCGACCGGCTTCACAATATGCGCACGCTCGATGCGCTCCCGCCCGAGAAACGGCAACGCATCGCCCGGGAGACGATGGAGATCTTCGCGCAGATCGCCAACCGGCTCGGTATCAGCGAGATAAAAGGAGAACTCGAGGACCTATCCTTCCGGTATCTCGACCCGGAACACTACGAGGAGATGCGAAAGGTCGAGGAGACGTATATCCGCGAGGGAAAGTCCTACCTTGAGCGCGTCATGCAGCAGCTCCGGAAGGAACTCGAGGGCGACGGCATAAAAATCATCGCGATCGACGGCCGAACCAAACACCTCTACCGGCTCTTCCGGAAGCTGGAGAAACACGACATGGAAGTCTCGCGCGTGTACGACCTCATCGCGGTCCGCATCATCGTCCCCGAGATCGTCGACTGCTACGAGACCCTGGGAGCCGTCCATAAACGGTACCGCCCGCTCGTCGGCCGCATCAAGGACTATATCTCGCTCCCGAAACCGAACGGCTATCAATCCCTCCATACGACCGTCTTCGGTCCGGAAGGCCGGATCTTCGAGCTTCAGATACGGACGCAGAAGATGCACGACGAGGCCGAATACGGCATCGCGGCGCACTGGATCTACACCGAGAAGGAACGCGGCGGATGGCGACAGTTCGTCTTCGGACGCAAGGCCGCGACGACCGGCAAACCGAAGGAGGTCGCCTGGGTCGCCCAGCTGCGCGAATGGCAAAAGGAGGTCGGTCGTGACGACGAGGAATTCCTGCGCGGTCTCAAGATCGAGTTCTTCAAGAACCACATCTTCGCCTTCACGCCGAAAGGAGACATCATCGAGCTTCCCGAAGAGGCGACTCCGGTCGACTTCGCCTATGCCATCCATACCGAGGTCGGCGAACACGCCGTCGGCGCCAAGATCGACGGCAAGATGGCACCGCTCGACTCGGTCATCAAAAACGGCCAGGTCGTCGAGATTCTCGTCGCCAAGGATCGTAAGAAGCCGAACGCCGACTGGCTGCGGTTCGTGAAGACCTCGAGTGCCAAAGCCAAAATCCGCCGTGCCCAGCGCGAGGAAGACGCGGAGCGTGAAAGTGGGAAGAAGTAAGCCGGAAAACCGGACACCCCGAAACTTACTCGATTATCTTACCGTAGAGACGGGGCATGCCCCGTCTCGTTCGTTGTCGGAAGAGTACAACGAGGCTTTTCCATGCGATCCGATCTTTTTTCAGGAAGCGGAAATTTCGATAGCATCGCCTTCCTTCGATTCCGAAAGTGCGCCGGCATTCGTCTCGAGCACTTCGGTCGCGGTCGTTCCGGGATGCATCACCCTCTCCTTCTCCGGTGACACTTCCCGTTCGATATGGACGATTCTTCCGTCCCGGATCCAGGTGATGTCGAGCGGGAACCGCATACCCTTCATCCAAAAACCGTATTCCCCGGGCATATCAAACCGAAACAGCATCGCGCACGAATCACAGAGCGAATCACGGTTCCCGAGACCGAGTTCCCGCGACGAAGGCGTGTCCGCGACCTCGGCCGAAAACTCCCGTCCGCCGACCGCTACGCGTATCGTTCTGGGCGAAACACGAACGACACCCGTTTCGGGCGCATGATCGGAGCGGAGCACGAACCACGCCATAGCGATCACGACCGGCAGCATGGCAAGAGCATAAAGGCGGAGAGCTTTCCGATCAATGTGGATCATACTTCCTTTTTTGTCACGTTTCCGAGGCTTGACACGAAGAATACGAATCCCGCTCCGAGCGCGAGGAGAAAGAATGCCTTCCCCATGGCGGGCAACACGAGCGCGGCGATACCCGAAATAGCTGAAACGAAGGTGAAAAAGATCATGATGGCCCCGTCGGACCATCCGGCATTGCGAAGCCGGTCGTGCAGGTGCCGTTCGTCCCCGCCCCGAAACGGCGAATGCCGCGCGCGAATCCGCGAAGCGATGACGAAACAGACATCGAGAACCGGAACGGAGAGTACCAGAAGGGTCGTCGCGATCTTGGCGCCCGAGAAGAGCGCTAAAGCGGCGATACCGAACCCCAGAAAATACGACCCTGCGGTTCCGGCCAGGAGCCTGGCCGGCGGCACATTGAAGACGAGCAACCCGAGCGAGAGTCCGGCAAACATGACAGAGAGAATCGCGACCGTCGGCTGACCGACCTCGGGACGAAGACTCACGAGAAAGAGAACGGCGAACGCCGGAAACGAGATCCCGCCGAGAAGACCGTCTACGCCGTCGGCCCAGTTGATCGCGTTCATGATGAGAAGCGTAAAGAAAGCTCCGATCAGCAGGCTCGGCCAGATGACCGACTCCGGATGAAGGAAGACCGGGTTTCCGAACGGGTTCGTCATGACCCAGGCTCGCATGCCGGATATGAAGAGAAGGATCGCGAGACCCGTCTGAAACAGGAGCTGTACCGGCCACGGAATCGGCACGATATCGTCCCGGAAACCGAAGAAAAGGATGAGTACGGAGCCCGAAACGAGACCGAGGAACGGACCTGACGAGACGATACTCCGCTCAAAAAGAAGCGCGACCAGAAAGGAAAGGACGAGTGCGACACCGCCGAGTCGCGGCAGCGGCTTATGGGAACGCCCGCTCTCTTTCCTCTTCGACAAGAATCTCCGATCAAGCACGGGAACGAACGACAGAAACAGGACCGACAGAAAAAATGCGGACAGGAACGGGAACAGATACGGCCGACTCGAGAGAATATCCATAGGCGGAGTCCTGATCGCGCCCTATTTCTTCCGCACCTTCTCGGTCACCCAGAACTCTCCGAAGTAGTTTGCGGTCAAAAGACGCGTCTGCGCGTCGAGTGCGGGAGTCGCCATGAGCAGGGCTACGAACGGGGCCAGAAACCACTGTGCGAACATGAAGACCGTCCGCCACGGGCCGTAGCGTTCCGGCCGCTTCGGCAGCATGAGGAACGAGACGAAGACGAGCGTGACGAGTCCGCCCATGGAAAGCGTCATGAGGGTGCGGGTGACGACCGGAAGGTTGTGTGCGAGCACGCTCTCGTTGAACGCGGTCCCGCCGAGAAAGAGCGGCAGCCATCCCAGGAAGGAAAGGATGAGCGGAGCCGTCGCCCAGGACAGGTGCCCCTCGAGAATCTCCTCCGTGACCCGAAGCTTCTTCCGAAGCGGCATCTTCCGGTCCGGCCAGAACGCCCGCATCATGACCGGGAAATTCTCTACGCCGTACGCCCAGCGCCGGTTCTGCTTATACGCGTTTCCGAGGGTCTTCACGTAGGTATCCGCGAGCACCGCATCGAGCGAGACCGGGAGCGGGATGAGCTTCACCTTGTAATCGCCGTGAAAGTACGAGAACGCCTTCCAGTAAATGACGGAATCTTCGGAAATCATGTTGACCGGCCAATAGCCGACCCGGACGAGCGTATCGAACGGCTCGGAGTGCGACGAGAACGTGACCATCTCCTTGCGCGTCCCCTGATACATGTGCCAGAACGACGAGCCGGTGACCGTCACCCGGACGAAGGCG
The DNA here is from genome assembly GCA_013334575.1 of Candidatus Moraniibacteriota bacterium. GTDB lineage: Bacteria > Patescibacteriota > Minisyncoccia > Moranbacterales > UBA1568 > JAAXTX01. Next base: position 12,864 of record JAAXXG010000003.1, on the reverse strand, counting down.
TTGGTATCCCAGAGATTGTTGTGATACATGGGGAGCGGCTGGTACGCCCGGCGAAGCCGGTCCGGATCGGTCACGTAATGATACGCGAGCGCCGAAAAATACTCGGGGTGCGCGACGGTATCGCAGTCGAAGTTCGAGAAGATGACGCGCTCGTACGGGATATCCCGCTCGTCGAGATACTCGCGCAGCTTCCGCGCGGCATACGCCGCGTTCGAGGCCTTGCACTTGAGTTCCCCTTCCGCCACCTCGTGCGTCGTCACGATGAAGTCTCGGAACACGCCGTCGAACGCCTTCCGGAGCGCCTCCACCTTGGGAAGCCTCGTTTCTTCGGGCTCGCGTTCCTCCGTCGCCAGCACGATGACGATCTGCGAGTTCGGAAACGTGGAATCGGCGATCGAACGGATCGCCGGTTCGATGATATCCGCGCCTTCTCCCGCGGTCGGCAGCAGCACGGCCTGGATGATCTCGCGGTGATCCATGATCGTGTCGCGATGCGCGATGTGATCGGAAAGCTCGCGAGCATGCCGCAGGATCGAACGCCGCTCGCGACGGATCGCGGACCGGCGCCGAAGCGGCATGCGCTCCTCCCGGAGAACACGGCGGAAATATTCCGCCCGATCGAGCAGCTCCCGACGATAGCGTTCCGGTTCTCGACTCCGGACGAGACGTTCCCACCAGTTGGTCCGCATTCCATGCCGGAGCTGCCGATATGAAAGAACGGAAAAGAGCGTCACGTACGCGGTCAGGAAGAGCCAGTAGATATCGTAGACGATGACGAAGACCGCGGCTGCGATCGGGGCAAGCCAGGAAGCGAGCACGATTCCTACAACCACGGTCCACGAGAGCGAACCGGGAACGCGCTCGAGGACCCGTTGTAGACGGTGCGCCCGAGGATCCGTCGTCCGGGGATCCGGAAACGGGAATGGCGCGTAGTCGGGATTGTTCCGATTCGGAGCGGTCATGACAGACGGATCACGAGTTGATGAGCGAAAGGGCGGCGGTTACCACGCCCGACAGGAGCGCCGCGAAGAACGATGCGAAAAGCAGGATATGCGCCGCCACCCGCTCGCGGACCGCGTAAAACCGGTATGCGAGCGGGAGATTGAGCAGAAGGAACAGGAGCGCCATACCGGGAATGAGCAGTGCCTGCCACGGGCTCCCGACGATGTCGACCCCGAAGTAAACGTTGAAATGAAGGACGATCGTCCCGGAAGCGCCGCGCATGACGAAGACGTACGTCGCGACGAACGACAGCAAGATGATGGCCGCGGACGCCGAAAGGAGCGAGAGAACGAGCGGATTCCCAAAGAAGGTCGCGCCGTCGTCGGTCTCGGCGGATTCTCCGGACACCGAAGGACCGACCGGGGACGGCCCTCGGAAGACTCCGCTTGCCTCTGCTTCCTCTTCGGTTTTTCCGGTCGGGAATCCTGTATTCATACGGCTTTCTCGACAAGGGATACCCCGTCATCGGACGGAAGGACATCACCTTCCGTTTCGGAGGAGGACCGGACGCGATCGAGCTGTTCCGCCACCTTTCCGAGCCGCTTCTCCGCATCATCGTACTTCTTGTGTGCACTTCCGAGATGCCCGCCGAGCACCTCGAATTCCCGAGAGAACTTTCCATGCTCGACCGAAAGTTTTCCGAGCTGCGCGAGGATCTCCTTGGCACGTTTCTCTATCTGCATACCCTGGAGACCGATCGCTATCGTCTGCAGGTACGAATAGAACGAGTTGGGCGACACCGGGATGACCCGCTTCCCGAAAAAGTACTCCGACAGGCCGGTCCCGTCCTCATCCTTGACGATGACCTCGTAATACACGTTCTCGGCCGGGATATACATGAGCGCGAACCCGAGCGTCCCCTCTTCCGGCAGGATATACTTCGACGCGATCGAGTCCGCATGCTTCTTCACGTCCGATACGAACTGCCGCTTCGCGGTTCGCCGCTCGTCATCCCCTTTCGCCTCGATCATGCGCTTGAAGTTCTCGAGCGGGAACTTCGAATCGACACTGATGAGTCCGCCCTTGAGACGGATGACGGCATCCACCGCCTCACCGCTCCGGAACCCGTATTGAAGCTCGAAATGCTCCTTGGGAAGCATCTGGGAAAGCAGGTTCCCGAGCATGAGCTCGCCGAACCCGCCGCGCATCTTCGGCGCGCGCAGGATCTCCTGAAGCGAAGACACCTCCTTGCCGACCTCGTAGATCTGACGGTTCGATTCGCGCACCTCGGCGAGCGCCGCACGCACCTCGGCGAACGAGCGGGCCGCGCCGTCGAGCCTCGTATCGAGCCGCTTCGTGTTCTCGCCGAGCCGCCGGTCGAGCGACTGGTTCAACGAACCGATCTGACCGGAGACGGAAGACGAGAACTGATGCATCTCCTGACTCAGCCGACGGTCGAGATTCTCCATCCGCTCGAGAACGAATTTCCGGTCCTCTTCGGCCTGACGCCGTGATACCTTCGCGGAAACCACCAAAAACGCGGCCGCGGCGACGGTCAACAGGAACGATATGACGATGACAACGAAAGAAGACATCGGTTTGGCGTCGGGCCGGCCCGTCTGGGACCGACGACCGGCACGGCTATTTCTTGAGACCGGCGACGAACCGCTTGAGTTCCGGAACGCGGTTCTGAACCTCCTGATACGGCCCCTCGAGGAACTCGATAAGGAACCGGTCGAGCATGTTGAGCCGATAATGCAACTCGTCCGTATCCATGAGCACGAACCGGATCTCCCGTCCGATCTCCGCCTCAAGCTTCTCCATGGCCGTCTTGAGCCGGAGCCGATGGGCATTGTTGATGACGAGAATCATGTCGGCCTTGCTCTTCGGATAGTTCAGGAAGAGTCCGCTCACGAGGACGATCTTCACCTCGCCCGCGGTCCGGAGCTTCTGGAACATCTTATGGGAGACACCGACGTTCGACTTGAGCACGAGGCTGCGCAGCTCCGGAAAGAACGGAAAATCGGGACGCATCTGGTACGACTTGACCCGACGACGCGACGATTCGCGTACGAATCCCATCTTCTTGAGACGGAGAAGCTCCTTCGAGACCTCGGCTTTCGGGACGAGCGTCTTCGTGACGATATCGGAACCGGTGAATTCCGCTTCGGGATTCAGGAGGAACAGTCGCAGCAGGCGAGCTCTCGCTTTCGATCCGAACAGGGCCTCGAACAGGGAAGAAGACATAGACGAAACGGTAGACGGTACGGTTCCCCTCCCTTTCACTGTACCCGAGTGGGCATCGGAAGTCAAAGCGGAGGCGTGTCGTTCTCAAGGCTTCCTTATGGTATAATTACGGAGAACCTATGCCAGAGAAAAAACGCGGGGGTGTCGAGCCGTTCCCGAATCTCCGTGTCGGCGTGACACCGATTTCCGTCGCACGGAACCGCGGTATCGAACCCTACGTCAAGACGTTCTCCTTCTCGCCCGAAAACGTGACCCAGGAATCGCTTGGGACGCTCGTCGGGGCTTTTTCCGTTTCCGACCGGTCGGAAGCGAGCGCATATACGGTAAACGTAATCGCCTCGGTCGCACGGAAGGAATACTACGCCAATCCCCGTCGAGGAGCGATAGAAAGCTTCGAATCGACCCTGCACCGCATCAACCTGGCCCTTTCCGAGCTCGTAAAGAACGGGCAGACGTCCTGGATGGGGGCGCTGAACGGGGCGATCGCGGTCATAGAGAAACAGAACGTCCACTTTTCCGCGACCGGAGCGGGCGGTATTTTCCTGTTCCGTGACGGGACCATCGCCGACATCGGCGACGGACTCGCGTCCGACGAAGCGGCAACCCATCCGCTCAAGACCTTCCTCGAGATCTCAAGCGGTCGACTTGCACCGAAGGACTGCATCCTGCTCTCGACACCGGAACTCTTCGGACTCTTCTCGCTGCGAGACCTCGAGCGGAACGCGAACCGCCTCCTTCCGGACGGGCGGTTCCAACGGTTCCTCGAGACCGCCATGGTGAACGAACTCCGGTCCGGAGCCGCGGTCGTACTCGATATACGGGAATCGGAACAGCCGTCGTCCGCCGCGGAAACGGACAGGCCGAAACGTAAACGCACCGCGAAACAGGAGACCGTGAACGCCTGGAGTGAAGCCGCGTTCCGCGAGGCGCAACGGAAGCGGACCGAGTCGATCATTGAACCACACGACCCGAAGGACGACATCATCCCGGAACCGGAACAGAGCATCGAAGCCCCGCCTTCTTCGGAGATACGCATCCAGGGAGAAATGCCCGGAAACGCGGATGAGCACCCTCTCGTTACCCGGATCCGATGGATGGCCGAGGATGCGTCCCGATGGATTTCCGGACGCTTTGAGCATTCGATTCGCGAAACCAGACGCCGCGGTTCCGATGCGGTACGGAACCTTTCCTCCGGAATAACCTCGGCGACGGAAGTCGTCCAGTCGAAACGGGATCGTCCCGATATTAGGCCGATCCTTCATGAAACGACGGTAAAACGTCCGGAAACGGGATCGACACCGGTTCGCCGACCTCACCGGAATCCAGTCCCGGTAACGAATGCCGCACATCGTTCCGAATCGCCGCGAACACCCGTTGCAAAACGAACCCCTCGCCCGGAAGATGCGACCCCCACTGTCTCATGGCAATCGAAAACGGCGGCGTTTTCCGAGCGGATCACAGCCACAACGATATCGACAGCCCATACGGCTGCGGTCTTTTTCCGGAACCGGGTCGCGCCGGCACTCGGACGCGCAGGGAAACTCGCCGCGAAATGGACGGGTACCGCCGCTCGCAAGTCGTTTCAGACATCCAAGGTCATCGCTCGACGCTTCATGCTCCTTCCGCCGAAACGGCAGCTGGTCGTCGGTGCCGGAGCGGCATTCCTGCTGACGATTGCCGGAATCGCCATATGGAAAGGTCTCCCGGAACGGAAACCCGCGCCAGCCCCCGTCGCCGAGATCGAAACACCATCATCCGAGCCGTTCCCTCCGACGGATGAGCCGAAGGCGAGACTCGCGGATTTCCAGGCTCTCCCATCATCAACCGAACCTGTCATCGCACCGGTATATCTCGGCGACACGCTCTATATCGTGACGGATCGCTCGATCCGGAATCCCGGAAACGGGACGTCCTCCCCTTCGCCCGCTTCGGGGTCCATCCGCCTCGCCGCATCCATGCAGGATCTCGGTCTCATCTTCTTCCTGACCGACGACGGAGAGCTCTATTCCTACGCCCCATCCAACCGGTCATTCGTGAAAAATACGATTTCGTTCCCGTCCGGATTCCAGCCGGTCGCGATGGGAGATTTCCTGACCTACCTCTATTTCCTCGATAGCGATTCCGGAACGATATACCGGTTCCCTCGCGCCGACGGAGGATTCGGAGAAGGCACGCTCTGGACCAAGTCTCCGCTTCCGCCAGGGACACGTTCCCTCGCCGTAAGCGAGAACATCTACGTCGCAGAAGGATCCTCGGTCACCTCGCTCCTTAAGGGCAACCGGACGGACGGATTCTCGTCACCGGCGACGAAGGCACCGCTTACCGCGACGTCGCTCTGCGCGAATTCCGACGTTTCCGACCGGCTCGTCGCTCTCGACGCTCCGGAGAAACGTATCGTCATCGCCGACGACACCGGACATATCGTCACGCAACTCTTCGATGAATCGTTCTCGACGGCAACCGCCTGCGCGCTCTCAAGCGACGGCAAAACCGTCGCGGTCTCGGGAGAGGCGGGGACGGGAACGATCACCCTTTCGGAATAATTATAACTCGATACCCCCGTATGTCCTCAGGATATCTCAATCAGAACCAGGAACTCGAGTTTCTTTCGGCACTTGATTCCAGGGCGGTCTCTCCGCTGAAATTCACCTACATCGGAGACAGCTATCATCGATGGATCGACATAGCGAAAAAAAGCCGGGAGGAGATGACCATCCAATTCGAAGAGAATATCCTCAAGACGGAATCGCTTCCGTTCATCCTCCGGGAGGCTGCCCACGATACGGACACGGTAAACGTCGTCGACTTCGGCTGCGGCGACGGGATGCCGATGATTCCCGTTCTCGAATACCTCCTCCCGTCGGTGCGCGTCCGCTATATCGCGGTGGATATCAGCCCGAAAATGATCGAGGCCGCGAAACGGACCGTCTCCGAGCGGTTTCCAGGGGTCGAGATTCTCTCCGTCCTCTTCGATTTCGAGAAAGGAGAGGTCCTGCAGGATATCCTGAAACTCACGAAGGCTCCCCGGACGAGGAACTATTTCTTTCTGCTCGGCAACACGCTCGGCAACTTCGACAATACGGACAAGGTCCTCTCGAACCTGAAGCTCTCGATGTTCCCGAATGACGCGCTCGTAATCGGAAACCAGATATCGAACTCGCTGGCATCGCAGCGCTTCGTCGAATATTACCGGACGAGGGAAGTGTTCGACCTCGTGTCCTCGACCCTTACCGGATACGGCATGCGCTGTTCCTTCAAGGAATACTCCGTCCGCTGGAACGACGCAAAGAAGCAGATCGAGATGTTTCTCACCATGGGATCGGACAAGCGGATCAGCCTCGTCGGGCATGACGTCGAGTTCGAGAAGGGCGAGGAGCTGCTCATGGCGGTCAGCAAGAAATTCGCGGAGGAAACGATCGTACAGACATTCAACGACGTCGGATTCCGCATGGACTTCTTTTCGGTGAACAAGAAGAAGAACGTCTGCATCGCGTCGATTTCCCCGACCCGATACCGTTCCTAGCACAGGAACGTCGACGATACAAAAAGACGCCCTGCTGATGCGGGGCGTCTTTCGTTTCCGGAAAAAAGAAATCGGGAACCTGATTTCCGGTTGGAGCTCGGAATCTGCGGGCAAGCCCGTTTCATCCGTTTTCACCTCGGCCGGCGTAGGAGGGGTGACCGGCTTTCAGCCTCCAGCCGGAAATCAGGTTCCCGACTCTATCGGTTCGATTGTAGCGCGCCCTGACGATCAGGTCAAGGGGAAGTTCCGGATAATAAGCCCTACTTTCCGGCTTCTTCCGCCGTCTCCTCCGCCGGCTTTCCGGCCTTCTCGACCTTGGTCACGTCGGCATCGACCTTCTGGTCGAGAGACTCGAGCTCGGCCGCCGTCCGAGGCGCCTCCACGAGCGCGACCACGGTCTCGGGATCGTTGGAAACCGTTACCCGCGCCGGAACCGGAATGTCCGACACCTTGATCACGTCATCGAACGTCGCGAGCACGGACAGGTCGACCGGAAGGGTGTGCGGAAGATCGGCCGGAAGTGCGGTAACCTGCACCTCCTCGAGGGAACGAAGTAGGATGCCGCCATCGTTCCGGACTGCCGGAGACTCGCCGACGAACTCAATCGGAACGGTCGCCTCGATCTCCTCGTCCATACGGACCTGGAAAAAGTCGGCATGTGTGTACCGGTTCGTCAAGGGATGCATCTGCGCATCCTTCACAAGGACGTTCACCGCCTTCTTCCCGTCAACGGTAAGCGCGATGATCGTGTTCTCGCCGGCAGCCTTGAAGGCCCGGGTGAATTCGCGGCCATCGAGAGTCAGGCTCACGGGTTCGACGCCGTGACCATACAGGACGGCCGGAATGGATCCGCCGGCCCGAAGCGTCTGAAGGCCTTTTCCTGCCTCGCGGATCGCCGCCTTAAGGGTGATCATATCGGACATAATCGTGCTCTATTACGCGGAATTGACTAGAAAACCGTTACCGTATCTCCCGGAAACATTCGCTCGCGCCGCCCCGGAACTCCCGAAAGAATCGATACGCCGAAATCTCGTCATCGGCGGAAATCGGCTCCCTGCCGTAGAACGAGCGGACCTCGTCGCGATCGAGATCGGTCAACATTCCGAAGCTCACCGCCCCCGCTTTCCCGAGTGAGAGAAAGACAAGCGAAGAGATGCCGCACGATTCGCAGGCGATATGAAGCGCCGTCTTCCGATCGTCTTCGGAAAGGAGCACGACCTTTGCCGGATCGTACCTCTTCTGACAGACCGGGCAGCGGATAAGCGGCTTCAGGTTTTCCGGAAAATGCGCCATACCGTTCGGATCGGATCGCCGGGAAAAGGAACCTCGGAAACGTTCCACGATGGTAACACGGGCCGATCCCGCCGTCAACCCGCCTTCGCGCTACACGTCGAGGTTCTTTACCGTCTTGGCATGCGTCTGGATGAACTTCCGACGCGGCTCGACCTCGTTTCCCATGAGGACGTCGAACAGCTCGTCGGCCGCCTCCGCATCCTCGATCGTCACCTGAAGCATGAGCCGACTTGCCGGATTCATGGTCGTTTCCCAGAGCTGTTCCGGGTTCATCTCTCCGAGACCCTTGTACCGCTGGATCGAGACGCCCCCGATACGCTCCTCGCCCTCCTTGGAACCGTCGCCGTCCTCGGACTCCGGAGTCTCCGCCGGAACGGCGGCCTTGTTCTTCTTCGCGGCCTTCGCGTCCGCCTCTTTCCGCATCTCATCGAGGATCCGGAGCTTTTCGTCGTCGGTATACGCGTATCGGACTGCCCTCCCCTTCTGCAGACGGTACAGCGGCGGCTGCGCGATGTAGATGTTGCCGTTGCGGACGAGCTCCTCGTAGTATCGGTAGAAGAACGTAAGCAGGAGCGTCCGGATATGCGACCCGTCGACATCGGCATCGGCCATGATGATGATCTTGCCGTACCGCAGACGGGAAATATCGAAGGTCTCGCCGATACCGGTCCCGAGCGCGATGATGATCGGCTTGAGCGTATCCGACTTCACCACCTTGTCGAGCGAGGTCTTCTCGACGTTCACGAGCTTGCCACGAAGCGGAAGGATGGCCTGGAACTCGCGGTTCCGCCCCTGCTTGGCGGACCCGCCAGCGGAGTCTCCCTCCACGATGTAAAGCTCGCTGCGCTGCGTGTCCTTGGTCGAGCAGTCGGCAAGCTTTCCCGGAAGGGTCATCCCTTCGAGCGCTCCTTTTCGGATAACCGCGTCCTTGGCGGCGCGGGCGGCGATACGGGCCCGGACCGTCAGAAGACACTTCTCAAGAATCGCCTTGGCGTCCTGAGGCCTGGTCTCGAGATATTCGGCCAGCCCCTCGGAAAGGACCGACGAGACGATGCCGCGAACCTCGCTGTTTCCCAGTTTCGCTTTGGTCTGACCCTCGAACTGCGGGTTCGGCAACTTCACCGAGATGACCGCCGTAAGGCCTTCGCGCAGGTCGTCCGCGGTGAACGCGCCGTCCTTCTCCTTGAGGAGTCCGTTCTTCTTGGCGTAGTCGTTAAGGACGCGCGTGAGCGCCATCTTGAATCCGGTGACGTGCATGCCTCCCTCGGGATTGTAGATATTGTTCGCGAACGCGAAGAGATGCTCCTTGAAGCTGTCGGTGTACTGGAGCGAAATCTCGACATAGACGCCGTCGACCGTCTTCTCGATGTAGACCGGAACCTCGTTTCTCACATCCTTGCGCCGATTGAGGAACCGGACGAACGAGATGATGCCGGAGTCGAAATAGAAACCGTACCGACGGGCAAGATGAGCCGATCCCGGCGTATCCGCCTCGCGCAGGTCCTCGACCTGAATGCGGACACCCTTCGTCAGATAGGCCTGATATCGGAGGTACTCGAGAATCTTGTCCCAGCCGTACGCGATCTCGGGAAAGATTTCCGGATCGGCCTTGAACGTGATGGTGGTGCCGGTATCAGCCGCCTTTCCGACCGGCTTTACCGGCCCCTCCGGAATGCCGCGACGGAATTCCTGTACCCAGACCTTCCCCTCGCGCCGGACCGTCGCACGGGTCCATTCGGAAAGCGCGTTCACGACGGACACGCCGACGCCGTGAAGACCGCCGGAAATCTTGTAGCCGTCGCCTCCGAATTTTCCACCGGCATGCAACACGGTAAGCACCGTCTCGAGCGTCGACTTCTTGGTCTGCGGATGGATCTCGACCGGAATGCCGCGACCGTTGTCCTCGACCTCGACGACATCGCCTGGAAGAAGCCGAACGGTCACGTCGGTGCAGTATCCCGCCATCGCCTCGTCGATCGAGTTGTTCACGATCTCCCAGATGAGATGGTGAAGCCCTTCGGTCGATGTGCCGCCGATATACATGCCCGGACGCTTGCGCACCGGGTCGAGCCCTTCGAGAACCTGGATCGATTTCGCGCCGTATTGCGACTGCTCGGCTGCTTTCTTCGTCATAATCGGTATTTGGTCATACGAACCCCCTCCTTGGGAACCGTCATCGCTTCCGTTCGGCAAGCCGTCGGGCGGTAAACTCCAAAAGGAGCGCCGCCGCAAGAACGAGTCCCGCGTTCCACCAGGCAAGCATTCCCGCCCGGGAAAGCCCGAGCAAAATTATACCGTACGCCGAAAGGATGAATCCCTGACGGAACAGCATATGGAACGACGCGCTCGCACCGGCATCGCCGAGAAACCTTCGCGCGAACGCAACCAAAGCGAGCGTGAACGACCCAGTAAGACCGGAAAAGAGCGTCCCGAGAAACAGCGCGGCCCCGGGAGCTCCTGTCACGTCCGGATCGACGAACAGCAGGACGCAGACCCACGCAAGAAGCGAAAGGACGGTAAAAAAACGGACCCCGAGGAGGAGCTGCTGGAATTTCATAGGTTCCCCTCTTTGTTTCCCATGTATTCCACCGCGGAAAAAAGCGGGTCCGAACACTCGGAACGGCTACCCTTTCTCCCCCGCTATAGTAGCGCGTTTTCCCGAATATGGCAAACCCGAAAAAATCATAAAATTAGGCTTATATAAGGAATAATATTAGAAATTTCTCATCGTTTCCATTGTTGTGAACCCTTGGAGGGCCGGCTTCGGGCTCTCAAATCAAAAACAAAGCCGCTCCACTTTCTGGACAAGACACACGACAAAAACGACTTTTCGGAAAATCGACAAAAATCATCAAGATTACCCCCCCCTAAAACCGAAAAAACTTTCAACGAAAGGAGACGAATCCCTGTCCGGGAATGAAGCGTTTCGGGCAAGAGGCCGGCTTTTCCTATTCTTTCGTCACACGGAGCACTTCCTCGATCGTAGACATCCCCGACGCGGCCTTCACGAACCCGTCGACCGCCATGGAGATCATCCCGTTCTTCTTCGCCTGTCTTTCGATCTCTTCCGACGTCGCCGAAGCGGAGACCAGTTTCCGGATATCGGTATCCATCTCAAGCACCTCGTATACTCCGATCCGCCCGCGGTACCCTTCTCCGCCGCACTGGTCGCAGCCGCCGGGACGATAGAAAGTGAAATCGCGAAGCGACTTTCCCTCACCCTCGGTCGGCTTCACGCCGGCCCCCTCCGCCCGCAGAGAGGCAAGAACTTCCTTGACGTCGACGCTCGACTCGAGCGCCTCGGCCTCCTCCGCATCGAGCCGGTACGGCTTCTTGCACTCCTGACAGAGGCGGCGAACCAGCCGCTGCGCGACGATGACGTTCGTAGTGGACGCGATAAGGAACGGCTCCGCTCCCATATCAAGCATGCGCGGCAGGGTCGCAGCGGCACTGTTCGTATGGAGCGTCGAGAGGACGAGGTGTCCGGTCATGGCAGCATGTAACGCGATCTCGAGCGTCTCCTGGTCGCGGATCTCACCGACCATGAGGATGTCCGGGTCCTGCCGGAGCAAGGACCGGAGCGCGGCGGCGAAAGTCATGCCGACCTTCGGATTGATCTGTGTCTGGTTCACTCGCGGCATCCGATACTCGACCGGGTCCTCGACGGTCGAGATGTTCACTTCCGGAGTGTTCAGGATATCCATCACCGTATAGAGGGTCGTCGTCTTTCCCGAGCCGGTCGGCCCGGTCACGAGGATGATGCCGTTGGGCTTATGGATCTCCCGATGGACCGCTTCAAGCGCCCGCCCGGTAAGTCCCATCTTTTCGAGCGTGAGTCCTTTCGAGGACTCGTCAAGGAGACGCATGACGATCTTCTCCCCGTCGAAAACCGGAAGAATGCTGACACGGAACGAAATGCGATACCCGTCCTTCTCGATCTTGAACCGGCCGTCCTGCGGCTGCCGGTGTTCGTCGAGCTTGAGATTCGAGAGTACCTTGATGCGCGCGACGATACCCGTTGCCGCATCACGAGGAAGCGTCATCGCATCGTGAAGTACGCCGTCGATACGGTACCGGACGAGCACTTCCTTCTCGGACGGCTCGATATGGATATCGGAAGCGGACTGCAGGATCGCATGCTTGAGGAGCGTATCCACGATACGCACGACCGGCAGATCGCTGGCCATCTTCTCGAGGCTGCCGCTGTCCTCGCCCTCATCGGCCTTCTCGGCCGTGACTGTCAGCAGGTCACCGAACTCGGCCTTAAGACTCTTCTCGTAGTGTTTGAGTGCCTCCTGAATGCTTTCCCGAGTGGTCAGACACGGCACGATCCGATAGCCACTCTTCTTCTTGATGAAATCGATCGTCTGCAGGTCCTCCGGAACCAACATGGCGACCTTCAGGTTCTTGTCCTGCCGTTCGAACGCGACGATATTGTACTTTCGGGCGATCGGCTCGGGAACGATCTGCAAAATCTCGAGCGGGATATTCTCCTTCGTAAGATCGACGAACGGAATACCGAGCACATAGGCATAGATTTTCTGAAGCCCGGCCTCGTCGACGAGCTCTTTCTCGAGCAGCAACGGTCCGAGATCCTTCTTGGACGATTCCGCTTCCTTGAAGGCGTCTTCGAGACGATTCTTCGGAATCAGATTCGAATCCGTCAAAAAAAGCTTCAGTTGTTCGTTCGTGATGCGCATGTGTCCGTGTCCATTTTCTCCATTATCATACCACGTCCTCCACAAAAGAAGAACGGAGGCAGGATCCGGCCTCCGTTCTTCTTTTTCACGCGTATCCTACTCCCCCGGCGTCACTTCCTTCCAGTTGAGCGAACAGTTCCGGGTACCGGTGCAGGTCTG
>JAAXXG010000013.1 GCA_013334575.1 Candidatus Moraniibacteriota bacterium | reverse complement strand
ACGGCCGGATAGTCCTCCCGAGACGAAGCCGTGTGCATGCGCTTTCCCGTCACCTTGGCGACATATTCCCCGTCCGCGTCCTTCACGCGGTATCCGCCACGCGTCTGCGCGATCACCCGCGCGACGCAAACACCCTCCGACCCGCGTCCCGCGCGGCTCGATTCGAAAAAGTCATCGTATCCCAAATCTTTGATTGTCAGTGTTTTTCCGTTCATAATCCCAGTGTAGCATCAAAACTGCCATAAAGAGCCATTTTGTATCGGTTAAGAGTAGAAACGAATCAGACCAGATCTTCGTCAAAGCGCATATGTCAGATCGCTTCTCTCTTCTCCGAACGTTTCATAATATAGAAGTCCTTCCCCAGTGTTTTCTTGTATTTCTCGGCCCTCCTCCTGTTTTTCGTGATAATCAGTTTATGTCTTCCGATTTCGGAAGCGATCGTGGAGACCTCCCGTCGCGCCGCTTCGTCGAACACCTTCGTTCGCTTGTAGAATTCGTCGATCCGTTTCGCTATCCTCTCGTCGATGAGGACCTCTATCAGATAGTCTCCGAAGATGTTGAAATAGTAGTTGTCCTTTTCGGATATCCTCTTCGCGGAAATATGATATTGAAACCGCTCGCCATCGAACTCGGCTTTCAGTTTCCGGTCCAGCGGGTCATTATGTGTCACGGTGATCAGGACCTGCCTTGTCCGCTTTGACATGCTCCGAAGGAGCGACTGCTCGGTTTCCGGTCGCAGATAGAAAAACCATTCATGCGGATTGTAGACGAATATCGGCTCATCGGAATCCATACCGTCCGAGAAAATCCGGAACGCGTTCCCACCCCAGAACGAATCCAATTGGTTCAAGCTTCGGAAAAAATAGACCACCTTTTCCCTTTCACCCACGCCCAGAAGCCCCATCGCCGATGCCTTCGAGGCATACCGTCGTTCCGCTGAATCGAAGAAGTCCCTCATGTCGTGGATCCACTCCAGGTTCAATGAGACCGTCTTCCCGGCAACAACGACCTTTTCCTCCTCTTTCAGCTTCCTCAGCGCCTTGTATACGCCCTGTTTGGTGACCCCGGTACGCAAATCGGCGACATGCCGTATCAGTTCCGTCGTCGAAACGGACCCGTCGCGCAGGACTTCCAAAATCTGTTCTTCGATCGTCGGATGTTCCGTTCTTTTCATGTCCGAAGCATAGCGAATACGAATAGAAAAGTAAACTCTTCGTTTACTTCGTTGCTTTATCGGCGGTATTTTTTGTAAATAATTCGAATTCGCTGTTGAATCCCGTTGCGACACAAGGTCGTACGATCTCTTAACAAACTCCAGGAGAAACCATGCCACTATGCGGATTCAACCCGAAAATGCTCACCGGGCTTACCATGCTTGCCCAGGGCCTCTACGAACAGGCGATCAAACGGTCGGCCGAAGACGCGGTCCCCATCGAACGAGCCTTCGAAATCGAGGTCGAGGAAATGAACATCTTCCTTACCAAGCTCGACGAGACCTACTACGAGGAACTGCGCCCGAAAAACAACGTCAAGGACGCGATGGAAAAGCTCATCGGCTGGCTGGCATTCTATCCGAAGAAATAGCGTCCCGCTCCCCTGACAACCCTCAGGCCGCTGCCAATTAGTAGCGATCTGTAATGTATCAAAGGACGAAGAAGATCCATATGAACGGTGGCGCAAGCACCGGCTCCGCCGGCAAGTAACCACAAGGGTATACGCACGTATACCCTTTTCTATCGGTTGAGAATAGAAACGAATCAGACGAACTCTCCGGAGAAAAAAGTACCTGACCTTTTCGGTCACCATCCTGACGGAAGCACATCTGAATATCCGGCGGCGGATTCGGTCACGGATATTATCCCGCCGTCGCGGGATAATTCCTCGACCCCGGCTCGCTGTCCGGCCTGCTGACCGAACGACACTCCGCCTTTCGAATCCTGACGCGAGTGAAACCGTTCACTCGCTCCGCTCGAGCCGAAGAAAACGCAAAAGCCACCCGAAAGGGTGGCCTTGCATTTGTCGGCTCCACTTGCTGGACGCGATACGAACTGCTCTCCAAGGACAAAGCCTCTCAATTGCTCATTACTGATAGCTATTTCTCATAAAAACAAAGGGGGAGGGGCCGCCGCCCCTCTTCTTTATTCTTTCCTTATTTCCCTCTCTGGTAATGAAGCATCTTTTTTATCCACGGGGTCTCTATCCTCGTTTGATTTTAAGAGCGACACTACAGTTTCAGTTGATTGCAGTAAAAAGCCAATGAGATTTTCAGCAATCTTATCATACGACGGGGTAGAGCCTCCCACTTTTTTCCAGACATCCCATACCTTCTGACGGTTCTCCTTACTATCAATTTCATGTATGCGATGAAATGTGACCTCCAACGTTCTGTGAAGATTTGCTTTTTCCCAATAGTCATCAGGCATTTTCTTTAAAGCTTCAGGCATAAGAGGCCGAACACTCAATAACAGTTTTTCTTTTTCTTCCTTACTGATGTAGTTTGGAGGAACTGGAATATGCAAATTGAAGTCATCGCCTATCACGGACCGGGTCATTCCCTTTTGCCACGGCTTATTTACGTGTTCGATGAATTCATTTCGATGCGCTTTGAGCTGAAAATAAAGCCAGAAAACAGCTTTACTGTGTTTACTTTTTACTTGTATGAGTCCACTTTTCAACTTATTTCCCGAGACTACATTGTAAAGGTGGTCAAAATCAAAATCTGAAGGATTTTTCTCGCCAAAAAGATAGCCCAAAACGAATGACCACTGGTCGAGCATTATCTTCCCAAATATATATAAGTTGTCCAAATCTAATCTCATCTTCTGAGAGACCTCCTCCTCTTCCTTAAAAATAGACTGAACTTTTTTCGAAAACTTTCTCTTAAAAATCTTCTTTGGCTCATACTTTTTTCTTTTTATGGCCAATTCTGTTAATCTTTTCCTACTTTCTCCAAGTCTGGTAGCAATAATTTTAAAATCCTTCAAATGTTGAAGTAGATACGAGTGGTGATAAGTTGCCATTGTTCTTTCTTCCCCTTCTGGCATCGCTTCTCTGAGAAGCCTCAAGAGCTCGGCTTGTAGCTCTAAAGTACTGTCTGCCATTTCCAATGCTCCCATAACCTTAATGGGCAGAGGCGTAATCATTTTTATTGCCTCGATAGCCCTTTTTTCGTTACCTATCTTGAGCCATTTATGTCCAGCAGCAGAGAAGAGCCTTTCCCTTTCTGTCTTATTTGTAGCTATCATCCCCTGAATATAAAGGACATCTGCCTCTGCTTCTTCCTTGCCATATTTATCCTCTGTTTTCTCAATTGCTTCCTGAAGCTTGCGCTGCTCCTCTAGTGCATCTTCAGGACTCATCGAAAAATTAACCCTGACCTGCTGTAAGATTACCTCGCTTTTTTTAACAAACTCTGCATGCTCACTCAGCTGCGCTTCTTTAAGCATGGCCTCCCCTGCCTTTAAAATCTCCTCTCTTTCTACTCCCTTCTTGAGCATTTCCTCCATATGAAGCATATGGTAAAGAGACATGTTGGCATGAGAGTCCTTCTTTTTCCCTATTTCTTTGTTCAACTCTGCAGATTTAAGAAAAAATTCTTTTTTCTCAGAAACAGAGGCTTTGGGCAGCCTTATCTTCCTGCTCAATATTTCAATATCTAAGTTTTTTGAATCAAAGGTCTCTCCCTTACTAGAAGCCTTCAAAAAAAGCTCTCGTGCTCGTTCAAGATTTTCAATTGATTCTTCCAAGTCTTTTTCTTGAAGACCTTTTTGGTGAAAGTAGAGTCCCAATAGAGAATCGCTTATTTCCTGACGTTCAGGATTTTTGCTTTTTAAGATATTTTCTGATGCTTGAAGTAGAAGCGAGAACTTCCTCGTCTTATGAAACTCTTCAAGGAGATTCTCTGCTTCCAAATCAAACTTATCGTAAGCAATTGAAGCTTTTGGTTTAATATTGTGGCTCATAGCTTCTCACTATACAGGAAAAAACTGGGTGAGTCTACTCTCTTGGATTAACCCTATCTTAGTGGCTGGATAAGAAACTCGACCACTGTGAAGAAAGTGGTGTAGACACCAACGTAAAATACCCACCAGACACCTATTACGGTTCCCACGGTGGCAAAAAGCCACTCGAGCAGAAAAGGGGTCAAGCACTTTTTCCGGCTCACAACGATTCAATCAAGCTCTGGCTGGGCAAGCAAAGGCGTCGAGCCACTTTCCGGAACTCATATCATCATACCCCCTCCCGGAGATGTCGCAAGCGTCGCTCTGTGAAGCCTTTTTTTCTCAATCAAAAACCCGGGTCCATGTGGATTGCCGGGTTTTCGGTTGCTTTCGGTTGATTCAATCGGGATAGAAGCCGTGCTTGCCGGGAAAGAGCGGCGAAGGGATCTCATATCCGCCCTCGACTTTCCGGATGCCGATCCTGTCGATATCCTCGAAGGGGCCGATGTCGTACTTCCCTCCCCCGTCGGGCAGATAGATGATGAAGTTCGGGACGGCCGGACCGGAAAGCTCGTTCTGCATTCCCCGCATGAGTTCAAATGATTCCGAGAGCGGGATACGGAAATGTGCCGCGCCCGGCGTTTCAACGAACTGGATCGCATAAAGAGGAGTCACCCCGCATTTGGAAAACAAATCCCAGAACAACCGTTTCAGCGTCTCGCGGTTATCGTTGATCCCCCGCAAGAGCGGCGTATGGGAACGAAGCACGATTCCCCGTCTGGCCATTCTTCTGCACGCATCACTCATCTCCTCGCTTATTTCCGCCGGATGCGTCGCATGCACGGTCACGATATTCACCCGGCCATCAAGAATATCCAGCAAGCGCTTCGTGATACGCTTCGGGCGCGTAACCGGGTATTTGGTATCAAGTCGCACACATTCGACACCGGAAATGCTCCACACCTCCGTCAGAATCTCATCGAGCTTCGTATCGGAAAGCGACAGCGGGTCCCCACCACTCAAGATGACGTCCCGTATCTTCGGCTCGCGACTCGTATTCCACGCGCGGATATAGTCGAGTGCGGGTGCAAGGTGTATATGTCTTGTATGCCCCGACTCGGACTTCCGAAAGCAATACCGGCAGATTCCCGCACACGAAAGCGATACGATCAGGATGACCCGGTCAGGATACAGCCGCCGGATAGTCCACGGCTGTTCGTGGTCCGGAAGCGCGAACTCCTGTAAATGATACCCGCTCCCCATTCCGTCTATGCCGTGAGGAATCGGCACATCAGCTCTTCCCTCCTCGATCGACGGAATCACCGTCTTCAGCAGGGCCACGGCGCCCGCTTCATCCCCATCGGCGCGTAACCGCCCGATCAGTCGGATAAAGTGCGCCGGGACAAGCATCCTGACACTCGGCATATCACGTATCTCCGTGGCCTTTTCCTGCCCCACGAGTCCGGTAAGCGCGCGGATATTCCGTTCCCGGTTTTCCTTGGTCATCCACGGAAAAATCCTTATAGCTGTTCCCTTTTCCATTGTATCCTCCATTGTTAAAGAGTTGTGTCACGAATATCTTTCTCAGTGTGACAGCGGAGTATACTCCTTGCTTTCTGAAGGTAAATAATGGTATAGAATAAGTGTCACGAATGACATCACTTCATATGGAACACCGCGAAGTTTTGGCCAGTCTCGGCCTTTCGGATATGGAATCTGCCATCTACCTGGCCGCACTCGAATTGGGCGAGAGCCTCCCAAAACACCTTGCCGAAAAGGCTGGGATCAAGCGTCCAATGCTCTACAAACTCCTCCCCGACCTCCTCGACAAGGGCCTCCTAACGCAGAGTATGCAGGGAAAGCGCCGGACACTCGTCGCGGAAGATCCGGAAGTGCTCGTCGAAAAAAAGCGCGCGGAACTCGCGACGCTCGAAGAAACCATTCCGGTACTGCGACTCCTCCTCCGTACCGCGACCGTCAAACCGCATATTGCCTTCTACGAAGGCCTCGAAGGGCTGAAGCGCGTCTATATGGACAATCTTCGGGAACGGAAAACCATCCTCAACTTCGTCGGCCTCGAGAACATCCATCCCGAAGTCGACCTCTACGCCCGGAACTACTATATCCCCCAGCGTATCAACCGACGGATTCCGATAAAGATTATCGTGAGCGGCGATCCGACCTCGAAACGGCTCCGACTCAAGACCGATCCCGACGACTATCGGGAGATAAAGATGGTAAGCCGGGAGCAGTTTCCGATTCCGCTCGACGGCTATATCTACGGGGACAATGTTTCTTTCCTCCTCTTCCGAAGCGATAGCGAGCCGATGGGCGTCATCATCCGCTCCCGCGAGATTGCAACCACGCTGCGTTCCCTCTTCGAGCTCATTTGGCAGGCGTACTAAGCGCCTGAGATACGATATCACTTCATTTTCCCTTCCCCTTCCAGACCATGTCCATATACCGGTCGCCACGCTTGAGTTCGGAAATCATCTGGGCGAGGCGCCTCTGTTTCGTTTCCTCGCGCTGGGCGCGATTGATCCACGAAAGGTAGTCGTTTCGCTGATAAGGCGGACGGAAGGCATAGGCATCCGTGAGCTTGCTCGTCGCAAGTGCTTCGCGGGATCGGAAAAGGGGTCAAGTACATTTATTAGGCCTGCCTTTTTCACGGAGGTTTGATTCGAACAGAAAAAGGGTTAGGTACCTTTTCCGACTCGCAATGATACGGTCGAGCTCTGGCAGGGCAAGTAAAGGCTTCGAGTCCCTTTCCAGAGTTCATATCATCATACCCCCTCCCGAAGATGTGGGAAAGCAGGCCTTTGCAGAGCGTTTTGGGCAATCAAAAACCCGGGTCCATGCGGATTGCCGGGTTTTTGGTTTAATTTAGTGGAGAATGGTCGCTGGGCGATACCATGCGGCCTTATAACGACTCCTGTTAGCGAGGCAGATCAGACTTTCGCGTACTTGTTGATGACGTGGATCGAGGAATGTCCGCTCGAGATCTGGATGCTCTTAACCGCCAGAGAAACCCTGTTTTCCTTGTTAAGAGCGGCCCAGTAATCATTGGCGATTTGCTCTATCCCTCCGATGAAGGGCATAAGAACCGGGTCTCCTGAAAATGACGGGAGCGGGTCACCATCACCTGAGTACGTTGTGATACAGTACCCGAACCCGGGTGCCTGCGTCAGCTCATAGGTAAAACGATCACATTCTTCTCCGAACGGTGACTTTCGCAGAACCGACATGAAAAGTGCGGTGCGGCCCTTGGCGATGCTGCTAACGGCCGTTATCCGCGGTGTGAAGTTCGGCAGGTCCGGCTCGTATTCCCTTCCCCTCAGAGCAAGGTCGAGAGAGAATGTATTCGGACCAAGCGCACTGATAACGGTATCTGTCTGGTCGCCGTTACTGACGACATAGTACAGGCCCACCTCGCGCATGGCATTGTAAATAATGAGTGCAGGATCATCCACCTTTGACGGATCGGCGGCTTCGGTAAACAGCCTTCCCTCATCATCAGTTCCGAACACGCGGTTCCGGCTGTTTGGACTCCTGCCCGTAATCCAGTAGACCTGCACCATATACGAGCCTGATTCGTCGAGACCGGCGACGATGCCTCTCCCGGGATAAGGGTTTTCGGCTAATGCAAGGATGTTATCCCCCGCCAAAGCCATAAGTGCGGTTGCATTCATGCTGCACCTCTCGGTTGATATTGAAGAATTAAATAGCTACTGCAAAAAAATAATGTCTCAGATTTTGATTTTTGTCAATGATTTTTTAATACGAGCAATCGGCACTGTCATATATTCATACCCTCATACCCCCTCCCGAAGATGTCGCAAGCGTCGCTCTGCAAAGCCTTTTTACAATCAAAAACCCGGGTCCATGCGGATGGCCGGGTTTTTGGTTAACTCCAAGAAGTTCGAGAGCGGTCCAATCCTGGTCGCTCGTCGTTTTCGTATGCGAAGTCTCCGATCTTACTCCTTCGAATCCGGTCCGTGACCGAATACCGAATTGCCAAGCAATCGTCTCGCTTCCGTAATCAGCGCGTAATATTCCTCCAATACCGCATTCTCTCCCTTTGTAAGATGCTCCGGATCGATTTCGTAACTTCCGTCCTCAAACTCCGTTTGTGACAATTCCTCGGGGAGATTCTCCAATTCGCGAAGCCGTCTCCCCTTCTCCGGAGGAAGTGCGGCAACCAACTGATCAAAACTCGGTTCGACCGGCTTTGCCTCCGGCTTCGGCTGTCGGCCTCCCTCGAAAGAATTTCCAAACATATGTTTCAGTATTCGGGTTATCCTTCAGTGAAAGCATATCACAATCTGAAAAATGACCAAATAATGCGGATTTTTTGGATCCGCACCGCACCATATAGCACAAGGATCCGTCGGCAGAACTAAAGCTCACTTTCTTCGGCGATTCGCCGCTCAAGATCGTTCATGGTCGCCAGAAACGATTTCTCGATATCCACTCCGTATTTTCCGGAAAGCACCAGAACGCTCCACAGGCAGTCCGCCAATTCATAAGCCAGCTTCTCATCCACATTCTCGGCGACGCGAACCCCCTCCTTGGCCATCACGAGTTTCATCAGATCGCCTACGTCGCCGACAAAGCCTTCCATGAGGTTCAGATTCGTCCATTCCCTACCAGTCCTCTTTCTTTCCAGCTCAGCATACTTTTGGCGAATTTCGAGCGCCCTCTCGGATAGTGTTTGTATGTCCATATACATGTTCGAATTGAAGACGGATTATACATGACAGCCTCTTTTACCGCTCTCAGCATATCAATCTAATACGATCCTGGAAAATATCGCCAAAATGAAAACGACCCGTTGAGGCCGTTTTCATTCTGCTCCGGCGGCAGGATTCGGTCACGGATATTTTCCCGCCGTCGCGGGAAAATTCCTCGACCCCGGCTCGCTATCCGGTCCGCTGACCGGATTGCGCTCCGCCTTTCGAATCCTGACGGAAGCCGAATCGTCGGCTTCCTCCGCCAACGCAAAACGAAAACCGCCCTTTCGGGCGGATTTCATTCTGCTCCGGCGGCAGGATTCGAACCTGCGACCAAGGGATTAACAGTCCCCTGCGCTACCGCTGCGCCACGCCGGAATATCCCGATCGGACAGGAACAGCATATCAAGAGACCCCTTCCTTGGCAAGAATCCGCCCTTTTGGACGGATCCCTGCCGACGTGATTCGCGATTCCCGCCCCTATTCCCCTAGTAGTGCCGGAGTTTCTTCACGTTGTCGTGCTCGCGGATCTTCTCGAGCGCCTTGGCCTCGATCTGCCGGATGCGCTCGCGGGTCACGCCGAACTCCTGGCCGACCTCCTCGAGGGTGTGCGTCACGCCGTCCTCGAGCCCGAACCGGATCTTGAGAATCTTCTGCTCGCGCGGGGTAAGCTCGTTGAGGATATCGGCGATGTGCTCGCGGAGGAGCTTGCGGGCCGCGGACTGGTGCGGCATGACGGTCTCGGTATCCTCGATGAAGTCGCCGAGGACCGAATCATCGTCGGAATCACCGATAGAGGTCTCGAGCGAGACGGTCTCCTGCGAGATCTTCTGTATATGACGGACCTTGTCGACGTCCATACCCATCTCGGCGGCGATCTCCTCCGGAAGCGGCTCGCGACCGAGGTCCTGAACGAGACGACGCGTTACCTGGAGATACTTGTTGATGGTCTCCACCATGTGCACCGGAATGCGGATAGTGCGGGACTGGTCCGCGAGCGCCCGGGTAATGGCCTGTCGGATCCACCAGGTGGCATACGTCGAGAACTTGTACCCCTTGCGGTAGTCGAACTTCTCGACCGCGCGGAAGAGACCCATGTTCCCCTCCTGGATGAGATCGAGCAGGGACAGGTTGTGCGACCGGCCGACGTACTTCTTTGCGATCGAGACGACGAGTCGGAGGTTGGCTTCGGTCAGCTTCTGCTTGGACACCATGTCGCCCTTCTCGATCTGTTTGGCAAGACGGACCTCATCCTCGGCGTTAAGCAGCGGCACGCGCCCGATCTCGCGGAGGTACATCTGTACGAGGTCCGAGGTGTCATCCTCGCCCTCGACCGGCTGCGGGCGTTCCGACGCTTTCTTCTTCGGAGCCTTTTCTTTTCCCTTTTCCTGCCCTCCCTCGTAATTTTCAGCGATCTGGTCCGTCTCCACCTTGAGCATCTCGTCGGACGTGACGACACGGACCCCCGCCTCTTCGAGCTCGCCGTAGAGTCGCTCGAGTGCGTCAAGATCCGTCTCCACGTCCGGAAGGATATGGATGATCTCGTCCTCGGTCACGAATCCCCTCTGGCGGCCGCGCGAGACGATCTCCCCGAACGCTCCCTGCTGCTCATCGACCTTCTCCGCCGACTTCGGCTTCGGAGAGGACTGGACCGGCTTCGAGCCCTTCACCGGAACGGTCTTCTTCGGGGCCGGCTTCGTCGTCACCTTCTTCGCAGGCGCCGATTTCGCAACGGCCTTCTTCGTATTCTTGGATGCGACCTTCTTCGGGGCCGGCTTCTTGGTTACGGCTTTCTTCTGAAGAGGCTTCTTCTTCGCCGCGACCTTCTTCGGGGTCGGCTTCCTGACTGCCTTCTTCACGGGCGTCGATTTCTTGGCCGTTTTTTTCGGGGCCGGTTTCTTGACCGTGACCTTCTTCTTCTGAACCGGCTTCTTCTTGGTGCTCATACCGCGTAAGGATATTCGGATGAGATATCAAACCGCAACGGCCGCGCAAGGCGGCTTCCTTGACAACATACCGTCTCCGATGCCGAAAGTCAATTTGTCCGCGACTTCTCGACGAGGTCGGCAAGCAATTTCTTTTCCAGTGTCCGGTCACCTGCGGTGCGAGCCTCGTCGACCGCCTTGGCAAGCGCCTGAAGCTCTTCCCGACGCGATTCCGCGCTCAACTGACCCAAAAGCTCGTTCAGGATCTGTTCCGCGCGCGCACGGCGATCTTCGGAACCGGATTCCTCGTCGCCTCCCCTCATCGTCTCCTCGGCATCGAACAGGAGCTTGGCCGCGCGACGCTTCAACGCCTCGTCCGATCGTTCCGACAACGGGTCCCCGTCCTTTCCGGCCGAGCGGATAACCAGGAAGAGCGGATCGGACGACAGGATATCGGGAAGTGCGCCGGAAAGACTCTCTTTCGACCGGAGCGCGGGCTCGAACAGCAGGAGCCCCGCAATCCGGTCCCGCAGAACCTCGGACCGGGTGCGGTATGTCTGATCAGACCCTCTCGACACCGTTCCGGTCGAAGCCTCGCGTCCGGACGACGACTCCGCTCGCGGAAGCGACATCGAGAGAATTCTCTCCTCGATGCCGACGGCCTCGGACAGCTCTTTCCGCCAAAAATCGCGGTCGATCCCGTTCATCATCGCCGACAGGAGCGGCGCATACCCCTCGACAACCGCGCGCTTGCCTTCCGGCGTTGAAACACCGTTCGTGCCTACGAGCCGATCCAGGAAATATCGCGCCGCCTGAACGGGACGGTTGACTGCCGACCGAAGCCCTTCTACGTCTCCAAGCGCCGCGTCGGCCGCATCCTTGCCTTCCGGCAGTAGTACGACCGAAACGGACATTTCCTTTCCGAACGCCAGGAGAGCACTCTTCCAGGCTGCCGCCTGTCCCGCGCCATCCATGTCGAAGAAGAGCCTGATTTCGCGTCCATAACGCTTCAACACGTCCAACTGCTCGCCGGTCAATGCCGTTCCGGACGCCGCAACGGTATTACGCATCCCCGCCTGATGACAAGCGATCACGTCCATCTGCCCCTCGACCAGGATCGTGGCCCCGGCCTCCTTGATCGCCTGCTTGGCAAGCGGGAGCCCGTACAGGACGCGTCCCTTGTGATAGACGGGCGTTTCGGGAGTATTGATATATTTCGCCTGGCTTTCGTCGCCACCGGGCGTGACGCGGGCGGAATAGCCGATCACCCGGCCGACCACGTCGGAAATCGGAAACATGATCCGATCGCGGAACCGGTCATAGTGACCGCTTCGCCCCTCCTTGGCGATCACGAGTCCCGCCCGCTCCAACTCGTCGGCGCGGTATCCCCGGGAAAGCAGGAAATCATGAAGATGCCTCCATCCGGCAAGCGAATACCCGAGTCGGAAGGTTCGGATCGTCTCATCGGATAGGCCGCGCTTCCGAAGATACGGGAGAGCGCGCTTCGCCCCCTCCCCTTCCCAGAGCTGCTTTTCGAAGAACTTCGTCGAAAGCTCGAGAATTTCGCGCGTGCGGTCCGGCTCTTCGGCCCGCTCCGGAGAAAGCGGGTCGTTGCGGCGGTATTTCGGGACCTCGACGCCGGCCCGCTCCGCGAGCAGCTTGAGTGCCTCCCTGAATTCGACCCCTTCCATCTCCTCGACGAAGGAAAGGATGTCTCCGCCCTTTCCGCAGCCGAAGCAATGAAACGCCTGCCGTTCCTCGTTGACGGTGAACGAAGGCGTTTTCTCATTATGGAACGGACAGCAAGCCTTCCAGTACGCGCCGGCCTTCGTGAGTCGGACATAGGAACCGACCACGTCGACGATATTGAGCCTTGCCTTGATTTCGGGGACGACAGAGTCCTGCATAGGAAGAAAATTCCGGGACTTTTCATGATACACCGGAACAGACCCGCTGCCCAGTCACACCGCAAGTGTAGCAGAAAAACGGCCGTCCTCCACCCGGGAGACGCCGTTTCGTGGTTTTTCCGACATCGATGGCCCGGAGGAAGGCGGTCACTCGTACCGGAGCGCCTCGAGAGCATGAGTCTGGCTCGCGCGACGCGCCGGCATGAGCCCCGTCGCCAGAGCGAGAAAGATGACAAAACCGACGATCGCGAGCAGGAAGTATCCCGGAATACTTACGAAACTGATGCTACCGCTTCCCTGCCTCGCCGCGAATGTGTCGAACAGGACGTTCACCGCCTTGGCGGCGCCGTACCCTCCGAGCAATCCTGCAAGTCCGCCGATCGAACTGATGATCGCCGCCTCGAAAATGAACATCTTGAAGATGTCGTCGCGCTTCGCGCCGAGCGCCTTAAGGATGCCGACCTCCTTGGTACGCTGAAGAAGGGAGACGGACAGCGTATTCAGCATGCCCATCGCGGAGATGGACATGATGATGGAACCGAACACGACGAGCACGACCTTGATGACAAGGAAGAACCCGTCGATGTCTCCGACGATGTCGCCGACATTCTCCGTCACGAACCCGAGGTTCTCGATCTGCGTCCGGATATCGGCGATAGCGGCACCCTCAGCCGCCTTCACCTTTCCCTGCTGCGCCAGGTCCACGCCGAACTCCCGAGCAAGCAACGGATACGGGAAGTACGCCAATGCCTTGTCGCGGTCGTCGAGCACGCCTCCGACCTCGATAGCGTTCCCGGGACGGACCGTATCGCCCTTCACTTCGGCGTTCGTCTCGCTTGAAAGGATGATGTCGTAGGTCACCGTCTTTCCCACGATCGACGTCGGATCCGGGAAGCCGAGCAGCTCTGCCAGACGGGAAGAGACGACGACCTTATCCGATCCCTCGCCGAAGTCGGCGTTTCCGGCGATCATCTTGAGAGGGCTCATGGCGGCGAACTCCGCATCCTGGCCATACATGGCGCCGTCCGTCTGCGAATCGCCCTCCGCGAACTTTCCGCCGGTATTGATGGAACGGCCGACCTGCGTGACACCGCCGATATCCCGGATCCTGCCGATGGTCGCGTCGTCGAGCGAGACGAAGTTGTCGAGATTGGAATTGCTCACCTCGACGATGTCCGGCGGATTATCCTTGGTCACTTCCCGGACGACCATCTCCTGGAACCCGAATCCGAGCGAGATGAGAAACGTGACGATTCCGATACCGACCGCGACACCGCCGATGGTCATGAGCGAACGGAACTTGTTGATGAGCAGGTTGCGGTACCCGATCAGCAGTATGGAAGACAGGCGCATCTTAAGGACGGCCCCCTCTTTCGGAGAACCCGCCTTCCTCCCCGTTTTCGGAATACCTCTCTTCATACGCTATCGTTCAGGCGTGTTCCTCGCCGAATTCCTCGACAAGCTTCGCGTCGGGAAATTCCTTCTTGAGTCTCATATAGCTGTTCATATTCTCCTCGTCCGACTCGATCTTCCCGTCCCGCATCCGTACGATCCGAGAGCCGTACTTGTACTGTTCCACATTGTGCGTGACCATGATGACCGTGATACCGAACTCGGCGCAGACATCGTTCATGAGCCGGAGAATCTCCTGTCCGGCTTTGAAATCGAGGTTTCCCGTCGGCTCGTCCGCGATAATGAACTTCGGGTCGAGCATAAGCGAACGGGCGACCGAAATCCGCTGCTGCTGCCCTCCGGAAAGGTCGTACGGACGATAGTCCGCCCACTTGCCCATCCCGACCAGCTCGATGAGCTTCGCGGCCCGCGGAATGGATTCGTGAAAGGTCTTTCCTCCGATCACCGCCGGGATAGCGATGTTCTCGATGACGGAAAGCGACTTGATCCAGAAACTCTGCTGGGGAATGAATCCGACGCTCTGATTCCGGAAGTCGGCACGCCAGTCCTTGGAGTGCGACCAGATGTCCTTCCCGTCGATGAAAACCGCCCCTTCCGACGGCTGTTCGAGTCCGTAGATGATATGCAGGAGCGTCGACTTTCCGCATCCCGACGGCCCGACGAGCAACGCGAAATCCCCCCGGCGTATCTCCAGGCTCACTCCGGTAAGTACGGGGATATCGTTCTCGCCGACGGTGAAGCTCTTCTTCACGTTCTCGACGCGTATCGCGACGTCCTTCCGTTCGGTTCGTCCTACTGACGGCTCCATAGTGTTCCGATCCATCCGAAGCGGCTCGTGATCGTCCCGGAGATGACCTCGGCCGCGGTCTCCTTCGCCTGCTCGACCACGACGGACACCGCCGGGGCGGCCGTCACGTTTCCCGCGGCGTCGATGACCTTCGCCTGATAGCTGTATACCTGACCTATCTCCGCCGGGATGGTGATGAGATGATACGTATTGATGGGATCCTCCGCGGTCGACTGTTCGAAATTCGACGAGGCGACACCCTTGGCGTAATTGATCTTCACCGTCGTCGGCTCGTTCGTCTCTATCTTAACATAGATATTCGCCTGCGCGTTGAGCCCCCGTCCGACAGTCTTTCCGACGGCGCGGTTGGTAAGTATTTCCGGCGGACGCGAGTCCGTCCGTGTCGTGATCTTCTGCGTAGCCGCCTCGAGCGCTATGCCGTGCCCGTCGGCGCCGCCGATCGAAAGCGCATATTCCTTGGCCGGATCGAGTCCGGAAAGCTCGGCATGGTGCTCCGTCGCCAACTCCGTGACGAGGTAGGTATGAGGCGTTTCGCCGTCATATCCGAAGGTGACATAGGTCGTCGTCGGGACGTTCGTCACGTAATCGACGGTCACCGTCGGCAGGTCGACGCCTTCCATGTTCTGGACCCGGATATCCGTAGCCGTCGGCTTCACCGGGGTCGAGAAACGATACTGGTCCGAGCTGAACGAATTCAGGTCATCGTCGACACACTCGACCTGCGCCATATAGTCGGTCTCCGCGGAAAGCCCGTCGACCTTCTCGACATGGGTCACCGATCCGGAAGATTCCTTGATGCTCGAAGACAGGCTTCCGGCGCCGTATTTGAGCGTACAGGTCGCGCTCGTATTCGTCTCCCAGGAAACGTAAGCGCTCTCGAGCGTGATATCCGAGACCGCGAAGTCCGAAACGGTCGGAGGCGGCAGCGTGGTGAAGGTGGCGATGTCGGACATGCCGATATTGCCGTCCGGATCGATGAACTTCACACGGTAGAAATACTTGGTATCCGCCTCAAGGCCGGTCAGATCGACGGCGTGGTCGGTAACCGAGTCGACCTGTCCGTTGGTCTTGCCGAGGGAGATGGATTCCCCGTACTCGACGAAACTGCTCGCGATCCGGCTCGTGGCCCAGCTGAAGGAGGCGGCGAACGACTGCGTCGAATATTTCGGCTCGCCGACAAGGAGCGGCGGATGCGTATACCGCCCCGTCGGCGTCAGCGATACCGTGGAGGATCCTATGGAATAGTTGTTCGTCCGGTCCTTGCTCTTCACGAAGTAGGAGTACTGCCGGCTTTCAAGACCCGTGTCGACATACGCCGACCCCGTCGTCGTCGCTACCTCCGAGAAATTGGTCCCGTCAAGCGACCGGAAGATGGCGTATCCCGCGAAGTTTCCCGAGTCGATACCGTCCGGAACGCTCCACTTGACCGCGACGCTGTATTCAGCCGTCTCACGATCCGACGTGTCGAACGCCTGAACGTTCACCGGAACCGGCGGCGCACTCGTGTCCGCATCGAACGACACCGAGGAATAAAGGTTGTAGTCGATGTTTCCGGCCTCGTCCATGGCCACCACATAGAAGGTATTCGGACCCCTTTGGGTCGCGAACGGACCGGGACCGGCGAAGACGTTCGTCGTCTCGACCGTGTTGTAGGCCGTCGGCAGCGCGTTCACCGAATAGTAGTACTTGAGCTTGGCGACGTCTCCGACGAACGAAACCGGGGTCTCCCATGAGAACGAGAACGAGTTGCTCGACGAGGATTCCGGAGACACCTCAAGATTCTGCGGCGGCGTCGGAGCGCTCGCGCTATAGTAATAGTCCTGCGTGATGGTCGACGAGACGTTTCCGGCAATGTCGACGACACGGAGCGAGAGCGTATTCTTTCCGGACTGATATGCGCCGGTCACGTGGTCCGCATTCGGGATCGTCAGCGAGACCGTCTCCGGATCGGCAAGGTCGTACCAGACGCCGGCATCGTCGCCGCCGGTCCGATACTGGTACTTGGCTATCCCCGAATTCGTGTCCGAAGCGTCCGCCGGCCAGAGAAAAGAATAACTGTCGATAGACGTATATCCGGCCGGAGTCACCGCGATATCGGAAGGAGCGGACGGGGCGGTCGCATCATACCGATATACGAAGGCGTCATACGTATCCGCGGGAAGCATCCCGGCCCGGTCGACGGCCTTAATTCGAAGATGGTATTCCTGTCCCGAAACGAGCGAGGACGCGGTATATTCGGTATCGGTCTGAAAGACACCTTTCGCGAACGGATCCGCATCGGCCTGGGTCCCGAAATAGACCCAGTATCCGGCGATTCCCGATCCCCCCTCGTTGTCCGAAGCCGCGCCGGACGACCCTTCCGACGGCCATTCGAAATGCGGTTCCGCGCCGGAATGCCAATCTTCCGGATTGATCGACTCGGATTTCGTCGATGACGAGAATGCCGCTACGACACGCGGATTCTCCGGTGCGTCGATATCCTGGTAATACCTGATGCCGATTTCCGAGACGCTCGGAGAGTATATCCGATCCGTCGACGAGAGCGTCAACCGGACCTGCATATATCGAGCCTTCGGGGAAACGATTCCGAAATCATGCCGTTCGCCATGTATACGCTCATCGGAAGAAGCCGACCACTCCGACCATAGGGAACCGTCTTCCGATGATCTGGTTTCGACGACGACGTACGTGTTCGCCGGCTGTTCATAGTCGACTGAAAGACCCGCCCATCCGTATACGGAAACCAGGTCCATCACATCCGATACGTAAGTCCCTTCGGAAACGAAGCCGACATTCTGGGAAGGCGAACTCACGACATAGGAGTAGAGCCCGTCGGACAAGGTGTTCGTCCCGCTGCCCGCAATCGTCCATATCCGATGCCCGGCATACATGCCCGCGCCGCCGCCGCCAAAACTCACCTGTGCGGGAATGGAATCCAAGGTCTCCCAGCTGTTGCCGGAAATCGAATACCGGTAATACCCCGACGTGTTTCCTCCCTGCGTTGCATACAGATACCCGTCTTCTCCGTCGATAAGCGCGGCACCGCTCGAAAGCGTACCGGGAGCATCCGCCATACGGGCCCATGAGCTGCCGCTGACGGAATATCGGTAGAACTGATTCGTGCCCTGAGCCTTGGTCGAGTATACGTACCCGTCCTTGTAAAGGAGTCTCGATGCGGTACCCTGGGTCCATCCGGAATACGTCGGAAGAGCGGAGGACCATCGTGAACCGGAAGCGGCCAGACGGTCATAGCGCCACCAGGTGGACCCGCCGCCCGCCGCAGTCAGATAGAGATACCGGCTTCCGTCATAAACCATCGAAACGCCGCTCGAATTGACCTGCGCCGGCGGCAGGTCGTTACTCATCGCGGTCCACGTATTCGTCGCGATATCATATCGATAAAAATAGTTGTTCTTAGCATTCGATCGGCGGGTTCCGATCGTCGAGGGAACGACGTAATAGACCGCGTTTTCCTGGGAAACATACGCGATCTGCGCCCCGTCGATCGCACCAATCGGAAGCGTCGCCAGCGCCGACGACTTTCCCGTGACCGGATTATAGCGCTGAAACAGCGTGTCATAGTTCCCGCGAACGACGTAAGCGTTCCCTTCGTCGTCCCTCGTTATCGATGCGCCGCCGCCGAATCCGTAATACGTCCCATACGAGTAGTGCGGCTCGACGAATACGCCCCGGGCCGGGGTTTCCCAGGAATTCTTCTCCAGGTTAAATCTCAGGAAATACGTGGACGAATCCCCGGTCTGCGTATAGAGGTATTGCCCATATACCAGACTCGATGCTCCATACCCGATCGTAACAGGAGAATCCGGTAGCCTGGACCAGGTATCCGTTCCTATGTCATACCGGAAAAAGAAATTCCGACTGCCTCCGGAGAAGTAATAGATCGTACCCGTTTCCGGGTTAAACGCGATATTCCCGCCCGAGCTCGGAGCCACCGGCACCGGAGAAAGTGACTTCCATGTTCCGGCCGATTCCCCCGTTTCCGTATCGGCCGACATGGCAAACCGTGCAAAATACGGATAACCTCCGCCCTGGAGGTAATACAGATGCTTTTCCCCGTCGAAAATGACATCGGAACCCGTACTCAGAGACTGGTATGTCGATTCCGGATTCTTGAAATCGGCGACTGCGACGGTCGACCAGCTGTTATTCTGAGTGTCATAACGGAAAACCGAGTTGTCGCCGCCCGGGGTACCGTAAATATATCGGTTCCCATCGTAGACAAGCGTCGCCCCATACGTGAAATTCTGCGGGGCACTCGCGACAGTCGACCAGGAATTCTGGGCGATATCGTACCGCAAAAATGTCGGGGTGCCGCCGCCGGCCGTCACATAGAGAAAACCGTTCGGCCCAGCGGCCATATCGCCGCCATAATAGATGTTCGTGGGAGCGTTCGTAAGCGCCGTCCAGACCGAAGTGACCGGATCAAATTTGTAAAGATTCGGTCGGTTTCCCGCGATGACGGAATAGAACGCCGTGCTCCCGGCAGAGTCGACCCGTACCAATTTCGCCTCGTTATACGCATAGAGCGGAAGCGTCGGCTGACGGGATTCGTTCCAGAATCCGTTTGACGGAGCCAGTGTAAGATTCCCGTCGGTCCGTGTCGACGATACGCCATCGAAAGTCCCACGATCGAAATCCGCCTTGGTCGTCCGGATTTCGGACAGGGCGGGAGACACGCCGTCGTACACGTAAGAAAACGCATCCCAAATATCCGGAGAAACGGTACCGTTCCTGTCCTTCGTACGGATCCTCAAATGGTACGTAGCCCTGTCCAACGGTTCATGGACCTCGTACACCGTATTCTCCTGAAATGCACCGTCTGCCTGAGGATCGGCACCGGCATCCGTTCCGAAATAGACAAAATATCCGGCAACGCCAGAGCCCGAATCATCGGCGCCCGACCAGGTAAAATACGGCCGCTCATCGGCGTAGGCGCTTCCGGAAACGAGCTCCGTGCCTCCCACCCGTTGCGAATGCGCCGTAATGACATCCGGATTCGTCGGTGCCGCGTCCTCGCTCGTATAGTCGACACTCCAACCGGAAACGGATGGCGTCGAAACGCCATCGGACGAGGTCAACGTGATCCGCGCCTGCAAGTACCGTTGCGGCGTCGAACCGATCGACGTGCCGTTCACGACGGACCATCCGCCCCAGCTCTTTCCGTCTTCGCTTGTCCTCGTTTCATAAGAAACCGACGTATTGGAAGGTATGGAATCCGTTTTCTGGAAACCTACGAACTGCTCGACATTTCCAAGATCGATCGCCTGACTGACATAGGAGCCGCTCCGGATATAATTCGCCGATCCGGGAGTAAAGCTGAGCATCTCCTGACTGCCTTGCCCGATAAGCGCGAAGAACGAATTACCGCCGGCATATTCGATCGAAGCGCCATTGTACGGACCTCTTCCATACGAAAGTTCCTTGAGAGGCGCCACCTTCCTCCAGGTGTCCGACGCGATGGTGTATTCCCATACTTCGTCCCGATAAAAGCCCGCGAGCGCATATATCTTGCCAGCGGAATATGCCATGTCCGTACCGTGATACTGCACGAACGGTGTCGAGGTCAGGCCAGTCCAGCTCGAAGATCCGGTTGAATATTTCAAAAATGCCGTTTCTCCGTTTCCGGGCATGACGAAAAGATCCGTTCCGCTGGACACGATACTCGCGCCGGTCGCGGCGATCAGCGATGAAAACCCCTTGTTGGATGCCGACATCGATGCAAGAGCCGTCCACGTATTCGACGTGATGTCATATCGATAAAATCCGTTCGTTCCGGCACCTCTTAAGGCATAGACATAACCGTCGGAGGCGTTATACGCGAGAGCCGCCCCGTCCGATACGGAAACGGGAAGACCCGTCAACGCGTTATCCGCGCTCCATGTGTTCGTAGAGACGTCGTAGCGATAGAACGTCGTCGAATTCGCGGAGCCGGACCGAAGATAATATACGTAACCGTTTGCAAAAGTCCCGTTGAAATCGGAATTGTTCGTCATCGGAAAATTAGCGAGGGCTGTCCACGAATTCGCCGTGACGTCGTAGCGATACAATTGCGCGTTTCCGCCGCCACGTACGGTATATAGGGACGATGAGACACCCGACTGGCCGTTCCATATCAGGTCTCCTCCGGTTCCGATCGATCCGTTCAGACCGCCGTTCACGACGGCCGGCCCGACAAACTTTCCGGTCGCAATGTCGAACTTCCAAAGGTCATAGGTACCGGTGGCGCGAAACACGAGTATCTGGTTATTCACCGGGTCCAACTGCATCGACGCGTCATTCACCGATCCGTTCAGATTCAGCGGCGTCGCATCAAGAATCTCCCAGGAATTCGCCGCGACGTCATATCGGACCATATAGGAATACCGGGAAGCAATCCCGTTATCGACGCCGCTCGTCGGCGTGCCTTCCCAAATATAGAGATAGTACGCGTAGTGTTTCCCGGAATTCGGATCCGTATAGGCAAGCCCCTTTTGCGCATAGTTCAGAACCGCCGATGAAAACCTCGGAAAATCCGGAAGGTTCGTTTTCGTACTCCACGAATCCGCCGAGACATCATACGAATAAAATGTCTTGGAAGAATTCCCCCGGGTGAGATACAACCTTCCCGAATCCGTAACGAGACTGGCGCCGGTGCTTGGTCCCGCGGGAACCGGCGCCCGGTTCTGCCACTCGTCCGCGGAAATATCAAACCGCCAGAAATCCGTCGCTCCGCAGCCACGATTCACATACACATATCCTCCGTACACCTCTACGTTTGAACCGCCACAGATCGTATCGGGCGTCTGTTCCTGCTCCGTAAACGTACGTTCCACCGTATCGTATTCGTAGAATTTTCTGGAATAGGCCCCGAAGGTCATGTAAATGGTACGGTCGCCGTCGAACCCGAGATCGGAGCCCGACGACAATGCAAACGGGAGATCCGGCAGCGGTTCATACGAATCGCTATCGATCGAATACCGGAACCACGAACGAGTTCCGGTCCCGAATGAGACATATATATCGCGGCCGACCGATACCGATGTCGAGCCGGAGTTGAAGCCTCCATTGATGTATCCGTCCTGTGGAACCCCCCACACACGCTTGTTCCACGTACCATCGGGCTGAAGCCGGATGGCTCCATCGGTATCCGACATGTCAAGCGTGGTCGAACTGCCATCATGCCACTCCTCATACGTGGAAATGCCGACAGACTTCGGAGCGGAAAGGACTCCCGGCGTTACGGAATAGACCACGGCCGCGATCATAAGAATCGCGAAGGAGCGAACGGCAACGATCCGAACAAGACAAAAAATCCGTTTCCACGGGATGACCCGGAGAAAACGGAATCGGCGATAAATGAAATCCCGGACCCTGAATTTCCTTCCGAGGCTGCGGCGATCCTTCAACTCGTAGCGGTCGAGAAACGAACGCAAATCCGAAATGGCCGACTCTGCATGAGACAACGCGACGGAGCGTCGTCCCGGTCGCTTCGCTTCCGCGCAACGAACAGGATGCCGTTTCCGGCTTCCATGACCCTTCCTTCCGTTGGAACGCTCCTCCTCACGCATCATACGTTCTCCCGTTCTTCCGACGATCCGGCTCATCCGACCCGCACATCCGAGCGAGTCACAAGTAAACAAGAAAGGGTGAGGCCGCCACCGTTCCGTGACGACTTCACCCTTTCATACCGACATTATACGCTATTTAAAGCCAAAAATCAACATTTATTTCTCGAACGACAAGAAAGTCCTGCCTTTTCGGCCTCCTGCGCTCCAAAACCATTTCCGGCTCAGGATTCTCCTCCTTCTCCAACAGCAAAATCATAGATGAATGCACCGAAATAAACGCTTTTATAAGCCATTATAAAGAAACTGACTTTATTTTCTCCGAATCGAATTCAGGCTACCGTCTTCTTTTCCGTTCCCCGTCGAGATTCCGGACGATGCCGCGCATAAGTAACATCCCCATCAGGAAAAGAAGGCCGAAAATCGCCCGAAAACCGACGGCGGCGATATCGAACGGGAAACGATCCCCCGAAACCGCATAGAGATCGATGACTTCGGCTCCGAACAGGAAGATGATGGCCACAAGAAACAGCTTGTATGAGGCATCAAGACGCCGCTCGACGCGCCACACGATGCCGGACGTATAAACAATGGACAACGACAACGATACGATCAGGACACTTCGAAGAATCAATAAAATGCTTTCATGATTCATTTGCGATCCACCCCCTTTCTAGGACCGAAGAACCCGGCCTGAGCGAGATGCCGTGCCGAGACGAAACGATCCGCCCCAAGAAACAGCCCGTACTCCCTGAAAAAAAGTCCTATCCACAGGAAAAGAAGGACCATGAGCGAAAACGCCAATGTCCCGATATGATGCAACGCATCCGGATAGCTGATGAAATATCCTCCTCCGAGATTCAGGAACGGAAAGAGTCTGACCGAAAACGGAACGTCGTGCACCACGGCATGCTGACCGAGCAGAAGTTCCGTGCGAAGCGTATACCGACCCTCCGGAAGACGCCCTGAAACGGGTACGGCACGACGTATGACACCCCCGCTGACAAGTATCTCTTCCGCAAGGAACGTCGACTGTTTTTGCCCCTTGTCGTCTACGATGACGTATCGGACGACAGCCGTCCTTCCTTCGTATTCCCGATCAAGTGCCCGTATCGAAAGTACAGCCACCATATCCCCGCCCTGAAGCGCTTCGCCGGTTTCCGTACTCAGGGAATACCTGATCGGAGAAGGCGGAATGGATACATCCGGACGGCAGATATCCGGGTTCGATTCCGAATCCGGTTCCGGAAGACGGGAACCGCCGGATTCATTGTCCGTCAGGGAGACGGACGTGATCGCATATTTCACGTCTTCTCGCGGGGTATCGCCATCATCCGTCACGCGGAAGGAGAACGCGAAGGAGACGCTCCGCTCATAGTCCTCCGGATCAGTAGCGGTCAAAGAAAGCGTATGCAAGCCGTTTTCCAGTCCGAACGGCGGGCGCCATACGAAATATCCGTTCACATTCGCTGACGTCTCCGCCGAAACGATGGTCGGACCTCCGACGAGAATCGATATTCTCGCGTTCGGGATATTCACCGTCCCGATGAAAGTCGGCCGCTCATGCGAGGTTTTCGATGTTCTGGAGGGATCGGAGACGTTCTTTCCGTCGAAGGATGTCAGGCGTAAGTTCAGGACCGGCATATCGACGGCACATTCGCTCGGTAATGTCACCGCTACGGATTCGGAAACGGCGACCCCGGGACCCATCGGTCCGTGCGCGACGACCGCATAGACGTACGACGAACCGACAGAGACCGTCGTGTCCGAATATGTCGGGTCGGACAGGCCGGAAACAAGAGGAAGGCCGTCGCGAACGATGTCGAACGATTCGCTCGCTTCGTCTTCGGCCCAGGAAAGCGAGACGGAGAGAACGCCGTTTCGACAGGAGGCGACTCCCGAAACGATCGGCACGGCCGGCGGCCCGAGTACTCGGCCGGTCACGGTAACCATCCCTTCCGCAAGCGCTCGATAGCGGCTCCGTACGTCCGAAAGCAGAAAGTCGGGACTGTATAAGAAGGAAAGTCCGAGATATGCGAAAAAGACGCCAAGAGAAGAGGCTGCATGCCACCTTGCGGTTCGCCTCAGATCAAGCTTCTTCTTACGGGAACGTTTCATGCTCCCAGTATAGCAACAGAGCTACCGGACAAAAAGACGGCAAAAAATGAAAAAGCCTCCGCCGAAGCGTGGCTCTTTCCGAATATTCCATACGATCAAATCACTCGGAAGCCGGGGAGGAGGACGCCGTCGCCGGGTTTCCTACGATAACCAGGAGATCCGTTCCATCCGGAACCTTCTCACCGTCAGGAAGACCGGAATCCAGCACGGACCCTCCAAGAAACATCGCCAGATCCGCCGCTTGCTGCGCCCGGGACCCGGACAAATCAATGATCTGGATTCCCTCGTAATCCTTCTTCGAGGCCATTCCTTTCCCGATCACTTCCATCGTATCCGCGTAACGCCCGAGTATCCGGCGCTCGACATCCGCCGTAACCCCCACGGTCCCGCTCCCATTGAGCAGTTCGACACCGACCTTATCCGCCGGCGCCACCTCTTGCGCTTCCTGCTCTCCGACCTCCCGTTGTCCGGCACTCCCATCTTCGTCCTTCGCGGTCGCGTCTTCGGATCGCGAGATGTCGGCCTGACTTTCGTTACCCGAGTCCTCCTTCGTATTCACGGGCGCAACGTTGACGATTTTTCCGCTCGACGGACGAAACAGAATAGCCTTTCCAGCCACCTGATATATGAGCACCTTGTCCCCGTTTTCCGCATTCGTAAAGAAATCCTGACCGGCAAGCTTCGTTTTGTCCGTCACGGTCGCAAGCGTCGGCGTTTCTTCGGACGGAAGCTCCATGAACCGGGAAAGTCGGATGACAAGCTGTTCCGTCTCGTTTACCGGAGACTTCACGTCGGTCGCGTGCCGATAAGCCCGGTAGTAATAGGCTGCCGCTCCAAGCGCCGAAAGCAGGAATACGGACCCCGCGACCCACAACATAATGATCGCGAAATCCCGTCTCCCGATCTTCTTCTCGACCGATACCGCATCCGACCGGGATACGACCGGCTTAGTTCGCTCGGATTTCCCTTTCCTCCGAGATGATCGCGCGGCAGCGGTGTTTTTTCTCGGCTCAACCGCATGTTCGACGACCGGCTCCCGAGGAGCAGGGATTTTTTTCTTTTCCGGCATACTCTTTGTGTATATGTTTCCTTTCCGTCATTATACCGTACGGAAAAAATCTTACGCAAGAAAGGCCTCCGAATAAGAGGGTTACGTGTGGATCTTCGATTCCGATCGTCATTATCCGCCGTTCTCGACGATTTCCGCAACGCTTCCTTCATCCACCGTCAAACCGTCGGTTGATAACAGCCCGATCGCATCGATTCCCGACTCAGGCGCCGGTTGACCGTTCGACCCGCCTGATTCTGCCTGGGCGGATCCCGCGACGGTTTCCTTCTGATCTGCCGCGATGTCCGCGACGTCCTCTTCCGGCGTCACAGTCGGATCATCCGTCGTCCCGCCTGTTCCGGATTCCGATGCGAACAGCAGGTCCGTCATCTTTCCCGCAAGCGCATCGACGCCGTCGATCGCCTTGTCCAATCCCATCTTCACGGCATCCGGATAATCGGAATCCGCAAGACGACTTCGCATATCCAGCAGGGATTGCTGCAATGCGACCAGCGCACCAAGAAACGTTTGATCCGGTACGACGCTATCCTTTGCAGTCGAACTTTCCACGCTTTGCGCGACAACGGGTCTTTGGATGAAAACGTTTCCGCTTCGACTTCGGTCGGAATCGACGATGAGCTCGTACTTTCCGTCGTCGAGACTTTCCCACTGCAGCAGGTTATCGGTGAAATCAAACCTTCCTTCATTGCAAAACGCGCCTGAAGTATATATCGGGTCGTCGCTTCCCTTTCGATAGAGATTGAACCGCACTTCTTTTCCCGAACAGTCGCCGGCGATATGCATCACGTTCGTACCCTCCTTCAGGGTCCAGCTTCCGCTCGCAAAAACCAAATGAGGAGAACATATCAAGACGGATATGATGATGATTTTTTTCATACGCTTCTTTACCCGGGATCTCGTTTATTGGTCCGTTTCAATATAGAGCGACATCAACGCCACGCCGATCACGCTCGACGTGCCTCCGACGCTCGACCAAATCCTCGGCGCAAGCAGCGTATTTACCGCGGGACCGGCGGATGTGCTGCCAGAATACTGCGCACCCGTAATCAGATTCGTCACTCGATAATTTATCGTCGTCGTATTGGAAGGAGCGAACAGGATAAGCTCATACATGTCCGTATCATTGGTCGTCGGGACGTTCCAGTTCGTCGTTCCGGTAACGCTGTTCAGGTCCGTCTTGGTAAGCGTCGTTCCGTTCCGGGCGATAATCTGAAGCGAAGCGTCGGCCGCGTCGTACCCGAGTCCGATCTGGTTCGCGATCGTACTCGGCTCAACATCCGTCGGAGCGGCCGTACTTGCGGTCATTCCCATGAAGAAACGACTTGTCGACGTCGCGACGCCAGTATCCGGCCCGCCACGCATCACGAAGAAGAATCCGCCGACGCCGGCCTGATTACTCAGGAACCATTGGGCGGTCGCTCCTCTTGCTCCGGCAACCGCCGATGTCGAAGCCGTGGTGACGCGGTAGGTCAACTTCGTCATTGAACCGTACAGATTGGTCGTATTCGTCGCCAGTGCGGTTGCCGTTCCGGTTGCCGACGGAGCGGCATATCCGGAGTTGGTAACCGACGTTCCGCCGCCAGCGCTCCACCACGCGACATGGTTCATACCGATGAACGGTTGGAACGGGGTATCGATACCGGACGGTCCGATCCATTTCGGCATCATCCGCCCGGCTATCGATTTCGCGTATGTCGTAAGGGTTCCGGAAGCGGCGGCGGACGGCTCAGCCGTGATTCCCGTCATATTGATTTCGGCATTCGTTCCGTTCAGACCGAGCGTCTGCGTCGTGCTGTCGAACGTCAGGCCGGCATCGGCACCGAATCCGCCGGACCCATTGTTGTATTGGATCTGATTCGTCGAGCCGCCCGGACTTCCTCCACTGCTAATTCCGATGCAATTCGCCCAGGCGCCGTTCTCATAGCAGCGGAACTTGTTCGAATACGCATTGTAATACATCGAGCCGTTCGAACCTGCCGGGTCGCCGGCGCCGGAAGCGGAAGAACGGACATCGAGGTTCAGGACGTCCGGCGTAGCGCTACCCGTTCCACCCGCCCCAATCTGGACAGCCGCAGAGGTTCCGGAACCGGCCGGCTGCATGTTGATATTTCCGGAACCGTTGGTAATCGTAACGCCATTACCAAGCGTCAATGTCGTGACGCCGGAGGCGGACAGGGCGGTATCGGACGAGGCGATAGTCGTCGTGTTACTTGCCGAATCTATCGTAAGCCCCGCACTGCCACCGGAAGAGACCGTCACCGCACCGGCGCCGGTATACGAGCCGCCCGCCTCGATAGAGACCGACGCGACACCGGTCCCGGAGTTCGTGATCGACAATGTGCTATTCGAAGCGTTAGCCATGTCGATCGTATTCGTCGTATCGGCGAATTTTATTCCCGTTCCTACACCCGCACCGATATTGATGGCGGTCGTGACCGTTCCCGCGGTCTCGAGGATGCTGATCACGTTCGTCACGGTCCCCGCTCCGGTCTGTTCGAACAGAAGTCCGTTCGTAAGCGTGCCGGAAGCGATCGAATTCTTGATGTATTCCGCGGATGTTCCCGCCGTATCCTGATTATCGATCGAGAACTTCGTCGGCGTCGCCAGTTCCGCTAGTGTAAAGGCGATATCTCGCCCGGTCGTCGTCGTGATCGTATTGCCGCTCGTCGCGTTATAGTCCGCCTGCAGCGTACTACTCCCCGTTCCGGCCGCCGCCCACGACAGAACTCCGGCAGTGGTGGAAGAAAGCACGTACCCGTTCGATGCCGGGGCCCC
Source organism: Candidatus Moraniibacteriota bacterium (assembly GCA_013334575.1). Classification (GTDB taxonomy): domain Bacteria; phylum Patescibacteriota; class Minisyncoccia; order Moranbacterales; family UBA1568; genus JAAXTX01. The sequence goes on along the minus strand of JAAXXG010000013.1, from coordinate 445 downwards.
GGTCGGGAGGGTATAGGTGATGTTCCCGCTCTGGTCACCCCCCTGGAAGATAGTGTGATACGTCGGGGAGGTACCTCCTTCGAGGATGCCGAAAGTGCCGTCGACGGTGAGTTTCTGACCCGGACTCGCCGTCCCGATCCCCACGTTCCCCGCTCCGACGGAAGTTCCGGTCCCGAAGCCTCCGGTGGCGAAGATGAGGTTGCCGATACTGAGCTGGCTGCTGCCGGTCGCGCTCGGGGCGTCGATGTCGTATCCGATGAGGATGTTGGAAGAACCGGTCGTGAGGTTGTTGCCGGCCTGATGTCCGATGGCGATGTTATAGGAACCGGAATCAGCCGAATAGAGGGCGCTCTCTCCGATGGCGACGTTCTGGACACCGTCGTAGGAGGAGTACAGCGCCATGGAACCGACCGCCACGTTGCTGTACCCGATGGCGGCGCCATAG
>JAAXXG010000012.1 GCA_013334575.1 Candidatus Moraniibacteriota bacterium | reverse complement strand
CATCGACGCCCCGAGCGCGACCGGCAGCAGCCAGCTCAGTATCGGCAACCTCATCTTCGCCACCGGAGGCTTCGGGACCGGGACGACTGCCGGGACGGGGAACGTGGGGATCGGGACGGCGTCGCCGAGCGACAAACTTACCGTCAACGGGAACATGTCGATTGCCGGAAACATCGTGCCTGCGGCGGATAATACCTACGCGCTCGGTTCATCGACACGCATGTGGAAGGATTTCTACGTCGGTCCAGGCTCAATCTATGTAAATGGTCAGAAAGTACTTCAAACCGATCTCTCCGACAGCGTCGTCGTCTCAGCCGATTCGGCGCAGAACCTTGTTCTCAAGACGACAGGCGGCGGCAACGTGGAAATCAATCCCGCGGTCGGAGGCGGGCAACTGCTGATTAAGAGCAATATCAATCTTACGGGAGGGAAATATTTCGATACGACGGATCATACGCCGGTCAACTTTACGTATGGTATCGCTACGAATACCCTTGCCGGCACCGGCACACTTTCGCTTTCCTCGGGCGGGACCGGTGAGGATATCATCCTTACGCCAAGTGGAGTTGGTCGTGTTATCGCTCACGGGACGCTTGGCCTCGACGCGTCTTCCTATCTCAATTTCGGCGTGACGTACGGATCGTCCGGATACGGTTTACGCGACAATGCGGGCGTGATCGAATACAGGAACGCATCCGGAATCTGGACGGCCTTTTCCGACGTGTCCGCCGCCGATCACGGGTCGTTCTCCGGGCTCCTTGACGACGATCATACGCAGTACGCTCTTCTCGCCGGGCGTTCGGGCGGGCAGACGCTTGTCGGCGGTTCGGGCGTTACGGATGTCTTGAATCTTCAGGGGACTTCTGGGAACGGGACGCTCACCTCTCCCGCCGTGCAGATATTGGTCGGGAACAACGGCGCAACGACTGCTTTGACGGCGCTCAATAACGGCAATGTCGGTATCGGAACGACGAGTCCGACATATAGACTTTCTGTTAAGAATTCCGGTACGGCAACAAACGCGTTCGAAGTTCTTAGATCTGGAGGGAATCAGCCGATATTTCGGGTTTACGAAGATGCGAACGGTTATGGTGTTGCGCGCGTGTTGGATGTGAATGGATTGGACAAGATATATCTTAACTCAAATGGGAACTCATATCTCAATGGTGGCAACGTGGGCATCGGGACGACGAGCCCTGATGCCGCATTGACTGTCTTTGGGCAGAATGCGAATTCTGTTGTGAATGTCTCCGGTCTTGACAATTCGACGGATTTTGTCAGTGGTGTGCCTCTTTCTCTCACAGTGCGCAATCAAAGTACGACCGAGAACACCGGGTCCGGTATTCAGTTCAGTGGATATAATGCATCAAGCCTTGAGAATATTTTTGCAAAGATAGTAGCTATTCATACGGTCAAAACTGTGGGTTCCGAGAGCGGTGATATTGCATTTATAACACGAAGTGCGGGAACATTATCTGAGAAAGTAAGGCTGACATCATCCGGCAACGTCGGCATCGGCACGACGAGTCCGGCGACATTGTTAGATGTGTATGGGTCTGGTGGTTCAGGTCAATATCAACTTGCTCTTACTGGGGCTGGTAGTAGTTATACACAATTGCGATATAACGGAAGTCGTTCTTGGCAGACTGGAGTTGGCAACACCGGAGAAACAACTCTTGGGGTTGCGGGTAAATATTATGTATATGATGTCAACGCGAGTGCTGTTCGTTTTGTGGTAGATAGTTCAGGTAATGTCGGCATCGGCACAACGTCTCCCGCACAAAAACTCGACATCGCTGCGGGAAATATCCGCGTGGATGATACGACATACGCAGCACAAAACGGCGTGCTGTACAAAGGCTCCAGTCGTTTCCTCCACAACTTCAACTACGGCAACAACGGAACGGTGACGACAGAAGGACAGAATCTTTTCCTCGGTGTGAATGCGGGGAACTTCACGATGGGCAGCACAGCGACGCAGACATATCATGCTTCCTATAATACCGGCATTGGACTGAATGCTCTCTACTCCAATACCATAGGTTACTACAACTCCGCGTTTGGAGTGGAAGCTCTTTTTTCCAACACCACGGGCTATCAGAACTCCGCAGTGGGAAGAGGTTCTCTCAACTCGAATACCACAGGCTACTATAACTCAGCATTAGGAGTGAATGCTCTCTATTTAAATAATACGGGCTATCAGAACTCCGCACTGGGAAGAAATGCCGGACGCTACCTCACCGATGGATCGACAGGGAATACGACAGGCAACAACTCCCTCTTCCTCGGTTACGACACCCGTGCTCACGCAGATGGAGAGACGAACCAAATCGTCATCGGTGCTTCGGCGATAGGACTGGGGAGTAATACAGTCGTGCTCGGAAATGACAGTATCACAACGACAGCTCTCAAAGGGAATGTGGGGATTGGTACGACGAGTCCTTCATACAAATTGGTAGTGAACGGAGGAGATTTTGATGTTACGAGTGGCGTCATCAGAAAGAGCGGAACCGTCATAGTCAAATCTTCTGGAACTGAGACCATGATTGGTCCTGGAGGGAACGGTAGTATCACATTCCACAATAGCGGCACAATGACTTCGGGAGATGAAAAGATCCGTATGGACAGTTCCGGTAATCTTGGCATCGGGACGACGAGTCCAGCAAATCTGTTGGACGTGTACACTAACAATGTCGGGGGACAAGGAATACGGCTGTCATCAGCCTTGAAAAATCCGCTTGGTGAACTAATCTACGATTCTGGTGCTTTCGGGATTTATGGGTATAATACGACGAATCTGTTTACTAAAACAAACAGTTCTTTGGTGTTCGGTGCGAACAATGCCGAGGTAATGAGGATAGCTGCAACTGGCAACGTCGGCATCGGCACTACTACACCTTCCTACCTCCTCTCGCTCGGTGGCACTGCCGCACGCACGTTTGGCATGGAACGAAATACGACCGCCGCAACGGCAGGACAAGGATTAACACTGACCTCCGGCGGCGCATACACCGGCGGTACCGACCTTGCCGGCGGTGATCTTGCTCTCAAATCCGGTATCGCCACAGGCACGGGTTCTTCCGCGATACATTTCTATACGTCCACCGCCGCCGGCGCCTCCGGCACCGGTGACAATACACAAACTGAGAAGATGACTATTCTCGGGAATGGTAACGTCGGGATTGGAACGACGAGTCCGCTGTATTCGCTTGATGTCTCGGGAGCTATAAGGTCGAACCCTTCGAACGGGGAGGGATTCATCGTGACAAATGACAATATCGGACGCGATCTGTTCGTCGGCAAGGCGTCTCTCGGGGTCGTGATGGGATATGCGGGAACTGCTGCCATGATACAGGGGTCCAATAATGTTTTAGGTACTACGCCGGATCTCTCACTTCAACCATATGGGGGAAGTGTTAGCATTGGAACAACGACTCCTATCCGAGCCTTGACGGTTGCCGGAGGTGGTGAGATGTCTATCATAAAAAGCGCCGGTGGGATGGCTTACTTCAATGTTAGTGATTCAAGAGGTAACAATAGTGGCGCTTTGACAATGCGCGGACTGGGAAGTGGCGGTTCGGCAGGCCTGCCATTAAGTAGTTTTACGGTTGACGCGACCGAGTCGTACTTAACAGGAAGTGTCGCTGTGGGATTTGCCTCATCGCCCGTTGCGAAGTTGGATGTCCATGCCACCGGGGAGCTTGTAAATTTCGAACATGATGGGGGAAGTACGTCCGGTAATTATGTCACCTTTAAGGTAGGCGGAACTCAGATAGGAAGTATCGCCAATAGTGGCGGCTGGAGCGGTATTGCCTATAACACGACATCCGATCGACGCCTCAAGGAGCATATCGTCGACACGGGAACCGGACTCGATACGCTTCTGCAGATTCCTGTGAGGGACTTCGATTTCATTGCGGATCCCTCGCACGTCACGCAGCAGGGATTCATCGCGCAGGAACTCTACGACGTTTATCCGTACGCGGTGACGACCAATGGCGACGATGGAACCGGGAAGCTCTCCGCCTCCGCCTCTCCCTGGGGCGTCGATTACGGCCGTCTGACGCCTCTTCTGGTCCGTTCCATTCAGGAATTGCACGGAGAGCAGACTTCCGTCCGGCAAACGCTCGAGGGGCGGCTTTCGGAACTTGGTCGAGTAACCGAGGGGAACATTTCCGATCTTTCCAGTCGGCAGTCGCTTTCGACCGCGCAGCTTGACGTCATCGGAGAGTCTCTCGCCTCCCTTGAGTCTGAAGATGTCCGGCAGGCCGAAAGGTTGGCCGCGATCGATGCGCGCATGCTTTCCGTCGAGGATTCGGTGTCCGGTCTCGCGATTGCCTCGGACCGGTTTGACGGGCGTCTATCCGCGATAGAAGGGGAACTGTCACTTCTTCGTGACCAGAATGCGGTCCTCTTCGATTTCTATCAGACATTCGGAATCGGGAACGCGGTCATGAAGGATGCGGAAGGGAACGTCGACCTTCTTGAAGGGACGCTTTCCGCCGCCACCGTCAAAGCCGGCGGGCTCGAGATCGCGACTCATGAGTCGGATACGCCGACGGCGGGATCGGGAACGATCGTTCCGGTCGGAGAGGGTGACGGCAACGACTCGGACGGTCGGACGGTTCGGATCGAGACGAAGGCCGTCAGGAAGGGGAGCCTCATCTACGTTACGCCGGTCGGATCGACGCACGGGGCGGTCCTGTACGTGGACGATATCGAAAGCGGAGAGGGATTTACGGTCGCGACGGACGATCCCGTCCGGGAAACGGTCGACTTCAACTGGATCGTCGTCGGGACGGGATCCCGCTGAAAGGGCTTACCGGGGCGCGGAGCGGGATAGTCCGCGAGTCGTCGGAAGTGGTTTCCTGTCCCGAAATCTGCTACAATGAGTCAAAGCATTAAGGACATCCCTGTTATGACCGAGAACGCACCGCATCTTTCGATCGTCATCCCGTCGTACAAGGAAGGGGAGCGCATCGGAAGAAACCTGCTGGAGATCGACAAGTACCTGAAGGGGAAGGATTATACGTACGAGATTCTCGTCGTCGTCGACGGGTCTCCGGACAATACCGCCGAGGTGGCCAGGAACTATGGTCTGCAGATCCCGAATCTGCGCGTGATCGAGAACCCCGAGAACCATGGAAAAGGGTACGTGGTCCGTCAGGGACTACTCGAGGCCAGGGGGAAATATCGGATCTTCCTCGACGCGGACGGTTCCACGTCCATCACGCACTGGGACGCGTTCGAGCCGATGTTCGCCGAGGGGTACGACGTCGTGATCGGGTCCCGCGACCTTCCCGATTCCTATATCCAGGTTCCGCAGCCGAAGTACCGTATCATCATGGGGAACATGGGGAACTGGGCGATCCGGATCATGCTCGGTCTCTGGCGGTATCCGGACACGCAGTGCGGGTTCAAGGCGCTCACCGGCGAAGCGGCCGATGCCATCGCGAAGCGGATGGTCGTGGACCGGTTCGGGTTCGACTTCGAGCTCGTGACGCTTGCCGAGCACCTCGGATACAAGGTGAAGCAGATGCCGGTCCGGTGGATGAACGAGGAGGGGTCGACCGTTTCGCTTACGGGGAAGAACGGATTTACGCAGGTGCTCATCGATCTCTGGAAGACCCGGGTCCGCCTCTGGAAGGGGGAATATCGTCTGAAAGAGACGCTCTAGGCGGAAGGACGGATTCGGTCGGTAAACGGAGGAAACACAAACGTCGTGAACATAGAGATACGAGACGGCGATTCGGGAAAGCCGGCGAAACGGTCGGCCGGCTCCCAATCGGAGCTCCGTCAGGACATCATTACCGGAGATTGGGTCGTGATCGCGACCGGCCGGGCGAAGCGCCCGGACGATTTCGCCAAGCATGAGCGCGCGAAAGAGGATCCGAACGCCTTCGATCCGTTCGCGGACCTTGTGGCAAGCGGCCAGAAGGAGCCGGTGCTCGTCTATCGGACGCCGGACGGTGACTGGAGCCTTGCGGTCATCCCGAATCTCTATCCCGCATTCTCTTCGGGGCGGATGGCACGGGACCTGTCGGAGGGGCCGTATTTCGCGATGAGCGGCGTCGGGTATCACGAGGTCATCATCACGAGGGATCCGAGACACAGTATCGCGGATCTCGAGCTCTGGCGGGTCGCCGAGGTGGTCGATGCGTACCAGGAGCGATACCTCGCGCTCATGTCCAAGAAGTCGGTGAAGTATATCCAGATCTTCCACAATCACGGGAAGGAGGCCGGAGCGTCGCTTCCGCATCCTCATTCGCAGCTGATGGCGATACCCGTCATCTCGCCGTATCTCGAACTGCAGCTGCGCGGCGCCGAACTCTATCACCGGAATCACCGCGCGAACGTGTTCCAGACGATATTGGATCACGAGATCGAGACGCGTGAGCGGTTCGTGTACGAGAACGAGCACTTCCTCGTCTTCTGTCCGTTCGCGTCGCGCGTCGCGTTCGAGACATGGATCATGCCGAAGCGTTCCGGGAACCCGTATTTCGAACGCATCACCGAAGAAGAGAAGATCGCGCTCGCCGATGCGCTGCGCAGGACGCTCTCGGCCATATCGGTCGGCCTCGGCGATCCGGCGTACAATTTCTTCCTCAATACCGCCCCGTGTGACGGGCGTGAGTACCCGCACTATCGCTGGCACGTGGAGATTCTTCCGAAGACGTCCGTCTGGGCCGGGTTCGAGCTTTCGACCGGCATAGAGGTCTCGACGATAGAGCCCGAAAAGGCGGCGGAGTTCCTTCGGGGAAAGATTTCCGAATAAGAGGAGGCGGAACCGATATGAAACGACGATATCTGATCGGAAACCTGAAGATGAATCTTGCCTCCGTCGCCGAGACGGAGCAGTATCTCGTCGCGCTCCGGAAGGAACTGTTCGGGAAGCGTATCGACGGGGTGGAGATCGTCCTGGCTCCGTCGTCGGTCTATCTCGAGCGTTTTTCCCGCGAACTGCCGGACCCGCTCCGTCTTGCCGCGCAGGACGTCTTCTGGGAGAAGGAGGGCTCGTTTACCGGGCAGGTTTCCGCTCCCATGCTGAGGGATCTCCATGTCGGATCGGTCATCGTCGGACACGGCGAACGTCGGTTATACGCGCACGAGACGGACACCGAGGTCGGATGGAAGATGAAGTCGGCGCTTCATGAGAATCTGCAGCCGATACTCTGCGTAGGGGAAACGGCCGATGAACGGGAGCGCGGCGAGGAAGTGTCCGTCGTCTCGGATCAGGTACGGCTCGCGTTCCATGATGTCTCGCCGATGATGGCCGAGCGCGTGCTGGTGGCATACGAGCCGCGGTGGGCGATCGGAACGGATATCATTCCCGAGTCCGAGCAGATCTTCGAGATGCGTATCGTCATCCATCGCGCCCTCGCCGAACTGTACGGGCAACCGGTCGCCGATCGTGTTCCCGTCCTGTACGGAGGATCGGTCAAGGCGACGCTGTTGGAACGTGTCTGTTTCGAGCCGCGGATGGACGGTGTCCTCGTGGGGCGGGAGAGTCTGTATCCGCACGAGCTCTTCCGGATGGCGCACGAGATCGGCAACCGCGATGACGGGCGGCGCGAGGCGGACGGCAACGAAGTCGGAGGGGAGTAACGAAAGAACTATCCGGATATGATACTCGATACCAAGACACTGCTCGTGAAAGCGAAGGAGGAGGGATACGCCGTCGGCGCCTTCAATACCGTGAATCTCGAGACGACCAAGGCGATCCTGAACGCCGCCGAGGAGCTGCGTGCCCCGGTCATCGTCCAGATCACCGAGAAGACCATGGACTATGCCGGCGGTCGGGCGCTGTATTTCCTCGTCCGGAACATGGCCGAGTTCTATCATCCCGACCTTCCGGTGGCGATTCATCTCGACCATGGGAAGAGTCTCGACGTGGTCGAGCGCGCGATCGAGATCGGGTTTCCGTCCGTCATGTACGACGGGTCTCGCCATCCGTACGTCGATAACGTGCGCGTGGCGCGACAGGTCGTCGAGTTCGCCCATGCCAAAGGGGTTTCGGTCCAGGGAGAGCTCGGCAACGTTCCGTATCTCTCGGAGGTGCGCGGCGAGGTCGACTGGGACGAATACATGACCGATCCGGACGAGGCCGTCCGGTTCGTCGGGGATACCGGAATCGATACGCTCGCGGTCGCTATCGGGAACGCGCACGGATTCGCGATGGAGCGGCCGGAGCCGGATTACGACCGGCTGTCGAAGATCTCCTCCCTCGTGTCCGTACCGCTCGTCCTGCACGGGGCGTCGGATTGGGAAGATGGCAAGGTGACCGAGGTCATCCGCCGCGGCATTTCCTGCTTCAATGTCGATACCGCGATCAAGCTCGCGTTCATCGGCGCGGTCACGCATGCGGTCGAGGAAAACGGGAAGACGGACATCCGCGATCTCGTCGGACCGGCGATGGAGGCGGTACAGACCGAGGTCATGCGCAAGATCCGACTTTTCGAGGGCGAGGGAAAAGCGGAAGGGTTCGCGTCGTCGGTCGCGTCATAAGATTAACGGGACTCCTATGAAGAAGATCGCCATCAACGGGTTCGGCCGTATCGGACGCTGCGCGTTCAAGATCGCTCTCGAGCGCGCCGATTCCGAAATCGTCGCCATCAACGATCTGACCGACGCGAAGACGCTCGCGCACCTGCTCCGGTACGATACGGCCTACGGCACCTACCGTCGCGAAGTGTCGGCCGAGAACGGGGCAATCGTCGTGGACGGGAAGCGGTATCCGGTCTATGCCGAACCGGATCCGAAGAAGCTTCCGTGGAAGGAACTCGGCGTCGATGTCGTGCTCGAGTGTACGGGCCGGTTCGTCGACGGGGATTCCGCCGGACAGCATCTTGCGGCGGGCGCGAAGAAGGTCGTCCTTTCGGCTCCTCCGAAGGGGGAGAACGAGATTCCGACCTTCCTGATCGGCGTGAACGACCGCGAGTATGCCGGGCAGCCGATCGTCTCCAACGCGTCGTGCACGACCAACTGCATCGCTCCGGTGGCCAAGATCATAGCCGGGAAGTTCGGGATCGAGAAGGCGATGATGACGACTATCCATTCCTACACCGCCGACCAGAACCTCGAGGACGGGCCGCACAAGGACCTGCGTCGCGCGCGCGCGGCGGCTCAGAACATCGTTCCGACCACGACCGGGGCCGCTATCTCGGTCACGCACATCATGCCCGAGATCGCGGGAAAATTCGACGGGCTTGCTGTCCGCGTCCCGACGATCGTCGGATCGCTCACTGACTTCACTTTCCTCGTATCGAAGAAGACTACGGCCGAAGAAGTGAACGCCGCACTCGAGGCGGCAGCCGGCGATCCGGAATATTCCCGCGCCCTCTCCGTTACCCGTGAGCCGCTCGTCTCGTCCGATTTCGTCGGAAATCCGTATTCGAGCATCGTCGACCTTTCGCTTACCAAGGTGGTGGACGGGGACCTCGTGAAAGTCATGGCTTGGTACGACAACGAGTGGGGGTATTCGAACCGGCTCGTCGAGCTGGCGGAGGAAGTCTGATCCCCTGAGGTTTCCGAAGTAAGTCTGCCGTGATGTACGATCTGCTCATCCGAAACGGGACGGTGATAGACGGTTCCGGGACACCCATGTTCCGGGCCGATGTCGCCGTGAAGGAGGAACGGATCGTCCGGATCGGGGAGCTGCGCGACGAGGCGGCGTCGAGGATAGTCGACGCGTCGGGTTGCTATGTCTCGCCCGGCTTCATCGACGTGAACAATCACTCCGACACGTACTGGGAGATGTTTCGCAATCCCGGGATGCACGGCATGCTGCTTCAGGGGGTGACGACCGTCGTCGGCGGGAATTCCGGCGCGTCACTCGCGCCGCTTGTGGAGCCCGAAAGCCTTCGGGCGATCCAGAAATGGACCGATGTCGATGCGGTGAGTTTCAACTGGCTTTCGATGGAGGGCTTCCTTGCCGAGGTGGAACGCCGGCCGCTCTCGGTGAACTTCGCCACGCTTGCGGGACACGGTACCATCCGTCGCGGCGTGCTTCGCAACCCGACCAAGACTCCGTCCGAGGAGGACCTGAAGGCCATGCGGCTCCTGCTGCGGCGTGCGCTCGACGAGGGTGCCATCGGTTTTTCCACCGGCCTCGGATATACGCATGCCCGACGCGCCGGAGAAGCGGAAATCGACGGATTCCTCGATCTGTTGCCGAAGCGGCACGGGGTCTACGCGACCTATCTCCGGGACGAAGGCGAACACCTGACCCGTTCCGTCGAGGAAGCCATCGTCCAGTCGAAGCGAGCCGGCGTTCCGCTTCATATCTCGCATCTCAAGGCGGTCGGGAAACGGAACTGGCACCTGTTCGGCGAGGCGCTCGACATGATCCGCAATGCCGCCGAAGACGGTCTCGACGTGAGCTTCGACGTGTATCCCTATACCGCGAGCGGGTCCGTATTATATACGTTCCTGCCCGAATGGGTGACCGAGAGCGGTCGGAAGACCATGCTGCACCGGCTCAAGGATTTCCGGGTGCGGCAAGCGGTCATACGCGATATGCGGGGAAGCGGACTCGACTATTCCGGCATGAAGCTGTTCGTTTCTACGCTGTCGCGGATGACCGGACCGAAGACGGTGGAAGCGATCGCTCGGGCACAGGGATCCTCTCCGGAAGACGTCGTTGTCGACCTCCTGCTCGGAAGCGACGGACGTGCCATCGTCTCGCTCGAGGTCTCGAGTCCCCGGAATGTCGAGGCGGCCATTCGGCATCCGTTCTCGGTCGTGAGTTCCAACGGCGTGGGATATTCGGCGGAGTACGCTTCGACCGGAAACCGGGTTCACCCGAGGAATTTCGGAACCTTTCCGAAGGTGTTCTGCGAATACGTCCGCGAGCGGCAGGTTCTTTCCTGGGAGGAGGCGGTGCATAAGATGACCGGCAAGCCTGCGGCGAAGTTCGGTTTCCGTGACCGCGGCCTATTGCGCGAGGGCATGAAGGCCGATGTCGTGGTATTCGATCCGGAGACCGTCGCGGACCGGTCGACGATGGACGATCCCTTCCGGTATCCCGAAGGGATCAGGCTTGTCGCTGTCAACGGTCGCGTCGCCGCGGAGGACGGTTCCTGGAACGGTGAACGCGCCGGTGAAGTGATCCGGGGTCGGCGTCGGGGACTGCTTCCATTCTGACCGACATGCGGTACGGCGGGTATCCCCGCCTTTTTCGTATCCGGGTCCCGGTTGATGGTGCCGCCGAAAGATGCTAGCCTGAAGCGTGCAAGTCCCGTTTCGGGACGGAGCGTGCCGTCTTCTTCATCTTATGAAGCGCGAAGATCTGAAAGGAAAGAGAGTGACCGTTTTCGGACTCGGAACGAACGAGGGCGGAATCGGGACGGTGGAATTTCTCGAACGGTGCGGTGTCGGCGAGATCGTCGTTACCGACCGGAAGGACGAGAAAGCGTTGCAGGCTTCTCTCGATCGTCTTTCCGGTTACGATAACATCACCTATGCGCTCGGGCGTCACCGGGACGAGGATTTCATCGGGACGGACCTCGTCGTGAAGAACCCCGGTATCCCGTGGAACGATCGGTATGTCCGGCTCGCCGAGTCGCACGGTATTCCGGTGGAGATGGACTCCGGAATCTTTTTCGAGAACTGCGACAACAGGATCGTCGGCGTGACGGGAACCAAGGGGAAGACGACGACCGCCAGCATGATCGTGCATATCCTCCGGGAGAGTGGCAAAGGCGTCGTGCCGGTCGGTATAAGTCAGGCGCCCGTACTCGGCGCGTTCGATCGTATCCGTCCCGACGATATCGTCGTGTTCGAGCTGTCCAGCTGGAGACTTTCCGCGCTCGGTCGCATCTGCAGGAGCCCGGAAGTCGCCGTCTTCACGAACTTCTTTCTTGATCACCTTAATTATTACGTGTCAATCGACGAGTACCGAGACGACAAGCGGAATCTCTATGCCTTTCAGAAGGAAGGGGATGTCGTCATCGCCGATGCGGGACTCGATTTCGTCCGGAGCGACGATATTCCTTCCGAGAAGCTGTTCTTCGGCCGCTCATCCGGGGATGACGCCTTTTTTGACGGGGAGCGTGCGGTTTTGCGGCGGGAAGGAATTGAAATCGAGCTATTCCGTTCCGGCGATATCGCGGTTCCCGGTTCGCATGCCCGAACGGACGCGCTGGCCGCGGCCACGGCCGCATTCGTCTGCGGTGTTCCTGCCGAGAAGATCGCCGCCGCACTTCGTTCGTTTCCGGGCGTTCCTCATCGTCTCGAGCAGGTCGGGGAGATCCGTGGTGTGAAATTTTTCAACGATTCGGCAGCGACGGTTCCCGAGGCCGCTCTGGCCGCCCTTTCCTCGTTCGAGGTTCCCGTGGTCCATATCGCGGGAGGATCGGATAAGAACCTCGACTTCGGTCCTTTGGCGGACGGTATGCTTCGGATGACGAGGGCGGCCGTCCTTCTTCCCGGAACGGGTACCGACCGGTTGCTCTCGGAGCTGTCTGCCGGATCGCCTGAGGCCGTCTTTTCCGTTGAGCCGGATATGGAAAGTGCCGTGCGATCCGCGTTCCGGCTGGCGGAACCTGGCGATGTCGTCCTTCTGTCTCCGGGTGCCGCGAGCTTCGGCCTGTTCCGGAACGAGTTCGATCGCGGCGAGCGTTTCAGGGACTCGGTAGAAGGACTGAAGGCTGACCTTTCAAACATCTAACCGGAGAAACGGATATGCTCTACGACGTCATCATCATCGGAGGAGGTCCGGCCGGGGTCACGGCCGGGGTCTATGCGGCGCGGAAGAAGATGAACGCGCTGTTCCTGACGGGGACTATCGGCGGATCGTCCGCCGTATCGGCAACCATCGAGAACTGGATCGGCGAACCGTCGGTCCGCGGAACGGAGTTCGCCGCGAAGCTCGAGGCGCACCTGCGCGCGCAGGAGGGGATCGATATCCGGACGGACGAATCGGTCGCGGGAGTCTCGAGGGGTGAGGACGGAATCTTTTCGGTGACGACCGAAAAGGGGGAGTCGTTCTCCGCGAAGTCGGTCGTTGTCGCCTCCGGAGTACGTCACCGTCCGCTCGGCGTACCCGGCGAGGACACCTTCCGGGGCAGAGGTGTCGCCTACTGTTCGACCTGCGACGCGCCGCTCTTCCGGAATAGGAGGGTCGTCGTGGTCGGCGGGGGAAACTCCGCGTTCGAGGCGGTCGAGGACCTGTTGCCGTATGCGGCCGAAGTGACGGTGCTGACGATCGATCCGGATTTCACCGCGGATCCCGTCCTGCGGGAACGCGTGCTCGGTTCCGGAAAGGTGAAGGCGGTCCGTGCCGCGAAGTCCGAAGAGGTCGTCGGAGACCGGCGGGTCACGGGACTCCGGTGCGAGGATCTCGCTTCGGGCGGAAAGTTCGAATGCGGGTGCGACGGCGTCTTCGTCGAGATCGGCATGATGCCGAACTCCGAAATCGTCCGGGACCTCGTCGAACGGACCCGCGGCGGCGAGATCATCGTGAATCCGCGGACGGCCGAGACGTCGTGTCCCGGCGTGTTCGCCGCCGGCGACGTGACCGACCAACCGTACCGGCAGAACAACATCGCGGCGGGGCAGGGAGCGGTCGCCGCCCTCGCGGCCTACGATTTCGTTCGTGGAGCCGGGGCGGGCAATCCGAACGTGGTCGTTCCGAAAGAAGATTGACTCGCGCGTTTTTCCGTGCTATAATGGAGGTGTCGAAGTGAAGAAAGCGGGTGTTTCAAGGGTGAAACAGCCGCTTTTCTTTCTTCAGACGAAACACAGACACCTATGAAACGCCTTTATCCCTTCATCATTGCTTCCGTAGCGTTCCTTGCCATTCCGGCGGGCCGTTCGTTTGCCGCGGAAAACCGGACTCCCTGGATAGCCGAAGCGATCAGTCTTGCCAACCGCGAGCGCGAGCACCGGGGCATAGCGACGCTTACGGAAAACCGGGATCTCGACCGGGCGGCCGAGCTTAAGCTGGCGGACATGAAGAAGGGGGGGTACTTCGCTCACACGTCGCCTTCAGGGCTTTCTCCGTGGTCGTTCATGGACCGGGCCGGATACGGGTACCGGTATGCCGGCGAGAACCTCGCCATCCATTTCACCGATCCCGAGAGTGAACATTCCGCGTGGATGAAGAGCGAGAAACACTGTCAGAACATTCTCGATCCGCGTTTCCGTGAGATCGGCATGGCGGTCGGGAAGACCTTCTTCGAGGGGCGCGATACGATGATCGTCGTCGAGATGTTCGGAACAAGGCAGGGCGAGGAAATCGCGACTGCCATGACGAAGGACGACGCGCTGACACTGTGTCGCGGCGGCATCCCCGTCGTTTCCGGAGCGACTGATGACCGACCGTCGGGTCGGGTCGCGCTCCTGTCGTCGGCGACACTGCCGACCGAAGCGGAGCTGGATCGTATGGTCGCCGGTCTTTCCGATGGTCGATACGACTTCGCGCAGGCGGTGGTCATCCTCGTGCTGGCGCTCACGCAGGCCGTGGCGGTCGGGGCGGTCATTCGGATAGTGCTGGTTCCGGAAGCCCGCGAGGGAGTCTATATTTCCTGAGGAATCCTTTCGCACGGAAGGAAGGGCCCGGCTCAGGGGCGTTTCCTTCCGTCCGAAAGGACGGAACGTCGGACGCAGCTTGAAAACCGAATACGAAAACAAACACAAAGAATCAGGAACGATTCCTCCTTCCTCGTGACCGGCCGCGCCTCGCGCGCCCGGCACCTCATGAAGAAACCCCTCCGGGGTTTCTTTTTTTCTGCCAGGAGTCTGGAATCCGTGGTATACTTTCAGCGTAATACGGCACGAAGTCTCATGGCCCGACCTGAATCGCGGTCCGATGAGCGGAACCCTATGAATCGTCGAAATTTTCGGACGTCTCTGAAAGGATCGGTCCTCGTGTTCTCTCTCGTCGTGCTTTCCCTTATGCTCGTGACGGCGCTTACGCTGTTGTCGTCCGCCGTTCTTGGCGAACGGGCCGCGCTTTCCACCGGAAATTCGACGCGTTCGTTCCAGTCGGCCGATTCCGGGGTGGAGCAGGTCCTGTATCAGATCTATCGGGAAAACTACACGAATCTTTCCGGTCTGGCGACCGCGGCGGGTGCGAGCTGCTCCGGCGGGACCATCGTCTCCTCATCCGGGTGGAGGGTCGGCTTCTACGAGGGGGTGGACGGGAATGTCCGTATGACATCGTGTTCCGATACCGACTGGAGGAGTCGGGTAACGAAGATAAAGTCGGAGGGGACCGCGACGGGGACGACCCGCGCCGAGGAGGCTCCGGTCTATGCGGATCCGACCTCGGGACAGATCGGATACTGGAAGATGGACGAGGGTTCCTGGAGCGGTGCGTCCGGCGAAGTGAAGGACTCCTCCGGCTCGGGTCATGACGGGACGGCGATAAGCGGGGCGACGACCTCGGCGAGCGGACACTTCGGCCGCGCGGGGAGCTTTTCCGGCGCGCAGGGATATGTCGATCTCGGAACCTGGTTCGAGAAGCAGCAATTCACGCTTTCCATGTGGCTCAGGCCGGGGTCCAGCCAGGTCCAGTACGCCGACATCATCGATAACAACCATACCAGTTTTCGGAGTTGGGTCTTCCAGCAGAACAGCACGACGACGAACGAGTACGGGTTCGGAACGAACGATGGCGTGACATCGTGCGGCGTCTCTCCGATACGGCTGACCGCGGACGTCTGGCAGCACGTCGTCGTCGTCCGGGCTTCGGATTCGTTGAAGGTATACGTGGACGGCGTCCTGGTCGGCGCCGCGACGGACCACTGCTCGCTTCCGATCCGGTACGACGGAACCCAGCGTCTCAGTGTCGCCAACTGGGGAAGCGGCGGACGGGTATGGAACGGACTCGTGGACGACCTGAGGATATACGATCGGGCGCTTTCCGCCGTCGAAGTCGTCCGGCTGTTCCGGTACGAACCGTAGGCCCGAGTCGCGGTTTCTTGAAAGAATGGCGGTTTTCGGGTACAATTTCCCCCATGGAACGGTTCGAAATACGTGGCGGAAAAAGGCTTTCCGGAGCCATCGACGTTCGGGGTTCGAAGAATGCGGCGTTGCCGATACTGGCAGCGACGCTTTTGTCGCGCGAGGAAAGCGTGGTCGGAAACGTGCCGCGCATCGAAGATGTGTTCCGGCTTCTGGAACTGCTCGAGGGAATGGGCGCCGTCGTCACCTGGAAAGGGGAGCGGACGGTCTCGGTCATGCCCCGCGATATCGATCCGTCGAGGATGGACGCCTCGATCGTGAAGAAGATCCGCTCGTCCATCCTGCTGCTCGGTTCCCTGTCCGCCCGGTTCGAGCGCTTTTCCCTGCATCATCCCGGCGGATGCGTCATCGGCGCCCGGCCGGTGGGGACGCATTTCGACGCGTTGCGCAAGCTTGGCGCGGACGTGACGGTCTCTGAGGACGGTAGGGAGTATCATGTCGACGCGACGAACCGTGCGCCGGCCGAATTCGCGCTCCGCGAACTTTCCGTGACCGCGACCGAGAACGCCATGATGCTTGCCGCCGCGCTTCCGGGAAAGACGGTGATCCGTATCGCCGCCGCGGAGCCGCATGTCGAGGATCTCGGCCGGTTTCTCGTGAAGATGGGGGCGACGGTCTCGGGTCTCGGAACGCATACGGTCACGATCGAGGGGGTTCCGGATCTTTCCGGTGCGACGCACGACGTCATACCGGACGCCAACGAGGCGGCCACGTTCCTTGTGCTCGGCGTCGCGACGAAGAGTCCGATCACGGTCCGGAACGCGCGCGAGCACGATCTCGATATCGTCCTCGAGAAGCTTCGCGAGTTCGGTGCCGATTTTCGGATCGAAGGGGATTCGATAACGGTCGTTCCGACGGATCATATCCTGGCAGTGCCGAAGATCGATACCCGGACCTATCCCGGGCTTCCGTCCGACGTACAGGCGCCGTTCGGCGTGCTGGCCGCGCTCGGCGACGGCGAGACCCTGCTGTTCGATACCGTCTTCGAAGGGCGGTTCAACTACGTATCCGAGCTTGAGAAGATGCGGGCGCGGGCGACCGTGCTCAATCCTCACCAGGTGCTCTTCCGCGGACCGGCGAGACTGCGCGGGACGACGATCCGCTCGTTCGACCTGCGGGCCGGCGCGGCGCTTATCATCGCGGCGCTCGCCGCGGAAGGGACGACGCTGATCGAGGAGGTCTATCAGGTCGACCGCGGGTACGAGCGGATCGAGGAGCGGCTCTCGGCCCTCGGGGCGGATATCAGGAGAGTAAAAGACCAATAACCAGATTCCGATAACCACGGGAAGAGGGCGGCATTTCCTTTGATGGTCGGAATTTGGTACTTGGTGATCGCATGGTATGAATCCATTCGTCCGCAAGATCGGCATCGACCTCGGTACCGCGAACACGCTCGTGTTCGTGCCGGGGAAGGGCGTCGTCGTCAACGAGCCGTCGGTCGTCGCGGTCTCGGTCTTCGAGAATAAGGTGCTCGCGGTCGGGAACGAAGCCAAGGAGATGCTTGGCCGTACGCCGGACACTATTGTCGCGTCGCAGCCTCTTCGTGATGGAGCGATCGCTGACTATCGCGTAACCGAGGCGATGCTCCGATATTTTATCCACAGGGTGTCCGGCCGGTTCCGTCTTATCCGGCCGGAGGTCGTGCTGTCCATCCCGGCGGGTGTCACCTCGACGGAACGGAGGGCGGTCATCGATGCGGCCAACAAGGCCGGGGCCCGCGCGGCCTACGTGGTTCGCGAGCCGATCCTTGCGGCTATCGGCGCGGGAATCCCCATCCATACCGCGCAGGGGAACATGATCATAAATATCGGAGGCGGAACATCCGAGATCGCCGTCATCTCGCTCGGCGGCGTAGTGGCATCGGCATCGGCACGCGTGGGCGGGAACCGGATCGACCTGGCCATTTCGGACTACATCAAGCGCAAGTACAGCCTTGCGATCGGCGAACGGACCGCCGAGGATCTCAAGATAAAGATCGGCTCGGCCATCGCGCAGGTCAAGGAAGATCATCTCGACATCCGCGGCCGCGACCTCATGGGCGGGTTGCCGAGGACTGTCGCCGTCTCCTCCAACGAGGTGACCGAGGCGATCCAGGACGAGCTGCGCGAGATCATCAATGTGGTGAAACAGGTCCTCCAGGAGACGCCGCCCGAGCTGTCCGCGGATATCATGGACAAGGGAATGGTCCTCTCCGGAGGCACCTCGCAGCTCCGCTATCTCGACCAGCTCATCGCCAAGACCATCGGTGTACCGTGCTACGTGGCGGACGATCCGGCATTCTGTGTCGCGCGCGGTACCGGAATCGTGCTCGAGAACCTCGAGGCGTACAAGCGCAGCATCATGCTGGGGAAATAAGGTGACCTATAACGGATGGATGACCGACGACCGGCGATGGATCCGTTCCACTGTCGGCCGCGGATCCCCGGTTTCGGATTATGAAGATCGGCATCGACGCCTCCCGGGCGTTCCTCCGGAACCGGACGGGAATCGAGGAATACGCGTACCGTGTCATCGAGCACCTTCGGGATCCGCTCCGGGACGAGCAGGTCACGCTCTATGTCCGTCCGGGGTACCGGCCGGACTTCGGTTTTCCTGCGGGCTGGGTCCTGAAGGAGCTGTCCGCTCCGCGGTTCTGGACGCATGGCAGGCTCTCGGTCGAGATGCTTCTTCATCCGCCGGACGTCCTGTTCGTGCCGGCACATACGGTGCCACTTATCCATCCGCGACGGTCCGTCGTCACCGTGCACGGGCTCGAATACGAGTTCTCGAAGCGGAGCTATTCCCGCTGGGAACGTTTCTATATGCGTGCGGTCATCCGGTTCTCGTGCCGGGCGGCCGAGACGGTCATCGCGGTATCGGAGAATACCAAACGCGATCTCATCCGGCTCTACGGTGTTCCGGAAGAGAGGATATCGGTCATCTACGAGGGGAAACCTGAGAAGAATCATGGATCGGGAATCGGGAATCATGAGGAAAAAACGGGATCCGGAAATGAATCGGGATCTCCGTACCTTCTGTTCGTCGGCAGGATAGAGGAGCGCAAGAATGTCCGTCGGATCGTCGAGGCGTTCGATATCCTCAAGGCACGGCACGGTATCCCGCATCGGCTCGTTCTGGTCGGGCGTCCCGGATACGGGTACGGCGATGCGAAGGCGGCGATTTCCCGATCCGCCTATCGGTCGGACATCGTCGAACGCGGATACGTCGCCGAAGACGAGAAGACGTCATTGCTTTCCGGTGCGGACGTCTTCGTCTTCCCGTCTCTTTACGAAGGATTCGGACTTCCGATCGTGGAGGCGCAGGCGGCCGGTATCCCGGTCGTCGCTTCGGATACGTCGTCACTTCCGGAAATCGGCGGCAGCGGAGCTCTCTATGTCGATCCGCTTTCTCCGGAATCGATCGCCGAGGGGATATGGAACGTCCTCTCGGAACCGGGGCTGAGGGATGATATACTACGGAAAGGTCGGGAGAACGCGGAACGTTTCCGGTGGGAGCGTTGCGCGGCGGATATCGCTGCCGTCCTTTCGGGGCGGAGGTGATATTCCGTATCCTTTGTATTCGGAAACCGGACAGCAGTATGGCCCAACGGCTCTCGGGAAGGAAGACCGCTTTCGTGCACGATTTCCTCGTTTCCTACGGAGGGGCCGAGCGTGTTCTGGAAAGCCTCGTACGGCTTGATCCGGATGCGCCGATCTATACGCTCCTGTATGACGCGGAAGCGATGAGTGGGCGGTTCGAGGGTCGTGAGATCCGGACCTCGTTCCTGCAGAAGCTGCCGCGATTCCTCCGGAAACGGTATCGACTGCTTCTTCCGCTTTTTCCGGTCGCGGCGGAGTCGCTTGACCTGCGCGAGTTCGATCTCGTCATCTCGTCTTCCGGCGCATGGGCCAAGGGGATCGTGACGCGGCTGCGAACCTTCCATATCGCGTACCTGCATTCGCCGATGCGGCTTCTCTGGGATGCGAATGGGCGCTATCTCGACGAGTCCCGTGTCTTCGGGCCGTGCCGCGCGCTTCTCCGTTTCTATCTTTCTTATTTGCGTGTCTGGGACCGTGAGGCGGCGGACCGTCCGGACCTTCTCGTGTCCAATTCCCGATACACCCGGTCCAGGGTCGAAAAATACTATCGTCGCGATTCGGCGGTCATCACGCCTCCCGTGGCACTGCCGATTCCGGAGGCCGCGGATCCCCGGGAAGGAGCGGACGTTTCGGACCGCGAAGAGTTTTTCCTCGTCGTTTCCAGACTGACGGCGTCGAAGGGTATCGATGTGGCTGTCGAGGCGTTCAACAAGCTCGAGCTGCCGCTTCGGATCGTCGGATCCGGTCGGGAGCGTGCCCGTCTCGAAACCATGGCCGGCCGGACGGTGGACTTTCTCGGAACGGTGGATGACAAGACGCTCGCGTCGCTCTATCGTCGCGCGCGTGCCGTCGTGGTCCCGTCCGAGGAGGACTTCGGTCTTGCGGCGGCGGAAGCGGTCTCGTGCGGGACGCCGGTCATTACGGTCCGCGAGGGAGGCGCGTCGGAGGTCGTCGAAGAGGGAAAGACCGGCGAGTCCTTCGGCGCGTCGACGCCGGAATCGCTTGCGGATGCGGTACGTCGTTTCCTTGATCGCGGTCCTGACTCGTACGTTTCCGACCCGCGGACACGGGAGCGTTTTTCCGAGGAGGCGTTTCTTTCTTCCTGGCGCGACGTGCTTCGCGAAGCGGAATCCGAACGAACGAGCAACCTGCCATGACGGATATCATCGGACATGCGCGCCAGCGGGCATTCCTGCGGAAACTGACCGAAGGCGGATTATCGCATCATGCCTTTCTGCTTTCCGGTCCCGAGGGAATCGGAAAGCGTCTGGTCGCGCTTGAATTCGCCGCCTCGCTGCTTGGTCTGTCGGGCGGCGATCCGGTCGGTCGGCAGGACTTCCTGTTCCTGTCTCCGGTCGCGAAGAAGGAGGGAGGAAAACGGAGTCATTCGGTCGAGTCGATCCGCGAAGTCGCGACGTTCCTCAGTCGGTTTCCGGCGGAGTCGGCCCGTCGGGTCGTCATGATCGACGATGCCGACCGTATGACCGAGTCAGCGCAGAACGCCCTGCTCAAGACGCTCGAGGAACCGAGTTCCACGGCGGTCATCATCCTGGTCGCCACGCGCATCGGCGCGCTCCGCGACACCGTGGTCTCGAGGACGTTCCGTGTCCCGATGTCCGTCGTCCCCGAGGCCGAAATCCGTGAGGCCGTCCCCGAGGCCGGCGTGGAGCAGTTCTTCTATGCTCTGGGTCGTCCGGGTATCGTCGTCTCCGCCACAGCCGATCCCGAGGCATTCGCAAAGCGGCGGGAACGGCTTCGCTCCCTGTTCCGCATCTCCTCGCTTCCGTTCTCGGAACGGATCGATCTTTCCGAGGAACTCGCATCCTCGCCGGTTCAGACCGCCGAGCTGTTCGAGTGGTGGGTGACGGGTCTGCGCAATACCCGTCGGGAAGACGCGTTTTCTCCTCGTCGGGCTGTCGGGCTCTACGGTATCCTCGACGAGATCGAACGGACGATCCGCGCGATCCGCGATACGAACGGGAACGCCCGCCTCCTGATAGATCGCCTCTTCCTGACCGTCCTATGACTCCGAACGCTCAGAAACGGGAGCCGAAACGTCCGGATGTCACGCTCCGGAAGGCAAGAAAACGTACTCCCGCCCCGCACGAGAAGATGGTCCGCGACGCGTTCCGTGCGGAGCGCGCCCCGAAGAGGCCGCTCATCTCCCGTGAACGGCCGTCTTCCGGTCCGGGCATCGGCGCGTTTCTTCTGTGGGTAGTCTTCGGTACGACCGCCGTCTATACGCTTTTCTTCTCGGAATTCCATCGGGTCGGATCCGTCGAGGTGTCCGGAGCGTCCGAGGTGTCCGTATCGGGAATCGAGGACTTCGTCCGTGGAGATCTTTCCGGGCGGATCCTCGGGATATTTCCGCGGGACAATTTCTTTCTCGTCTCCGGCCGAAGACTCTCCGACGACCTGCGTCGGGAATATCCGACGCTCGCGACGGTCTCGGTGACGAAACGGTTTCCGGATACCGTCGCGATCTCGGTTACCGAACGGGACCGGATTCTCCTGTGGTGCTCCGCGGGACCGTGTTTCCTGATCGGGGACGACGGGGTGGCCGCCGATGCCGGGAACGCCGAACGTCCGGAAAACGATACGTATGTCCTGCGGGTGGTCGATACCGGCGCGCGGCCCATCGAGGTCGGCGAGCCGGTTCTGCGACCAGAGACCGTCCGGACGTTGCTTTCGCTCGAACGGGGGCTGCGCGAGCGCGGCGGTATCTCGTTCTCTCCCG
Organism: Candidatus Moraniibacteriota bacterium; assembly: GCA_013334575.1. GTDB lineage: Bacteria > Patescibacteriota > Minisyncoccia > Moranbacterales > UBA1568 > JAAXTX01. The sequence goes on along the minus strand of JAAXXG010000012.1, from coordinate 8,749 downwards.
TGCTCGCGTCGCCTTCGCGCGTTTCCGGCGAAGTGCGATTCCAGACGACGGAGGGATGGGAGCTGCTTTCCGGCCTCGATATGGATCCGGAAAAGACCGTCGCGTCATTGCGTCTCGTACTCGATCGGGAGATTCCGTCGGAACGGAGGGCTTCGCTCCGTTATGTCGACCTGCGGACCGAGAACCGCGTCTTCTTCGCCTATCGGGGCGAAGAGGAAACGGAAGCGTCCGAGAGCGGAAAGGAATCCGGATCGGAAACCGGTTCCGGGACGGAAAAGACGGACAAGAAGAAGCGCGACTGAGTCGGGAATCAGGCTTGCGATTCGGAAGGGCATGATCAGGCGGTGTCGACATGGCCCGAACGGCCATGAAAACGTTCATCCGATCGGGAGTCGACGTTGTCTCGGTCGTCGGGCCGGAGGTGCGGAAAAAAAGCGCCATCCCGGGGAGGGGGGTGGCGCTTGTGTGCTGACTGAACGGCTTCAGGAGGGGAACTCTTCCTTGAACAGGTATTCGGATCGGTCGCACTTGTAGAAATAATTACCGACCTGACCGGAATTCAGACAATCGAAGATTTCCGTGTTTCCGACGAAGGATTTCAGGAGATAGTTTCGATCATCCGATTCCAGCACGAGGAACGGCCGTTGATTCAGATAGAATGCGGCAATTGCTCGGAAACGGATGCCCTGGTTCAGGGTGGCGGTGATATTGAAGCTCGGATGGGAAGGGTTGCGATATCTGAATATCGGATGCGATCCCGACTTGATCGCAAGGATACTTCCGGTCTCGATCGGAGATTCCGTTATCCCGATGTGCAGAGCGGATATGTTTTTTTCGAAGCGACGATCGATGATGCCGAAGTAGAGCATATTCGGATCCTTGTGAGGCGACACGGAGGATCGTTTGAAGATGACCGCCTTCGAAGGTGATTTGTACGTTACGGAATGCAGGATTTCAAAGAAGCCAAGCGGATCGCAGGGTTCAAGCGGGAATGCCGCGCGCGGATTTCGTTTCATAAGGTGCTCCTGATTGGGTGCATGGTGTTGATTTTGAAAAGAACCCGGGGGCAGTTCATGGTAGCGCGAAGCGGATGTTATGTCAATTGTCGGGACCGCGCTTCCGGATATCCGCATGTACGTTCTTTCTCCCGTTACATCTTCTTTACAGTCCGCATTTCCGGTGCGAAAATCGGAATAAGAATACGTCGTAATGGCCTATCCGATCGCTCGCGACATCGTGAAACCGCTCGATCCGTACATGCCGATCCCTCCGCGGTTCGGCAGGGACGTCGCGTCCGGCGGTATCGATCGGGGGATCCATCTCGGCGAGGATGTCGCCGCCAAGGTCGGCACGCCGGTGCGATGCGTCGCGCGCGGCCGCGTGGTCTATTCGGCGGTCCACCCCGGAAGCGAGGAGAAGGGGAACTGGGGAGGTATCGTGATCGTAGGTCATCGCCATCCCGTCTCCCGGAAAGCGTTCTTCTCCCTTTACGGGCACCTCGGCGTCCGGACGAAGGAAAAAGGCGATCGCGTGGACCGTGGCGAGGTTCTCGGGACGATCGGCCCCGGATTCACTCCGGAGAACGGCTGGTGGGAGGAACATCTTCATTTCGCGGTCTATGCGGGCGAATGGAAGGGGGGCGTACTGCCCGGGTATTTCCGTCCCGACTCGCGCCGTACGGATCGCGCCGATTGGATCGACCCGCGGGCGTTCTTCGATGATCCGACCCGGATGTGATGAAATTCCGCACGAAACGACGAAAGCCCGGGTACGTTCGTACTTCGGGCTTTCCTTGTGTGCGGATCGTCGTATCCGGAAATCGGACGTCTGAATTCTCGGAGAGGGACTCCTTCCGGGATTCCCTGGTTTCAGTCCGGTTCGATGGGGACGATGCCTTCGATCGCGGGGTCGTTGTCGAATCCGACGATGTACCAGTAATCTTTCGGGTTTTCAGCGATCACGCCGGGAGCATGTTGGAGCCTTGCACCTCGGCCGAGCGTGCGTAGGAGGATGGTCCCGTCCTCCTTTCTCAGGACGAGATACACTGTTTTTCTGTCAACGAATGCGTATTTGATGTGATACCTTCCGATCGGGAGGGTGACTTCCGGATTCTCCTGTGACGGGGCGGAAAAACCGATAATCTCGAAGTAGATGTTTTTTTGCGGAACATCTGACGCCGCTTTTCCTGTCGCGATGCCGGCGGGGAGTAAGACGAATCTCACGAGAAGGATCTCTTGGTTGTCGGATAGCTTGATAAGAGAAGCGACCTCATCCGGAAAAGTCGAAAGCGCCAGTCGTTGGCATGGAGCTGAAAGGTGCCCGGGTTTGATTTGTTCGAGCGGAGTTCCTATCCGGGCTGTGATGGGTTGCTGCGGTGCGATCATGGCGGTATTTCCTCGGCGTGTGGCCTGGTTGGGTTGTTGGGAATGATCTTGTTTCGACACCGGATTATGCCTCCCTTTCCGTTTGAAGCCAAACGGAGTCGTCGGCCCGTCCTTGCATGAGAGATACGTCCGTGCGAGGATGGAGGCGATTCGGAAACAGTCCTTTCATCCTTAACATATCCCCGTCGGAGGTCGGGTCATATGCGGAAGTTCCTTTCTTTGCCGAGGACGAAGCTTCAATCGGCCGGAGGCGTGCTTGTTCTTTGGGTCTATCTGATCGAGCGGTACGCGTCGCAGTTGGCGGATATGCGGGTCTCGCGCGTCATGCTTTTGGCGGTCATCGTGAAGGTGTTCGAGTACGAGTGCCTTCCGCTTGTCGCCTTCGCGCTGATAATATGCGGCATGGTTGCCGGCGACCGGTTTCCGGGAACGGATACGCTGACCCGCGCGGTCCGGTTCCTTCCGGGACTCTCTCTCGCATCCGTCGCCTGTTCCCTGTGCGCGACCTTGCTCGTAGCCGGTCCGCCCGGTATCTTTCTGCCGATGCAGATACTGCACATCCTGGTGTTTTCGTTGCTTGTCTCGTGGACGGTGACGCTTGTCCGGGAGACATACGGGCGCGGATGGCTTGCCGGGTCCCGCTTGTGATCGGCAGGAGCCTTCTTGGGGCCGTCGCGTTCGACGGTCCCGTTTTTTTGTCGCGGCCGTTCGGCGGGAAAAAGAAGGAGCCATACCGATCATCCGTCGGCATGGCTCAACTGGTTTCCGGTTCATCACGGTCTTTTCTTTTTTCGGAAGGCCGGCATGCGCATGCATTTCGCGGTCAGGAGCCGAAGCTCGTAGTCGCGGGGGTTATCCTGGACGGACTTCCATTCCGTCGTATCCGAGAATTCCCTAGGGACGAACAAGATGGGGTAGTCGCCGGAACCGGTCGGGTCGGTCAGGACGATGAAGGGGGTGCTCTTCGCCTGACTCACCGCCGCGATGTTCGGTGTCTTATTATCCTCGAACGGCCACCACCGGAAGCTATTGGGACTCAGACGTGCCAGGGCGTGCAGCCGTATGTCTGCCATCCTGACTTCGACCGGCTCTGCGTTCATGGCCTGATCCGACACGTCGCATCTCGCTATCGTCGGTGATTCGCCGTCCCGATTCGTCACGACGAAGTACTCGGACACGCCGTCGTGTATGCCGAGCTGGATCCGGGGGAGTTGGAGCGTTTCAAAGGCGTCCGACCGCATCTCGAACAGATACGGCATTCCGTCACATTCGGTGACGAGGATGAAGAAGCTTCCGTTTTGTCCGGATGCGAGGTACCGGTGCGTTCCCGCGGGAACGGACGGCGTTTCGGTAAAGACCTTCAGACACAGCAACTTGCTGCCTATGCCGCCGAGCATGTTGTCGGTGATATCGGTATTAAGCATGGTTATTTCTCCCTGGGTCTGGACCCGTTTTGATTGTTGGAAATGATCTGTATGCCGACGGTAAATAATAGTATTTTTGAAAGATAAGTCAATATCGGTAATTGGAAGCCATCGGCGAGGCGAGTTCGTGTCCATGGAATGAGAATAGTGTCCCGCGTTGACACGGCGGGTCTTCTCATCCTATCCTCCTGCTGAGGGAGTCGGTATTCAAGGAGGTATTCGCAACTTAAAACTTTGAGGGGGGAATTATGTCGGAAGGGATATTGATGCCGGAGGGATCGAAGCGGCAAGCGGGGCAGACGGGAATCGAGGCCGATAATGAATACGCTCTGCAGGAGGATGGGTCGTATACCTGTAAGACCTGCGGTTCGGTCATCATGGCCGCGAAAGTCGCGCATCCGGTATGGGATGGGCCTTTCCCCATGTCCGGAAGCGGGAAATGTATATACGAAGAAGTCCCGTATTGCCCGAAATGCGAAAAGAGGCCGGAATGTAGCGGTTCTCTGGTCACGCCGAAAGGGGGTTTTCATAATCCTTAAACAAAAAGGGAATCCGATACCGAAAAGCCGTCTCTCTGCAGATGGCTTTTTCATTCCCCGCGGAGTGAATCGGGAGGCGAGGTCTTTGCATGGGTGAAATCGGAAATCCCGATCGCGAGTGGTGTTTCGGTAGGAAAATGGAGCAAGAAAACGGTACAAAATAATGCGGTCGTCAGATTATGTAACGTTTTGAGTGGAGAGATGAAAAACAGGCTGAGTCCCGCTTGCAAAGATGGTGTTTTGATGAGAGAATGAGGAAAACTTCTTTCTATGGGAATTGAAAAGCCTACACTGTCTGAAATGTCGGACGACCGCGAACGCGCTTCCTGGCATGCCTACGAAAAGTTCATGGTCCGGTATACCCTGGACCACTATCGCAAGCATGTCGACGAGCGGCGCGAGCAGCTGACCGCCGAGATTTCCGATTGGAAGCGTCTGCGGGATAACCCGCTGACGCTTCCTCGGAAGCAGGCGGAATATCAGCGACTCATCGACGAGGCGACTTCGTTCCTTGGTCGACTGGATCATGCGTTGGAGAAATTCGACGATGTTTCCGAAGTCAGGGAAGTCGAGACCGAAGACGGAACGTTCCGTCTCGTATACGAAGCACATGTCCTGGCGCATTCGCCGAAAGTGCTCGACGGTCTCGACGCGTACGCGTTCGAGGTCTTTTCGGAAACGCCCGAGAGCGGGGATCCCGTCTCGTATGTCGCGGATACGGGAAGCGGGCCGTTTTGGTTCGGGGACGGAACGTATGATGCCGATGCTCCCGTATTCGACGCGCTTCGTGAGAGCCGGTTGCCGGCTTTCAAATGCGACGTATCCGGAGCGACCCTGAAGGAGGCTTCCGACACCGAGATGCGGATGGTTTCCATTGCGGAAGGGTCGCTTGCGCTCGGGATGCTTGCATCGGGCGGTTATTTAGCTGCCGACGCCGCGAAAGAGGCCTCCCGGAAACCGGAGAAGGGGAACGGCATGTCCCGGCGCGATTTCCTCGGTCTCATAGGCAAGGCCGGTGTCGGAGCGGCGCTTTTCGGCGGTGGCTCGATGTCGGCGCTGGAAAAAATGGTACCGAGCAACGATATTCCTTCGGCGTCCACGGTTTCGGGATGGTACCTCCGGCTGAGAGACGACATCCTCTCCTCTCTCGGCGCGTATCGTATTACGGCGGAGTTCCGGAATCTCGTGATGGCCCAGAAGCTCCATACGATAGCGGGACATATGCGGCAGGAGGTGCCCGAGGGAGAGAAGCCGCACGTCGGAATGGAACTCGGAAAGAATCATTACGGCATAGAGGAGACGCTTCGGATGACCGAGGCCGAGCGTCTCGCGCGCATGATCGATGTCCTGAAACGAACCGGCATAGAACTGGAATCGCCCGAGGAGGAGGTCGCTTCGGTGATACGGTACGATTATATCGGGGATGTCTGGAAATCAACCCGTTTCGTCGACCCTGCCATTTCCGAGGCGTTCCGGAAGCATCCGAGTCGGACAGCAGTGCCGACAGGGGTATCGCCCGGATCGGCACCGGTTCTGGAGTAACCTTCAGGATTTCCGATGATCAGGAAACCCGCTTGCAAAGCGGGTTTTTGGTGTGAGAAATCGGAAAACGGTACATAATAATGCGGTCGTCAGATTATGTTACAATAGGGACCGGAAAGGATAGGGGGCGCGAGACATAATCGGACCGATGCGTATGTACAAGTTCGGACGGGTACAGCAAAAATTGCTCCTTCTCCTGCTCGGCGGGGTCGTACTCGGGAACCAGCGGTCATCCGCCCGGTACCATAGGCTTCTTTTCCAGCTTCGGAAGGAATGGAAACGGATCGATCAGCGGAGCATGGCTCGTTCGATCAGCCGTCTGTCCGAACAGAAACTGGTAGCCGAGAAGCGGTCTCCGGACGGTAAGGTCCGGCTCGAGCTTACGAAGGAGGGGGAGAGGCAGGCGCGTTTCCTCGACCTCTATGGCCGTTCGATACGTCTTGCGAAGCCGAAAAAGTGGGACGGGAACTGGAGGGTGGTCGTCTTCGATATCCCCGAGGAGAGCCGCATATTCCGCAATATCTTGCGGCAGCATCTGCACGAGCTGGAATTCCATCAGCTTCAGAAAAGCGTCTTCGTTTCGCCATATCCGTACGAAAAGCCGTTTCTCGAACTCGTGACCCTCTACGGCGCCGAACCGCATGTGCGCATCATGACGGTCTCCTGGATCGACAACGGTGACAGTCTGAAAAAGATTTTTTTCGGCAAGAAAAAAACCGCTTCCGGAAATGTTACAAAATAATGCGGTCGTCAGTTGGTGTAACATTTTTCCGGCGGGGGGTGGCGTTGGGGGTTTGCTCTCGGATGTAACATAATAATGCGGTCGTCAGATTATGTAACGTTTTGTGGGAGGGGGTTCGAGGAGAGGCGGAGGGGTGAAAATTAGGCTGAAACCCGCTTGCAAAGCGGGTTTTTTGTGGGAATGCGAAAGAGCCATCCCTTTTCGGAACGGCTCTTTTGATACTGATTCGTTAATTTTTTCGCTTTGAGATGTCGAGAGTCGTGAAGCCTCCTTCTTTCACGATGACGACATCGTATGCGCCTGGATTCTTGTCGACGCCGTCTTTACCGCGGTCGCAATGGATCGTCCTCATGATCGCTTCCGGAATCTGGATGACATGGAGGCATCCGGTGCTCTTCTGCCATACCAGGAGGAACGGATCTTTGCTGGAGATGTCGGCGACCAAAATCGGAAGTGATTCGCCGGTTTCGACGTGTGACTGCGCCGTATCCGGGCCGACTTCGGAGTGGATTACTAATGAAGAGAGGCCTCTCGTGCAGACCGGCTCCGTTTCATTTCCCGTTTCGAAAACCTGCATCTTCATGGAGCCGTCTACGACCGAGAATCCGAGCAAATAGGTATCCGGGAGGAAATCATCGAGCCGGCAGTTTTCATCGACATCGAGCGCGGCGATGAAGAGGAATTCCCCACTTTCCAGCCGTACGACGAAAAGGTCGTAGGACCGGATTCCGTTTTCATCTCTTCCGACGGCCAGAATCGGGACCTGAGAAAAAGGGATCGGTGCCTTGTGGGTAGCGATATACCTGAGGGCACGGGTGGCGATATTGGTTGTTGACATGGATATCCTCGTTTGAGTTTTAAGAAGCTGGTACTGACTGGGAATCATAGCGTATTTCTGAAGGAAAGTCAACCGTACCCGTCCGAAATCCCGCTTGTAAAGCGGGTTTTTGGATGATGTCATAAGGAAACGTTACATAATAATGCGGTCGTCAGATTATGTAACGTTTTGTGGGAGGGGGTTCGAGGAGAGGCGGAGGGGTGAAAAATAGGCTGAAACCCGCTTGCAAAGCGGGTTTTTTGGTGGGAGAATGGGGAAAAGAGAGGGAAGAAAGAGGGGAAAAGCCCGGTTCGATATCAGGGTTCGAAACGAACGGAAACGATATGCCGAAGATGAAGGATGTTCCGAAAATCGAACGGCCCCGTGAACGGATGGAGAAGTACGGCCCGGAGAAACTCAAGGACGAGGAGCTTTTGGCGATTCTCTTGCGGACGGGACTCAAAGGAACGAACGTCGTGACGCTTTCAAAAAAGATACTCCGAACTTTCCAAGAAAAGGGAATCGGGGAAGCGACCGTCGCGGAACTGAAGACGATCAAGGGACTCGGCGCGGCCAAGGCCTGCGAGGTCGTCGCGTGCTTCGAACTCGGCAAGCGATTGCTCAAGGACAAGCGGACCGCACTCCTGCTTTCGCCCAAGGACGTCTGGGATAGGATGGAGGATATCCGAGGGAGTAAGAAAGAGCATTTTGTCGTGTTCTTTCTCGACAGCCGGAGTCGGGAAATCCGTCGTGAAACCGTCTCGATCGGCACGCTCGACGAGAGTCTCGTTCACCCGCGCGAGGTCTTCGAATCCGCCATACGGCACAACGCCGCCGTCATCATCGTCGCGCACAACCACCCGTCCGGCGACCCGACCCCGTCGCGAGCCGACCACGCCGTCACTCGCCGCCTCCGCGACGCCGGCGACCTCCTCGGCATCCCACTCCTCCGACATGTCGTGGTGACGAAATCTAGCTGGGATGAGATACATATTGATCGACTGCCTGAATAACCTCCGGATGTGGAGGTTTTTGTATATCACCGTTTTTCCTTTATTCACGCTTTACAATGCCTCGTAGAAGTGAAAAAATGAAATGGAACCACACAACCTTCTTCTATGGCTAAAGAACTCAAGAAAAATAGCGAAAATATCGAAAAAATGCTCTTTCGATCAGCTGATAAGCTGCGGAAGAATATTGATGCTGCCGAATACAAGCATATTGCGTTGGGGTTGGTATTCTTGAAGTACATTTCCGACTCCTTTGCTGAATTATACGAAAAACTCGCCGCTGGAGAGGGC
>JAAXXG010000011.1 GCA_013334575.1 Candidatus Moraniibacteriota bacterium | reverse complement strand
ACAGAGACCTCGAGCGTTATCCGGATTTATTGGGCGTAAAGCGCAGGTAGGCGGACATGTTAGTCGGATGTCAAATCTCCCGGCTCAACCGGGAACCGGCATTCGAAACGGCATGTCTAGAGATAGCGAGAGATCGGTGGAATTCACGGTGTAGTAGTGAAATGCGTTGATATCGTGAGGAACACCCAAGGCGAAGGCAGCCGATTGGCGCTGTTCTGACGCTGAGCTGCGAAAGCGTGGGGAGCGAATGGGATTAGATACCCCAGTAGTCCACGCCCTAAACGATGCATACTAGGTGCGGGGAGAATCGACCCTTTCCGTGCCGTAGCTAACGCGTTAAGTATGCCGCCTGGGAAGTACGAGCGCAAGCTTAAAACTCAAAGGAATAGACGGGGATCCGCACAAGTGGTGGAACATGCGGTTTAATTCGATGGTAAGCGAGGCACCTCACCAGGGTTTGAAATCTAGCTGCAGGGCCCGGAAACGGGACGTTCTTCGAGAGTGCTAGACCAGGTGCTGCATGGTTGTCGTCAGCTCGTGCCGTAAGGTGTTCCGTTCAGTCGGGAAACGAGCGCAACCCTCATGAAATGTTACAATGTGTCATTTCAGACTGCCCACCCCGAAGTTCATGATCGCGGGATCGTGGATTGCGGGGTGGGAGGAAGGCGAGGATGACGTCAAATCAGCATGGCCCTCTGACACCCTGGGCGACACGCGTGTTACAATGGCGGGGAACAAAGGGCTGCCAAGTCGCGAGACGGAGCTAATCCCAGAAAACCCGCCCCAGTTCGGATTGGAGTCTGCAACCCGACTCCATGAAGCCGGAATCACTAGTAATCGTGAATCAGCCACGTCACGGTGAATACGTTCTCGGATCTTGTACTCACCGCCCGTCACGTCAAGAGAGCTGGCAACACCAGAAGCCCCCGGGTCAAATCGGGGATTACGGTGGGGCTAGTGATAGGGACGAAGTCGTAACAAGGCATCCGTAGCGGAAGCTGTGGATGAATCACCTCCTTTCTAGGGAGTAACGGTGATGGGTTGCTGACCACGGTCAGCTTCTCAAACCAACGGTCGATCGTTCCGATTCATCGGAACGATACCTTCCCAAGGAATATGACGGACCAACCGCAAAAGATTGCGAATCTTAACACAAAAGACGCCGAAAGGCGTCTTTTGTGTTGATTTCCCGTGAGAGCGCGGCGATATCCGATATTCAGATCGGGTTAAGTTCATTTGGTCTTGACGGCATATTTTTTCGCATAGGTTCCGGGTGTATTATGCGGATACCGGCGGCGATTCTTTCTGTCGACTTCGGAGGCGCGGTGTTACGATGTTTCACCGTACGAAGTACGGCCTGGTACCTTATACGACCTGTAGCCGATGAGGAGGTGCGAGATGGATGTGCGCGAATTGAGAAATGTGTTCGCCGAGTTCTTCAGGGCCCGTGGTCGCTTTGCAAGGTCGTTTGCCGGCAGAAGCAAGCTTGTGGTTCTCGCGATGCCAGCGGACGGTGTCCGGGTCTGGTTCCATGGATGTCCGCGGTCTGGCGGATATTATCTGACTATCGAAGTGAACGGGGATATGAAGGTTGTCCGCGGAGCGGTCTCGCGTATGGACGAGAGATTGTCTGAGGTAGGATCGTGGAAGAGAACGGAAGCCGTCTTTCTCGATACGAGCGTATCTCTGGTAGTGTCGTTCGGATTGTCGCCTATCGATTGCGACTCCTTCTCGCGATTGCTGGAGGCGGTGTTTGATCTCGCGACGGAGGTATGATGGGAATCATGACGGATGAACGGCGGGTACGGAGGTTTCCATATCCGCCATTTCGTTTCCGGTCCCGGTCGGTGGTGTCGGCGTTGACCGGAACGCCGGACCGGCGTATCATATCCGGATCGGTTTTTTATCAATCATCAGGAAAAGGAGGCGAGGATGCCGAAACGAAATGCGGGAATGCGGTTCTTCTCGGCGCTAGCGTTGCTGGCGCTCGTGGTTGGCGTCATCAGCATCATACGCGACTACGCTGTCGTCTCGGACGTGCGAAAGGCACGGGCCATGCTTAAGACTCGGAAAGCGGGGCATGCGGTGCGGGCGATCGTTCATATGAACGTGAGGTCGGGGAAGAAACAGCAGACGTGGGTCGAACGACGACTCTCGTACGACGTGCTCGTCGCCGTGAAACGGAGGAACGGACCAATCGAGATAATACGGCTCACGGAAAACGGGAACCGGACGATCTCGCGCAGATTCGAAGTCGGGCGAGACCGAGAGAACGGCGTGAACACTCCGTTCTCGGTCCGGAGTCCGGAAGGGTACGAGGTGCTGGCGCTACGGCGGGTTATCCGGGAGGAGGATTCGTTCCGTGAAGTCGTCTATACGCCGTATTCCGAAGCCTTGGACAATGGGGTGACGCGCTGGCGCGGTCGTCTGTTTCTGGAGAAGACGATTCGGGATGCGGAGGATGATCTCCGGCTTCGGGGAGTCCGTTCGCGGGCGTATCGCGACCGCTCCGTCGCGGACGTCGTTCCGACCGAAATCGCGCTGACACTTGCCGTCATCGAGCATGTCGATCCGGGAAGGTTCGGACGGGCCATGGCGAGTCCGAAGCCGGGGTTGGTCAAACGGCTGGTGGACGAGGTCTATGTCACCGTCGCGATGAACGGTCCGGACGCTTACGCCTACAGCGTCTCGGATGCCGGTGCGCGCGGCCTCTTCCAGTTCGTCCGGTCGACGTACGACGGTGTGCGGAGGGAGTATCCCGATGCCGGGCTCGAATCGGACTTCGTGCGGGGGATGCACGACCCGAAGAACGCCGCCAAGGCTTCACTGCTCCTGTTCGACTCCGATCTGAGTCGGCTGAGCGAACGTCGCCGTGAGCGATATCGGGTACATTCCGAGGAGATGGGGGAGTATCTCGCGGTGGCATACAACTGGGGTTCGCCCCGTATCATCGACGCGATGCGGCAATGCGGCCAGAAGTGGGAGGAACGTCTTCCTGAGGAGACGAGGACGTATCTTCGTAAGTATCGCGTCGTCGGAAATCCGTGATGCGGGACGGGGAAATCGGCGAGGGTGATCGAGTGATTCGGTTGCCCTTTTGTCGTTTCGGAGAGGTGATACGTGGCTGCAAAGAGCGATTTTTGACAGGGATTTTTAACGGTATATACTGATATGTGAAAGAATGGTAAACATGAAAACCTATGGAACTGCTCACGCCGAAACAGAAGATCGTCCTGCAGGCGATCAAGGAATTCTTTTCCGAGAACGGGGAGATGCCGACGGTCCGCGAATTGCAGGAGAAGTCAGGTATGCTCGGCCTGCGGCTCAAGAGCCTCCGGAGTTTCTTTCTCTACCTGAATGAGTTGGAGAAGAAGGGATACATCGAACGTTCCAGCGAGGATCGCGGTATCCGGCTCAAGGAGGTGAACCGGGATTCCTTCCTGGATGTGCCGGTCTTCGGTATGGCTAATGCGGGAGCCGCGACCATGTTCGCAGATCAGTTCGTGGAAGGGTATATCAAGGTGTCGCGCAAAATCGTCCGCGACGCGCGGACCGTGTTCGCGATCCAGGTCTCGGGGACGTCCATGAACAAGGCGCGTGTCAATGGCAAGACAATCAAGGACGGGGACTTCATCCTCGTCGATTCCTCCTGGAAGCACTACGACAACGGTGACAAGGTACTCGTGGTGATCGACGGGCTTGCGACGGTGAAAACCTACCGCTCCGTCGACGGACGCAATATCGTGCTCCTTCCGGAATCGACCGACAAGAAGCATCGGCCGATCTTCCTGACCGACGAGGACGACTTCGTGATAAACGGCAAGGTGATCGATGTTCTGAAGCTGGGAAAGTGACGCGAAGCGTCTGTGGTAATCCCGATAAATGGACTGAAAAAGAGATTGTCTCGCTCCGTTCGCAATGACACATAATGTGCAAAGTCCGTGTAATTTTTAGACGCTTGAATTATGATCGACGCGGAGCTGACAGATTGGATACGACGGCAGAACAGGAAACTCGAGATCCGTTTTGGCGGAGGCCAGACGGAGCGCGAGCGTTTATACGCCCGTGTGATCAAGCTTAACGAAGAAGTGGGAGAATTGTGTGATGAGATTCTCGCGCTCAACAATGATCAGCGGGAGGAGAAAATGAGGGGCCGATCGGGCGACAATCTGTCTCATGAGATCGCGGACGTCCTTATCGTGACGTTGCTCATCGCGGAGTATCTCGGGCTCGATCCGAGCGACGCGCTCCGGAAGAAAATCGCGAGGATCGATGAACACTTCAAAGACGTAAAGACGGATTGAGGCGCGGCGACTCTCCAGTTGCTAATTATCGTGTTTCATGTCACAATGGTTCTTCAGAACCGTGAAGGGAAGAACACCTATGTCAGATCATGTCGTCCTCCGTTTCGACGGGGTAACGTTCGAATACGGTCACAAGAAACCGCTTCTCGACGAAGTGTCTTTTTCGGTGCGGAAGGGATCCAAGATCACCCTCATGGGGCAGAACGGAGCGGGAAAGAGCACTCTCTTCAAGCTCGTCACGAGGGAACTTGTCCCGACGTCCGGACGCATTTCCCTCGATTCTGCGGCGACGGTCGCGATCGGACGCCAGACTATTCCGCGCGACCGGCTCGATCGGACGATTCGGGACTTCCTGGCCGAGGTCTTCCCGGGCAAGGACTACGAGCTCGACAAACGCGCGAAGGAAGCGCTCGAGGTGGTGAACCTCGATATCCCGCTCGATAGGGCGCTTGCGAAGTGTTCTGGCGGTCAGCAAGCTCGGATCCTGCTCGCGTCGGCGCTCATCCAGGATCCGGATATCCTGCTTCTCGACGAGCCGACGAACAATCTCGACGCGGTCGGCATCGCGCACCTGACGGCGTTCCTCTCTCACTACGACAAGACGGTGCTCGTCATCTCGCACGACGCCGACTTCCTGAACGCGTTCACGGACGGCGTGCTCTACCTGGACGTGCATACGAGAAAGATCGACCAGTTCGTCGGCAACTATTATGACGTGGTCGAGGAAATCAAGGCCAAGGTCGAGAAGGCGGAGCGGGAGAACGCCCGTCTCGAGAAGACCATCAAGGAGAAGCGCGATCAGGCTAACGTCTTTGCGAACAAAGGGGGCAAGCTCCGCGGCGTCGCCAAGCGCATGCGCACGCTGGCCGACGACCTCGAGGAGAACAAGGCGGTCGTCCGTCGCGAGGACAAGACTCTTCCTTCCTTCGAGATCGCCTGTCCGGACGTCACGGGGCCGATCATCACGATCAAGTCCGTGTCGCTCATGAGGGACGGGGAGCCGCAGGCAGTGCCGGTCAATCTCGTTCTCAAACGCAACACACACCTTTTCGTCTCGGGCCCGAACGGTATCGGCAAGTCGACTTTCCTCGAGTCGGTGGCCTCGGGTGACCCGGAACGGGTCGAGATCGCGGACGGCGTTTCGATCGGCTACTATCGTCAGGATTTCTCTACGCTCGATTTCGGGCGGACTGTCTTCGACACGCTGCTCGACGCCTCGCCGGAAAAGAACGGTGAGATCGTATACAAGACCGCGGCCCGATTTCTCATCCCGTCGGATCTGGTGCAGAACGAGGTCGGCAGCCTTTCGGAGGGGCAGAAGGGACTCCTCATGCTCGCGAAGCTTTTCCTGGAACAGCCGTCGCTTCTCATTCTCGACGAGCCGACGAATCACATGAACTTCCGGCATATTCCCGTCATCGCCGAAGCGCTAGACGCATACAAGGGGACGCTTATCTTCGTCTCGCACGTGCCGGATTTTTATTCCTCGATCCGGATCGACGAGGTGCTTGACCTGGAGAGCCTGTAGAGGAGGTCCGGGAACACGATCCTATCTCGTTCTTCCTGTCATGATGGACGTGCTCCTTGATCCCGAGGGTCGGACTCATACGGACTCCGGCTTCCGGGCCGGAATGACATGAGAAAAGATGTATCGACTATGGGAGAAGCTATTTTAGAAATCGGTTTCCGACCTTCAAAAAAGGCGGCGGAACGGATTGAACGGGACCGGAAAGAGATCCGGGACATCCTCGACGGGAAGGATGATCGGCTGCTCGTCGTCGTCGGGCCGTGTTCGGCTTGGCCGGAAGAAGCGGTGTTTGAATATGCCAAGCGGCTCAGCAGTCTTGCTGACGAGGTTTCAGGCCGGCTGAAGATCGTCATGCGGGTCTATACGCAGAAGCCGCGGACGGTCGACGGATGGAACGGACTGCTCGTCCAGCCGGATCCCTTTTCCGGTCCGGATGTGAAGGACGGCCTGCGACGGGCGGTCATGCTCATGGATGGTGTCGTCATGCTCGGGCTTCCGGTCGCGGACGAGGCGCTTATCCTCGGTCCATCGCTCGTCCTGTCTCAGTGGCTCTCGTGGACGGCGATCGGGGCGCGGAGTTCCGAGGACCAGGAACACCGTGCTTATGCGTCCGGTATCGGTATTCCGGTCGGAATGAAACATCCGACGAGCGGATCGATCGAAGTCGGAATAAACGGCGTCGTCGCGGCGCGTTCGTCGCTCTTTTCTCCGCTGTTTTCCACAGATTCGTTCACGGCCGGAAATCAGTATGCGCACCTCGTCCTGCGTGGTGGTGCGACGGGGCCGAACTACGGTACGGATTGCATCCGTGACGCCGGCCGCCTTATGAGGGAGAAAGGGATTGGGATTCCCTCGATCCTTGTCGACGCGAGTCATGACAACGCGGTCCTGGGCGGTCGGAAGGATCCGAAACGGCAAGCCGATGTGATTCGCGCGGTCCTGGGCGGTCTTGCTGCGGACGTCGAGGCGCGAGGATACTTCCGCGGTTTCATGCTTGAGAGTTTTCTTGAGTCTGGAAACCAGGATCTGAAGAAATGCACCGAGGAAACGGTTGATCGGAGCGGGTGTTCCGTTACCGACCCGTGTCTTTCCTGGGAGGAAACGGTTTTGCTCCTTCGGGACATGGCGGCCCGTGCCGGGGCATTTATGGGAGCGAAACGAAATTGAAAACGGATATGGAATCCGGATTCGGGACCCCATGACGGTCATGTCCGTCATATATCGGTTTGAAAGGACGGAAAGCTTTTTGGACGAAGGAAGAACGAGGCTTGACAGGATACGTTTCCGGGCGTATACTGTAGAGCTTTCAGGAGAAAGCATGCCGGAGAAAGTTCGCACGCGGAGCCGAGGTCGGGATTGTCCCCGTAATCCCCTGGCATATGGTGAAGCGATTCGCCGCGACGAAGGAACTCCTGAATCTGTCCGTCATGGGCGTGCAGTTCGTGGCCGGTATACGCTTTCTGATCGGAATGTTCGATTCCGACGAGACGGTTCGGAAACTGTGGGCGTCGATCGCCGGGACGTTCGGCGAGATGGGGCACGTGCTTCCGTATGCCGCGACCGGAATGACCGACATGACGGGCCCGCCTGCCGCGCTTCTGCTCATCCTCGGATTCATGGGATTTTCCTACGTACTCTTCACGATGGTACCCGGAGTCGTGGCGAGGATGGAACGGGAGGACGACGAAACTCCGGACGATTGATCCGGCCGGATGACGCCAAGGGCGTTTTTTTTGTTTTCCGCGTCAGGGATGATGGACGGCGATCACTGACCTTGCTCGCTCATCCGATGTCGGGGGTGTGGGGTGCGTTTTTCCGGACGGATAGTTCCAGATGGCGCGAAAGAGAACGGCCTCGTCGTATCGGTATCCTTCGCCGTGGCGGGTCCCGGGATCGTTGACGACGAAACGTTTCGTCTCGTCATCGTAGTCGGTGACGACGAGCATATGCGTGATCGGTCCGGGCGGAGTGAAAAACGGATTCCCGAGAGCGCGACCGTACACGGGAACGAGGATGACCGTTCCGGGTTCCTTCGCCAGATTCCGCATGTCGGAGAGTGTGATTCCGTGTATGGTTTCCGTCGTATCGACTCGGAAGTATCCGGAAAGGGTCGCGACGACGTCGGAGAGGGAGAGATCGGCGGCGTACCCGAATCGTTCCGTTTCGTATTCGGCCGCGGACCGGATGGCGGATGCCGCACTCTCCGCGCTTGGTGCCGGTTGGCCGGTAATCCAGAGCGAGGTCATGAACATAGACGCCTCCTCGCATCCGTCCTGGAAGACCGGGTCTCCCCATTTTCCCTCCGGTGCCTGGACAACGAAGGGAACCACTTGTTTGGTTTTCGGCTCCGTTCCGGTAGCCGGTTCCAGAACGGAACCGGTCGTTTGTGTCGGGGGAGGAGTATCGGCTGCCGGCTCGGATTCCGATGACGGGACGTCGGAGGTCGGAGTAAGGGACTCGCTGTCGGTGGCTGCTCGTTCGTTCGAACGGGAGAAATGCCAGATCACCGTATCGACGAGAGCAAAAACGGCGAGGAGGACGATGAAGATGATGAGAATTTTTTTCATATTGGCAGTATACCGTGGAATACGGATGAGGCCGAGAGGGTTATGAGTGTCTTGCAAAGAATACTATAGTATGCTATAATATTAGAAATGAATTCCAGCAGTTTAAATTTTTTCTAAACAAAGGAGGCGATAATGCCAGAAAATGACAATACACCGGAAAGAGATCCTCAGAAGAAAGAGGTGGAGCCGATCCAGAAGGCTCCTGGAATGCGTGTTATATTCCTGAAAGTTGATCCGGTGGAGGCGCCGAAAAGGAAGCCGAATGAGCCTTCGGATAAGGAGGGTAAACAGGGCGGTAAGAAAGACTGATTCCGCTCCTCATCGAGATGAGAAACAGGTCGGATATGGGACGTGCCCATATCCGACTTTTCATTCGTAATCGTGGATGTGTGGTATACTCCACGAAAGGTGGCGTATCACGGGAACGGAATATGCGACAGGGGAAGACGCGGGGCTTTCTGCCGGTATTGGCGGCGCTTGCTGGCAATACGGCTATCGCGGTCCTGAAATGGGTCGGTTTTTTTATGACCGGGTCGGGAGCGATGTTTTCCGAGGCGGTACATAGTGTGGCGGATATCCTGAACCAGATTTTCCTCATGGTCGGTATTCGTCGTTCACAGAAACCATCCGATGGTGATTATCCGTACGGATACGCCGGTGAGCGTTTTTTCTGGGCGGTTCTGAGCGCCTGCAGTATCTTTTTTCTGGGAAGCGGCGTGACGGTCTATCATGGGATCGCCGTACTTTCCGAGGGAGGGGCCGTCCACGCGAATCCCTTCGCGATTCTCGTTCTCGTCGTGTCGCTTGTCGTCGAATCGGGGACATTCCTCGTAGCGCTCCGCGAGCTTCGTCGACACGGAAAAGGAAAGCCGCTCTCCGAAATCCTGGAAGAGGGGGATCCGACGACGATCGCGGTTCTGTATGAGGACGGACTTGCGGTCGTTGGCGTTCTGGTCGCGCTCGGGAGCATCCTGCTTTCGTACTTTACCGGACAGTCGTTCTGGGATGCCGTGGGATCCATCGTGATCGGTGCTCTGCTGGGCATCATGGCGGTCATGCTGATCGCGAAGAACCGGTCGTTTTTGATCCGTCGGTCAGTTCCTGAAGATATCGCGGAGCGCGTGCAGGAAATCATCAAGAGTGATTCGGCGATCGAGCGGGTGCTTGATTTCAAATCGGTCGTTATCGACGTGGGGATGTATCACGTGAAGTGCGAGGTCGAGGTGAACGGAAGCGCGCTTATGCGTGATATGTACCGCGGGAAGGCCCTCCGGAACGCGTTCGGGGATATCGGTACCGAGTATGATGATTTCCTTCGTTTCTGCGTGGATTTTGCGGACCGCATTCCTCGGATGATCGGTACCCGTGTCGACGAGGTCGAGCGGAAGATAAAGGAGGAGATTCCCGAGGTCCGGCACATCGACATCGAGGTGAATTGAAAACGGCCCTCCGGTCGGAGGGCGTTTCGTCATCTTTGGGCGGTTTCATTTTTCCGATCCGTCAGGTTGCGCGCTATGCGGCGAACAAGGCGGATTTTATGCGGCAGGACTCTCCCTCGCCTCTCGTCGCGCCGTCGCTCGACTCGGGCTGGGCACCGCCTCGGGTATTTTTCCGATGGGAAATACCCTCCGGCGTTCTCGTCCTGATGCGAGTGAAACCGTTCACTCACTCCGGCCTTCTTCGCTTCACTCAGTGCGCCCGGCAGGACTCGAACCTGCAGCCTTTTGGTCCGAAGCCAAACGCTCTATCCGTTGAGCTACGGGCGCGAGGGAAATCCGTCCTCAATTCTTTATAACCTGAAATATTCCCTTGGTCAAGCCAAGAACGGATTGACGCTCAACTCGGCCTTGTGCTATCCTCAGGCATCGGTTCAGATCATTAAATCGTCAATACTTTCAACATATTCCGGAGGGCGGATATGGGCAATAACGGCAGCGGTGTTCTGCGAAGCCTTCCTCTCTTTCCCTCCGGTAATGGGAAATATGAGAGTGGGTATCTTCGCCTTGGGGAATCTCTCGGAAGAAATCGACTGATTCTTCCAGGGGAGTTTTTTAGTCGGTTCTTGAACGGGCGGGTGGCGTATTCCGATGACCAGAAGAAGGGGTTTGCCGATATAATTCCGGTTCTTGAGTTATCCGTTCGGCGGTTGTCGGGGTATGCTCCGTTCGTCGTCGTTCCCGGACCGCCTTTGCTTTGGGAACCCGTTCAGATTCTCGATGAGTACGATGAATTGATCCTCGTCGATCCGAAGCGAAACGGCGACCGATCGCTTATCCGATATCCGAACAATCGAGCCGGTTTCGGCTGGATGTTGTTTCGGGTACCGGCGGAATCATACGGGTGTTCCGCGACGGATCAGACGTCCTTGTTGCGCGGCGATTTCGAAGGTGTCGCGAACCTCGGACAGGCGCTCTGGTTCTTCGGACTCTGGAAACGCTACCGGGGACGATATCCTTTGAACGAAGGGAAACGGTTGCGGGTCAGGGTGAGCTACTCGGTTCCGTGGGGTCGGGTGCCGAAGTCGAAGCGGAGGACCGTGAAATATGTTCCTTCGCTGCCGCTGTTTCCCGACGAGGTCGTCGAGAAAACGATGCTGATCGGGGTCGAAAAGGGAATGGTCCGCCTTGAGGAGGATGATGGTGGCTGTGTGGAAAATGTCGGCCTGCTTTGTTTTGAGCAGGTGATTCAAAAAATCTGAAGCCTTGTCGTAAATCGACGAGGCTTCATTCGGTTTCGGATGATTGACTCGGAAACGAAATCGTGATATATGGTGTTAATAGAAGGCTCGTTAACTTATCCGTGAGGTGAAGATGAAATGGCAAGATGTCTTTCCGAATATCGATGAGGGACGGTCAGATGTGACGGTTATCTGGCCGAAAGGAATATTCAGGCACTATGACTGTTACGGACCGGAAGCCTGGAAGAGGATGACTTCCGAAAAAGTCGTCGGAGAACTCCGGGAGAGGATTGCGAACGCGAGAGAGAAAGGGTCGTTCATGTTCGTCGTCGTGGCGGCTCCCTCGGGGAATCTCTATGATGTCGTGGAAATGTATCGAAAACCACTTGGAAAGGACGCGTTTGATTCTAGACCTTCAAGGTGGACGAGTAGGGGGCGGGAGGAGCGCGGAATCGAACGGTGTCTTGTGGACGAGGCGGGGTGGACGGATACGAACAGGTGGTATGTACTCGCCGTTCCGACTGATGGCGGGGTCTACGGCATGGATCTGGACGAGGAATGGACCGTTCCGAATTTGGCTGTCCTGACATGGATCTCCGCGGGCGTAATTCGCAGGAGAAAACAGGTTATAGACAAGGCAAAGCGGGAGCGGAAGCAGCCGACTTTCGATCCACCTCTCCTTCGGATGAGCGGGGTGTATCTTATGTCTTCGTCGACGACACCGAGTCGTGATCAGTTGTGCGTCCTGATCCGGGACGACGAGATAGCGGAAGGGGATTATCCTTTTAAAATCAGTATTAGTGATGTCATCGGTTCCGCCTCCGAAGATTCTCGCATTCTTGTCCCGTTCTTGTACGAAGTGCTCGCATGATTTCCGACCCCGGCCATACTAAATGGTTCGGGGTCGAGAATTTTTTTGAGACGAAAAAGCCCGGCATGACGCCGGGCTTTTCGCGAACCCTTCACAGGGGTGGCCACAGGGAATCGAACCCTGATTCATGGTACCACAAACCATTGTCCTGCCATTGAACGATGGCCACCCCTCTGAAGGCTTCCCTTTTTGGTTTTCAGTGTGCCCTCGGAGGGAATCGAACCCCCATCAAGGGCTTAGAAGACCCCTGCTCTATCCATTGAGCTACAAGGGCGGAGTGTCCGTCCGATGGTGGGTCGTGCAGGATTCGAACCTGCGACCGTTTGCTTAAGAGGCAACTGCTCTACCAGCTGAGCTAACGACCCTTTGTTATCCCTCACCGACAAATCCGGCACAAGGCCGTATCTGGAGCATACCAGAAGCCGAAATGGTCGTCAATTCCCCGGCGGAGACGCTATCGGAATCGTGGCGACGGTCGATGGGGTCTTCGGTACGGTGACGGCAACCTTCGCGGCGAGGTAGGCGTCCCACTGCTTCTTGGACCAGTCGGCCGGCTTCGTGGTGAGTTCCTGCGGATGCGGATAGAGGGAGGGAGATTTGTAGCTGCTCGGAAACGTGTCGTTGAGGATGATATTCCCGGAGGCGTCCGCTACCTTTTCCGAGAAAGTCGTCTTCATGCTTCCGTCCGGATTCGATTCGAGGATGTGCGGTCCGTCTATCGAGACGGATCGTCCGTCGTGCGTTCCGTAGAGGCGGAAGGTGAGCGATGTCCCCTCGACGGAGGAAAGTATCAGGACGTGACCCGGCGTATTGTTCACGAATCGGAGGTCGGGATTCGGGACATAGACCGTCGCGTCCATGCCATACGGTTTGTAGTATGAGACGGGATAGGCATGATTCCGCCTGGCGGTGATCTTGAGTCCGGCATTCACGGCCGCCCGGAACATCGTGGAAGACACCTGGCAGATACCGCCGCCGAATTCCGGCTCCGTCTTGTTGTTCTTGATGACGAGCTCCGGCAGGTATCCGTGTTCGCCGTCCACGTCGCCGAGCTGTTTCACGAAGGAGAACTCCTCTCCCGGCGCGATGACGACGCCTTGGAACCGTGTAAGCGCCTGATTGATGTTCCAGATCCGGTTCTTCGGTGAGCCGCGGAAATTCGTCGTCCCTTCGGCGATGAGCTCCCGTATTCCGAGACTTTCCGGATCGGTTCCGCCGAGCGGGGGCGGCGTGACGGAGACGGGGAGTGTTACGGAATCCCGTCCGTTTTCGATCGCCGTACGGACGGCGGCGACAGCTGCGGATTCATCGAGCGTCTGTCCGTCGTGGCCCGATTCGGTGACGATCACCTTCTTTTCGGGAGTCTCGCCGAAGATAGGGTTCGCCGGATCCCGGTTCACCTTTCCGGCGATACCGGAAATGTACCGGGAGATGGCGACGGAATCCGCCGTTCGGACGGATATCGCGCGCGTCGTTTCCCGACTGCGTCTGGAAATCGTCCATAGGCAGAGGAACGGCCGGTCGCAGGCGGTAGTGTCCTCGATTTCTGAACGCGTGTCCGAGTACGGAAGCAGGACGGTCGTCACGCGCAGGAAAGAGGAGAGGGTCTTCGACGGGACGGTCTCGTGAAACCCGTCCGCGTCGACCGTGAGTGCCGAAGCGGTAGAATGACACGACAGTCCGAGAAAGACCGTCGCGATCGTCAGAAGCGGGATCGTCGAGCGTCGTGAGAGCATGAGCGGCATTTCCCCTATTGTAAAGGTTTTCCCGGAAAGGAGGAAGGAGGAGAGAAAAAAACGGCCGATTCCCGGAGGAATGGCCGTTTTCCGTCGTGCGTAAGGCTAGAAGCCGCGGACAAGGATTTTCTTCACCTTCGTCGTGTCGGCCTTGGGAAGCCGGATGGTGAGGATGCCGTTCTTGAGGGAGGCATCGGCCTTTTCCGGAACGACGTCGACCGGCAGGAGGACGGATCGCGAGAAGCCGCCCCAGTAGCATTCCTGGTAGTAGTAGTTGCCGTGTTCGACGACTTCCTCGTTCTTCCGCTCGCCTTTCACCGTCACCATGTCGTTGTTGATGGTGACGTCGAGGTCTTCGGGTTTCACGCCGGCGATGGTCGACTTGATGACGATCTCGTTCTCGGTCTGGTAGACGTCGATCGTGAGCTGCCCCTCGATGTCGTTGTTTTCGGGGACCGCCGGAGCCTGCATCTGGGGCTGGTGATAGGACGGGGAGCTCCAGGACGGCTGAGTCATCGTCGGGACGACGGCCGGTTCGTCGTTCTTGTGCAGGGTGAACTGGGTCGTTTCCTCCTCTTCGTAGATGGGGAGTGATGCGCCCACCGGCTCGTTCTCGTCGATGCGCTGGGCGCCGGTAAGACGTTCAAAGAAGGACTTTTTCTCTTTCGTGGCCATAGCGTTCGTTTAACGTTTCGATGGAATTATAGACTATAGGTCATGCCAGCGCAAGGAGGATGTCGTAGACGAAGTGTAGCGCGACGCCGATAAGAAGGACCGTTATGAGAGTGTTCCGTCCGCGGCGGATCGATGTGCCGTACAGGAGCGATGTGCCGGTATGGAGCAGGAAGAGTCCGGCGACGGCTGACGCCGTGATATCTGAGCCCTGTGCCGAAAATGCGGCGAGTGCCGATTCCGCGGCGGCGAACCCTAGTCCGAAGGGAAGGGCTGTCGACCGGATCGGTCCGTCGGGACGGTTTCTCGATTGTCGTTCAAGGACGAGCAGCTTGATCGATTCCTCGATGACGGCGATCATGAGCAGTCCGAATATCAGGGCGAACGGAAGAGCCGAGCCTTCGCCCGGAACCGAAAACGCGTCTTTCCCGGGCAGGAGGACAAGTTCCGTGATGACCGCAAAGCCGGCTGAGAACGCGCCGGAGATGAGGAAAAGGATGGTGGTATCCATGGGGTCGGGGTCAGACGAGGGAACCGAGATGCAGGCGGAGTTCTTCGGCTTTGGCCCGGGTCTCGTCAAGGAGACTCCGTGTCTGTGCGACGACCGCCTCAGGTGCGCGTTCCGCGAAGGACGGGTTGCCGAGTTTCGCTTCAAGGGACTTTGCGTATGCTTCAGTATTGGCGAGCTCCTTTCCGAGTCGCGCCCGTTCAATATCGATGTCGACGACGTCCTCGAGGTGGAGATATGCCTGGAGGAGGCCGGACTGGATCAGGAGGGAATCCTTTGGCGGAACCCGACTGTCCATGCGTCTGATTTCGCTGATTCGCGCCAGTCTTTTGAAAACGAGTTCGTTTTCTCTGAAGGCTTTTTCGGAACCGCCGTATGCGCTGACGATCAGCTTCTTCGCGGGATCGATCCGATAGGTCGCGCGGACATTTCGAATCCCTATGATGACATTTTTCATGAGCGCGAACCGGTTTTCGTTCGCGATCGTTGTCCGGGTGTCTTTGTATTCCGGCCACTTCGCGACCATGAGAATCTCGCTGCCAGTAAGGTGGAGCGTTTCGTGGATCGCTTCCGTTACGAACGGCATGAAGGGGTGCCAGAGACGGATGATGACGTCGAAAGCATGACGGAGGAGGGCGTCGTTTCGCTCCACCTTATGCGCTTCCACATACCAGTCGGCGAAGTCGCCCCAGGTGAACTCGCGGAGCATCTCGATCGCCATCGAGAGCTCGTACCGGTCGAGATGTCTCGTGACGTCTACCACTATCCTATGAAGCTTCTCCAGGAGATCGCGGTCGGTATCGGACTTCGGTTCCGGGGCAGCATGATCGACGGTCTCGCTCATCGTCCCGACGTAGCGGGCGAGGTTCCAGAGCTTGTTTGTGAAGTTCCTCATCGAGACGATCTTCTCGTCGGAGAGGCGGATATCGTTACCCGGCGTGTTTCCGGCGAGGAGCGCCATCCGCATCGCGTCGGCCCCGTGCACCTCGGAAACGTCCAAGGGGTCGATGGTATTGCCGAGGCTCTTCGACATCTTGCGTCCCTGACCGTCGCGGACGAGTCCGTGCAGGTAGACAGTATCGAACGGTCGTTCACCGCGTAGGTACTCGCTCATGAGGACCATGCGTGCGACCCAGAAGAACAGGATGTCGTATCCGGTCTCGAGGAGGGTTGTTGGATGGTAATTTGCCAGGTCGTTCTCAGGTCCGGCTTGCCCCGCTGTAGCGGTTTCCGCGCAGGCGGGCCAGCCGAGGGTCGAGAAGGTCCAGAGACCGGAGGAGAACCAGGTATCGAGCGTATCGGGATCCTGTTCCCATCCGTCGCCTTCCGGAGCTTCGATGCCGCAGTATATTTCGGTTTCTTCCTCGTCCGTTGCCAGTCGTCCGTTGCCAGTCGTCCGTTTCCTATACCAGACGGGGATGCGGTGACCGTACCAGATCTGCCGGGAGATACACCAGTCGCGAAGGTTGTCGATCCAGTGGAAATAGACTTTCTCGAACTGTTCCGGAAGGATCGTGATCTGATCGTCGCTGCCGCGCTTCGCGACCGCGTCGCGCATGAGGGACTTGAGGGTGACCATTTTTCCGTCGCGTTCGAATTCCCTGTTCACGGCGACGAACCATTGTTTCTTGATCTGCGGTTCGATGAGTCCGCCGCCGCGGCTGTTCGTCGCGACACTGTGGACGTAGTTCTCGTCGATCTTCTCGACGAGTCCCTTTTCCGTAAGCCGTTCGATGATCTTTTCGCGCGCCTCGAGGATATCCTCTCCGGCGAATGCTCCGGCGATGTCGAGTAGTTTCCCGTCGAAGCCGATGATCTGTTCGCTCTCAAGCCTATGCCGTTCCGCGATTTCGAAGTCGATGGCGTCGTGCCAAGGGGTGATGGTCATGACGCCGGTTCCGAAGGTGGGATCGACCGCGGCATCCTTGATGACGGTCGCCGTAATCGGGCCGCTGATCCATTCGAGCTCTATCTTCTGTCCGTGACGATACTCCGCATACCGCCCGTCGTCGGGATGCATGACGACGTACTTGTCGCCGAACTTCGTTTCCGGTCGCGCGGTGGAGATGATGAACGGTCCGTACTTGAGGTAATAGAATCTCGACTTTTCCTCTTTCCGCTCGATCTCGTCATCCGAAACGGTCGTCTGCAGATGCGGGTCCCAGTTCACAATCCGGTCGCCCTGATAGATGAGACCGTCGTCGTACATCTTTTTGAACGCGGTACGGACGGCGAGGGAACGCTTGTCGTCGAGCGTAAACGCTTCGCGGGACCAGTCGACTGACGAGCCCATTTTCCGGATCTGATGGGCGATCCGGTCATGGCTGTCCTGCGCGAAGTGCCGGACGCGTTCCAAGAACTCCTCGCGGGAAAAGTCGTGCCTGGTCTTCCCTTCCACCTTCCGGATGATCGATTCCACCTTGCTCTGCGTGGCGATGGCGGCATGGTCGGTGCCGGGGAGCCAGAGTGTCCGTTCGCCCTTCATCCGGTGATAGCGGACGATCGAA
Source organism: Candidatus Moraniibacteriota bacterium (assembly GCA_013334575.1). Classification (GTDB taxonomy): domain Bacteria; phylum Patescibacteriota; class Minisyncoccia; order Moranbacterales; family UBA1568; genus JAAXTX01. Next base: position 14,054 of record JAAXXG010000011.1, on the reverse strand, counting down.
TCTTCGATCGCGAGCATGGCGGCATGGCCGGCGTGAAGGTGGCCGGTGACGTTCGGCGGAGGGAGGACGATCGAGAATGTCGAGGCGTCCGCCTTCGCGACGCCTTTCTCGATGCAGGTGTCGGGGTTGAAAAAACCACTCTCTTCCCACTTTTGGTAGAGCTTTTCCTCCCATTCCTTCGGATCGTATGCCTTCGGGATGTCGTTTTGTTCCATATTACCCAGTCTACGGCCTTTTGTGGCATTTTTCAAGCCTTACATCGTGCCTGGAACGTCGAAAGCCGCACTATGTGTTCCCGTAGTACGGCTTCGATTCGTGAACGAGGTCACGTCCTCTTCATACTGGCTATCACCTTTTTCGTTTCCAGTCTGCCTTCAATCTGACTTTTGAGCGTCTGAACCAATCTTCCGAATCTCAGATCTGCCTCGGAAGAGTAGGTCTCCTCATTCTCCCGCAAGACGTCCCAGGTTTTGGCAAGCTCCCGGATCTTTTCGGAGATGGCTTCAAGGGAACCGCGATATGCCATGGCGTCGTCTGACTTTACCGAGACACAGACCACTCCATTTTGCTGGAAGCTGACTTGGATTAACGCGCTTTGGAGTGAGGAAAACATCTCGGTGACAATGACCCTGATGGCGGCCTGGAGCGTCTCGCTCCTTGTGAACGATGGTTTCGGTAAATGGATGTCCATGCCGACTTTTTCGCCGCTTATCCGGCAGTATTCGATTCGCATCAGATCGTCAATGTCGCCGAAGTTGAATACGATTCTCGCCTTTGGAGGGTTTGTATCTTTCTCCGGCAGGTTGCTCCTATCGAAATTTACCAGATTTTGGATACAGAGGCAGTCGAGAAAGATCGGGTACACGTTGCGAGGGGTTATCGAGGTCTGTTCCTGCTGTGGCATGAGAGCCTCCTGTCGTTTGTCGGTTATGGTAAGGAGAGAGATTTTCACCATGAAAACACGACATTTTCGATGTGTCAAGATTCGTGGTATACGCGGGTCAAGATTCGTCTTTCTCTATACGACTCGAATTGCGGCCTGCGATGTCAGGCAAGCGGCAGATTCGCGTCGGGTTCGAGGGTGATAGCGTTTCGTTTCGCAGCCCCGCGTTCTTCCGAGGAGAGCCGATCGAAACGGAGGAGGGCGGCCGCGCCGATCATAGCGGCGTTATCGAGAGAATATTTGAATTCGGGGACGATGAAATCGGTATGGGGAAACCTCGACGCGACCATATCCGCAAGCGATTCGCGGAGTGCGACGTTGGCCGAGACGCCGCCGGCGATGACAAGCGTGCGCGGCGCGAATTCCCGTATGGCGCGGCGGGTCTTCGTGACGAGCACGTCGACGACCGCTTCTTGGAACGCATGACAGATCGCGGCGATGAACGCCTCGCTGCGTTCGGTTTCCGCAACTTTCCGGATCTGATAGAGGACGGCGGTCTTGAGTCCGGAAAACGAGAAGTCGTAGTCGCCGGAATCGATCATGGGACGAGGAAAATGGAAGCCCTTTTTGTCCGTCATCGCGAGCTCGAGTCCGCGAGAGCGTGGCGATCCAGAGGATTCGGAGTCCTGGATTGCTTCGACGAACCCGTCTCGCACAGACGGATCTTGTTTTTGGTATTGCGCGGCTCGCGCTGCGATTTCCGGCCCGCCGGGGTAGGGGAGTCCGAGCATCTTGGCGACCTTGTCGAACGCTTCACCGGCGGCGTCGTCTTTCGTTCGTCCGAGAATCTCGTACGTGAAATGGTCCCGCATGAGGACAAGTTCGGTGTGTCCGCCGGACACCACCAGTGCAAGAAGGGGAAACGGTTCATCATCTCGCCGTCCTTCGGACAACCCGGCATCCGCAGGTCGCGCCTCCCCTCCGGCAGAGGAGGAGGGATTTCGGTCTTCAGTCTCCTGATTTCTTATCTCTCTTTCGGAAAGGGAGTCCCGAGCCTGCGAGGAGAGGGATTCGTTTTTCCCCGTTGTCAGTTGTGAGTTGTCGGTTGCCGGTTCGCCAATAAAATTGGCGTAGATATGACCCTCGATGTGATGGATGCCGAGGAGCGGTCTGCGCCACGCGAGCGCGAGCGACTTCGCGGCGGACACGCCGGCAAGCAGCGCAGGGATGAGGCCGGGGCCCTGTGTGACGGCAATCGCATCGATATCGTCCGGACCGAGTCCGGCCCGTCGCATCGCCTCGTCGATGACCGGGACGAGATTCCGGACATGCTCGCGAGCGGCGAGGTTCGGGACCACACCGCCATACTGACGGTGAAGTTCGATCTGTGAGGAGACGACGGACGACCGAATCGCGGGTCTACCATCTTCAAGTGAGATGACGGCCGCCGCGGTATCGTCGCACGATGTTTCGATTGCGAGGATGGTGGGGGATGTTTCGGAATGCATAGGCCTTCATTCACTCTAGGGTGGATGCGGGGAAATGGCAATATCGGGGATAAAGAGAAAACGCGGCCCGTTTCGGGTCCGCGTTTCCGCTTTCGGTGTCATACGCCGACGGCTCCGAGATGAGTCTCGGACATCGTGTATTTCTTGAGATACCCGGTCGTGGACGGCGCGAGGCGTCTTCGGTCGAGTCTCGTCATGTTGCCCGATTCGAGGGCCTTTTTCGCCTTTCCCGAACCGTTGTAGGCGGCTACGACGTACTCCCTCATGAGCTCCGGACGTCTTCGGAGATCGTTCCGCTGTTGTTCGGTAAGCGCCGCGAGCGTAGCGTCGTAATGCAGGATGGTCGCCATGGCGGCATTCACTTCGTCCGAGGCTCCGATCTGGAACGACGGATTCAGCCGCGCGTTCGGATAGAGATTCCGGAGGTAGAGGTAGGTGCTCCTCATGAGTTGCCCGTTTCCGCGCGCACCAGCGTAAGACGTACTCGTGGCATATGCGCGCGATCCTTCCCGTCCGATCTTTTCCAGGACCTGTCTGATCACTGTTTCGGGTGTCTCCTTTCTTTTTTTGTTCGGCATCCCCACGTGCTCGATGACGGTCGTCGTGACCGTCATGCCCGAGAGATGCTTGCGGTAGACGTCCGCCAGCGATTCGCCAGGATAGGCTCTCGATTCGACGTTCCTGGCGCGGAGCGTCTCCTCGGCCCGTTGCTGGACCTTTCGGAGGTGGATGAACCCCTTCCGGGATGCGTCCGTATCGATCGGTGGTCGCGTCAATGCCGGAGGAGCGTCGACCCCGATCGGGGTCCGGTCGGAATTTCCGGGATGTCCGGACTTCGGCGAGCAGGTTGAGAATATGAGGGAAATGAGAATGATTAGCGTTTTCATTACGTGTCGTCTTGTTAAGGAAAGTCCGGATTCGATCGGGAGACCTCACCTCCCGTCCCGGACGTTGATCCGTTCGTACAAGCCAAAAAAGCGCTTTCGGCGCTATTCTGTTCCTCGTCGTTACGGATCGTTGTGAGGTAATGCCAGTCTAGCATGGCGCGCATCGGGTGGCAAGTGTTCCGATCCGGAACGATATGAGCAGGTGTTGCCGGGCCGGATTACGGACTGATTTCAGAATACTATTTTATCCGCTGCCGTTTTCGATCACGTCTCGCTTTTGCTCGTCCGATCCCTCCCTGAAGCTAGAGAAACCAAAAAGACTCCCGTGAGACGAGAGTCTTCTGGTTCTTTGTAGCCCGTAGGGGAATGTCGCCCTCGGCGCCTGACGGCGCCTCGTAGTCCGGGGCAGCGCTGAATGCTCCCTTTTCGGTCGCATTCATCGACGCTCGAAGACTCGCTTCTGCCCGTTCGATTCCCCTGATACGAAGAAACGAAAAACTCCCGTAAGACGGGAGCTTCTCGTTTCCTTGTAGCCCGTAGGGGAATCGAACCCCTGTTATCAGGATGAAAACCTGGTGTCCTGACCACTAGACGAACGGGCCCTGTTTTACGTCTCCAACCTATCAAACAATTCTTTCTTTTTGAAACTGTTATTCTTTAACTCGAGTTCTCTTTTCCGTGCCAGCCCTTTGGTGACGTAGGCTTCATAATAGAGGAGTTCGAATGGCACGAGGTGTCGAATCGATTTCGTCTTGCCTTGATTATGTTCCTCGAACCGTCGCTTCAAGTCTTCCGTGCTTCCGATGTAGTGGTACTTCTTTTGCGCGCTTCTCAGTACGTAGACGTAGAACATAACTCTTGCTCCTGATTAGGCCGATCGTGATGCCAGCCAGAGGCTGGTCACCCTTCGGGTGAAAAACCTGGTGTCCTGACCACTAGACGAACGGGCCGAGCGATTGTTCACGAAGAGCTTGTCAGCGTCGGAAACGCTTTTGCAAGCGTATCAGGACTTTATCGGAAAATCAAGGCTCCAGAGGGGGTATGGTTTCGGGTGGACGGTCTTGCCATATTCCGATGAAACGGGTATGATGCCGCGTCAGGAAATAGATCTGTTAACAAAAAGAGGAGGCGGTATGATCAGAACCAGGTCGGTTCGGGAATTCCCGTCGCGCGAGGACGGGTTGCGGGTGCTTATCCTCGGGTTCGAAGGGGTGCTTGGTACCGAAGTATTTTCGAACGTCATCCTTTCCGAGCTGCCGTTCGATGAGGAAGCAGTCCCGCTTCGTCCGTCGCTTCGGCGGTTGAACCTGTATTCGGAGGGGTGGATCGAATGGCAGAGCTTCGAGGAGCTCTATCGGGCGGAAATATGCCGTTCTCGCGCGTATTCCGAGATTGAACGGTATGCGACGCTGTCCCGAGCGAAGAATGTGACGTTTGTCGATATGTGCGACGATCCGAGGCTGAGTCTTCGGAGAATCGTCGCCTAAATGTGCGGGTGTGTGCTTTCGAGAGTCAGTCTTCACATCGAATGAGAAAGGGAGCGATCAACGATCGTCTCCCTTTTCGGTTTCCGAAGTATCGGACTTCGTATGCTGACGTACGGATACAATCTTTTTTGTCATCCCCGCGAAGGCGGGGATCCCAGTTGAAAATCGGAAGATTCCCGCCTTCGCGGGAATGACAGGGAAATGGGTTAGTCCTCTATTGGGGTACTCATTTTCTTTTCGTCTTCCGGAATTTCCAGCGTATTCGTTTCCGCAATCCTGGCGTAGAGGCGGGCGCTCGGGCGGATGGTTCTTTTCTGCGTCGCAAAGTCGACATGTATGATGGTGATCTTTACTTGTCTAATCCTATTATCACAACGAAATTCGGCGGGATTCCCTCGGTTAAGATCGTGTTGTGCTACAATCTATCCCAAGATAATATTCATTCGAGTTCTGCTTATGAAAATCACGATTCTCGGATCCGGATCGTTCTATGCGGACAAGGAACGTTCCGGCGCCGCATATCTTCTGGAAGCCGATGGCAAGAAGTTCCTGGTCGATTGTGGGCCGGGAACACTGATGCGGCTTTCCCAGATCGGAGTCGCGCCGGAGGATATCGATTACGTCTTCCTTACGCATTTCCATGCCGACCATACGAGCGACCTGTTCGCCTTTCAGATGAGATTCAGACTCAATGAGTTTTTCGGTACGAAGAGGAACGAGAAGAAGCCGGTGATTTACGGACCGAACGGAATCAAGCGTTTTACCAGGAAACTGTCCCATGCGTACCAGCTGTATGCGTTCGAAAACTGGTCGGATATACGATACGAGACAGTCGGACGGAAGACGCAGCTTGGCAATGTGGTCGTTATGGCGTACAAGACGAAACATGCCGCTTTCGGCGTATCTTCCAATGCGTTCTCATTAAGGTTCGAATGTGACGGAAAGACGTTTGTCCTTTCCGGGGACAGTACGAAGGATGTCGGGGTCGAAAAGGCGTCCAGAAGAGCGGACATTTTTATCTGTGATGCCTCGTGCGCGAAGGGGAGGGCGAGCGCGGCCCATATGGACACGTGGGAAATCGGGGAGATCGCTCAGGCGAACGGAGTGAAGAAGGTTGTATTGACCCATTTCTTCCCGAATACGGAAGGTATCGATCTGGTAAGTGAGGTGAAGGAGAAGTTCTCCGGTGAAGTGGTCAGAGGGGAAGACTTCATGGAGCTAAGCGTGTAGCCCATACTCGCTTAACCCTTTCCGATGGTAATGTAGTCGTCACATCGCCGGAAAGGAAATCGTTCAATCCGTTTCCAGCGTATTCGTCTCCGCGATCCTGGCGTAGAGACGGGCGCTCGGGCGGATGGTCCGTTTCTGTGTCGCAAAGTCGACATGGACGAGGCCGAACCGCGGCCAGAAACCCTTGTCGAGCTCGTAGTTGTCGAGAAGCGACCAGTGGATATATCCGAGGACCGGAGCGCCATCTTCGATCGCGCGGTGGACGGAAGTGAGCGTTTCGACGATGAACCGTCCGCGGAGACGGTCAGCCGCGTCAGCGAGGCCGTTCTCGGTGATATAGATCGGCATGCCGTAGCGTTTGGCGTCGAGCAGGGCGTCGTAGATCGATTCGGGATCGTACTCCCACGAGATATCGGTATGGAGGATCTTCGTCTGGTCGCGCGTATCCTTGCCGATGATCTTCTTCTGATAATAATTGAACCCGATGAAGTCCTGGTATCCCTCGAGTGCGTGGACGAGGGAAGTATTCCACCACCAGTCCGCGAAACGGCGTGCGACCAGATTCCATGGCGTCTTCCGGAGGACGACGAAGTGCATGAACTGCTTGGTGATGCCGATCTTCGCGTGCGGCGCGACCGCCTTCATCGCGGCGTATGCTTTCTTATGGGCTTCCTTGATGTTATGAAGGACGCGGAAATGGAGAATGACACTCTTCTTTTCCGGCGGCCAGAAACCGAGGAGGTAGGAGAGACTGGTATAGATGTCCGGCTCGTTGATCGTCACGTAGAAGGTGACGTCCTTTCCGAATTCGCGGGCCATTCGCTCGGCGTACCGCGTGAACCGTGTCGGAAACTCGGGTGAGAGTGCGCCGCCTGATTCCGCGACCCAGACGGGGAGCCAGAAGTGCCAGATCGTGACGAAGGGTTCGATGTCGCGTCGCCGAAGCGAGGCGATCATGGCCTTGTAATGGTCGATCGCTTCCTGGTCGAATACGCCTTCCTCGGGTTCCACCCGTGACCACTCGATCGAGAAACGGTAGGTATTGAGATGAAGTTCCTGGAGGATAGTGAAGTCTTCCTCGTAACGGTTCCAGTGGTCGGCTGCGGCGCCTGAGATATAATTGGCCGGGTCGGATGCCTCCTTGGAAAATTCCGGATTCCGTTCCTTCTTTCCGTAGCCGCGCCAGGAATCGTGCCAGCTTTCTTCCCGCGATTCCTTGACCCGTTTTTCTACGCTCCGCTTTTCCCACTCGGTCCACTCGTTACGCATGTTTCCCTCGACCTGATAGCTCGAGGTCGCGGCGCCCCAGAGGAAGCCTTTCGGGAAGGTGAGCCTATCGGACATAGGTCGCAAAGAGAAGGATTACGAGTGAGAGGACGAAGACGGAATATTCGACGATCGCGATCGGATGGAGTTTTCCGTAGATGTTCCGCTTCCAATCGGCGTCGCCATGTTCGCGGACCGTCCGCGCGAGCGACTCGGCATCGAATACGAATACCGGCTGGCGGAGGCCTTGGCGGATCCTTTGGGAATACAGGTAGAGGAATGCGATATTGTCTTTCGAGAACGGGTAGAGCCAACGGACACCCCATCCGATCCCAATACTATCATGGACGAAATGCGCGAGTGACGTAACGAGGAACAGGACTGCAGGCATCGGACCGGCAAGGAGAAACGCCACAGCGGTTCCGATCGGGAGATAGAGCAGAGGGAGGTGGAGCAGATTCCGATGCTCGAAGTCGTTCTCTCCGTGTCCACGGCGGAAGATATGATAAAGGTAGTCGAGGTCGGGACCGAGTGAGAGCAGGATGCCGGCAGTAACCGTTCCGAACGAAAGCGGGATTCCGAATGCCGCGCTTACTCCGATCGATGATAGAATGCCGATTCCGATGTCGAGAAACATATCGATTCTTCTTATGATGTCGGGAAAAATGAGGTTCTGGAACAAATCAAGTAGTCCCGGAGCGTAGAGAAGGAATGACAGGTTTAAGGGCTTACAAGTACATATTTCCCCTCATTCTAGCATAGTGGCGTCTGAAGCCTTTTCTTGTAGCTGGTTCATGCCTTGAAGGAATAAAAGAACCGGATTCGTCGTTTGTGCGACGTATCCGGTTCGGAACGTTTTTCGCGGTCGAAATAGCGTGACTATGTCGGCCAGACGATCTTCGATCCGCATTGTTCGCAATAATCATCCGGCGGAAGATCTCCTCTCCTCGGACGGAGGAATCGATATTCGCACAGGTCGCATTCCTTGAAATAGTCGCTCGTGCGGGAATTCTTCGGAGAAACCGTCCGATTCAGGCGGCGATCCAGTTGTATGAAGTATTCTCTGAGTTCCGGTTCGGACATGATGAGGATGTTGCGTGGTCCGCTCCAGATAATTTCTCCGCCGCAGTAGCGACAATGCGGTGCTGCCGAGTCTCCTTGCGGGGACCCGGGGAAGAGGCGTTCGAATCCGCAGACGGAACAGTGCTTCCAGTAGCCGTTCCAGGCGTTATCCGGCGGTTCAACGGGGCACAAGTCTTCAGGAAGCTGATTCCGGAATTCGGTGATCAATCGTCGGAGTTCTTCGGTCGACAAGCCGGTCGTATCGAGACGCATGAAACCCTCCTTGTTTTCGGTTATTTAAGATGCTTGTGAGGAGAAGGGTAGGGCATGTCGGGTTATCTGTCCATAATCGACCTATTCCATATGTACCCCTTCCTCGAACCGGCGGAGTTCCGCCTGGAGAAGCGGATGCACGTCGAGCGAGGGATCGGCCGCGAGGAGATCTCCGGCCTCGGAACGTGCGATCTCGACGAGGCGGAGGTTCATGAGGTTCTCCATCGCGATGTCGGGGAGTCCCGACTGACGCGTACCGAAGAACGCTCCCGGCCCGCGGAGTGCCAGGTCCGCTTCGGCGACTTCGAAACCGCTCGAGCTTTTTTCGAGCGTCTCGAGGCGGGCGTTCTCGACGGCACCGTCGCTCGGGAAGAGGAAACAGTGCGATTTCCGGTCGGACCGTCCGATGCGTCCGCGGAACTGGTGGAGCTGGGCGAGTCCGAAACGGTCGGCATTCTCGATGATCATCACGGTCGCCTCGGGGACGTCGACGCCGACCTCGACGACCGCGGTCGCGACGAGGACGTCCGTCCCGCCTTCCTTGAAGGTCCGCATCGCCTCTTCCTTCTCCTTGGCTTTCAGTTTTCCGTGGACGAGGCCGACGCGGAGGTCGGGAAAGACGTCCGTGCGGAGGCGCTCCGCTTCGGCCGTGGCTGATTTCACGTCCTCGAGGGCTTCGCTTTCCTCGACAAGCGGAAGGATGACGAAGGTCCGATGTCCCTTCGCGGCCTCCTTGCGGACGAAGTCGTAGACGATTTCGCGGTCGGCGCCGTTTTTGGCGATCCTGGTCTCGATGGGGCGACGACCCTTCGGCATCTCGTCGAGGACGGAAAGGGCGAGGTCGCCGAAGAACGCGAGGGCGAGCGTCCGCGGGATGGGAGTCGCGGTCATGGTCAGGAAGTGCGGGATCCGGTCGGGTTCGCCGTCCTCGAGCCCGCTTGCCTGCGATTGGAGCGCGGCGCGTTGTTCCACGCCGAAGCGGTGCTGCTCGTCCACGACGACGAGCGCAAGGTCGTGGAAGCGGATCCCTTCCTGCAGGAGGGCGTGCGTACCGACGATCACCTTCGGAATGCCGGCCGCGATGGCGTTTCCGATGGATGCCTTGGAGGCGGAATCCGTTCCCAGGAATCGGTATTCCCGCGTGAGGAGTGCGACGGGGAACGGTTCGTCCGCGAAGAGCCGCGAGAGCCCTTCCCAGTGCTGTCTCGCGAGGACCTCGGTCGGGGCAAGGATGACGGACTGATATCCGGCCCGGGCGACCGTCCGTGCCGCCGCCGCCGCGACGAGCGTCTTGCCCGAGCTGACATCGCCGTTTACGAGGCGGTTCATCGGCCGCGGTCCCTCGAGGTCGCGGAGAATCTCGGAAATCGCACGGTGTTGCGCGTCGGTCGGCTCGAAGGGGAGCGAAGCGAGGAAGGATTCGGTCGGGGTGTCCGCATCATCCCGGATCGGGACGGCCTTCGACGTGTCGTACAGCGCTTTCGCCTGGAGCGCCTTCAACTGAAAGAGAAACATCTCGTCGAAGGCGAAACGCTTGCGCGCGAGCTGCCACTCGGTATCGTTCTTCGGAAGGTGCGCGTAGCGGAGCGCGGCACGGAGCGAAGGGAGGTGGAGCCGCGAGAGGATCTCTTCCGGGACCGGGTCGGGGATGTCCGAGACCCGCTTCATGATCTCGGCGATCTGCCAGCGGAAGAAACGCGTGGAAACGCCGCCCGCTTCCGGATAGACGGGGATGAGTCGGGCGGTATGGGTCGCGGAGCGGGACGCGCGCTCGTAGTCCGGCGTCTGGAACAGGAAGCCTTTGCCGTCTTCGGCGACCGTGCCGGAGAGGCGGACGCGGGCGCCTTCGGTAAGGGTCTGCGCGATGAACCGGTTGCCGAACCAGATGGCTCGGACCTGTCCCGTATCGTCCTCGATGACCGCCTCGGTCAGGAAGACGTGTTTGCGGTAGGTGCGTCCCGCGGAAAGTCGCTTCACCCGGCCCTCGACGGTGGCGGGCTCGCCGACCGTAAGTCCGCCGATCGGACGGATGACGGAATAGTCCTCGTAGGTTCGGGGGAGATGCCGGAGGAGATCGCCGACCGTCGAAAGCCCGCGCTTCTCGAGGCGGGTGAGTACGGATTTCTTGAATGCCGGAAAGGTCGAAAGCGGCGTTTCGAGGGTGATTCGTGCCATACGGGAAGCATAGCAAGGCCGAAAAAAGATTGAAAGCCCGTCGGTTTACGGGCTTTCGTTTGAGGATTTACGGAGTCAGTCGTCTTTTCCCGGGAAATCGACAAGAAGGTTTCGACTGACCTGGTCCGAATCCGACGAATCGATCGCGGGAGTACTGAACGACTCGAGGGTATTCAGCTTTCTGATCGGACGAAGTCCGTCGGTCAGATGAAATCCTTTCGGCGTGCAAAACTGTTCGAAAAACCATTTCTCGCGATTTTCTGGAAATGTTCCGATTTCCCCCTGGATGAAAGTCCGGTCGCTTCCGAGAATGACACGGATCGCTTTGAGGAAAACGGCCTGGTCTTCCTCGCGACGTCTTTCGAAATCGATATTGCGGTTGCCGATCTCGTAGGTTTCGGTACGTTCGGTCTGCGACAGGCTGCCCTCGATACGTAAATAGAGACGCTCGTTCTGGATGAGATACGAGAGACAGACGGTATTCCGGATACAGAACGTTCGAAGTGTCGCTTCAAACATCCACATGAGTCCTGTCGCAATCGACGGGACGATATCAGTTTTGAGTTCGAGGACGGAGTGTGGATAATCGGGGAAGAACCGTATCGTATTCGTATCGGGTGTCATGATGACTCCGTTTTCGTTTTGTGAAGGTTGTGGTGTTCGTTGAAAGCGTACCTCAAAACGATCGTAAAGAAAAGAAAAAACGTCGATCCGTTATCGTCCGAGAAGACGGCGGAATGCGGACATCTTTTTCGGGTCGAGTCGGGCTTCGAAGGCGCGACGCGCGAGTTCGGGCTCGGAAAAGGATTCGGCGGTCAGGAGCTCGAGGAACCGCTCGAACGGAACGGGTTCGAGTTCGATGCGCTCCCCGGCGTCCGGGTTCGATGTGGAAACTTTCCGAAGCCCCTTCGCGACGAAGGTGAACACGGCCCAGTCGATCTTCGAGGTCGGTTGCCGCGCATCCACGAGGACGAATTCGGACGCCTCGTATCCGGTCTCTTCGAGAAGCTCTCGCCGGGCGGCGGCAAGGACATCCTCGTCCCGCTCCACGCGTCCGCCGGCTCCTCCAAGAAACGGTTCCTTGCCGGGCTTTTCCTGCCGGGTCAAAAGGATCGATCCGTCGTCGAGTACCGGAAAAACGACGACGGTGTCGGGACGCTTCAGTTTCTCGAACGTCGTCGTCGAGCCGTCATAGAGTTCCTGCTCCCACTGGTAGACGTCGAATAGGACGCCTTCGAACACCCGCTTGGCATGATCGGGAATCGGCTGCTTGGACGCGGGTCGTTCGATCGTCATTGCGGGATTAAACCTGAGTCTCTTTCGTGTCGGTCGTGGTGCGGCCGTCCTGCCACTGTCCGCGGTAGGGAGCGGTCCCGCCTTCCACCTTATGGAACATCACGTGGCAGACGCGGGCACCCATTTCGAGAACGAACGGTTCGTCTCGGAGATTCATGATGCCAAGGTTGAGCTCACCGCGATAACCCGGCTTCACGTCACCGGCGAATACCATGACCCCGGATCGGTAGAGAGTGGATCGCGGAGTAATCAGCGCGACAAGGTCGTCCGGGACGTTCACCCGTTCCGCGGTCTTCATCACGTAGTAGGCGTGCGGTTCGAGTACGACCGTAGCGGTTGCCTCCGGATCGAATGAGGCGACCTTCTCGATATCCGGCGTCTCACGTTCGGTCACGCCGAGAAACCCCTGACCGGTGAGGCGGTAGAGGGTTCCGATGCGAAAATCGAAACCGGCGCCTTCGGGGTTTTCGAGTTCGCGTTCCGAGAGGTTCTCAACGAGATGTTTTTCTCGGACGAGATCGAAAAGTTCGGTGACACCGAGTATCATACGGTTTTTCGTGTCGTGCCGCGTGATGGGAATCGGACATTCCGGCTTCCTGCCCGGCTGGCAGGGCGGATCTTTCGTGTGTCCCCATGAGGAATCGAACCTCAATCTCAGGCTCCGGAGGCCTACGCTCTATCCGTTGAGCTATGGAGACGATGCGTCCAGCGTACCGGGAAATACGGAAAGTGTAAAGACGCACGCTTTGAACGGATCCCGTTTTTATTGATTCGCCCGGAAAAGACTGAAAGCCCGGGCGGTTGCCAGGGCTTTCATTGTCCTCTTCTTTTTTTAGAGGATGTTCATTGAATGGAGTATGAAGAGGATAGCGGTTATTCCAATCGCATACTTGTGCCAGATGCGCCCGAGTTTACCTTCGAATCCGGCGAGACGGACCGCTATGTGGATGACCATCGGAGAAAGGAAACAGACGAGCGCGAAGATTTTCAGAAAGAACGGGATGGTGGGCACGATTACCGAGATATAAAGTAAAATCGTTCCGCTGGTGTAGAAGACGGAATCGGACAAGCGGACGCGCGATACGGTAGGTGTCATGATTTGATGTTTTGAAGTTGACGAAGCCTTGGCCGGTGTCAAACGGGTGGTTCTTATGTTCCGGCAGATGCCGGCCGGGAGCGGTCCGAATGTATCTTGTTCGTCGTGAAGCGCTTCGTTCCTATATAAAGCAAGGCCCCGTCGTGCAGTGCGCAACGGGGCTTGTGACGTGTTTTTACAGCGCGGAGATCGCACATCCTGCGATTACCAGGACGGCGAGCGTCGAGCGCCGGATAACGGTTTTCGTGCCGTTCTCGACTCCGAGAATGAGTCGAAAGAACTCCTTGGCGATTCCGGATGCTCCGAGAATAGCCAGGACAAGCGCTCCGACTGCGATGAATGCGATTGGTGTGTGTCATGAGCATGAGGAGTTGGTTTTTTTTCTTGATGCAAGAAAAGCGGTTGCGGCTGTCAAAAGAAGCACGACGCCTCCGATGAAAGCGTTTTTTGGCTCGTCGATTGAGCCGAATATCGCGGTCGCAATGAGTGTTACTCCGACAATCGCGGCGATTTTCGTATATTTGCCAAAGAAAATCCAGATGTTCATTGTAAGGCTGTTAAGGTTGCAGGGACTGTTTCTGATAGCTAAAATATTAGCATAAAGAATGAAAAAAGTCAATATTCTAATATTCGAGTAAAAATATGACTTCAGAAAGCGTATTTTTGTTTGGAAACCAGTTTTGAGTTTTAGAGAATGTCTTTTAAGGAAGTCCTCCTCGCGCAACGAAAAACTCCCCGAAGGGAGCTTTCCTTGTGCGCTCGGCAGGAATCTCCTTAGGCCATCTTCCACCGTCATGGAAGATGGCCTAGGCACCGCCTCGCGGTTTTTCCTGCTGGAAAAACCCGCTCCGGCGTCCGATTCCTGACGGAGGTGAAACCGTTCACCTCCTC
>JAAXXG010000010.1 GCA_013334575.1 Candidatus Moraniibacteriota bacterium | reverse complement strand
CATCGACGCGTCCGATACGTCGACCTGGAATTCGGGTGCCGGGTTCGAGCCGATCGGACCGAGTCGGACGCAGCCGTTCCAGGGCGGATTCGACGGGAAGGGGCATACGGTATCGGGGTTGTATATCGATCGTCCGAAGACGGATTATGTCGGACTGTTCGGATACATGGACTTCAACGTGAAGTATGTCAGGAATATCGGTCTTTCCGGTGTCGATGTCACCGGCGGGACGTATACCGGCGGTCTGGCAGGGAATCTCGTGTGTTCCTCTTCGACTATAGAGAACATATCCGTCACGGGAGCCGTGACCGGCGGTCGACCCGGAGGTTTGGCGAGCACCAACTGGTCCGATATCGCGAACAGCTATACCGACGTCGTGGTCACGTCGACCGCGAACTGGAAAGCCGCCGGCTTTGTCGTCGAGAACCACGGCGGCGACATCTCCGACTCCTACGTCGACGGCGACGTGATCGGCAATACCTCCCGCATCGGCGCCTTCCTCGCCTATAATGATGGTACGATCACGAATTCCTTCTACAACGAGGATTCCCTCACCTCCTCGATCGGCGCCTGCCCCTCGACTTCCGAGGCCGGTTTCGGCGGCTGTTCCGGTCAGGAAATCACCGCCAAGTCCGATACCGAACTCGGCCTCGTCGCGACCTTCACGAGCCTCGTCTCCGAAGGACTCTCCTCGGCCTGGGACTTCATCGGGGGAGAGAACGACGATACCGGCATCCGCAATCTTTGGAAGATGGCCACTCATCCCGTCCTCACCGTCTTCACGGGCGAGGCCGACCAGGACGGGGACGGCGTCGACTTCTCCGAGGACTGCAACGATCAGGATGCGGACGCCTTCGAGGTGACGACGTATTATGCCGATACCGACGGCGACGGGTATGGGGATCCAGCTTCGACAAAACAGTCGTGCGGAGCTCCCTCAGGATACGTCTCGAACGCGGACGACTGCAATCCGACGGATAAGAAGGTTTTTTATCGGACGTTCTTCCTGGACGGTGATGGTGACGGGTACGGGTTGTCCGATTCTACGACGCAGGTTTGCGGCAGCGTGACGACGGAATCTCCCGACGGTTACGCGGCCGAATCCGGTGATTGTAACGATACGGACTCTTCGAAATACCCGAGACAGTATTATCAGGATGTCGACGGCGATGGATGGGGATTGGCTGCCAGTGCGGTCGGAGTCTGTGAGGGTACCGCTCCGGACGGGTACGTGTTGCTCGGCGGGGATGCCGACGATGCCGACGCTTCTGACAATCCTGGTGCGACCGCGGATATCACGATCGGGACGGATGTCGTCACGTCCGGGGTCGAAGCCATCGGGGCGAACCTGACGTCGGTCGCCGGCGGCACGAACTTCGCGATCAATAACTTCGTCCATTCGAGCGGTTTCGAGCCCGCCTTCTTCCGTGATCTTCAGCGCATCCAGCGGACGGGCGTCAAGAACGGATATCGTTGGATCGAGTGGGATTACAACGGTGGCATGAACGGATGGGATACCAGGGCGACGGGGTTCTGGAACGGGGCGACCGTCCGGTTCTACCGTCTGGTCGACGAGAACGGAAACCCGCTTTCCTATTCGAGCAGCATGCACGATCCCTCCGGAGCGGACCATGTCGTCTTTCTCGGTGAGGCGCATATTCCCGAACCGAACGAGGCGCTTCCGAACGGCGGATTCGTCATCGATACCGCCGACGGTGGCGAGAAACGGATGTATATCGACCAGCCCATCACGCTCGCCTATGGCGACTACGTCTTCGTCAGCATGAAGTCGCCGTATATGCCCGCCGAGAAGATGAGCTCGCGTCTCGAGAAATATCGCGACGTGAATCATCCCGGCAGCCTGAACCTGTTCTGGGCCGACGGGACGACAGGCCGACTCGTCGAGCATCCCGGAACGGTTCCTCAGGAGTTTAGGGATGAGGATCCGGGTGATACCTGTCTGCGGCTCGAGGCGACCACCTCGGGTACGAAGAAGTTCGGTCAGTATGTCTATGAGGGAAGCAATGATACCGATCTCTGGTACTCGCAGTTGCATCCGGGTACCACGTACCGGGTCGAGGCCTGGATGCGTCAGGACGGACTCGGAGACGACGGACACGTGAGGTTCGCGTTCGAAGGGACGGGGGATTCCCATTATGCGGAGGCGAATCAGCGCGATCCGTGGACGGTGACCGGCGAGTGGAAGAAATTCACCTACGATTTCGTCGCGCCGGAATATCCTTCCGAGCCGGGGTATATCGCGCACACGATGAATTTCACCGGCCCGGGAACCCTTTATGTCGACAATTGGCTTATCTACGAATACGACGCGCGGAGCGGGTATAGGCCGTTCGGTCCTCATGTGAATTCGATCGATCCGATGCTCGATGCGTTTCCCGCGACCGGAACGAAGCCGGCGGTGCGATTCTATCCTCTCCAGTACAATAATTCGGAGGTAGGCGCGATCCTCGGCAATTATGCCGACAGCGATTTCAACTCGACGACCGGCGATATCGGGACGGGGAATAACGGTACGATCGCCCAGAGTATCGGGTGGGCGTACGAAACCGGCGATTCGGCCGCGACGAGAGTCGTTCCGTGGATCACGGTTCCCGAGGAGTACACCGAGAACGACCTGAACGCGGTCGTCGAATATCTGGGCGTTCCGTATGATCCGTCGACGGATACGGAAGTCTCGAAGCCGTACGCGTACAAGCGGTACATCCAGCGAGATCACGACGGGACGCCGTGGACCGCCGAATTCCGGGAAATCGTGATCGAGTACGGGAACGAGACCTGGCATCAAGGAGCCGGCGGGTACGGATGGAACGGATTCAGTGAGCCGGGAACCATCAACTATGGCGGGAGGGAATACGGATTGTTCGCGCAGTACATGCTCGGGGAGCAGGTACAGGGTTCGGACGAATGGAAGCGATACGGTCTTGGAGACAAGATCAAGTTCGCTCTCGGGGCGAACTACATCACCGGGACGACCGGCTTGACCGCGTACGGCGAGCAGGCGATGCAGCAGACGACCGCGGCGACGTACCTTGGCCACGCGAACTATGTCGGACCGAAGTGGGAAACGGGCGATACGGGATCAAAAAGCTTCAACGACCACGGGATACAGGAAACGCTGGTCGGTCCGGTAACGAGTTCGACCGTGCAGATGCTGATCCGGAATGCGGCTGCCGCACGTGATACGTTGAAGGCGTCCGATTCGGCGGATTATTCCCTTACCGCGTACGAGGGCGGCCCGAGCGGATACTGGTCCGGCGCCGGAACGGAAGTCGACGAGCAGTACGGCAAGTCTCTCGCGATGGGCGTCGCGGCGCTCGATGCCTGGCTCTACTCCAGTCTGCACGGATACACGTATCAGAACTATCTCGGTTTCCAGAGCGGAAACTGGTGGACGTCCCATACGATGCCGGAACAGGGCGGATTCCGTCCGCATCCCGGCTGGCTCGCGCTTACCATGCGGAACCGGTACGCTTCCGGTGAAACGATGGTCTCGGCGACTGTAAATTCGGCACCGACATATCTGCGGAACGGGACCGAAATCCCGCTCGTGAGCTCGTATGCGATGCGGGATTCGCGCGGGGACTACTCGGTTTTCGTCCTTTCCCGGAAGCTCGACGGCACGCATGACGACGTCACGTTCGGAGACGGGTTCACGCCGGTCACGCTTCATCTGCCGTTCGGCGACAAGGTGCCGTCGAAGGTGACGCTGCACAAGCTTGCCCGTCCGGACGGCACGCCGGCGGATCCCCGTGACAGCAATCGTACCGAGGAGAACATCGCCATCGTATCGCGGGATATCGACCTCTCGAATTATTCCGCGGACTTCGTGGTCGACGAGCGGACCGGCGGCGAATCGGGCGGAATGGCTCCGGGGACCGTCTATCTGTACACGTTCTCCTTCGATTGCGACGGCTCCGACAGCTGTACGGACGCGGACTCGGACGGATATGTCGCGTCGGACGACTGTAACGATGGCGACGCTTCCGTGCATGCCGAACGGACCTTTTATCCGGATGTGGACGGGGACGGCTACGGGACCTTCAGCGACACGATCACGGCCTGCCGGCTTCCGGAGGATCCCCCGTCCGGGTATGCCTCGAAGGGAGGGGACTGCGCTCCGTCGAACGGTGACACATATGCCACGGATACGCCGTACTATGCTGATGCCGATCGGGACGGGTACGGTTCGGGTGCGGCGATCGGAACGGCATGCGTTGCGCCGGATGGGTATTCGTCGGCCGATGATGATTGCGACGATACGAATCCTCTCAGGTATCCGGGCAGTGTCCTCCTTTCCTGTTCCGAAGGAGGGTCGGGGTCCGATGATGGCGATGACGATGATGATGACAATAGCAAACGCCATCGGCATCGTCCGATCGTGGAATCGATCCGCGAAGCGCTGTCCGGGCGGTCCGACGATGGCGAAACGGACTTGAATTCCGGAAGTGACTCGACGGAATCCGATATGGACGGTTCGGTCGATCACGAGGCGCTTCGGAGTCTCGACGAGGCGACCGAGACGGGTGATATGAAAGTGCCGGAAATTTCGGAGATCCTATTCCTTCCCGAGGAGGGCGTCGTCCGGTTCTCGGGGACGGGGACTCCCGATTCTGACGTCGTCTTGTTCGTTCATTCCGAAGCCCGGATCGTGAAGCGGCTCCGCGTCGATACGGACGGGAACTGGCGGTATGATCATCGTCAGGAAGACCTGTATCTGAAGCCTGGGCAGCACGAGGCATACGTTGTCGCGCTCGACTCCGAGCGCGGCCTGAAGAGCTTCCCAAGCCGGTCGTTCGCCTTCGAACTCACGGAAAAGGATGCCGGTGCGCCGAAAGAGAATTCCGCAACCGTTCCCGTCGCGGTAATCGCGGTAATCGGTGCAGCCATCCTTGCAGCTTTCCTCTACCGAAGACGGAAGCGATCCGGCGAGGCCTCCTGAGGAGGATGATGCGGTTTTGACACCTGTCTAGGCCGATAAGAAAGACGTTCTCCCGTTCCGGGAGAACGTCTTTCTGTTCGAAACGAAAGGAAACTAACGACGATCCAGATCGCGGATCTGCTTGAGCAGCACCTCGAGGGTCGACTCGATCTTCGCAAGGCGGGCGAGGTCCTCGGTCCGCTCGACGCTGTCCTCGTGATCGTCCTTCTCTATCTCTTCCCCGACCTTTTCGACGTCTTCCGAGATTTCCTCGATATCCTCCGAAATCTCCTCGACGTCCTCGCCGATTTCCTTGACCTCTTCCTGGATGGTGTCGATATCCTTGGAGAGTTCCTCGACGTCTTCCGAAATGTCGTCGATATCCTCCGAAATCTCCTCGACGTCCTCGTGGACCTCGTCGATCCGTACGGACTGTCGGTTTACCGACATCTGGATGAAGATCGAGAGATAGATCGCCTCGAGCGAGACGATCGTCGTGAGGATGAGCATGATCTGGTCGAACGAGAAACCGAGGAGCTGCAGTGTGAATATGCCTATGAAGAGGACGGTGTGGACGACCAGAGAGGGGATGGATCCGACCGATCGGATCGCCCCGAAGGCGAATTCTTCCAGACGGGACGGTCTCGTGACCGGAGTATCGGTTCGTTTGTTCTGGCTTCGCATATGTGCGTCTTACGGTTTCGTTTCGGTGTCCGGACCGGTGGTACGGATCAGGTCCGTGACGAGTTTCGCGTCGGAGAGCTCGTAGAGGCCGTACAGGGCGTGCGGCGCGATCCAGTCCGAGGGGTTGCTTTCCCGATCGGGGGTCGTCGTCACGTTGAGTTCCCGTTCAAGCATGCTTCTTCCGTGACGGACGAATTCCGGAAGATGCCGCGATGCTTCCTGGAGAAGCGCATATCGCCGCTTCGAGTCTATCCTTTGAAGGAGTCGGGACCGTATCAGGGTGGCAATGTCATGCATGCCGCCGTAATCGTTCTCGGCGTCAATTTCTTCGATGATCATATCCGCGAATGAGGCGAGTTCCGTATCCGTCATCCGCTCCGAAGGGTTTCCCGTCGTTCCTTCCGTCGGAAGGCTCGTCTGTCCGGCGATGATCCGTCGGTCTTCGGATATCTCGAACTTCGATAAGGGGTGCCCGCTTCCGGTGAATGTCTCGTCCGAGTCGGAGGATCCGGTTTTGGATACGGTCTCTGCGAGGTAGTCTCTCGTATGCGGCGGCACGAGGCCGATTTCGATGGCCGCAGCCATGGCCCGCAGCATGAAGACGGGAACCGGCTCGTTTTTTGGAATGACTCCGACGTAGGTGATTATGCGGTCGAGAATAAGCGGCTTCGTCCGTTCGAGAAACTCCCGCGCATCATCCCATGCCAGGGTAAGTTCGTCTTTCGGTTCGCACTCGGGTCGCGGATCTCGCTTCGGAGGGAATTCCATCATACAGGTGTCCGTTTCGGCTTCCAGTCCAGTATATACCATCGGCGTCTTCCGGAAAGCGTCGGCCGGAGGTACAATGGTCGTGAATCCGTAAGGAAACGGTTATGGACAGGCGACTTGTCGGAATCGGAGCGATCGTAGCGGGAGCGGTGGCGCTCGCGGGGTGTTCGAGTCCCGGTAGCGGTTCGCAGGATCAGGACCATTCGCAGGCGCAGGACCAGGTTCGGGATCAGGATAAATCAGGCGTCGCCGAGTGGGTCGCGGGGCTCGCGTCCGGAAAACGGATGCGTTGCGAGTACTCTTTCGGTGACGGCGATAAGGCGACAAAGACGGTCATGTACATGGAGCGGGACCGGTACCGTACGGAGGTCGGAACTCCGGCGGGAGATATGATTTCCCTTTTCGACGGCAAGGCGATGTACAGTTGGACGAAGGGCGGAAAGCAGGGGATGAAGATGGATATCGAGTGCATGAAGCGGCTCGGCGAGGAAGTTCCGAAGGGGGAGGAACGGCAGGAGCCTACGTCCGGAGGGTATGAATCGCCGCAGGAGGCGCTTGAGAACATTCCGAACATCGCCTGTTCGGTGACGGCGGACAGCATCGATTTCTCCGTCCCGTCGGATGTGACCTTTGCCGACCAGTGCGAGATGATGAAGGGTATGCTCGATAAGGCGAAAACCTTGCAGGGACAGGCGGGAGCGCTTCAGGGGCAGATTCCGGATTCCGTGAAGGGAATGATGGGAGGACAGCGGTAGCGTATGGGATTCGACTTCGAACGTGCTTCCGATCCCGTCGAACATCATGACGATCCGTTCGGTGCCGAGTTGTCGGGGCTTTGCGATATCGCACTCGGTCTGGCGGATACGCCGGACTATCGGTCCGGAGACGGTTCGTTCCCGTCCATCCCGCAGTATGTCAGGGACGTGTTCGACGAGTTCGAGCGGCTTCATGGGAAAAGGGAGACGGTCCGTCTCGCGAAGGAGGTCGCGGACGTACTCGAAAGCGAGTCGCTCATAAGTCCTCGGGCAAGATCCGTCCGGGATACCGCCTTGGAGTATATCGCGGAATCCTGAATGAAGGATTCCCGAGACTGAGTTTTCCGGAAACGGCCCGAAAGGGCCGTTTTGAAGATATTTTGCTATACTGTTCGGTGTATGCTTCGATCTGATTCCAGATTCCCGGGGGATGTCTTCGGTCCGAATACGCGGGCGATCATCTTCGATATGGACGGAGTGATTATCGATTCGGAGCGACTCCATATGCTGGCGGATGCGGAGACATTCCTTCGACATGGCATGGAGGTTCCGGAGGAAGCATGGGTCGATATCTTCGGTATGAAGTCGGAGAGCGGTCTCGCCATGATCCTGGAGCGGTACGGGGACGGATCACAGGATCCGTCCGTGCTGGCGAGAGAGAAGCGTGAACTGTATCTCGGACTCTCGGCGGAGGGGCTGAATCTGATCGACGGAGTTCGCGAGTATCTCGATGCGTGCCGGGGTCGTTTCGAGAAATTGGCCGTGACGACATCCGGAAAGGCGGATGTGCAGATGCCTCTGCTCGAGCGCTTCGGAATCCGGGAATATTTCGATGTCATCGTGACAGGAGACGGGATGCGTTACGGGAAACCGGACCCGGAGCCGTATCTGGTTACCGTTTCCTGGCTCGGTTTCCCGGCTGACGCGTGCGTCGTAATAGAGGACGCGATCGCCGGAATCCGTTCGGCGAAGGCTGCCGGGTGTGTGACCGTCGGACTTTCGACGACACTTCCCGCGGAACGACTTCGGGATGCCGGTGCCGACCTGATTGTCGGAAGCTTCGCCGAATTGATGCCGTCCTGAACATTCCGTCTATGCGTACGAACATCGTTCACGAGGGTGCGGACGAGCTGTCCTACGAGATCCGCGGCATCGTCCGGATCGCGGAGCGGCTTCGCGACTTCGGCGTCGATATTTCCTGGGAGAATATCGGCGATCCGGTCGCGAAGGGGGAGGGGATCGCCGGATGGATCAAGGAGATCGTCTCCGATGTCATCCGGGACGACCGGTCGTTCGGATACTCGCCGACCAAGGGTCTTCCGGAAACGCGGGCGTTCATCGCCGAGCATCGAAGCGCCGAGACCGGCGTCCGTCTCGATGCGGAAGACATCCTCTTCTTCAACGGCCTCGGGGACGCGATCTCGAACGTCTATACTTACCTTCGCCGTTCCGCCCGGGTTATCGGTCCCTCGCCCGCCTATCCGACGCATTCGTCCGCCGAAGCCGCACATGCGGGCTCGCCGCATATCACCTACGCGCTTGATCCGGGAAACGGATGGCTTCCGGATGTCGACGATATCCGGAACAAGGTGAGGTACAATCCGAACATCGCCGGGATACTCATCATCAATCCCGACAATCCGACCGGCATGGTCTATCCGAAGGCGGTTCTTGCGGAGATCGTCTCGATCGCGCGCGAGTACGGCGTATTCGTCGTATCGGACGAGACGTATGCCAAACTGACTTACGGCACTGAGCCGTTCGTTCCGATTGCCGAGATGGTCGGGGACGACGTTCCGGCGATCGCGATGCGGGGACTTTCCAAGGAGGTTCCGTGGCCTGGAAGCCGGTGCGGTTGGATCGAGGTCTACAACAAGGACCGTGACGCGGCGTTCGCCCGGTACGTCAGGACCCTTGTCGATGCGAAGATGCTCGAGGTCTGTTCCACGACTCTGCCACAGAGGGCGTTGCCGAGTATCCTTGGCGACGGGCGGTATGGCGGACTTCTCCGGAAACGCAACGACGACTATCGTCGGCGGGCCGATATCGCGCACGAGGCGTTTTCTGGGATTCCAGGTGTCTTGGCGCCGCGGCCCGACGGCGCGTTCTACTATTCCGTCGTTTTCGACGAGAGTGCTCTTCCGTCAGGCGGTCGGTTGCCGATCGGAAGTCCCGAAGCACGGCAGTTCATCGAGAAAGAGGTATCCGGTGCGCCGGCCGACAAGCGCTTCGCGTACTATCTGATGGCATCGACCGGAATCTGCGTCGTACCCCTCTCGGGCTTCAATACAGATCTGCCGGGATTCCGGATGACGCTTCTCGAACCCGACGAGATGCGGTTCCGGGATATCGTCGGAAGGATCGCGGACGCGATACGGGCCTATGCGGGGAGCGGGGATGGGGAATGATCCGGAAAACGGAGAGATATGGCGGGAGAACCGAGAATCATGAGAATAGGCAGCCGGGAGTTCCCGTACGATCTCCTGCGACATCCTCGGGCGAGGCGGATGCGGATAAGCATCCGTCCGGGTCGTGACGGTACGGGGAGGATACTTCTTACCGTACCGAAGCGCGGTTCCATACGTGCCGGCGAGGCGTTCCTGTGCCGGCATGCCGAGTGGGCGCTGCGCGAAGCGGAGCGCTTTTCGTCCCAGCTGACCGCCGTTCCGCATGCGGAAGCGGATAACTATCGTCGGCGTCGGGCGGAGGCGGGGGTCTATATCCGGGAGAAGGTGAAACATTGGAGCGGCGTCTACGGGCTTCGGCATGCGGGAGTGACGGTCCGCGACCAGACCTCGCGATGGGGGAGCTGTTCGTCGAAGGGGCGACTGTCCTTCAGTTGGAGACTGCTCCTCCTGCCGGAGCGATATGCCGACTACGTGGTGGTGCACGAGCTCTGTCATTTGGTGGAATTCAACCATTCCTCCCGGTTTTGGACGCTCGTGGCGCGGGAGATTCCGGAGTACCGCGATATTGCCAGGGCCCTCCGGAGAGGATAGGATAACCGGAGCCGGAAGTTACAGGTCGTAACAAAAAAGTCTATGAAGCGTACGGAAATCGTCGAGGAAATACGACAATTCGTGGAGGACGAATGTCGGAAGCCGACGAGCAAATATGGGTTCGGACCTTACGATTCACATTTCGTGCCGATGGTGAAATATGCCAAGAAATTGGCCTTGGAAATGGGCGCCGATGTGGAAATCGTGGAAATCGCGGGATGGCTTCACGATATTGGGTCGATTATTGTCGGAAGAGAAGACCATCATGTTACCGGGGCTGAAATAGCGAGAAAAAAACTCGGCGAGCTTGGCTATCCGGAAGAGAGGATCGCTTCGGTTGCCAATTGCATTTTGCATCACCGGGGGTCACAAAAGATGGAGTCTGAAACTTTGGAAGAACAAATAATCATCGAGGCCGATTCAATAAGTTGTTTTGATAATATCACCGGGATATTTCGGGCCGCACTCGTAAATGAAAAGAAGACTGAAGACGAGGCGCGGAAATCGGTCTTGAAGAAGATGACGAATAAGTGGAACCAGTTGCGGTTCGAGAAGTCAAAGGAGATGATCGGGCCGAAATACGAGGCCGTTCGGATACTGTTGGATCGATAAGTAGCTGTTCGGAAGAGCATGTCTATGGAACTGAAACTCTCGGAAGAACAACTCATGGACCTCGTATTCCTGGTCGAGATCGGGCGGTTCGTCCGTGAGCGGACGTCGGATGTTCCAGATGAGGAACTGGACCGGCTATGGAAAAGCGTGATGGAACCGCTCCTTGCCGCCGCCGAAGCCGAGGGGGTCGACGGAATCGCTTCGGAGCGGGACGGGAAGCCGGTCGTCTCGAAGGGGATCCTCGACGCGACGGACGAGGCGGTCGCGCTGTATGATGATGAGACCTTCTGGTTCGAACTCGAAAGCCGGCTCGGAGAGCGGGACTTCTATCTCTATGGGAACGACCGCGAGATCGACGAGGCCGAGAAATCCGGAAAGCTACCGGACCGGGTCGAGTGGTACTACCGCAAGTACCGCAAGGAGTTCGACGAGCACGGGGTCGACCGGCTCGAGGTCAACGAGGAGTTCTGATGATTTTTCGTGCCTTCGGGCTTCCGATATGCTATGCTTGGTCGTGATAATCAGTGAATCGCGTGAGATATGCTGTTCGAAATACCGTGGCCGAAGCGAAAGGGATCCGTTTCTGAATCGGGAGCTCCGAATCGGGAGGCTCTGCAGCCGACGAGCGAGGCTGCCCCGGACCCTCGGGAAGCCGGGATCATCGTCGGTGGCGAACCGGAGACGTATCCGGCGGAAAGGCCGGTCGCATCCGATCCGGTTCGGGATGACGGTATTATCAGCTCGGAAGGCGGACCGGAATATTCTTTGGAAGAAAAGGTCGGTTTCTTATCGGCGTGGCGTGACGATCTCGCGGAACTGGCGCGGAGTATCGAAGATCTTCCTTCGGATGAGGTCTTCAATACGCTTCAGGCGGATGAAGCCGCTTTGAAGATCGGTTGGGACAAGACCGGTGACGTTCGGCTGACCTGGATGCGCAAGACCGGCGAAGGTGAATCATCGAGGCGCGATGAAGTGGACGACATGCAAAAAATCGCGGAGGCGTTTCCGCTTGCCGTACTGGAAACCGTATTCGATCGAGCGAAGGACGTACTGGAATATCACCGGAAACGTCAGGAATTGAAGAAGGGCGGGCCGCAGCCCCCGGATGCGGAGTAGGGGGCGCCTCCTTCAAACGTGAGTTCGTCTTTATCCGGCTTCGAGAGGAGCCGGATTTTTTTCCGCGTCATCCCTTGATTCCGCGTTCGTTCGGGCGTACACTGTCCGCGTCATGAAACAGCCGACGTTCGACGGAAAGGCCGGTTTGGAGGAACTGAAGACGCTGCCGGAAACGCCGGGGGTATATTTCTTCCTGGGCGGAGACGGCGGAATCCTCTATATCGGCAAGGCGACATCGCTGCGCGACCGGGTGCGGAGCTACTTCGCTTCGGACCTGATGGACACCCGCGGGCCGAAGCTCGTGCGGATGATGGGGCTTGCGCGGAATGTCGCGTGGAAGAAAAGCGACTCCGTGCTCGAAGCGCTTATCCTCGAGTCGCGGCTCATCAAGGATCATCAGCCGCCGTATAACACCTTCGAGAAGGACGACAAGAGCTATAACCACGTCGTCGTGACGGACGAGGAATTTCCTCGGATACTTCTCGTGCGCGGACGCGATCTCGCGGAGGGGAAGTTCACCGCGCCGATCCGCTCGCTCTTCGGTCCGTTCCCCCACGGCGGCCAGCTCAAAGAGGCGATGAAGATCGTCCGGCGGCTGTTCCCGTATCGGGATACGTGCGCGCCTTTCAGGAATACGGAATCAGGAAGAAGGAATCATGCCGAAGAAGGGAGCGGGAAGCCTTGCTTCAATCGGCAGATCGGACTGTGCCCCGGGGTCTGTACGGGGGAGGTGACCGCGAAGGAATACGGGAAGACGGTGCGCAACATCGAACGGTTTTTTCGCGGGGAAAAGAAGGATATCGTTCGTTCGCTTACGCGCGATATGAAAGCGGCCGCGGACAAGCTCGAGTTCGAACGTGCCGACGAGGTCAAGCGGACGATTTTCGCGCTCGGACACATCCATGACGTCTCGCTTCTGGCATCCGGGAACGGGGAGGAGGACGGAGGAGCCGGAAACGGTATCCGTATCGAAGCGTTCGACGTTGCCCACCTCGGAGGGGAATCGTCCGTCGGGGTGATGACCGTCGTTTCGGAAAGCGCTCCGGACAAGGACTCGTACCGGAAATTCCTGCTTCGCGGAAAACACGCGGGAAACGATCTTGCCGCGCTGGAGGAAATCCTGCGGCGGCGCGTGAAGCATGCCGACTGGCCTGCACCGGATATCGTCGTCGTCGACGGGAGCCTGCTACAGAAGGGGGTCGCGGAGCGGGTGCTGGCCGAAACGGGCGACGCATTCACCGGTGTGCGCATTGTCGGCGTCGTGAAGAATGCCAGGCACCAGCCGGAGAGGATCATCGGCGATCGGACGGCCGTGTCCGAGTATCGGCGACAGATCCTCCTTGCCAACGCCGAGGCGCACCGTTTCGCCATCACCTATCACCGCAAGCGGCGGGGGAAGGCGTTTCTCCGTTGAATCGGAGGATTCGGGACCTCCCTTTACAGGTATCGTAAACGGCGGTACGATGGGAAACGACTCTCACCTGACGTTTCGACTATGCCGACGACGAAGAAGCCGGTCATCGAGGTTCGGGGCGCCCGGGTGAACAACCTGAAGGACGTGAACGCGGACGTGCCGCGGGATTCGTTCGTGGTGGTGACGGGACTTTCCGGATCGGGAAAGTCCTCGTTCGTTTTCGATACGATCTACGCCGAGGCGAATCGGCGGTACATGGAATCGCTTTCGTCGTATGCGCGGAACTTCATGGAGGCGTTCGACAAGCCGGACGTGGACGCGATCCGCAATCTCATCCCGTCTATCTCCATAGATCAGAAGAGCGTGTCGCGCAGTCCACGTTCCACGGTCGGCACCATGACCGAGGTATACGACTATCTCCGGCTCCTGTTCGCGAAGGAGGGCGTGCCTCATTGTCCCACGTGCGGCAAGCCTCTCTCGAAACGTACTCCAAGGGAGATCCTGAGCGAGATACTGTCGGCGCCCGACGGGACTTCGGCGGTCTTCCTTGCGGAGCCGGCCGCATTCGTCGACAAGGATCCGGACCGGATTCTCGAGCTTGCCGCGGAGCAGGGATATGTTCGCGTGCGCATCGACGGCGAGGTGGTCTTGCTTGCCGACGTGCGACGGGACGGTTTTCCGGGAGGAACGTATCCCGACCGGATCGAGGTGGTCATCGACCGGTTACTGCTCGACACGGCCCGTCCCGATAAGGAACGCATCCTTGATTCGCTCGAGACCGCGTTCCGGGCAGGGCAGGGTGCCGCGACGGTAGTCCTCGGCGACGAGGAGCGACGGTATCTCAACCTCTTTCTCTGTGAGGAATGCGGGGTGGCGCTACCCGATTTCACGCCGAGTCATTTTTCATTCAACAATCCCGACGGCGCATGTCCACGGTGCGCGGGTCTCGGGGTGACGCTCGAATTCGACCCGGATCTCGTCATTCCGAACCGGGAGCTGTCTTTGCTTGAAGGAGCTATCCGCCCGCTGGCGAAGACCGGCGGCGAGCGTGGCAGCGGTAACGGCCCCCTGCGCGTTATCGAGGATACCGCCCGACGGAACAAGATTCCCCTGAACGTTCCCGTGAAGAAGCTGACCAAGCGTCAGATGGATGTCGTGCTCTTCGGTGAAAAGGACCGCGAAGGGTTTCCGGGTATCATCGCGGTCCTGGAACAGAAGTACCGTGACGCGCGCAGTGATCACTTTCGCGCCGAACTCGAGGAGTGCATGCAGAAGAAGCCGTGTCCGGAATGCGGCGCGAGGCGGCTCCGTCCCGAACCGCTCTCGGTCCTCATCGACGGTGCGAACATAGACGACCTGTCATCGAAGGGAGTGGCCGACCTCCGGGTGTTGCTCAAGGGGCTTGCGTCGACGCATCAGAGCCGGGAGAAGCGTGTGACCGACCTTATTTTCCGCGAGATGGAGGCGAGGCTCGCCGCGATCGAGAAGGTGGGGCTCGGATACCTCGCGCTGTCGCGCGGGGCGGATACCATTTCTGGCGGCGAGGCGCAGCGTCTGCGTCTTTCGACTCAGATGCGGGCAGGTCTTTCCGGCATCCTCTACGTCCTCGACGAGCCGTCTGTCGGGCTTCACAGCCGCGATACGGACCGGCTTATCGACGCGATACTCGAGCTTCGCGAGGGCGGGAATTCACTTGTGGTAGTCGAACACGACCGGGCCATCATGAAACGGGCGGACCATATCATCGACTTCGGTCCCGGTGCGGGCCGACTCGGCGGGGAAATCATCTTTTCCGGGACGCCGGAGAAGCTGTTCTCGTCGAAGTCCGCCACGGGCGAGTATCTTTCCGGGAAGCGGAACGTCTCGAACAAGGAGGGCGTCCGGAAGGGAAACGCGAAATACATCGAGATCGTCGGTGCGAGGGAGCACAACCTGCGGAACGTCGATGTCAGGATTCCTCTCGGGACCTTCGTCGCGGTTTCGGGCGTCTCCGGATCGGGAAAGTCCTCGCTTGTCGACGATATCCTGTCCCGCGCCCTCGCGCGGAAGTTCTACGACGCGAAGGCCGAACCGGGCGCGCATGACCGGATCGACGGGCTCGAGCATATCGATAAGGTGATCACCGTGAACCAGGATCCTATCGGTCGGACGCCACGCTCGAACGCCGCGACATATACGGGCATCTTCAATCACGTCCGCGACCTGTTCGCCGCGACTCCGGAAGCGGAGCGCGAGCGGTTCGACGCGAGCCATTTCAGTTTCAACATGAAAGGGGGGCGCTGCGAGGCGTGCCAGGGCGGCGGGATGAAGAAGATCGAGATGTACCTCCTGCCGGACATGTACGTCCCGTGCGAGATCTGCGGCGGGACGCGGTACAATCAGAAGACGCTCGCTGTGACCTATCGCGGGATGAATATCGCGCAGGTGCTCGATATGACCGTCTCGGAGGCCAGAACGTTCTTCCTCGATCAGCCTCAGATCGAGGAGAAACTCCGGACGCTCGAGGAGGTCGGGCTCGATTATCTCGTTCTGGGACAGTCGGCACCGACCCTTTCCGGAGGCGAGGCGCAGCGGGTCAAACTGGCGACCGAGCTTGCCCGCAAATCGAGCGGGAACACGCTTTATATCCTCGACGAACCGACGACGGGACTCCATTTCGAGGACGTCCGCAAGCTGCTCGATGTCCTTGATGCGCTCGTCGAGAAGGGGAATACCGTGCTCGTCGTCGAACACAGCACCGACGTCATCAATCATGCGGACTGGGTGATCGAACTCGGCCCGGACGGTGGGGACGGCGGAGGCGAACTCGTCTTTGCCGGAACGCCGAAGGATCTGCGTCGATGCAAGAAGAGTCCTACGGCAAAATACCTCTAGCGGCAACCGAGGAGCGGATCTGGGAAGGCGCGACCGGAGAGCGCTCGGTCTTACCTCTATTTTATTCCGAGCCATGTCCCTCTCCGGCAACATCCTTGCAACGCTCGCATATCACGACTCGCTCGATCGGGCGTTGACGTCGTTTGAGGTCTGGAAATACCTGATCGACGACAGCGGGGAGGGGGAGAGGTCGTCGCTCGGTGAGACGGTCACGGCATTATCGGGCCGTGACCTTGCCGGGCGCATCGCGGAGGTCGACGGTTTTTATACGCTCTGCGGACGGGAGGAACTCGCGCTTCGGCGAATACGTTCCGAGAAGACGGCGACCGCGAAACTTCACCGGATCCGTCGGCTTGCGAAGGCGCTCCGCATCGTTCCGTTCGTCAGGATGATCGGTGTCACGGGAAGTCTCGCGATGCGTCGCGGTGATGCCGAAAGCGATTGGGACCTTTTCGTGGTGATCCGGACGGGGCGTATCTTCAGCGGTCGGACGTGTCTGACCGGATTTCTACAGGCGATCGGGAAACGCCGACACGGAGCCAGATCGAAGGACCGAGCCTGTCTGAACTATTTCGTTACGGAAGACGGTCTCGAGATCCCGACCGAGGATCTGTTCTCGGCAAACGAATACTCGTTCCTTATCCCGCTGTTCGGGAGAGAGACATTCCGACGATTCGAGCTGAAAAACCGCTGGATCGCGAAACGGCTTCCGAACAGGCTGCCGACCGAGGTTCTGCCCCTGTGGTCGGTTCCGGAGTCATGCCGCCTCCTGTCGGTACGACGCTTCTTCGAGCGGGTCATCGATGTCGATGCGGCGGAGTCGTGGCTTCGCTCTTGGCAGCGGCGGAAGATCATGAGGAATCCGAACACCGCTATCGAAGGGGGGCGTATCGAAGCGACGGATAGGGCGCTCGTCTTCCTTCCGCATCCGCACGGCCCTTCAGTCTATGAGCGGTTCCGACGACGTCTGTCCGAGGTCCGGTTACGATAGAGACGTCCGTTCGTGTTATGATGGAGTCGTCCGTCATACAGAACGATTTTCATATGAAGAACCGGACCATAGTCCTCGTCCTCTCCGTTTCGGCGGCGGCGTTCGTCGCGTCGTCGGTCTCCTATTTCATGCTGACTCCCCGCGCTTCGACCAAGGCGAAGCCGTCGGCCGTCGGTCAGCCGGCCGGAGAGGCCGTGACGCCTGCGGAATCGCGGACTCCGTCCGCGACCGAGACGGCTGCACCGCTTTCGATACAGAACGCGAAACGGTATGCGAATCCGGTCTACGGATTCTCCTTTCTCATGCCGAAGGAATATTGGTACGAGGAGATGACGATACCGGAAACGGGCGACGGCTTCCCTTCTCCCGTCTTCAGCGTGCTGGTAGAGCATCCCGCGCTTCCTTCCATATCGGTCCCGACACCTTCCGGAAGTACCATGATGTCGAAATACGGCGTGCTTTTTTCGGTAGACGTCTACCCGCTGGATCACGGGACTGCCGCTCCGAGCGGTATGGACCATCGGTCGGCCGTTCCCGCCTCCGTGGGAGGTCTGAACGGCATCCGGTACGATGATCGGGGTTATTCCGTGGCGGGGAAATCGTATTCGTACTATGTCGGACGATATCCGTCGGATTCCGGGGCCAACGATTCGGAGGCGATGAAGGCTGCGTTCGAGGAGGTCGTCCGGACGTTCCGATTCGAATGACGACCCGCATCGCCGGGAGTCTTTTCGGCTTTCGGATGCCGTCGGCATGCTATACTGTCGGAAAACGGACACGAAAACTGTATTATGTCACGATACCTGTATACCGCCAAGCATGCGACCACCGGCGAATCGAAGTCCGGCGAGTCGGTCGCGGCCGACGAACGATCGCTTGCCGCTGAACTTCGCTCGCAGGGATTCCTGCTAACTTCGGCGAAGGAGATCCGCGAGGAGACCGGCGTGCGGGCGAAGTTTCTCGACCGGTTCAAGACGGTACCGCTCAAGGAGAAGATGGTTTTCGCCCGGAATCTCGCGGTGATGATCTCGTCCGGGCTCGTGGTTTCCCGTGCTATCAAGAGTCTTTCGCTTCAGACGAGGAACAAGACGTTCCGGCAGTTGCTTTCGGCGGTATATGAAGATATTCAGGCCGGGAAGTCACTCTCGGAAGGTTTGGCGAAGTACCCATCCGTCTTCAGCGAGCTGTTCACGAGCATGGTCTATGTCGGTGAGGTGTCCGGGAATCTCGAGATGGTACTCGGCATTCTCGCGCTGCAGCTCGAGAAGGAACACGATCTCAAGAGCAAGGTCCGCGGGGCGCTCATGTATCCGTCCGTCGTGCTTGTAGCCATGATCGGCATCGGGTTCGTCATGCTCACCTATATCCTTCCGAGTATCACCGGCGTCTTCAAGGATTTGGGAGCGGAGCTCCCTCCGATGACGGTGTTCGTCATGAACATGAGCGATTTCCTTCGTGAACACATGATCCTTTCGCTTCTTATCATCGTCGGTGCCGTCGTCGGCTCTTTCCTGTTCGGGGCGACCGATCCCGGGAAGCGTTTCTTTCATTTCCTGACCGTCCGCATGCCGATTTTCGGTCCTATCGCGGTCAAGGTGAACTGCGCTCGGTTTTCGCGGATCTACAGCTCGCTGCTTCGGAGCGGCGTCTCGGTGGTGGACGGGCTGGCAATCGTCTCGAAGACGCTCTCGAACGTCTACTATAAGGCGGCGCTTTCCGAGGCGATCGAATCGGTCCAAAAGGGGAAGGAACTGAGCTCCGTCGTGGCCGCCCACGAGGAGCTCTTTCCGCTGCTCGTGTCGCAGATCCTCGAGGTCGGCGAGGAAACC
The DNA here is from genome assembly GCA_013334575.1 of Candidatus Moraniibacteriota bacterium. Lineage (GTDB taxonomy): Bacteria > Patescibacteriota > Minisyncoccia > Moranbacterales > UBA1568 > JAAXTX01. Next base: position 13,958 of record JAAXXG010000010.1, on the reverse strand, counting down.
GGAAAGACCGAGGTCGTCCTCGAACGGCTTGCGGAGTTCTACGAGGGGGAGGTTTCCCAGATAACCGCGAACCTTTCTTCGATCATCGAGCCGTTGCTCATGCTCGTCATCGGGGGAGCGGTGGGCTTCTTCGCGGTGGCGATGCTTACCCCGATGTACAGCGTCCTCCAGAACATACAGTGACACGGTCATGAACGGAACGATCCGAAACGCGCGATGCGGGCGGAGACACGGCTTCCTGCTTATCGAAGCCGCGCTGGTGCTCTTCCTGTTTTCGGTCATCGTGCTCACGTTCTACCAGCTGTTCGCGCTCGGTTCCAAGCGTATCCTCGATTCGCGTCGCAAACTCGGCGCAACCGCGCTCGCCGCGGAACGGATGGAGATGATCCGGAGTCTTCCGTACGATGTCATCGGAACCAAGCAGCCCGACGGGTCGGGCGGATTCATGTACGGCATCCCGCCGGGCGATATCCTGGAGACGGAGACCGTCGAGCGGAGCGGTTCGTCGTTTACGGTACATACCGTCGCGCAGTATGTCGACGATCCGTTCGACGGCACGTCCTCGGGATCGCCGACAGATGTCATTCCGACCGATTACAAGCGCGTCCGTGTCGAGGTGAGTTGGGCGGACGCGGAAGCCGGACAGCGGGTCGTCGCGTGGGCCTCGTTCTCGCCGGACGGAGTCGAACAGCCATCGAATACGGGCGTGCTGTCCGTCAATGTCCTCGATCCGGCCGCGGACCCGGTCGAGGGGGCGGTCGTCCACATCGTAAACGCGTCGACGGGCGTGAATCTTTCCGCTGAAACGGACGCGTTCGGGAATCAGGCCTGGCCCGGGACACCTCCTGGCGAGGGATATTCGATAGCGGTGTCGAAGTCGGGGTACTGCGGTGTGCGGACATATCCTCCGTATCCGGAATCGGCATTCGACCCGCTTGATTCGGATATCGCCGTTATCGCCGGATCGGTCAACCAGAAGTCGTTTTCCATCGGCCGGACGGCCGACTTGACGATCCGAAGCGAGAATATGGCCGGAAACGCCATTCCCGACGTGGCATTCACGCTTTCCGGGGGGCTTCAACTCGGAACGGAGCCGCCTCCCGCGCCGCCTGCGCCTTCTACGGTACCCGTCCCAGTCTACGATTTCACGTCCTCGTCCGATACCGGATCATCCGGCGAAAAGGAGTATGCCGACCGGTGCCCGGGATCGTACGAGTTCTCGTCCGTCGGATCCGTCCCGGGTATGGAGTTCGTCGGTATCGACCCGGTTGCCTCCGCCGGTTCGCAGGCGTTCAATCTCGATGCCGGAACTGATGCGACGGTCCGACTCCGTTTCGCGGACTTGTCGCTTGATTCGGTCCTGTTCACGGTGACGATGACGGATTCGTCGAGCGGGACGCCGAACGACGTTCCGGTTTCCGGGCTGTCGGTCCGGCTGCGGAGCGCGACGCTCGGATACGACTCGACCGTGGCGACGGACGGCGCCGGTCATGCGTATTTCCCGACATCGTCCGATCCGCTTGCGGAGGGAACGTACGAATACGAGGTCTCGGGCGACGGGTACGGGACGGAGACGGGATCTGTCGATATCGACGGGAGCGGACTGGTCCGCAAGGCGGTGACCGTGAACGCATCATAAGGATTCCTATGCGCGGAGGCGAAACCAATTCGGGTGGAAAGGACGGCGCGTCGGTGCAGCGGACTCTTCCGGGTATGACGCTGGTCGAGGCGCTCGTGGCGATTTCCGTCATGACCGTTGCCATGGCGGGATTCTCGCTCCTGTTCGTCCGCGCGTACCGGTCGAACGCGTTCATCCTCGAGACGGGAGCAGCTTCCGCGGCGGCATCGCGCGGCGTCGATCGGCTCATCTCGAACCTTCGAAAGATCCGGCAGGGTGACGACGGGAGCTATCCGATCGTGTCCGGGAGCGGTTCCGACCTGAAGGTGTTTCTCGACATCGACGACGACGGCAAGACGGAGCGTGTGCACTATTATCTTCAGAACGGCGCGCTCAGGCAGGGCGTGACGGAACCGTCCGCGACGCAGCCGGTCACGTATCCGTCGTCCGACCAGGTCGTGACGACCGTCGCATCGAACGTCGCGAACGCGACCGATGAGCCGGTATTTTCCTATTACAACGACGACTATCCCGGGGATACGGTCAACAATCCGCTCGCGACCCCGATCGCCGTCGAGGAGGCGAGGCTTGTCCGTGTCAGACTGATCATCAACATCAATCCGAACCGGGCTCCGGAGGAGACGAATGTCGAATCGATCGCTGAATTCAGGAATCTCAACGAGTATGTCCGCTGACGCGAAAGCGACCCTACCGGGCTCCATCCTTACCTACGTGCTCGTGATCATGATGGTCGTTTCCATCCTGCTTGTTTCGATTCTGCAGTACGTGTCCTCACAGATCAGGAACGCGCAGTATGCGGTCTCCCGCGAGCAGGCGTTCCAGGTCGCCGAGCAGGGTATCCAGTTTTACAAGTGGTATCTCGCGCATCAGACCGACGGACGGACGGCACAGCAGATCCAGGCGTTCTGGGATTCGGGGACGGCCTTCGGCGTCGGGTCGGACTATGTCGCGGATGTGTCGGATCCGTCTGGCGGCGTCATGGGAACGTACCGTCTCCGGGTGACGCCGCCTCAGTCCGGTTCAACCGTGGTCTGGGTCGAGTCTACCGGGGAAATGTCGAGGTATCCCGGGAAGACCCGGACCATAAGGGTCAGGTTCCGCCGTCCGTCGTGGAGCGAACATACGGTACTCGCGAACGATTTCATGCGGTTCGGCGAAGGAACCGAGGTGTACGGCATGATCATGTCCAACGGCGGCGTCCGTTTCGACGGACTCGCGCACAACGTGGTGACAAGCGCGGCCGTATCGGCCGATGACGAGGACCACTCCGGAGGGAACGAACACGGGGTGCATACGCATGTCAGGATTCCGCCCTCAAGCGGGGTCAGCAGCACGCCGCTTTCCTCGGAGCTCGCGACTCAGACGGTCAGGAGTCGCCAGGACGTATTCATGGCGGGCCGGGAATTTCCGGTGACTTCGACGGACTTCAACGGCGTGCTCGGCGATCTCGGTTATATGAGGAGCGAGGCGCAGGCGGGGCGCGGACGGTACTTCAATTCGTCCGGTTCCGGGCGCCGTATCATACTTAAGACGAACGGGACGTACGATGTCTGCACCGTCAATGACTATAATTCCTCCACGAACGTCATCATAAACTACCTGAAAAACAGCGGATCCGGGACCTGCGGCAGTTGTTCGGGGCAGTGTCTCTCGAATTATCCGATCGTGCAGAACGGCGTGATCTTCGTCGAGGACAATGTCTGGCTCGAAGGGCAGGTCAGCGGAAAGCGGATCACCGTGACGGCGGCGAACCTTTCAGGCGGCTCTTTCGCCCCTTCGGTCTTCATTCCGAACAATGTCCGATATACGAACTACGACGGGACGGATGTCATCGGCATCATCGGTCAGCGGGATGTCGAGATTCCGTCGAATGCCGCGAACACGCTTCGTATCGACGGGGCTTTGCTTGCGCAGCAGGGGCGCGTCGGCATGGAAAACTACGGAGTGCACAGGGACACTATAACGGTGTTCGGTGCGATCGCGACGAACGACCGATACGGATTCGCCTGGACCAATGGTACCGGATACGAGAATCGAAATCTCTTTTATGACAACAACCTGCTTTATTATCCGCCGCCGTACTTCCCGACCGGTACGCAGTACCGACTCGATCTCTGGGAAGAATTGTGACAGGAGCCGGCCGCGTGGTATCATATGTTCCGAGGAGGAAAACACCGAAACCGACACGGATACGTATGAGCTTTCTGCAGCGTAAGATTTTCGATACCACTCCGCCGCCATTCGGGCTCGACGTGAGCGACCTCTCGCTCAAATTATTGTGGCTTGCGCGGGACGGGGACTGTGATCATGTGGCGAGTTTCGGTTCGGTTCCCGTCCCGCAGGGCGCCATCGTCGACGGCGAGATACTGGACGAGGACGTGGTTATCGGGTGTATCCGCGATCTTGTCCGCGCTTCGGGACCGAAACGGATCGGTACCCGTCGGGTTATCTGTTCGCTTCCGGAGACCAAGGCGTTTCTCCGGATTATCGCGTTGCCGCGGATGGGGAAAGCCGAGGCTCGGGAGGCGGTGAAGTGGGAGATCGAGGCGAACATACCGCTCTCGCTCGATCAGGTCTATTATGATTGGCAGATTCTGCCGGAAACCTTCTGTGCCGAGAAAGGGAAGATGAGCGTCCTCGTCGTTGCCGTCGCGAGATCGGCGGCGGAACAGTTTTATGCCGTTCTCGAACGCGCCGGCCTCGAGCCCGTCGGACTCGAGACGGAATCGATCGCGCAAGTTCGGAGCCTTCTTTCGGAGGAGCGCGGTGACGAGACGGTCCTCATCGTCGATATCGGCGATCGGCGCACGAGTTTCGTCATGGCCATCGGTAACGTTCCGGTCTTCACGTCGAGCGTCCCACTATCATCACAGATGATGACCGATGCCATCTCGAAGAAGATGGGATTATCGTTCGCCGAGGCCGAAAAGCTCAAGATCCATTCCGGTCTCGGTTCCCTGTCGATGCCGAGTCCTCAGCTTGCCGCGGTGAAACCTATTCTTGACAGTCTCGCGAGCGAAATAGAGCGTTCTCTCGATTTCTATTTCTCTTCCCTCCGGTATTCCAAAAAACTCGAAGCGGTCATGTTCTGTGGCGGCGGGGCCAATACCCAGGGGCTTCTGCCGTATTTCTCGCGCCGACTCAGACAGAACGTGGTATTCGGGGATCCGTGGGTGAACGTCAGTCTTGGAAAGACGGTTCCGCCGATCGATCGGAACCGGTCCGTCCAGTATTCTACCGTTATCGGGCTCGCCTTGCGCGGCCTCGACGAATATGAAGGTATCGCTTAATCTCCTTCCGGAGGAAAAGAAAGCCCTCTTGCGACGGCGGATATTGGACCGCTTTCTTTTTCGGCAGTCCCTGTACCTGCTCGGAGTCGTCGGGTTTTATCTTGCTCTTCTCGGAGGAGTGTTTCTGATCGTGCGTGAGAACCGTTTCCTGGTGGAGTCGATCGAACGCGAGTATTCCGGAAACGACGCCGGAATACGGGAAGTCTCACGGTATACGTCGGAATTCAGGGAGGCGAACGCCTTGGCGGCGCAGGCGGCCCGTTTCCAAAAGACTCGTCCGGATTGGGCCGGTTTCCTGGCGCGTCTCGAACGGTCGACCCCGAACCACATCTCCTTCGATTCGATCACGACGAAAGAATATCGTATTTTTCTTTCCGGAGTCGCCGCGACACGTGACGATTTTCTGGCATTCGAGTCCGCGCTCAAGTCGGAGTCATGCTTTTCCGACTTCGAGATTCCGGTTTCGAACCTGTTTTCCGAGAAAAACGTCGAATTTCAGGTCGATTTCACCGTCAAGGACACATGTCTCCAGGGAAGCCGAACACTATGAATCAGAAGACGACATCTTTCACGTTGAGCAGGCCGCTTCTTCTGATGGCCGTCCTTCTTTCGGTAGCCGCGATAACGGCGTTCATCCTTGTCGCAAGCCCGCTTCGCGATCGTATCGTGTCCGAGAACGTGGAAATACAGAAATCGCATGCTAAGTCGGAAAACGACCAGCGGAAGGTGTCGAGACTGCCGGAATTTCAGGAACAATCGGCTGTTATCGCCGATAATGCTTCCCTGCTCAGGCTTCTGCTTCCGGAGGAGAAGGTCGTCGACCTCATCAAGGATGTGGAAGGGGTTTCGAGGCAGGTCGGTGGGAAAGTCACGATATCGAAAGGGAGCGGACTCGGCGATCTCGCGAAGCCGGTTTCGGGGGCGACGAAGGACCAATCCGAAATTCCTGGATCAGGCCTTTTCAAGACCATGCCGGAGGGGAAGACACTCGGATTGACGGTGACTTTTTCCGGAACGTATACGGCAGCGGTCGAATTTTTGCACAAGGTCGAGACGATGCCGTATTTCCTCGATGTCCTCTCGATCGATATCCGACCGTCGGAACCGTCGGATGAACCGGTCAGAACGGATATGTTCAGCGCTTCGGATCAGTCATCCGGACCCGTTGTCCGTTCGGGATCCGTCGCCGGCGTGCGTGCGGTCTTCGAAATAGTCGTTTATCTCGGATAACGTCATGAAACTCGAACTGAAGATGCCAAAAACGGACCCGGAAGACATTCTTCCCTTCCTCGCCCGGAATTCCAGGTGGTTGTTCATCGTCCTATTCATAGTCGCCGCCCTCTTCGGCGTCTGGGAGTGGTATCGGAACGTCTGCAAAGGCGATTGGTCCGAGGAGGAGAAACTCCGATATGCGGAGACGGCCTTTCGGGAAACCGAATTTCGCGAGCAGGCGTTCGACGATGCGGTCCTGTCGATCCGGGATATGGCAGCTTCGCACGAACGTGAAGCGGATGCGCAGAGGGATCTGTTCCAGGTTTTACCCGGTTCGGAACGTCAGGATCGTTGACGCCGATTGACGACCGGAAATTCCTGCCGTATCCTGATCCGGTATGGGAACGACAAGGAATCGACAGATCGAGATACTGTTTTCAGGCGAGCCTTCCTTCCGGGCGAGACAGGCGCAAGAAGCGCTCTTCTCGCCCGTTTTCCGTTCCTGGGATGACGTATCGTCACTCCCGAAGTCCCTCCGGGAACGGTTGACCGACGCGATTCCGTGGAATCGGTTCGTTCCGGTCTCCGTTCTCGGGAACGCCCGTCGCGATACGTGGAAGGCTCTGCTTCAGGCGGAGGACGGCGCTCGGATCGAGGCGGTGCTCATGCGGAACAGTCGGGGTCAGTTCACGGTCTGTGTCTCGACCCAGGTCGGCTGTGCCATGGGGTGCGCATTCTGTGCGACCGGAAGACTCGGTATGACCCGGAACCTTGCTGCGGATGAGATCGTCGACCAGGTGCGGTTCTTCCGCGAATACGTGACCGATAACTCGCTCGACGGCGAGGTGACGAATGTCGTCCTGATGGGGATGGGCGAACCGCTTGCGAACTACGAGGAGGTCCGGGAGGCGCTTCTCGTCCTCGTCGGACCTATGAGCGTCGGTCCGACGAGGATAACGGTCTCGACGGTCGGAATCCTGCCCGGTCTCGGGCGGCTGCTCGATGATCCGGAATGGCCGCCGGTGCGGCTCGCGATCTCGCTTCACTGCGCCGACGAGGAACGTCGTCGGAAGATGATGCCGTCGACCGCACCCGGATTCCTCGACGAACTCGCACGGTGGTCGGATGCGTATACGAAGGCGTTTCCGGAGAAGCGACGTCATCTGACGCTCGAATACGTGATGCTTTCCGGGGTCAACGATACCGATCGCGATCTGCGGAATCTGGCGAAGCTCGCCCGGCGCATGGGGCGTGTCAGGGTGAATCTTATCCCGTACAATGCCACGGGAAGCGGATTCGTCGGGAGTCCGTTCGAGACGATATCCCGTTTCCGGGACGGACTCGCGCGTGAAGGCGTCACCGTGACGGTCAGGAAGTCGCTCGGCGGAGACATCGCCGCCGCCTGCGGACAGCTCGCCGGGAAGACCGTCCGGAAAGAAGAGGAATCATGAGGAGATATTTTATCCGTACCTTCGGGTGCCAGCAGAATACCGCCGATTCCGAGCGCGCGGCCTCGTACTACGAGGCGCGCGGGTTCGTGGCGGCGGACCGGATCGAGGAGGCCGACCTCGTAGTCATCAATACCTGTATGGTCCGTGATCAGGCAGAGGAGCGGATCTACGGACTCGTCCGGAATCTCCGTAAACGGAATCCGGAGGTCGATATCGTCGTGACGGGCTGCCTGGTCGGGGCGGCGCTTCGCGAGCCCTCCGGGACGATGAGAAGGAAGGTCTCGGCCCGCCTTCCGGATGTCACCCTCCTGCCGGTCGAGGAGGTCGGATTCGAACATCAGCCGAAACGTTCCGGAGGCAGACTCGCCTCGGTCGTCATCGGGAACGGGTGTGGCAATTACTGCTCGTACTGTATCGTCCCGTTCTCCCGCGGCAAGGAGATTTCGCGACCGTTTTCGGATATCCTCGAAGAGGTTCGGGCGGCGGTGGAGAGCGGGAAGGATGAGATCCTGCTTCTGGGACAGAACGTGAATTCGTACGGATCGGATATGCTTCGCGATCGCGACCGCGAGGGCGGTCCGTACGTCCTTCCGGACGGCCGCGAGGTCGAGCCGGTCATGGTCGCGCACCTCGGACGGAAACGCATTCCGACCCTGTTCCCGTATCTTCTGGAGGCGGTCGCGACGGTTCCCGGCGTCTCGAAGGTCTCCTTTCTCTCCTCGAATCCGTGGGATTTTTCGGACGAGCTCATCGGAGTCATCGGAAGATGCGGGAACATCGACCGGACGCTTCACCTGCCGGTGCAGGCGGGGAGCGACTCGGTCCTGCGGGCCATGAACCGCTGGTACACGAAGGACGAATATCTTTCGCTCGTCGACCGGATCCGGGCAGTCGTTCCCGATGTCCGGCTGACGACCGATATCATCGTCGGATTCCCCGGCGAGACGGCAGAGGATTTCGAGGAGACCATGGATGTCGCGCGGCGGGTCGTCTTTCACAAGGCGTTTATCGCCAGGTATTCGCCGCGTCCCGGAACCGCCTCTTCCCGGATGAAGGACGACGTACCGGATGAGGAGAAACGCCGTCGGTTCCATGAACTCGACGCTCTCGTACTCACGTTGTCGGGAAGGGAACACCTGTTGCACGGACATTGACCGGACCCCTGAAAGAAAACCGGTCGTATCGGCGTATAATAGTCGTGTAATCGGATAACCGAACGTGTATGGGCGCGCTTTCCATGGCGCAGAAGGCGATTATCGCCGGTGTCGGAATTCTGGCGGTCGGTATGGGAGCGGGGTATTGGATCGGTCGGGCCCCGGGAACGGGATACGGGTGGGGTGACGGTCGCGGAATGATGCGGGAAAACCGTCCCGATGGTTTCGGTCGCGATCAAGGCGATCCGAAGCGGGAAGCGCGGGGATGGGGCGACGGATCGGGTCGCGGATCCGGACTCGCGACGGATCCGTCTTCGGGGCGGGCGCAGGGCGGTCCTGGAATGGGGATGGACTCGAATCGGGAGAGTTGTCTCGCGGACGAGTGTCTCTCGGTGGACGGACTCGAGTATCCCGTAGGCTCGCTTTCCGATGAGGCAAAGTCGGCGGTGCTTTCTGCCATCGACGACGAGTACAAGGCGTTCTCGACCTACGAGGCGGTGATGGCGAAGCTCGGCCGGGTGCGTCCGTTTTCGATGATCGCCGGAGCCGAGGAACAGCATATCGCCTCGCTTAAGGCGGTGCTCGAAAAATACGGGGTCGCCGTGCCGGAGAATCCGTATCTCGGCAAGATTGCAGCGCCCGATACGCTTCAGTCCGCCTGTCAGGCCGGGTATGATGCCGAGGTTGGAAACGCCTCGCTCTATCGCGATTCGCTTCTGCTGAAGATATCCGGCTATCCCGATATCGTCGGCGTCTTCACGAACCTCATGAACGCCTCGCAGGATCGTCATTTGCCCGCGTTCGAGCGGTGTAAATAATAATCCTTCGGCATTTTTCGGATGAGATAACCTCGCCTTTTGGCGGGGTTTTTCTCTAAATTATTGACAATATTTTAATAATGTAGTATAATAGAAAACAAGAGATATGGAGTCTTGTTAAAAAAATTCATACCAAGATGAAAAAAGGTGACCGTTTCGCTTGGGCGCTTTTTGCGACCCTGCTAGGTTTTCAGGCTCCCGCTCCTTCTTGTGTGTCCGCCGAGACGGTCAGTGGGGCATCTGCCGTGAGGGTAACGGTGGATCCGAAATTCCTCCAATTCATAAAGGAGGCGATCGCCGCGAATCAAAGCGGCGGGTCGGCAGTCTCGGCTGATACGACCGCTGTAAAACAGATTCGGTTGGACGTATCCATGAAGTAATGTGAGCGGGGAGGTACAGCGCCTTCCCGCTTTTTTGTTTTCCGGAGCGTTCCCAATGCTGGATCGGAGTGGTATACTGGTCGCGTAAACCGTAATCGAACGTTTATGACGATCACGAAAGAGGAGTTCATCGCGAATCTCAACCGCGATCTCGCGGACGAGTTCGGCGCCGCGGTACAGTATGTCCAGCACGCCGCGATGATGACGGGTCCGGAATATGACGCGATCGGCAAGGAGCTCATTATCCACTCGAACGAGGAGATGATGCACGCGGTCTCGCTCTCGAACATGATCTGCGATCTCGGCGGCGTCCCGACGGTCGACGTGTCCGAACGGCATGTTTCCGCCGAGTCCCGCGAGATGCTCGAACAGGATCTCCGCGGCGAGGAAGCCGCCATCGCCGGATACAAGGAGCGCATCGCGCAGGCCGAGTCGCTCGGCGAATATGGCGTCCGCCGGCTGCTCGAGGACATCCTCATGCAGGAGGAGGAGCATCGTCGCGATATCATGAGCTCGCTTGGTCGATAGTCCGGAATCGTAGCGTGGAAAAAAGAAAAGGCCTCCGAGAGGGGGCCTTTTTCGTCGGGTTCGCCGTTTGCGACGGTCATTCCGGGTGTGAGTCGCCTACGCGTGTGTGCGTGGGAGAGGTATCATTCCAGTAGAATGGTTCCGTTTCCAACGGAGGGTATCCGGGATGTCCCGGATCGTCTCCGCCGGTCGGCTGATTGTCGCGGGGGTCATCTTCCGGTACCCTTTTTAGCGGGTGTTTTTTGTCCGGCATATGCGTTTCGTTTGTTTGTTAATGGAATCCTCGAAAGAACAGGCTCCAAGTATAATCCGATTCGCTCCATGTGTAAAGGCTTCTTTTCATTTTTTCAGGGAAGGGCTAGGATGTCGGTATATGGGAAAACACGGAATTTCCGTCGTCTCTTGGAATGTCAACGGGCTTCGCGCCGCCGGGCGGAAGGGATTTTCGGAGTGGATCGGAGCAGGGAAACACGATGTCGTCTGCATCCAGGAGACCAAGCTTCAGAGCGTCGATCAGCTCCCGGACGAGCTCCAGGGTCCGGACGGGTATTTCGGGTACTTCCACTGCGCGACGGAGCGGAAGGGGTACAGCGGGACGGCGATCTATACGAAACGCGAGCCTCGGGTCATCCGGACCCATTTCGGTGACGATTCGCTCCTGTCGCGGGAAGGGCGCGTCATCGAGGCGGAGTTTCCCGAGTTCACGCTGCTCAATATCTACTTCCCGAATGGCGGAGCGGGCGAAGACCGTCTCCGGTACAAACTCCGGTTCTACGACGAGTTCCTGGAGTACGTGAAAGGACTCTCCGCATCCGGAAAGAGGGTGCTCTTCGTCGGGGACGTGAATACCGCGCACGACGAGATCGACCTCGCGCGGCCGAAGGAGAACGAGGGAAATACGGGGTTTCTCCGCATCGAGCGGGACTGGATGGATAAGCTTACTCCCGCAGGGTTCCATGATACGTTCCGGACGCTTCATCCGGACGAGGTCGCCTATACCTGGTGGGATATGAAGACGTATGCCCGGACGCGCAATGTCGGATGGCGACTCGATTACTGTTTCACGAACGGCGCGCTGCTTCCGTCGGTGAGGGAGGCGTTCGTCCTTCCCGATATCGAAGGGTCCGATCATTGTCCGGTCGGCGTGACGCTTTCCGTATGAGCGATCGCTCGGATATCGTCAGGATGCGGATCCGGGTCCAGGGGCGGGTCCAGGGGGTGAATTTCCGCGCTTCGGCGAAACGGGAAGCGGATCGGTTCGGGTTGTCCGGTTTCGCGCGCAACGAGTCCGACGGGAGCGTGTCGATCGAGGTCGAGGGCAGGGAGGAGGACGTGTCGGCGTTCCGTCGATGGGCGGAAGCGGGTCCGTCCCGTGCCGAGGTGGCGCATATCGGTTCGGTGCCGATTTCTCCGGTCGGCGGTCATGATTTCCATGTCGGATGATTATGGAACGGATATCCTTCCGTGAGGCGGCCGAACGCATCCGAAGAGGAGAAGTCGGCGTCGTTCCGACGGATACGCTGTACGGGATCGTCGCTTCGGCGCTCGACCGGGATGCGGTCGAGCGGGTGTATCGCGTGCGCGGTCGCGACGAGGGGAAGCCCTGCATCGTGCTTCTCTCCGACACGACCGACCTCGGACGTTTCGGCATCGATCCCGATGACATGTCGCGGTCCAGACTTGCCGAGGCGTGGCCGGGAGCCGTCAGTGTCATCCTGCCGTGTTCCGATTCACGGTGGAAACACCTTCACCGCGGAACGGGAACGATCGCGTTCCGGGTGCCGGAGGATCCGGCATTGCACGACTTTCTCGTTTCGGCCGGGCCGATCATCGCGCCGTCGGCCAATCCCTCCGGACTGCCGCCCGCGACGACTGCCGACGAGGCGGAGGCGTACTTCGGCGAAGATATCGATTTTCTGGTCGACGGCGGGACGCTTCGGAACGCACCTTCGACGATTGCCCGGCTCGAAGGCGGTCGATGGACGGTCTTGCGACAGGGCGCCATTCACGTCGATTGAGGACGAGTCATCCCTCATAGAAAGCGAAAGGCACCGATGCTTGGGGGATCGGTGCCATTTTCGTTACGTTCGTTTCGCTTACTTCCTTGCGTTTCCGCCGAGGACGTCCTGAACGTTCTCAGGGAGTCCGTCGAGGGGAATTTCCCGGAGGAGTCCCGGTGAATCCGAGGTGATTGTAACGGCTGGGCCGAGACGATGTTTCGGATCTGGCGGGTTCGTTTGTCCGGGGTCGTATTCGAATGTCTCGATTACGTGCCGGCCTGATCGCGTATCGGTCGCGAAGGCCTCGACCCGGCCGTCCGGATAGGCGATGACCGTGTAGCCGGGGCGCGTATAGACCGCGGAGACCTGTCTGGTCCATGTTTCGCTTTCGGCGTGTGCCGGTTTCGACACGGAAATGAGAATGAGAATCGCGAGAAGTTTTTTCATCGTTTCTGTATTACGGTGTTGGAAATGTGCGGGGGAACCTTCATTCTGCCGTCCGGAAGCCGGATTGTCAACCGAACGGAAAACCGGACCCCGGATCGGGGCCCGGTCGACGGGCGGTAGGTCCTAGTCGATCTTCTTGAAGACGATCTTGTACGACGGCTCGTATTCGGTGTCGTGCTTGTCCTTGAGGTTGAGGCTTTTGCCGTCCATGAGGTTGGTCATCGCGATATCGGTGAGCATCTGGTCGAGCTCGGCGATTTCGGAAACGGCGCGTTCGTACTCTTCCCAGCGGCGACCCATGCCGATCTGCGCGTTCTGTTCGCGGACCTTCTTCTTGTCGCGCAGGGTCGCGAGCTCCTCCTTGAGCTCCTGAAATTCCTGGTCCTGGGCGAGGATATCCCGGTACTCGCGGGCGATTTCCTTCTTGGTCTGCTTGAGTTCCTGTATCTGGTCGAAGACCTCCTGCATGTCCTTCATGGGTTCGTCCTAGGGGTTACACATTGGCTCATTGTAGCAGGAATCCGGCCCGACGTCGAAGCGGGGGGATCTGCTGAAGCGGCAAGAGGCATTTCTTCCTGGTATACTGTATTCGCGGACAAGAAGGTTGCGCACGCTTGCGAAATATATGACCTGGTTCGTTCTCGGTCTTTTGTCGGTTCTTGCGCTGGCGGCAGCCGAACTGACGCAGCAACATCTGTTGAACGTGAAGAACGCCTTTACCGAACGGACGAGCGCCGTTCTGACGTTCCTATTCCAATCGATATTCGTGCTCCCGATCATTCTTCTGTCCGGGATCGCCGATCAGCTTTTTTCGGTCTTCACTCCTTCGGTTTTTCCGAAGGCGTTTTCCGCGACACTTATCGCCTCGTTCGCGATGGTGTTCTATCTTCGGAGTTTCAAGGTGAAGAATATCAGCATATCGACCATTTTCACCTCGTTTTCCGTCGTCGTTTCGACATCGCTCGGGATAGTCTTTTTCTCCGAATCGGGTTCTTTCGGAAAATTACTGGGAATAGCGCTCATTCTTTCGGCAATCGTC
>JAAXXG010000002.1 GCA_013334575.1 Candidatus Moraniibacteriota bacterium | reverse complement strand
ATATCACGTCGTCCGTTCCGGCACTTCCGACGGGTGCGTATTTCAGCGTCGGTACCATCTCGGGTCTGAGCTGCGGCGCTACCGGAGCGGGATCGTTCTCGGTCACGCTCACCCCTGGTGCGGCCGTCAGTACCTATTGCGGCAACGCGACCGCTACCCAGAACGGAGTGACGTTCACGAGTCAGACGGGTCAGACCTGTTAGTTCCTGGTTCCGAATCGATTCGCGGCAACGCGGGCAGTTCGCCCGCGTTTTCGTTCGTCTGGATCGTGTGATATCATGGAAATCGTAAGCATTGAGTTTGCCGTATGGGACGACGGGTATCGCACGGGTTCACTCTTATCGAGCTCCTCATCGTCATCGCGATCATCGGGATTCTCGCCTCGATCATACTCGTTTCACTTTCGAGTTCCCGACATAAGGCGAACATCGCGGCGTTCAAGTCGCAGGCGCACTCGTATCAGGCTGCCGCGATTATCCAGTGTGATTCCGCGAATATCACGACCACCGTTCCGGCACTTCCGACGGGGGCGGGTTTTTCCGTAAGCGCCGTCGGGACGCAAAGCTGCGGTCCGACCGGAGCAGGCTCATTTTCCGTGACGCTCGCCCCGGGATCGGCTATCAGTACATACTGCGGAAACGCGACCGTCAATCAGAACGGGGTCACGTTCACGAGTCAGACGGGTCAGACCTGTTAGCTCGGGCTCGGTTTTCATCTCCAGGAGAAGTGGCGGCCGTTTCGGCGTCGACGGTCTATGCCGCATGATTGACGGATGGTTATATGATCAGCCGGGATTCCCACGTCCTCATGACGAATCCTGTTTCGGGTCACTCGTTCGGCGGTTGGCACCTAGGGGAGTCCGTCAAGGTTTGCAACCGCCATCGAATCGTATGTTCGGCCTTCTTTAGTCAGCGATAGCGCGCGTATGATCTTCTTGCTTTTTTTTCTAGGTCTCATGATAGGGAGCTTCCTGAACGTCGTTCTCTCCAGGCTTGATACCGATGAATCGTTCGTGACGGGTCGATCCCGATGCGACGAATGTGGCGCCCTGGTCAGGTGGTATGACAACATTCCGGTCTTATCGCTTCTCTTCCTGCGAGGAAGATGCCGTTCATGCGGTCGACCCATATCCGTTCGGCACATCGCCGTAGAGGTGTCGACCGCGGTACTGTTTTCGGCGGTCGGCGCCTTTTTCCCGTATCCCGACACGGTTTCCGGGGTGGCCGATATCGCGCTTGCCCTCGGACTCATCGCATCGCTTACGGTCGTTTTCGTTCATGACCTGGCTCGGATGGAAATTCCGGTGTCAGCGCTCGTCTTCGGCATGGTATGGTCGATCGCGATGCTTGCCGTCGTGTGGCTTGCGGGTGACTCGTCCGTCCGGTTTTTCGATTCGCGGCTTTTTGAGGGGGTTGTCGGCGGCGGAATCGCCTTCGCTCTTTTTTATGCCTTGGTACGGTTTTCGGGAGAAACGTGGATGGGTGCGGGAGACGCCTGGCTCGCGCTCGTGCTCGGGCTCGTCGTCGGCTGGCGTCTTCTTTTGCCGACTCTGACGATCGCGTTCGGAACCGGGGCGATCGTCGGAATCGTACTCATGGTTTCGGGTCGGAAGGGACTTAAGAGTCAGTTGCCGTTTGCGCCGTTTTTGGTGGCAAGCGTGATTTTCATGCTCTTCTTTGGTACAATGGTTCAAGAACTGTTCGTCGGTCTCATGTGATGCTGATATGCGCAAGAAACGGAAGCGAACGGAAGCGGGGTTCACGCTTATCGAGATAATGATCACGACGGCACTCATTGCCATCGTTACGACGGCATCCCTGGCTTCCCTCGTTCCGTTCAAGGCGCGTCGCGCGGTCGAAGGGGGTGAACGTGTCGTTGCCGCCGCCCTACGGCAGGCGCAGAACGATGCTGTCACGGGAAAGAATATCTCCTCGTGCTCGTCGATTCCCTGCGTTCCGTTCCAGTCGGGAGCGGTGAACTTGCCGGACGGAGTCGTCTTATCGGCATCTCAAGCGGTGGCGTTCCGTGTCCCGCAGGGAGAGCCGATAAATTCCGGAGGCGTCGAACTCGTTTCCGGATCCGTCGATTTCTCGCTCACGAAAGGCGGTGTGACGGCTCATGTCTGCGTCTACCCGCTCGGGAGGGTCGAGGAGCGTCCGATCGGCTCGGGTTGCTAAGGAGGAAAAGCAGAAAGACATGAGGAATCCAAGACCGAAACATCTGAAAGGCTTCTCGCTCCTTGAAGTACTTCTTTCGGTGGCCGTTCTTACTATCGGCATCCTTCCGGTGCTGTTATCGGCGACGAAGGCATTCAATGCCTCGTTACGGAGTCGGGACACCGTCGCCGCATCCGAACTCGCGCAGGAAGGAATTGAACTCCTGAAGAACGTGAAGGATAACAACGTCCTGGCCGGAAATCGGAGCCTGACCGCGTGGCTGCCGACGTCGTCCGCTCCCTGGAGCGCGAGCAACTGCCGGATCGACGTTACCAGCTCCGCGCTCAGTACGCCGGCGACCAAGATATCCTGCGGACAGTCTTCGTTCGATCTGGCGGAGTCCGGCGGGCACTATATCCATACCGGAACCAGCGGGCGTTTCAAACGGAGGATATATCTTTCCTATTCGAGCGGCACTCAGCAGGAACAGGTGACCTGTGTCAGTGCGGTATATTGGGGGTCGTATTCCAATACGGCGAACGCGGCCGATATCCGGGCGAATTGTCGCGCCGGAAACGGCTGTGTCTACGCGGAGTCGACGCTTACGCCATGGGGGCCGTAGGATTATCCCGTCCGAAGAAAAGTATGAAACCGAAGCGCGGAACCAGGAAACGGAAGATGCGGGGATTCTCCCTCGTGGAGCTTATCGTATCTATCGGAATTTTTGCGGTGATATCTGCCGGAGTCTCGGCTATTTCCTCCTCGGCTTTTTCCATGTTCGGGAATTCTCGCGAAATCCAGCGCGACATAGAGTCGGCGCAGTACGCCGTAAACTCGCTTTCGAAATACCTGCGGACGAGTACGGTTATCGAAGCCGCCTCGCAGTCCATGACCTTTTTCGATCATTCGACCAGCCGTTGTTTCGGATACCGGTTCGATGCGGGAACCGGGGCGATCCAGGCTCGTTGGATGTCCGTAAGCGGGCCGATTACCAGCGTCAAGACGCAGTGTACGTCCGGGATTCTGAACGCGTGCGGCAGCCCCTCCTGTTCGTGGCAGAACCTTACCGCCTCAAGCGGTTCGTCGGTGACGGGACATTTCGAAGCTACCCCGTCCAGGAATCCGACGGAGTATCCTCCGGGCGGTTCGGTCGGTCGGGTGACCGTCTTTGTTTCGGTGAAGAAATCACCGACTTCCTCGCTCGGAACGAGTCTGCAATCCACGGTCTCGTTGCGCGATTACGATTATGCCGCCGGCTCGATCTGATCGGCGGTGACAACCCGGTATGAAACGGCAGGAAACGTATGGATCGCAACCAGGCGGAAAAGAGGATCGAACGGCTCAGGGGGGAGGTGGAACGCCACCGCCTCCTCTATCATTCCCATGACGCCCCGGAAATCTCCGATGAGGCGTACGACTCGCTGTTCCACGAGCTGGTACGGCTCGAGGAGGAATATCCCGAGTTCCGATCTCCGACGAGCCCGACGCTCCGGGTCGGAGGCGATCCGCTTGACCGGTTCGAAAAGGTCCGGCATCGGAACCGGCAGTGGTCCTTCGATGACATCTTCGACGATGACGGACTCGTCGCCTGGGACGGACGTATTCGGAAATGGCTTTCGAAGGCTGGCATCGAGAGAGAGCCGACGTACTGTTGCGAACTCAAGATCGACGGGCTCAAGGTCGTTCTCACCTATGAGCGCGGAGTGTTCGTCCGTGGCGCCACGCGCGGCGACGGGAGGATCGGCGAGGATATCACGTCGAATCTGCGGACCGTGCGAAGTATTCCTCTCCGGTTGTCCGAGCCGGTCTCACTGACCGCGGTCGGAGAGGCGTGGCTTCCCAAATCCGAGCTGTCGCGCATCAACCGGGATCGGGAGCGGGCCGGCGAGCCGGGGTTCGCCAATGTCCGGAACGCTGCGGCGGGATCGCTCCGCCAGCTCGACCCCAAGGTGACCGCGTCGCGGCGCCTCGAGTCGTTCGTCTACGATATCGATGATGCGGACGAGGGTCTGAGTCTGCCGACGACGCAGACGGCGGAACTCGAAACGCTCGTTCATCTCGGTTTCAACGTGAATCCGGAACACCGGTCCGCGGGATCGCTCGACGAAGTCCGCGCGTACTATGAGGATTGGGCGAAACGGCGGGACGATCTGCCGTACGCACTCGACGGCATCGTCATCAAGCTCGACGACCGGGCGGCACAGGAGACGATCGGATATACGGCCAAGGCGCCACGCTTCGCTATCGCGTACAAGTTTCCCGCCGAGGAGGCGACGACGGTCGTCGAGGATATCGCGCTTCAGGTCGGTCGGACCGGAGTGCTGACGCCGGTCGCCCATCTTTCGCCGGTCCGCGTCGCGGGGACGGTGGTCTCGCGCGCGACGCTGCACAACGCGGACGAGATCGCTCGGCTCGACGTGCGGATCGGGGATACGGTGATCTTACGGAAGGCCGGCGACATCATTCCCGAAATCGTCCGGGTCGTCACGAACCTGCGTTCAGGCAAGGAACGAAAGTATCGCATGCCGGTCACGTGTCCCATCTGCGGGGGTCCCGTGTCGCGGCGCGACGAGGGCGGGAAAGCGAGCGTCGCGCTCTATTGCGAAAACCCGAAATGCTTCGCGGTCGAGCTCGAGAAGATCGTCCATGCGGTCGGACGCAAAGGTTTCGATATCGACGGTCTCGGCGAGAAGATCGTGGAGCAGCTCGTTTCGGAAGGGCTCGTCTCGGATCTCGGCGATATCTTCGATCTGAAGGAGGGCGATCTCAAGCCTTTGGAACGGTTCGGGGAGAAATCCGCCGCGAATCTCGTCTCGGCGATCGCCGCGGCCAGGCATGTACCGCTCCGTCGACTGTTCTTCGCGCTCGGCATCCGTCATATCGGCGAAGAAGGCGCCATCCTGATCGAATCGAATCTGCCGCGTCTCGTCCCGGAAGGGATCGGCACCATGGTCGACCTCGTCGAACGGATTCCGGAAATAGGCGCGGACCGTTGGGCGGACATTCCCGGATTCGGAGAGAAGTCGGCACGAAGCCTTGCGGAATGGTTTTCGGACGAATCGAACCTTCGGTTACTGCGGAAGATGGGGGAATACGGGGTCGAACCGCTCCTGTCCGAGTCGGAAGTGACGACGGCGTCGGGACCGCTTTCCGGAAAGACCGTGGTCGTGACGGGAACGCTCTCCCGCTTTACAAGGGACGAGGCCAAAGATATCATTAGGAAGAACGGAGGACATCCCGCGGGCTCCGTGAGCGCGAAGACCGACTTCGTGCTTGCCGGCGAGGAGGCGGGAAGCAAGCTCTCGAAGGCCGAGGAACTCGGCGTGACGGTGCTGTCCGAGGATGATTTTCTCCGGTTGATCGGCCGGGAGTGATGGTTCCCCCCCCCTCTTTTTCTGAGACTACCCACATGCTTTCGACGGACGAAGTGAAACGGATCGCGCTCCTTGCCCGGATCGGACTTACCGATGCGGAAATTGAGCGGTATCGGAAGGATCTTTCATCGGTCCTCGATTTCTTCCGGGAACTCGAGGCGCTTGATCTGTCGGACGGGGCGGACGAGGAGGGTGTTCCCGTGAAGGAGAACGATACCCGTGAGGACCGCGCGGAGCCGTTCGGTTCCGTCGGTCGCGACGATATCATGAAGAACGTCCCGTCCGTGAAGGACGGGTACGTGAAGGTCCGTTCGGTATTCTGACCGAGATTTATCCGGCAAGACGCGCTCCCATGATCCGATCGATCCACGAACAGCTGAAGAATGGCGAGGTTACCGCGACCGGACTCGCCGAGGCGTACCTTTCACGCATCGCCGAGCGTGACGGCGAGCTTGGTGCCTACCTGACGGTGCTTGGGGAACAGGCGCTCGCGTCGGCTCGGATCGTCGACGGGAAGATTGCTCGCGGCGAGGATATCGGTCTCCTGGAAGGAATCCCGTGTGCCATCAAGGACAACATGTGCCGCACCGGAACACGGACGACGGCCGGTTCGAAGATCCTCGACGGCTATATCGCCCCGTACGATGCGACCGCGGTGTCCCGCCTTCTTGAGGCCGGTTCGGTCGTTCTCGGGAAGACGAACCTCGACGAGTTCGCGATGGGGTCGTCCACCGAATCGAGCGCTTATCGGCAGACCAGGAATCCCATCGATCCGGAGCGCGTGCCCGGCGGATCTTCCGGCGGTTCGGCCGCGGCGGTCGCGGCGGATCTGGCGGTATTCGCGCTCGGGAGCGATACGGGCGGCTCCATCCGACAGCCGGCATCCTTCTGTGGTGTCGTGGGGCTTAAGCCGACCTACGGCCGCGTGTCCCGCTACGGGCTTATCGCCATGGCGTCCTCTCTCGACCAGATCGGACCGTTCGCGAAATCCGTCGAAGACGCGGCGATAGTCCTTTCCGAAATCTACGGATACGATCCCGCGGACGTGACCACCGCCGAGAGTGACGGCAAGCGGTTCGAGGATTTTCTCTCCGGCGATATCCGCGGACTCCGCATCGGTATCCCGAAGGAATACCTCTCGGAAGATCTCGATCCGCGCGTCCGTTCCGTCTTCGAGACGGCCGTCGAACGCTTCCGGTCCCTCGGTGCCGAGGTACGCGAGATCTCTCTTCCACATGCGAAATATGCGCTTCCGGTCTACTACATCATCATGCCGTCCGAGGTGAGTTCCAATCTCGCACGGTTCGACGGCATCCGCTACGGTATGTCCGTCGATGACGGATCGGATCGGTTCAAGGAATCCGACTCGCTTCTCGAGACCTATCTCGATTCGCGCGCGTACGGCTTCGGTCCCGAGGTGAAACGCCGCGTGATGCTCGGAACCTATGCCTTGTCCGCCGGCTACTACGACGCCTACTACAAGAAGGCGCAGCGGGTCCGTTCGCTTATCCGTCGCGATTTCTCCGAGGCGTTCCGCGACGTCGACCTCGTGTTCTCGCCGACTTCGCCGGAACCGGCGTTCCGGTTCGGGGCGAAGGGGGACGACCCGCTCAAGATGTACCTCTCCGACGTCTATACCGTGACGGCCAACCTTGCCGGCATTCCGGCGGTCTCGTTCCCCATGGGAACGGTCACCGAGGACGGAAAGGAGCTCCCGCTCGGCGGACAGCTCATGGCCAAGTGGTTCGACGAGGAAACGATGCTTCGGGCAGCCGACGCCTACGAACGGGCCTCCGCCGGGGAACGATAACGCATACACCGGGATGTCGACCGATATCATTCCAACGCTCGTCGGTATAGCCGTCCTCTTCTGGCACGGATTGCAGCATTCGGCGTTCTTCTTTCTCGCGAAGCTTTTTCTCGGCATATACACCGTCGTCACGTTCGCCGACTTGGTGATGCTGCTTCTCCTGCACGATTTTCGTGCCAGTATCCAGAAACAGCGTTTCGGCGGCCGTCGCCCGCTCATCCAGCCGATGAAGTTTCTTAAGCGGTGGGAGGCTATCAAGGCGCGGACCCAGAGTGACAACCCGTCATACTACAAGGCTGCGATTCTCGAGGCGGATGCGCTTGCCGACGAGATGCTCGGGGAAATCGGCTACGAAGGCGGCAACATCGGCGAGCGGCTCTCGCTCATCATGCCGGGACAGCTTCTGTCCGCCGAGCGGTTGCAGGAGGCGCACAAGGTCCGGAACCGCATCATCCGCGAACCGGACTTCACCCTCCCGAAAGAGGAGACCGACGAGCTCCTTGCCTTCTACGAGAGTTTCTTCAAGGAGCTGGAACTGCTGTAAACGACCGGATGAACCGTATGAGTCGAGAGAATATCGGTTTCGAGGGACGCACTGCCGTTCCGTCTGTCTGGAATCCGGACCGGGAGGCGGTCTTCGGGGTCGTAGGAGAGCTGTCTGATCAGGATGTCCGGAATGCCGGGTGTCTTCATGCGCCGCTCGTGCGCCTGATGCGCGTTCTCGGCCTCCCTCCGCTCTCCGAACTGACGCCCCGTCATGACGACGGGTTTCCCGGAAGGCTTCTCGACCCCGCTTATTCGCAGGAGGTCAACGACAGGCTGGAAAAGATGAAGTGGGATATCGCCGCCGAATGGGAGCGGATCGCGGCCGACAAGGCGGCCGAGTCCGACAGGGTGCGTCTCGGGGGGATGGTTGTGGACATGTATCATCTCGCGCAGGATGCCGAACGGATGGCGATATTCGGATCGGCCGTCGGGGAAGCGGAAGCGATCGCCATGCGCGCAGAATCCGTCGGACCACAGTCGTATTTCAAAGTCGCTCGCGCGATGATAGCCGTTCTCCGGGTCCTCGGCGAACGGGATATCCCGAAACTCGACGATCTGCCGGAATCCGGTTTCGAGATGAGATGGAGCCTGGTTCGCGAACAGCTCGGGAAGATCCTTGAAGCGCGGTCGCAAGGCGGGGACGGTTCGCTCAAGCAAGTCGCCGAGGCGGCAAAATCGATTCTTCGGATCGCCGACGAGGTCGGGGAAGGTGATGCCGATTCGAAAAAGGACGAGTATTCGTCCGTCGCCTAGGCTTGGCGGCGGCGGGTTGACAGGAAGATTCGGCTTTGGTATGCTTGCCCCATACGAAGCCTGTCTGGGGCTTTTTTTAGACCGGGAAAACCGTATGCAGAAGATCGTCGAATTCCTCAAGGAGGCGAGGGCGGAGCTGCTCCGGGTGGTCTGGCCCACCAAGGAGCGCATGATTCGGGATACGCTGATCGTCCTTGGTATCTCGGCCGCGACGGCGGTCTTCCTCGGTTCGCTCGACTTCGTGTTCGAATCCCTTGCGAAACGTTTCCTCTTCTAGGCACTAACGTCCAATCCTATGGCGAAGCAGTCACAGCATCACGGCCGGGCCTGGTACGTCCTCCACACGTATTCCGGATACGAGGACAATGTCGCCCGCAACCTGCGCCAGCGCATCGAGTCGATGGACATGCAGGACTTCATCTTCGACATCCTCGTTCCGAAGGAGAAGAAGATCAAGATCAAGGGCGGGAAGCGCGTCACCGTCGAGGAACGCATCTATCCCGGCTACGTGCTCGTCGACATGGTCGTTACCGACGCGTCGTGGTACGTGGTCCGCAACACTCCGAACGTCACCGGCTTCATCGGTCTCGGTACCACGCCGACCCCGATCGACCCCAAGGAGATCGAGGGCCTCAAGAAGCGCATGGGCGTTTCGGAGCCGAAGTATAAGGTGGACGTACGCAAGGGCGACGTGGTCAAGGTGACCGACGGGCCGTTCAAGAATTTCGACGGCAAGGTCGAGGAGGTGGACGAGGAGAAGGGGAAACTCAAGGTGTTCGTGTCCCTCTTCGGACGCGAGACGCCGGTGGAACTCGACTTCCTCCAGGTGAAGAAGGCGTAGGGATGGATGGAGGGATCGGTACGGCAATCATTTTCGAACGCATATGGCAAAGACGATCAAGACGGTCATCAAGCTCCAGATCCCGGGCGGGAAGGCGAACCCGGCTCCGCCGGTCGGTCCGGCGCTCGGTCAGCACGGACTCAATATCCAGGGGTTCTGCATGCAGTTCAACGAGCAGACCAAGGACCGGATGGGCGACATCATCCCGGCGGAAATCACCGTGTACGAGGACCGCACTTTCGATTTCGTGCTCAAGACCCCTCCGGCAGCCGAGCTTCTGAAGAAGGCGGCCAAGGTGGAGAAGGGCGCGGCGAACCCGCTCAAGGACAAGGTCGGCACCGTTACGATGGCGCAGGTCCGCGAGATCGGCGAGCAGAAGATGGAGGACCTGAACGCCAACGACGTGGACGCGGCGGCCAAGATCGTGGCCGGCACCGCCCGCTCGATGGGGATCAAGGTGGAGGGCTAGGCGATATAATCCATTTGTGGGAGACACGGGCGAAAATCCGGTCGCTATCACCACGAAAGACAAGCATATGAAGCACGGGAAGAAGTACCGCCAGGCGGCGGGCAAGGTGGTCGACAAGGAGGAGTACGCGCTTGCCGATGCGATCGCGTTCCTCAAAGAGAATGCCGTCGCGAAGTTCGACGAGTCCGTCGAGGCGCACATGAAGCTCTCGATCAACGCCAAGAAGTCCGACGAGGCGGTCCGCGCCACGGTCGTCCTTCCCTCCGGCACCGGCCGGGTGAAGCGTGTCGCCGTGGTGACCGTCGACAAGGCAAAGGAGGCGCAGGACGCCGGAGCGGTCCTGGTCGGCGGCGAGGAACTCGTCGCGCAGATCAAGGAGGGGAAGGTGGTGCCGGGGTCGGCGTTCGACCTTCTGCTCGCGACGCCCGATATGATGCCCAAGCTCGCGCAGGTCGCCAAGATCCTCGGTCCCAAGGGACTCATGCCCAGCCCGAAGAACGAGACCGTCACGACCAAGATCGCCGAGACCGTGGAGATGCTCTCCAAGGGAAAGAAGGCGAGTTTCAAGAACGACGACTCGGGGAACGTCCATCAGGTGATCGGCAAGCTCTCCTTCTCGGCCGAGGAGCTCGCGGCCAACTTCGAGGCCTTCCGCGATGCGGTCCAGAAGGCCAAGCCGGAGGCGCTCAAGGGGAAGTTCATCCGCTCGATCACGCTCTGCTCCACCATGGGCCCGGGCATCACGGTGAAGCTCTCCTAGTTTCTGACGGCACGAAATGCCGAAACAGGCCCTTCCCGGGGCCTGTTTTCGTATCGTCGAGCCTTCTCTATCGGTCATTCCCGCGAAGGCGGGAATCTTCTACTCGGCACGGAAAGGCCCTGCCCTCGCTTGGACGACAAGAAGATGACTTCTGTGTTGATGTGAAGAGACTTGACATTATATGGATTTAATGCTAGAGTCATTTCGTGTTTAATAACTCTATAAATTAAGGCACGAAGTGCTAAAGGGGGATACCATGAATCATTTTGCGTTCGTCTTACCACAAAGAGTAAGGCTTTCGGGGATGTTTTTCTTTCTGTCCGCGTTTTTTGCAGCACTGACTATCACGGCTTTCCTGCTGTGGATGCATGGGATCGGGTTGCCGTTGTTTCATCGGCCACTCGTTCAGTACGCGGGTGTATGTTTCGTCTTTGCGCTCGCCGGGTATGTGGTCCTACCCGAGTCATCAAGGACCATTTCGGTACCGCAGGTTTTAACCGGACTCGTCATCCTGTTTACGGCGAACATGGCGTTTGGATTGATCGCTTGTGCGATTTCAGGCGTCTACTCCTTCACTGACTGGAGAGGGGCGATGACGGCCCACTCGGTGCTGCTGGCGCTCGCGTTCCTTATTCTCTTGAGCATCACGCGAGCGGTATATGGGATTCGGGGGAACATCTCCTGACATCATTCATTCCGTCAAGAATGAGGAGAACCGGTATCGGTTCTCCTCTTTCATTTTATGACTCCGACACGCGGAAGAAACGCGTCTTCCGGCCTATGTTCCTGCCGGACTCGGTGAGTCACGGTGAAGCTCTCCTAGTTTCCGACAGCACGAAATGCAGAAGCAGGCCCTTCTCGGGGCCTGTTTTTTTGTCTTGTCATTCCGACCCGGAGTCCGGCGAATGCCGGAGAGTCTTCGAGTGGAGGAATCTGCCAGGAGAATCGACTCTGGTCCTGATATATCCGTGGATCCCTCGACTGCGCTCGGGATGACACGGGGATGGAATTCTGCCAAGGTTCCTTTTTATCGGCCTTTCCCGTACAATGGGTGCCGGAGGGAGTCGGCAGATCCCCATAACCGAAGACTCCTATGATCCTTTCCGACCGCGACATCGTGAAGGCCCTTCGCAAGGGCGACATCACCATTAAGCCGTTCAACCGCAAGCACGTCCAGCCGGCGAGCGTGGACGTCCACCTCGACCGACACTTCCTGGTCTTCGATACGACACACAACTTCGTCATCGATCCCAAGGCCCCCACGCAGGGCCTTATGAAGCCGATGGAAATCCGGCCGGACGAGCCGTTCATCCTGCATCCCGGCGAGTTCGCGCTCGGCCTCATCTACGAGGAGACCGGCGTCTCGGACCGCTACGCCTGCCGGCTCGAGGGCAAGAGCTCGCTCGGCCGCCTGGGGCTCATCATCCATACGACCGCGGGATTTCTCGACCCGGGCAATTCGCTCAAGCTCACCCTCGAGCTTTTCAACGCGGGGCGCCTCCCGATCAAGCTTCACTACAAGATGGCAATCGGCCAGGTCGCCTTCGAGGAGCTCTCCTCGCCCTGCGAGAAGCCCTACGGCTCGGAGGGGCTCAATTCCAAGTACTACGGCGACAAGAAGCCCGTCGCGTCCAAGATGTATCTCAACTTCGCCAAAGGCAAGAAGTCCACGGCCAAGACAACCAAGAAAACGACCAAAAAAGAGGCAAGTAGATCTGTGCGGTCTGAAGGATAGAGTTAAACGGAAACCTCTATGAACGACATCAAGGCCATACTACTGGACGCCGACGGTCTTCTGATCAAGAAACAGCGTTATTTCAGCGATATTCTTCACGAACAGTACGGTGTTTCAGCCGAGATGGTCATTCCGTTCTTTAAGACGCGGTTCAGGGATTGTCAGAAGGCGACTGCGGATCTGAAAGAAGAACTGGTGCCGTTTCTGAAACAGTGGAAGTGGGAGGGTGATGTCGAGAGTTTTCTTGAATTTTGGTTTTCCCAAAGCGTCGTTGATTCGGATGTCTTGGATGTGGTCAGAGACCTGCGGGAGAGAGGTTTGAAATGCTATTTGGCCACGGACCAGGAAAAATATCGTGCCGAATATATAGAGAAGAACCTCGGGATAGGGCATGAGCTCGACGGTTTCTTTTATTCGTTCGAGTCGGGACTCTCGAAGTCCGACCCCCGATTTTTCGAAGTTATCCTGGAGAAACTGGACCTTTCTCCTGAAGAGGTCATCTTTTTCGACGATGAGGAAGAGAACGTCGAGGTCGGTCGAAGTTTTGGGATCAAGTCGGTGCTGATCGATGGAACGGAGGACTTCCGAAGCGTCGCGGAGCGTTATGTGAAGGCGATATAAAAGAGAGGCGAGTAGACCCTCTTTTTTTCATGGAGCGAAACCAAAATAATTATATGAAAATATATCTCGATGATGGGAGTTTTAATCATGATTTCGATACAACGATATCAGCTGCGAAATTGAAGCAAATAAAGCTGATACTTGGGGAAATTATATTGGACTTTAATTATCTTGAGAGTGTTCTTGATGATGTGCTAACTAGTTTTATTCATTCTAGGTCCAGTGATTTAGGCTACACGGTTATTGCGAAACTAACTTTTTCACAAAAAGTCGATTTGTTTAGAGATTTTTTTGTTCCCATGTGCAAACATGTTGGAAAACCGGAGTTGTCTTCTTTGTATGCATCATTACATTTGAGATTAAAAGAAGCGGCCGTAATAAGGAATAAGGCTATACACGCTCGTTGGTTGGAAATGGGCAATGACTTTGTCGTATTGACGAAAATTGGCGTCGATAAAGATGGGGTATATGGGGATTTTATTAAACTAGATTTAAAAACATTGCGTTCATATCTAAACGAAATAAATAAAACATCTGAAGAATTGCTTAATGAGGATATATTTCGTAAGCTATCTGAATAATGATTATATATGACCTACGAAGCTCCTGAATCGCATATACATTTCATTTCGCGGGCGCTGCTTCGGCAAGGCGAAGACGTGATCCTTTGTCGATTGAAGGGCAAGGATTGGAATTTTCTGCCAGGGGGACACGTGGAAGACGGGGAATCCGCACGATCGGCGCTCGCCCGCGAACTCGTCGAGGAACTCGGAGAGGGAGACTATCTGATCGGCGATCTCGTCGGTGTCTGCGAAAACGCATTTCCGATATCGGAGACGTCGAGTCAGCACGAGGTGAATTTCGTCTTCGAGGTCCGGGTTCCGACGGGAATATCTCTCGGATCGCAGGAGGATCATCTCGAGTTCGCGGTCGTATCTGCGGATTCGCTTCGCGAGCATCACATTCTTCCCGATTCCCTCAAGGCGGGAATCTTTTCATTCCTCGAAACCGGGAAGCCGTTCCACAAGACGAGCGATTCCTTATAGTCCTATGAACTTGATCCGCGCGACGGAAGACGATATGCCGGTGCTGACTGCGATCGAGGAGACCGAGAAGGACGGCAAATTCAATGCAATGGTCATGATCGCATAGGGTCGTTTCGGATGTTGAAGCGTTACGCGGTTGTTCGGTGTTACAAGGGAATGAAAAAACGGCTGACACTCGTTATGACGTGTCGGCCGTTTTTTTTCAGAAATTGAATCCGATTCCGATATGCGGATCCGGTATGGATCCAAGGGATACGGTGGTGTTGCCGCATTCATACCAGTACATTGAGTTCGCACCGTCTGGTATTCGGAGCGGGGGCATCATTTCGTCTGCTTGGTTGCCGAACCGGAGTGAACCGTACATGACGGTCTTGCGCGCCGAGATAGGTTCTCCACGAAAAACGAATGCCGAGATGCGGCTTGTTTTTCGAAGCGAAAGCGGGCCGCACCGTAGTATTTCCGAATGGGAACGGAACGCGATGGATGAATTCGAATCCTGCGTAGTCACCTCGGTAATCGTTTTCAGATCCTCGTCCGATAGTGGCACGAGATGACCGAAAGTCCCGCGGCTAAGCATCGCTACGATGATAATCGCAAAAATGCCACAGACGCCCAGGGTTGAAAGCCCGTATTTGAGAAGTTTTGGCATGATGACTCTCCTCCTCGAGAGTATGCTTATAGATTATGAAGGCACAACGTTTTATGATATCATAAAATCTTAGATAAATCAAGTGTCATTTTATGGCTTGGAAAGGCGATATTTTTGTTGATAGTCTATCAAAACAGGAGAGGAATACGATCATGAATGATATGTGATCTTATGAAACTCATCCGTGCGACGGAAGACGATATGCCGGTACTGACCGCGATCGAGGAGACCGCGAGGGATCTGATTGTCTACAACTGGGGTTTCACCGACGAGGAGATGCGGCAGTGGATCCGCGACGAGACTGTCTATCTGATCGAGGAGGACGGAGTGATCGTCGGGGATATCTCCTACCGGGTGAAGGATACCGATTATGCCTACGTGAGCGGACTTATTATCGCGCCCGAGTTCCAACGGAGGGGATTGGCCCGAAAGGCTATGGGAATGCTGCTCGAGGAATTGCGGGAATTCGACCGCGTGAGCCTCGACGTTCACCCGGACAATCACGCCGTGAAGCTCTATGAGTCGCTCGGCTTCGTCGCTTCCGGTCGGGAGGATAATCTCTACGGCGACGGACAGCCTCGGATCATCATGACGAGGGAGTGTGACACGAAAGAAAGAGACGATTCTATATAAGAAAGTGAGAGATTGGTTTGACAGAATTCATATTCTGTATTATCGTATACCGAAGTATTTTTTATAAGTGAATAGCATCCTACAACGAAAACACGGAGTCTAGCATGAGGAAAATCATGAAAGTTCTGGCGGTGTTCTTGCTGCTCCTTCTCTCTCACGGGTGCCGAACGGCATTCGCGGCTGAAGGGAACGGTGAAGAACTTCCGAAACTCACGGAGCGCATTACGGACCTCGCCGGTATCATTTCCGAATCGTCAAAGTCGGACTTGAATCAGCTTCTCTCGGGGTATGAGAAGGATTCGAAGGTCCAGATCGTCGTGCTTACGACGAAGGACTTTGCGGGAAGGGCGACGATCGAGCAGTATTCAGTCGACGTCTTTCACGAGACCGGCATCGGACAGAAAGGTGACGACTACGGTGTCCTGATAACGGTCTGCACCAATCCTCGGAAAGTCAGGATTACGACCGGAAAGGGGGTTGAAACGGAGTTGACGGATGCCGAATGCGGGAGAATCTTCAACCGTGCGAAGCCGTTGCTGGCGAGTAGTCTGCGAGCTGGTGATATCGGTCCGGCGCTTGAACAGATGTCGCGGGACATCATGACGGTCCTCGGGCCGAAGATCTCCACGGAACATCAGCAGAGCATAGAGCGGGTTGAAGCGACCGGCAAAGCTCAATCAGATGCGAAAGCCGAAGACGTGTTGTTGGCGTTTCTCGTCGTACTCGCTATAGTCGGAATCGGGGTCGGAATCCGGTATCTGTTCGCTCGGTCTCGCAGGGCCAGGAGCCGTCGTGCGGCGGTGGAGCAACTCAAGGCTGATTTCAATCGGGAGATGGACTCTTTCAACCGGCAACTCGACAATGCCGGTCAGTACGTCACCGATGCTGCCATTATGGAAGCCCGTCAGAAGGCTGCGGACATAGCATCGAAATTCAACGGATTGTTGTCCGGTATCGGTGAGCGTTCTGATGAGACCGGCTGGAGCGGTGCGAGATATGCAGCCGTTTCTCTTATCGCACAACTGTCCGGGCTGATGAGGGTATATCGCGGAGCTCGTCAGACGGTATCCGGTATCGATGCGAAGCTTGATGCTGCGGGTGTCGCCATCAATCGGGCCGAAGACGCGGTCCGAAAGCCAGGTGTCTCACAGCGTCTTCGCGATCGCTGTGAAGATCAGCGGCAGGCGTATGAAAGTCTCCGTCGGGATCTGTTGAGAGAGCCGAGTCCGAAGCAGTTCGACTTCTTACAGGCGGCGCTGCTGCTTGAACTGCTGAACGACGAAGCACGGTCGATCAGGAAATCCGCAGTCGACGAGATTGCTCCGAAGTCGATATACGTGCCGCAGCGGTCGTTCTCCGCACGGCCGTCAGGAAGTCATGCTTCGTCCGGCGTATCGCACAGGTCAAGCCGGTCCGATGAGGGTGGCCACCCATATGTCGCGAGTCCTTCTTCGCCATATAGTCCGAGTCCGATTTATTCGAGTTCAACCCCGGACAGCGGCATCTCCTTTGGCGGAGGTGAAACCGCAGGCGCAGGCGGAGGCGGCAATTTCTGATGAAAGGAGAGTATTTAGCAGGTCTCACGAATGTGGGACCTGCTTTTTTTAGATAAAAAAACATTCCGCTCGCGTGGAAAAAAATAATTGACGGAACGAAACGCTATCTGGAATCGGAAAAGGGGCCTGATACGATCCTGAAGAGCTGGGTCGCTATGAACCTCATCCGTGCGACGGAAGACGATATGCCGGTGCTGACCGTGACCGCGATCGACACAATCATCTACCAAGTCGTTTCCATCCATCGCTCAGAAAACGTTACAAAATAATGCGGTCGTCAGATTATGTAACGTTTCCAGAATCTGCCCGGTTCTGCCCGAAATCGGAAACGATCAAATAACGAGGCTTATATGAGCCTCATTTTTTTGGTGA
The DNA here is from genome assembly GCA_013334575.1 of Candidatus Moraniibacteriota bacterium. Taxonomy (GTDB): domain Bacteria; phylum Patescibacteriota; class Minisyncoccia; order Moranbacterales; family UBA1568; genus JAAXTX01. Next base: position 117,560 of record JAAXXG010000002.1, on the reverse strand, counting down.
AACTGGGAAGATTGTGGCCAAAAGACGGTTTGAAGTCGTAAATGTCATTATCCGCTTGCTATACGAGTCGTTTCCTGGTATATCGGAATGGCACGAGATCCTGCACTGTAGGATCCGTTTTGTTTAACAAATAGTATATTCACTCAACGAAAACAGGGGACGAACATGCAGAAACGAGGAAAAACGGCGTATCAGAAAATCGTCGATGCGCATTTGCTGAAAACGCTTCCGGACGGGACCATGGTGCTGAAAGTGGATCAGGTCTTCTGTCATGAAATCACGACGCCTCCTGGTATCGTGGACATGAAGGCCCGCGGCTGTGACGTGGTATTCGATCCGAACAGGATAAAAGCGACGATCGACCACGTCTGCCCGTCCAACGACGAGGCGACGGCGTTTCAGGCCGATACGCTGCGAAAATGGTGTAAGGAACACGGCATCGAATTCCGCGATGCGGGGCAGGGGGGCGTTTGTCACGCGCTTTTTCCCGAGAGCGGGTGGCTGTTCCCGGGGCAGATTGCCGTCATGGGTGACAGTCATACCTGTACCGGTGGCGCGTTCGGTGCGCTTACCGCGGGAGTCGGGACTTCGGAGATGATGGCGGCCGTTTCGACCGAGCTCTGGTTCTGTCAGCCTCAGCGGGTGATCCGCGTCGAGTATGTCGGGACACTCCCGGCGAACGTGTTCGCCAAGGACCTCATCCTGATGCTGATCGAGGTGATGGGAGTTGCCGGCGCGACGAATGCGGTCATCGAATTCGGCGGGCCGGTCGTGGAGGCGCTCAGCATGGAGGCGAGGATGACCATGACGAACATGGTGGTCGAGGCCGGGGCGACATCCGGTATGGTGGCGGTGGACGACAAGACCATCGAATATCTGCGGCCGCTCATCGAGTCGGCGGGATATGAGGAAGAGGAATTGCTGGCGTGGAACAGCGACCCGAATGCCGAGTATAATCAGGTCATCACGATCGACGTGACTGACAGGCAGCCGCTCATCACGGTGGAGTATACCCCGGCCGATGTCGTGCCAGCGTCCGATCTGGAGGGTATGCCGTTTCAGCAGGTGTTCATCGGATCCTGCACGAACGGACGCCTGGAAGACCTGCGCATCGCGGCCGGCATCATGCGTGATTTCGGCGGCAGGATCGCTGACGGTACGCGGTGTATCGTTATTCCGGCGACGCAGCATATCTATCGGCGAGCTTTGTATGAGGGTCTCATCGATGTATTCATGGCCGCGGGATGCGTCGTCATGTCAGCGACGTGCGGACCGTGCCTGGGTATGAGCGGAGGCGTCCTCGCTCCCGGAGAGGTGTGCATTTCGACCAGTAACCGGAACTTCAAGGGAAGGATGGGTAAGGGCGGTATGGTGCATCTCTGTTCTCCGGCGGTGGCGGCGTTGTCGGCCATGACGGGAAGCGTCGCGGTGCCGAGTCCGGAGCTGTGTGGACGTGTGCTCGACGATATCGCGAGCATGTCCGAAGAAGGTCATCCGCTCAATCTCACAGACTGGGATGGGGTGACCGAGTTGAGTCGGCCGGACTACGGCGTACTGCATCGGGCCACGCGCATCACGGTCAAGCCGGAGTTCTCGGGGAAAGTCTTGTATCTCCAGGGGAAGAGAGGGGACAATGTCGATACGGATGTCATCATCCCGGCGAAGTACCTGACGACGTCCGTGAAAACCGGGCTTGGACAGCACTGTCTTGAAGGGGTCGACCTGACCGGGGAGGAACAGGAACGGCTGTTCCGGTCGAGCGTACTGGTCGCTGGTAAGAACTTCGGTTGCGGTTCGTCGCGTGAACATGCTCCTTGGTCCCTTTTCGAGGCTGGAATCACATGCGTTATCGCGTCGAGCTTCGCACGTATTTTCAGTGCCAGCATGTTTGCGAACGGCCTGCTGTGTGTCGAACTCCCGGACGAGGTCATGAATGACCTGCGTGAGAGGCGACCGGACACGGTCGAAGTGCTTCCGGACGAGGGTGTGGTCCGCGTCGGTACGGCGGGTGAGGACATGTGGGAGATTCCGTTCAAGCTTACCTGGCTGCAGAAGGAGCTGCTCAGGAAAGGCGGAGTCATCCCGTTCATGTTCGAGACAGCCGCCGGATTGCAGGCGGAAGGAAAGCTGTAAATCAACAAAAGGAGGGACTCTTGAAAGAAGGAAGGGAAGTTCGAATCGCGCTCGTGACGGGCGACGGGGCGGCTCCGGAAATGATGGCGGCCGCATGTGCGGTCGCCATCGAAGCCGCGAAAAAGGACGGTATCGAGATCGTCTTCGAAAAAACGCCGATGGGGTGGAACGCCTTCAGGGAATTCGGCGATACGCTTCCTGCCGAGTCGTTGAAACGAGCAGTGGAGATCGGGACACTCTTCTTCGGAGGAGTGGGGGATACTGAGATTGATAAGACGCTCGGCGTGAAACATCCGGAGATGATGCCGGAAGCACGGGCATTACTTGCCCTGCGCAAGGAAATGGGCTTGTTGCTCAACTTCCGGCCGGTCGTCTATCACAAGTCGCTGGATCATCTGTGTCTCGTGCGGCCGGAAAATATCCCATCGGATGGTATAGTACAGGTTTTCGTCCGGATGCTGCTCGAGGACAGTTACTTTGGCACTTCGGATCTGTATGATCATATCGGTTGCGGAGTGCGGGACCAGTTGATGATCAAGTTGAAGAAGGAAGTCGTCGGGGATGAGGAGGCGGTCGTTGAACTTGCCTATTATCGTCGCGAGACGCTCCTGAAGTACATGCGTGCCGTGTTTTGGTATGCCCGGGAGCGCGGTCTTCCGGTCATCTCGATCGATAAGACGAACGTGATGGCTCGCTACGTACTGTGGCGGAAAATGGCGACCGAGATCGGAAAGGCAGAATTCCCCGATGTCCCGCTTTCCCATCTGTATGTCGATGCGGCGAACGCACTGCTCGGCATGCCGATGAAGCTTGCGGGAGTCATCATGTGCGGAAACGAACACGGCGACATTCTCTCCGACGGCGCTGCTGGCATGCTGGGAAGTCTTGGTATGATGTGCAGTTCCGCCGTGAATCCGGAAACCGGTTCCGCAATGTTCGAGAGCGGAGCGGGAACGGCCTGCGACCTTAAGGGGAAGGATAAGGTGAATCCTATCGGTCGGATCCTGACGGCTGCGATGATGCTTCGTCATATCGGAGCGAAGGTTGGTGCGGGGGCTATCGAGAAGGCGGTGGAGAAGACGCTTTTGGCGGGATATCGTACCGCGGATTTGGCGAGGCTGGTTGATAACCGCGATATGATTCTCGGTACCGAGGCGATGGGGGAGGCCATCATGACGAACCTCTGACAGGTATGTTCTTTTCGAGGCCCGTGTTCCAAGAACACGGGCTTCTTTCTTACCGGATCACGAGGGACGTTCATAGGTTCAGATTTTGCCCGAAATCCGAAACGATCAAATAATGAGGCTTATATGAGCCTCATTTTTTTGATGAAATCGGAAAGGAGGGGTTTGAAACGAAAAAACCTCCCCGTCGTCATCTTGCGATGATTCGAGCGGGGAGGCTTCATTCTTGATTCGGCACAGGCCCTACGATTCCGGAGCGATCGTCTCGGGCTCCTCGGACAGTCCGTAGAGGACGTAGAACATGAGGGCGACGGTCCACAATACGTGGATTGGCGGATGAAGGTACACCATGGCATTGTTCATGGCGACAGCCGTCCAGATAAATACCAGTAGGAATTTCTCGTCTTGAATCGAGGAAAGAACAGTAACGGAAGAATGGGCGAATGTTCCGAAGAAGGCGGGAGCGACTGCTCCGGTTCCATGTTTAAGATATTGTACCGCGAGCGACAGTAGAGTTGTCAGGTATGCCAGTTGGTAACCCGCTACCCCAAGCGCGGAGCGGAAACCGTTTCTTCGAAGGAGCGTGGAGAAGACCAGTATAAAGACGGCCGCAACTGTTACGGATACACTAAGCGGTACTTCGATCGACAAGGCGTCCGGGTAGACCGTCCCGAGAATCGGCGCATATAGCGCGCCAAGAAATGCGGCGAGATAATAGCTTCGTTGCGTTCGCATGTTGCCTCCGGGAATCGTTCGGTTGATGGGAAAGGGCTTTTTTTGGCATGTTATAGGGTTCTTTCGGTGCTGTCAAAATTCCGGGTGTTGCCTGAGGCAAACGCTTTCATTTTGTCAGAAATCCGAAACGATCAAATAATGAGGCTTATATGAGCCTCATTTTTTTGATGAAATCGGAAAGGAGGGGCTTGAAACGAAAAAACCTTCCCGCTGTCGTCTCGTGACGATTCGGGCGGTGTTGCAGGTTTTATCCCGAGACGTCAAAGCGGAAAAAAAAGACGCTCTGGTTCGTAACGGGTTGGAAGGTATTGAAAATTGAAACCCTCCGTGCGCTGACGAAGGGTTTCGGATAATCGGTTGCCGGATCAGTAGGTGCAGAAGAGGGCAGGCAGATCGTCCTTGGATTCGCTCCAGGTGACCTCGATCCGTCCGTTATGGTTTCTGATGCACCCGTACGGTTTGTCGATGCCGCTCCCATGCCGTTCGGCGAAGAGGGACTGTCCCGGTTTGAGAATGGCGAGCGCCTCCGAGCGGGTGAAGATTTGCTCAGATTCCTTTTTGGCGTAGGTCTGCACGCTGATCATCTCCACCGCGGGATCGTAATGGATCTTGCAGCTATCATCGGTTCCTGAATCGATGATAAGTCGGATCAGGACGGAGTCGTTCGGATATCGCTGGCCGAATCGTTCATCGACAAGCCGGTATCGCCAGTCTCCGAAATCTGTCATTCGGCGGGAGAGTCCGATGCGGTCGACGAAGAAGGATGTTTTCGAGTCGGTCGACCGTCTCACGATGGAAGCATCACGCTCTCCGACCAGGACGAAAACGGGCTCTTTTTTACCTCGCGACAACCGGATTCCACAGCGGTCAACCTCTTTGATGATGAACTTTTTCTCGACCGTGATTTTCGGTTCCTGTCGCTCGTTTGTTACAGTTACGGCTCTCATGACGTCATTTGTTTATTCGGTCGTTCCATCGGTATGCCGGAAATCGGCAGGATACAGGCATCACTATGATGCCGACCCTTCCGACGGGAAGCCCGAAGCGCATGCCGGTACGATGTCCGGCCGCCCGCCCACCATATCGGCGGGAGGAAGGCCGGACACCGTGCGATTGTGAAAGAAGACCACAAAGCGGTACGATAGCACGGAACACATTCCGAGTCAATCCGTGAATGCAGATCAGGTCCTCCTCCAATGACGGAACGTGCACTCATACACAAAGGGATGACGGACGACGGGAAGGGATCGCGATTGACAGGTTCCGATGTCCGTGCGATAATTTCCCGCATCGGAAAACGGAATATCGGCAAGTTAAAAAAGCGGAGGGATTATGTCTCAAACGGAGAAATTGAGTGAGAGGAAGGTCATGTTCGAAGTCGGCGATCTGGTGACGTGGAATCCCGACCATCCTGATTACGGGCATAAAAAGGATGCTCATTCGGAAGGTCCTTTTGTGGTTTCCTATATCAGTTCCGCCGGAAAAAGAGGAGATCGAGTCGCGCACCTCAATACTGAGGCAGGCGTGAATATCGGTCAGTTCTCATTCCTTGCAATCACGCCGTATACGGCCTGAGCCCGGAAACGGAAGGGGGCGTTCGCGAAACCGCGGGCGCTTTTTCCTTTTCTCGGACTTTCGTCCGTTTTTCGGTTGCGCGGCGACGTTTGCGACCCGTCGTGATTCGTGCGAAAATAGGGTGCTAGGGTCGTCATCTTAACGGGAACCTCTATGCCCAAGATCTTCCTCTATGACGAGTACGGACCCGAGGATACCGCAATGATGCAGGCGCTCTATTCCCGGAGCGCCGAGAGTGTCGAGATCCACGCCGCGAAGGTCGCGGAGACCGGATCGGGGAAGTTCATGGAGCGGTTCTACGTGGGCTACGGGCACCATTCGATCGCGGACTGCGGGAGTACGACAATCTTCATCGAGGGAGTGAGCATCCTCTGCGACAAGGCGATCCAGGACTGGCCGCTGTACTCCGGCCAGGAGACGAGTACCCGCTATATCGACATGAGCCGTCAGCCGATGATCGATCCGGTCGGGAACGACGCTTCGCGGGCGATACAGGAACGGTGGCTTTCGTTCTATGTCGCATCGGGCCCCGCGGTCGAGGATCACCTGCGGGTGAAGTATCCGCGTCGCGCGGACGAGGACGAGAAGCTCTACGACAAGGCGATCAAGGCGCGCACGTTCGATATCCTCCGCGGTTTCCTCCCGGCCGGTATCACGACGCAGCTTTCGTGGCATACGAACCTGCGGCAGGCATGGGACAAACTCTCGCTTCTGCGGCATCATCCGCTTTCCGAGGTCCGCGAGATGGCCGAGACGGTCCTTTCGAGACTTTCGGAGCGCTATCCGAACAGCTTCTCGCACAAGCGCTATCCGGAACAGGACGCGTATCGGGAGGACGTTCTCGCGCCGGAAACCTATTTCGACCCGGCGGATTTCCCGCCGGACTTCCGTGCTACGACGACGGTTTCGGCCGGGGCGCTCGCGTCGTATCGCGATATCCTCGCGAAGCGTCCGCAAAAGACGAACCTGCCGCAGTACGTACGCGACGCGGGCACCTTCACGTTCGACTTCCTGCTCGACTACGGTTCGTACCGTGACATACAGCGGCATCGCGCCGGTATCCATCACATGCCGCTCCTTTCGACGCGACACGGGTTCCATCCGTGGTACCTGGATCAGCTGCCGGAGGCGGTGCGGAAGGAGGCCGAGGAACTTATCGCCGGGCAGACGGCGGCCATCGCGGCGATCGGAGCGCACCCGGAGGAGCGGCAGTATCTCGTCGCCATGGGCTATCGCGTGCCGTGCCGCTTCACCTTCGACCTGCCGGCCCTCGTCTACTTCGTCGAACTGCGCAGCGGCAAGACGGTGCATCCGACCATTCGGCCCGTAGCATGGCGGATGGCGGACGAGATCTCGGAGCGGTTTCCGGATGTCGCGCTCCATATCGACCGGGACCGGGACGATTGGGACGTGCGTCGTGGCGGACAGGATATCACGGAGAAGCCGACGGACGAATAATAAGGGCTAATAATCACGCATATGGGAAAGATCATCGTCGGGATCGCGGGCGAGATCGCCTCGGGGAAGGATACGGTCGCACGCTATCTGGCCAACCAGTACGGCGCGAGGACGTTCATGTTTTCCGATCCGCTGCGGGATGTCCTGAACCGGATCCATGTCGCGCAGACCCGGGAGAACCTGACGAAGGTCTCGGGAGCGCTCCGTAGCGCCTTCGGCGAGAACCTGCTCTCACACGCCATCGCCGAGGACGCGGTGCGGGATCCGAATCCGCTCGTGGTCATCGACGGTGTGCGTCGACAGTCCGACATCGAGGCCGTGAAAGGATTTCCCGAGTTCTCGCTCATCTATGTCGAGGCATCGATGGAGACGCGGTACGGGCGTATCGTGAAACGCCGACAGAACGCCGACGACGATACCAAGACTTTCGAGGATTTCAAACGTGACCATTCGCTCGAGACCGAAGTCGGTATTCCCGCGCTCAAGGGACAGGCCCGGTACGTGATTGGCAACGAGGGGTCGCTCGAGGAGCTCTATGCGGCGGTCGATACCGCGATCGCAGAGATGCGGAAGGAGGCTTCCGATCGGAAACGGCTTCGCGATGCGGAGTCGGGCGAATAACTGAAAACGGATATATGGCGAAGCGGCACGGCAAGGGGCGACTCATCGTGATCGACGGCTCCGATGGATCCGGAAAGGCGACACAGGCGGCGCTTCTGTTGTCCCGTCTGCGGAAGGACGGGTATCGCGTGCGGATGCTCGATTTTCCGCGATACGAATCGAACCTGTTCGGAGCATTGATCGGCGAATGCCTCGCCGGTGAACATGGGGATTTCGCGGGTCTTGACCCGAAGATCACCTCCGTCCTTTATGCGGCCGACCGGTTCGAATCCAAGGCGACGATCGAACGATGGCTCCGAGACGGATGCGTCGTCATTCTTGACCGGTACGTGAGTTCGAATCAGATCCATCAGGGAGGAAAGATATCCGAGCCGCGGAAACGGCGCGAATTTCTCGAATGGCTCGACCGGATGGAATTCGGCGTATTCGGATTGCCGCGTCCGGATGCGATCATCCATCTGCATGTTCCGACCGAGGTATCGCGACGCCTCCTGGCCGGGAAGGAGGCAGTATCAAAAAAACCGTATCTTCGGGGCGGAAGCCGGAAGGATACCCTGGAGACGGACGAGCGGTATCTCGCGAAAAGCCGCGAGAGCGCGCTTCGGCTCGTTCGGAGGCGGAACGACTGGCACCAGGTCGAATGTGTCCGGAAGGGGGAACTCCTCGCGCGCGAGGACATCGCCGAGAAGGTATACGAAGTCGTGGAAGGACTCTTATGAAACTGGAAATAAAACGACTCCATCCGGATGCGGTGTTACCGATGCGCGCTCACCCGGGCGATGCCGGTCTCGACCTGTACGCGACGGAGGGATCCGCCCTCGGTCCCGGAGAGCGGCGCATCGTACCGACGGGGGTCGCCATCGCGATCCCGGAGGGGTACGTCGGACTGATCATGGACCGGTCCGGGCTCGCGGCGAAGCACGGGATCACGAATCTCGGCGGCGTCATCGATTCCGGCTATCGCGGGGAATGGAAGGTTATCATGCTCAACACCTCGGATGAGCCGTATGAGGTCGCGTCGGGAGAGCGGATCGCCCAGATGCTCGTCGTGCCGATCGCGCTTCCGGAGGTTTGCGAGGTTTCGGAGCTCGATGCTACGATACGCGGAGAGGGGCATTTCGGGAGTACGGGGAGGCAGTGACTCCGTTCCCCGCCATCCGTTCAGTGCTATCTGTCATATGATTATGAAATACACTCCCGTCATCGGTATGGAGGTCCATGTCGAGCTTCGGACCGAGTCCAAGATGTTCTGCTCGTGCAGGAACGGTCTCGGACAGGAGGCCGAACCGAACGTACACATCTGCCCGGTCTGTACCGCACAGCCCGGAGCGCTTCCGACTCCGAACCGGCTGGCAATCGAATCGGTGCAGCGGGCCGGACTCGCGCTCGGCTGCGAACTCGCCAGGCACTCGAAGTTCGACCGCAAGAACTATTTCTATCCCGATCTTCCGAAAGGCTACCAGATCTCGCAGTACGACGAACCGTTCTGCGGGAAGGGGGCGCTCACGATCCGCGAGGGCAAGACGGTCGGCATCACCCGGATCCACATGGAGGAGGACACCGGCAAGCTGTATCATCCCGCCGGTACCAAACATACCCTGGTCGACCTGAACCGTTCGGGGGTGCCGCTCATGGAACTCGTGACCGAGCCGGATATCGACAACGCCGCCGACGCGCGGCTCTTCTGCCAGAAGCTTCGGCAGATCCTCCGGTATCTCGACATTTCGGACGCGGACATGGAAAAGGGACAGATGCGCTGCGAGGCGAATATCTCGCTGTATGCGGAAGGTGAGGACCGGCTGTCCGGTACCAAGGTCGAGGTGAAGAACCTCAACTCGTTCAAGGCGGTTGCCGGGGCGATCGAATACGAGATCGCCCGACAGACGAAGGCGCTCGAATCGGGCGAGAAGATCGAACAGGAGACGCGCGGATGGGACGAGAACGGACAGAAAACCGTTTCGCAGCGCAAGAAGGAGTCTGCGCACGATTACCGCTATTTCCCCGAGCCGGACATCCCGCCTTTCTCATTTTCGGAAGCGGACATCGAGGCGCTCCGTCTGACCATTCCCGAACTGCCGGCAGCCAAGGAAGAACGGTTTGCGAAGCAATACGGACTGTCGTCTGAAGCGGTCTCGGTGATCACCGCCGAGAAGCCGACCGCGGATTATTTCGAAGCGGTCGTGAGCGAGATCGGAGAAAAGAAAGATTCCAAGGAGTTGGTCGCCGGGGAGGAGAAGGCGATCCGGCTCGCCGCGAACTATATCGTGACCGAATTGCGAAAACGACTGGTCGAATCCGGAAAAACCATCAGTGAGTCGGGAATCACTCCCGAGAACTATGCGGAATTCATCGTGATAATTGCCGATGGAAAAATCAATTCGAGCGCAGCTCAGACGGTCCTCGGTGAGATGCTCAAGGGCGAGGATAACGATCCGTCGCATATCATCGACCGGCTCAATCTCGCGCAGGTGAGCGACACGGGGGAGCTCGAAGGCATCGTCGACGCGATTCTTGCCGCGAACGCGAAGTCTGTCGAGGATTACCATGCCGGAAAGCAGAACGCGTTTCAGTTCCTCATCGGCCAGGTGATGAAGGAAACCAAAGGAAAAGCGAATCCGCAGGTGGTTTCCGAGATACTCCGGAAAAGACTGGAGGCGTAGATCCGACCGCGGATCAGCCTCAGGCCGAAAGGAAACGAAGGGGAAGGCCAACCCGGAGGTCGTGGCGGAGATCCTGAAGGGGAAGATGAAAGGATAGGGTTTTCTGATTTGTTTCTTTTCCCGTAGAGACGCCCCGCCGGGGCGTCTCTACCGTTATAGGGAATCGGATATGATGTATGTACGTTTATGGTAGCGGATAACTACAAAGGCAAATACAGGATTCGATCATCACGCTTACCCGGATATGATTATTCCCAACCTGGCGCATATTTCGTGACCATCTGTGCCGCGGATCGGTGTCTCTGGTTCGGCGATATCGAAAACGGGGAGATGACATTATCCGGAATCGGGGAAATCGTCCGGGATTGCTGGGGTAGTATCCCGGACCATTTTCGAGATATCCGAACGGATGAATTTGTTGTAATGCCGAATCATGTTCACGGAATCATCGAGATCCTTCCGTGTAGAGACGGGGCATGCCCCGTCTCTACGGAAAACAGTGAACCACGAAAACGACCGACTTTGGCGACGATTGTCGGGTCGTTCAAATCTGTTTGTACGAAAAGAATCCGGGCGTCGCATGCCGAATCCGGATTCTCATGGCAATCGCGATTCCATGATCATATTATCCGGAACGAGGAGTCTCTACGGTTGATCCAGGAATATATCCGTATCAATCCTCGGGAATGGGATACGGATGAGGAGAATCCGATAAATCAAACATAAAAGACGCCCCACTGAGGCGTCTTTACTGTCCAATTCGATATTTCAAATTCTCCTCCATTCTATCCGTATCCCGTTTCGTTCCAGTTTCCGAAGAAACGTCATTTGCCGCTTGGCGTAGGAGAGGCTGTCGCGGGTGATACCGTCGCGCAGTTCCGTTTCCGTTATCTTTCCTTGAAGGAACAGCGCGCACCAGCGGTACTCGAGTCCAAATCCCTCGAGGCGCTTCCAGGAGATTCCTTCTTCCTCGCGGAGCCGTCGTACTTCGTCGACCATCCCTTCCCGGAGCCGCTTATCGAGTCGTCTCACGATATTTTCACGTAACTGTTCTCGTGAGATATCGACTCCGATGAATCGGAATTTCTCATCCCGCTTCATTCCTGATTCTTGAGTCCTTGTTCCGCTTGTCGGTACTTTACCGAGCGTCGCGACGATCTCGAGTGCCCGGATGAGCCGGACCTTATTGTGACGGTCGATCGTCTTCGCGCGGTCGGGGTCCTTTTCCTCGAGCATCGTGAAGAGTTCGGGCGCGGTGAGTCGGCCGAGCGTTTTTCGGAGGGGCGGATCGGGTCTGACCGCGGGAAACGAGGTATCGGAGACGAGCGCCTCTATCCAGAAGTTCGTCCCGCCGCAGATGATGGGCGTTTTGCCGCGTTTCCGTATGTCGTCGATCGCCGCCCTGGCATCACGGAGGAAATGCGTGACGGTATAGGTCCGTTTCGGCGAGGCGACGTCGAGAAGGTGATGCCGGATACCGCCGGAGATATACGAAATGTCATTCCGTAGAGACGGGGTATGCCCCGTCTCTACATTGAACGTATCTCTGGGAACCTTCCCGGTGCCGATATTCATCCCGCGGTAGACCTGCCGCGAATCGGCGGAGACGATCTCTCCGCCGGTCTCGCGCGCGAGCGAGATGGCATAGTCGGATTTTCCCGACGCGGTCGGTCCGACCACGACGATCGTTTCCATAGGTTCGTCTTGCGTTTCCGGCGGCCTATCCTTCGGCACTCCGCGCTCCGGGAATCCGGGCGAGGCGGTCCTTTGCCGCGTCGTCGAGCGTTACGGCGTAGGCGGTCCGGATCAGTTTTCCGGCGACTCGGAGGAAGATGCGGTCCTCGCCTTTCGGGAGTCGGCCGAGCTCCTCGGAGAGACGGTTGAGCGCTTCCGATGCCGATGCCTCGTCGAGGACGAGCGTGTAGCGACGTTCCGGAGGCGTGGCGGCCTTCTCCTGACCGGTCGCGGAAGATTCCGCCCTCGGGCGTTCGTGGCGCTTCCTCGTGAGCTTGATCGAACGGTATCGGGCTATCTCCGTCTCGTCAAGGCGGCTGCCGGTATCGGCCATGACCTTGGTCATACCGTCCTTGCGGTTCACCTTCCCGTCCACGATGACGAGGCTGTCCTCGACCCAGAGCGATTCGGTCTCGGCGGCGACCCGGGGGAAGACGACGACCTCGATCCGGCCGGTGAGGTCCTCGACCCCGACGAAGAACATCGGCTGTCCGTTCTTGGAGAGGATCTTGCGGACCGTCGCGACCACGCCGCCTATGCGGACCTGGGCGCCGTCAGGCAGCGTCTCGAGGTCTCGGACCGGACGGGCTATCTCGCGCAGGTAGTCTTCGTAGTCGGAGACGGGGTGGTCGGTGATGTAGAGGCCGATGAGCTGCTTCTCCCACGAGAGACGTTCCTTCTTCGTCGCGGGACGTCCGGGTGGCGTGAAGCGTATGACCGGCTTCTCGAGCGTCATCCCGCCGAAGAGGCTGTCCTGGTGGGTGTCCTTGATCTTGTCGATATTCTTGGCGAAGGAGATGATCGCGTCGAGGTTCTCGAGGAGAAGATTCCGCTCTCCGAACCGGTCGAGCGCGCCGACCTTGGAGAGCGCTTCGAGCGACTTCTTGTTCAGGTCTTTTACGCGGACCCGTTCGAGCAGGTCTTCCATCGAGGCGAACGGCCCGTCTTGTTTGCGGACGCGGACGATCTCTTCGGCGGCGGGGCGTCCCACGTTCTTGATGGCGTTGAGACCGAACCGGATGCGTTCCTTCTCGTCGTCCCCCTTGATGACGGCGAAGTCCTCGAAACTTTCGTTCACGTCCGGCGGGAGTACCTCGACGCCGATCTGGCGTGTTTCCTCGACCTCGATGGCGATACGGTCGGTGTCGTTCTGGTCGCTCGTAAGGAGCGCGGCCATGAATTCGGCGGGGTAGTGTGCCTTGAGGAAGGCGGTCTGGTAGCCGACGAGCGCGTAGCAGGCGGCGTGGGAGCGGTTGAACCCGTATCCGGCGAACGGTTCGATGAAGGCGAAGACCTGTTCGGCGATCTTCTTCTGTACGCCCTCCTGTACGGCGCGCTCGATGAACTTCTCGCGTTGCTCGGCGATGAGCTCCTTGATCTTCTTTCCCATGGCCTTGCGGAGCACGTCCGCCTCGCCGAGGGTGAATCCGGCCAGGTCGCGCGCGATCTGCATGACCTGTTCCTGATAGACGGCGACCCCGTAGGTGTTGCGGAGGATCGGCTCGAGCTTGGGGTGCAGGTATTCCACGACCTTCCGGCCGTGTTTGCCGTCGATGAAGTCGGGGATCCACTCCATCGGCCCCGGACGGTAGAGGGCGACCATCGCGACGATGTCTTCGAAGACGGTCGGCTTGAGCTGCTTGAGATAGCGTTTCATCCCGTTACTTTCCAGCTGGAACACGCCAGTCGTGCGGGCTTCCTGGAGCAGCCGGTAGGTCGCCTCGTCGTCGAGCGGGATCCGGTCCATCACGTCCGCGGCCGAGCCTTTCTCCGGGTCGATCCCGAGTCGCTCCGCGAGGTCCGGGAACTTCCCGAGTGCGCGGATGATGCGGACGGTGTTCTGGATGATCGTGAGGTTCTTGAGGCCGAGGAAGTCCATCTTGAGAAGGCCGATCTTCTCCACCGCGGAGAGTTTGGACTGCGAGGCGTACTGCGTCACGGCCGCGTCGCCGTGGCCCGCGACCTTCTGGAGCGGCGAGTAGGCGGTGACGGGATCCTTGGTGATGACGACGCCGCAGGCGTGGACCGAGGCGTGGCGCGCGTTGCCCTCGAGTTTCTTGGCGGTGTCGATGATGCGTCTCGCGTCCGGGTTTCCGTCGTAAAGCGCCTTGAGGTCGGGGACCTCTTCCACGGCCTTCGACAGCGACGTGAACATCGGGATGAGTTTCGAGATCTGGTCGCAGAAGGCGTAGGGGAATCCGAGTGCCCGGCCGGTGTCGCGGATGGCGGCCTTGGCGGCCATCGTCCCGAAGGTGATGATCTGCGCGACGTGGTCGCGGCCGTATCGCTGACGGACGTATTCGAGCACCGCGTCGCGTCGGTCGTCGGCGAAGTCCATGTCGACGTCCGGCATCGAGATACGTTCCGGATTGAGGAACCGCTCGAAGAGAAGATCGTACTTGATAGGGTCGATGTTGGTGATCTCGGTCAGGTACGCGACGAACGAACCGGCGGCCGAACCACGGCCCGGTCCGACGACGACCCCGTTTTTTTTGGCCCAGTTCACGAAGTCGGCGACGATGAGGAAGTACGACGCGAAGCCGGTCTTCTCGATAACGTCCAGTTCGTAGTCGAGCCGCTGCCGGTGGGTCTGGTCCACGTCCGTCGTCCCGTACCGTTTCACGAGTCCCTCCTCGCAAAGCTGTCTGAGATACGAGTCGGCGGTCAGTCCTTCCGGCACGTCGAAGTGCGGAAGCTGCGTCTCGCCGAGTTTGATCTTCAGGTCGCAGCGGTCGGCGATGCGCCTCGTGTTCGCGATCGCATCGGGGTAGTCGCGGAAGAGGATTTCCATCTCCTCGGGACTGCGGAAAGAGAGGTCGAGATGTGTCATGCGCGGCCGGTTCTCCTGCGCGACGGTCCAGTTGTTCTGGATGCACAGGAGGATGTCGTGCGTGTCGCGGTCTTCCGGTCGGAGGTAGGTGACGTCGCTCGCCGCAACGAGCGGGATGCCGGTTTCCTCGTGGATCTGTCGGAGTCCCGCGTTGACGGTCGCCTGACTCTCGTATTCGATGTTCGGACCGAGCTCGAGGAAGAAGTTGTCCTCCCCGAAGATGTCCCGGTAGTCGATCGCCGCGGCCTTGGCGGCCTCGTAGTTGTCGTAGATGAGGTTCGCCGGAATCTCGCCGGTCATGTTGCCGGAAAGCGCGATGAGCCCCTCGTGATGCTGCCTGAGGAGGTTCTTGTCGACGCGGGCCTTGTAGTAGAAGCCGTCGAGCTGCGCCTTCGAGACGAGTTCGAGGAGGTTGTGATAGCCGGTTTCGTTCGTCGCGAGCAGGACGATCGTGTTGCGCGGCCGGTCGTCGGCCGACGGCGTCCGGCTCGTATGATCCTTCACGACGTGCAGCTCGGTCCCGATGATCGCCTTTAGGCCGGCGTCCTTGCAGCGCACGTAGAACTCGACCGCGCCGTACATGTTGGATGTGTCGGTGAGCGCAAGCGCGTCCATGCCATACTTTTTCGCCTCGGCGATGAGCCCCTCGATTTTCGGGAGGGCGTTGAGGAGCGAATAGTGCGACCGGACGTGGAGGTGGACGAAATCGGACATAAGGCAGTCAGCAATCAACAGGGAACAGTAAACAGAAAACGGTAGCAATGGAAGGTCGAATGCCTATAAGGTTGAACGACCGACGCGAATTTCGAATTTTGAAACCGGGGGTGATGACGGAGCGGGTGCGCTACTTGGTTTTGGCGAACAAAAAACGCCTGTCCCGACGGGAAGAGACGCTCGATAAGATCGGATGACGGAGTTCATAGGTTTTTGCTTCCCCCGTGCTCCGGCTTGCGCCCTGGATTCCGCGGGGAAGGGGTTACGGGGACAGTATAGCAGACGGCTGAAAAAGAAAGAAAGGCTCGCGGTTTTCGCAAGCCTTCTTTCGGTTCAGAGCCATCCGAACAGGTGATGGTGGATCCGGGAGAGTGACTCGTAGAGGAGCCAGAGCCTCTCCGATCGGGTCTGCCATTGGACCGATTTGGGGTCGTACCAATGATTCGGATCTTCATCCGGATACCGTTTTACGACCGCCGGCGAGGTGCCGAAGATCTTCTTCGCGAGGAAGAACGTCCTTGGCGTATGCTGCGGTGCGGCGGGGATGAGCGGCACGGATACGTTTCGTGTCTTGCAGACCTCCCTCGCCTCCAGGAGAAGCTCGTAGGTATTTTGCCTGCCGCATTCCGCCGGCCAGATGGCGACCAGAGCGTCCGTATTGGACTCGTACCATTGCGGATACGCTTTCCAGAGGGCGAACATGACCTCCCACTGCCCGATGACCGGAACGTGCCGGCCGAGGAGCTCCGCTGCCTGATAACAGGACTCCGAGATGAACCGGTTTGGCTGGCCGGGTTCGAAGGCTTGTTCTTGCAACCACTGGAACATGGCGATATCGGATCCGTGCTCGACCCTCTCGCAGTGGATCTCGTGGAGCGCCGAATTCGGGTAGCCGTTTCTGCTGTACGCCTGCGGAACGATGCAATCGTACGTTTCCGCTTTTTGTGCCGTGGAATACGGCTCCGGGAGCAGTGACCGGTCAATAAGGTATTCTTTGAACGGCATGGTCGGATGATTTTGGTTGGGAAAGATTGGGAAAGAGTGAATTCCTGTTATAAAATATTGTAATAACTATGTCAATATCGCATTCGGAAACTGGTGACGGTAGAATGTGAGAAATCGTATCTTCCCTGTATGGAAAGCGTATTCGAGTTTGAACGGAGTCGACGGCGTGACGGAGCGACCTGTATCGTCGGGATCGACGAGGCTGGGCGCGGGCCGTTGGCCGGGCCGGTCGTGGCGGCGGTCGCCGCGTTCAGGAAACAGGACTTCGCTCCGATCGATACGGAAACGGAAAAGGAATGGAAACTCGTCCGGGATTCGAAGAAACTCTCCGAGAAGCAGCGTGAGAAGGCGCTCGCTTTCGTACGGGACCGTTTCGTGGTGGGGGTCGGAATCGTTTCCGCCGAGACGATCGACCGGATGAATATCCTGGAGGCGACGTTCCTCGCCATGAAGGAGGCCTTGTCCGACTTTCGGCGGAAAGCGGAGGAAACCGGTCTTGCGACGGACGACCTTCTGCTTCTGGTCGACGGGAATCAGATGATTCCGAATCTCTCGGTGCGGCAGGAGACGGTCGTCGGAGGGGACGCGAGCGTACGGTCGATCGCGGCCGCGTCGATCGTCGCCAAGGTGACACGCGACCGGATGATGCTCGAATACGACGCGCTCTATCCGGCGTACGGGTTCGCGAAACACAAGGGATACGGGACCAAGGAGCATATGGACGCCCTGCGTCGTCTCGGGGCGTGTCCGATTCACCGCATGAGTTTCAAACCGGTCTTCTATTCGGTTCCGGAGAACGTGAACCGGAACCTGTTGCGATAGGAAGGCCGGATTCTTTTGCTCCGGGATTGCGGCGGTATCGGCCGGTTTCGTTCAGTCCGCCAGGTATCGGAAGAATTTTCCGTAGGCGTCGCGGAGGAGCTGCGCGTCGTTGAGTGCATGGTGCATGCGACGGTGTTCCGACGGCGCGACCCCGATCTTTTCGGAGAGGATCCGGTCGTTCTCGAGGAGATTCGCCGGATCGAGGCCGGACGCGAAGAGCAGGGCGGCGAAATCGATCGGATACCGTCGGAACGGCCATGCCGATTCGGGAACGAGTTTGCGGAGGAAGACGGTGTCGTACGGGGTGACGAACGAGACGGGAAACGGCTCGTCGGCACCGACGAAATCCCTGATCCTTATCACGGCGTCGTCCGGCGCGACACGCGGCCCGTCGAGGAAGGGGAGGACGTGCTCGGCGACCCAGGGACTCAGTGTTCCGGGGTCGCGGTCTATCTCGAGGTAGAGCTCCGAACC
Source organism: Candidatus Moraniibacteriota bacterium (assembly GCA_013334575.1). Taxonomy (GTDB): domain Bacteria; phylum Patescibacteriota; class Minisyncoccia; order Moranbacterales; family UBA1568; genus JAAXTX01. The sequence goes on along the minus strand of JAAXXG010000002.1, from coordinate 99,615 downwards.
GTCAGGCTTCACGAGCGCGACGGACAGGATCTCTCCCGTATACGGATCAAGCGACGTGAATTCGGCATCGAGGAAGACGATGTCGTCGGAGAACGGGTGAAGCGGCATGACGGTATGGTTAGGGGGGTGTTTCTGTTTTCCAGTATCGCTGAAGGCGGCTGCGGCGGCAAGGTCTGCCGATCCCGTTTTGACCTCCATCCGAGGCGGCGATATACTGATGATGATATCGGCGTTTGTGTAGCCGAGGCAGATTCGAACATTTTGAAGACAATTCGTATGGCAGCGATCCATCTGACGGACAAGAATTTCAAGAAAGAGGTCCTCGAGTGTGACGTTCCGATCCTAGTGGATTTCTTCGCTCCGTGGTGTGGTCCGTGTCAGATGATGGAGCCCATCGTAAAGGGTGTTTCCGAGGAGGTTACGGGGGCGAAGGTCGGTGCGCTCAACGTCGATGAGAATCCCGATACGGCGGCCGAATACGACGTCATGTCCCTCCCTACGCTCAAGATCTTCAAGAGCGGGAAGGTCGTGAAGGAATTCATGGGCATCCAGACGAAGGACCGCCTCAAGGACGAACTCATGTCGGTCTAGGCGCCGTGTGACGGCGCGATAGTACGATAAAGTGACAAACAGAAAAGCTATGAAGATTTTCCGGGAACGTATCGAATTCGAGACGAAGACGCAGATCGAGTTCGTGAATCTGACCGACCGCATATCCGAGATTCTCGCGAAGTCCGGGATCCGGGAGGGGGTCGTGACGGTCTTTTCTCCGCATACGACGCTGAGCGTCGTGATCAATCATAACGAGCCTTTGCTTCTGCAGGACTTCATGCGCATCCTCTATCGGGTCGTTCCGGTGGATGACCAGTATTCTCACGACCTGTTCGAACTCCAGCGCGGCATGAAATCCGACGGCCGTTCGAACGGTCACTCGCACTGCAAGACGCTCCTGCTCGGTTCGAGTGAGACGATCCCGGTCGAGCGTGGACATCTCATGCTAACCGACCTGCAGACCGTATTCGCCGTCGAGTTCGACGGTTCGCGCAAGCGCGACGTGGTCGTCCAGGTCATGGGCGAATAGCCGTCCGTCACGAACGTTTCCGATCATGAGCCGACTCATCAACAATCTCATCACTCAGGGGTATCTCAAGTCCGATGCGCTCATCGACGCGTTCAACCGTATCGGTCGCGAGGAATTCGTTCCCGAGGAGTTCGTTTCGGAGGCGGATACGAACATTCCGCTTCCGATCGGATACGGCCAGACGATCTCGCAACCGCTGACGGTAGCGATGATGCTCGAACTGCTTGATCTCCGCCCGGGCCAGAAGGTGTTGGATATCGGTAGCGGCTCAGGGTGGACGTCGGCGCTTATGGCGGAGGTCGTCGGTGATGAAGGGTCCGTCGTGGCGGTGGAGCGGATTCCGGAACTGTACGACTTCGGAAAGAAGAATATCGACAAGTTCGGATTCGTCTCGCTCAAGCGGGTGAAGTGCGTGCTTGGCGACGGGTCTCAGGGGTATGCGAAGGACGCTCCGTACGACCGGATTCTCGTGTCCGCCTCGTTGGAGGAAATTCCGGACACGTACAAGGAACAGTTGACGATCGGCGGCAAGATGGTGATGCCCATCTATAATTCCCTCGCATACGTCGAGAAGCGTGGCAAAGACGACTTCTATGTCGAGCGGTTCGCGGGATTCATATTCGTCCCGCTTATCGAGAACTCGCCCGCGACGACCTGAACAGGATATGGATACTACCGAAACAAACCCGCCCGCCCCGAAAAGCCGGAATATGTTTGTACGTCTCGCACGGGCGACCGTGTTTTTCGTGGTGGGCATCGCGGTATTTATCGGCATCGGACTGGCCGTGCTGTCGCGTTCGGTCGAGGATTCCCGGGGTGGGTCCGGTCCGGTCATCGTCACCGTCGGCGAACGGGAGGGTGTCGTCGTGCTCGCGACGGATCTCAGAAGGCGCGGCGTCATCGCTTCCGAGCTTCCTTTCCTGTATCACGTGTTCCGTGAAGGACTTCGGACGCGTTTGCTGGCCGGCCGGTATGCGCTCTCGGGCGAGATGTCGATTCCCGATATCGCGCGGAAGATCGTCCGCGGCGAGACGGTCGAGAAGGGGGTGAAGGTGACGTTTCCGGAAGGACTCACGGCCGCGGAGATGGCGGAAAGGCTCGATGCTGCCGGTTTCGACGGAGCATCGTTCCTGTCGGCGGTCGCTCATCCCGCTGCCGCGCTTCGGGAACGGTATCCGTTCCTTTCGGTTGCGCCGGCAGGAGCCTCTCTCGAGGGGTTCCTGTTTCCGGACACGTACTTTTTCGATCCGACACAGGGAACGGATGCCGTAATCGGAAAGATGCTCGACGCGTTCGGAAAGACCGTCGAGCCGCTTCTGAAGCGGAAACCGGCCGAACAGCGGTTCGAGGCGCTTACGCTGGCGAGCATCGTGGAGACCGAAGTTCGGACCGATGCGGACCGCGGGGTCGTCGCGGACCTCTTCCTGCGTCGGATCGCGCTCGGTATGCCGCTTCAGAGCGACGCGACCGTCCGGTACGCGCTCGGCGAGACCAAAGTCAAGCACTCACTCAAGGATATCGCCGTCGATTCGCCGTACAACACCTATGCGAACAAGGGGCTGCCGCCCGGCCCGATTTCGAACCCGGGACTTTCCGCGATCCGGGCCGTGCTCGATCCGACACCGAACCGGTACCTGTATTTCCTGAATAATCCCGAGACCGGCGAGACGGTCTTCGCCGAGACTTTCGAGGAGCACGTCGCCAACAAGGCAAAGAACGGGCTTTGATGCGAATCCTTCGAATTGATTTCGATACTTGGAACCGCGGGAAACAGAAAACCCGCTACACGTATGCAGAGGATTCTCTGTGTAGCGGGAACGTTACATGACGATGTCGTCGGGATGCGTCGCGGGGATAAAGAGCTGCATGTTCGGAGGCTTTTCCCCCGAGCGCTCAAGGGCGTTGCAAATCTCGGTCCGGACCAGGTTACCAAGTACCTGGCGTTCGAAAGGCAGCATCCTTTCCGGGAGATGCATGATTTCGACGTACACCTCACACCCTAATCCGTAAGTCATCATGTCGGAAGGGAAGAGATTGAGCATGTCTTTTTCCGACTTCACCCCAGAGGTCGGCGTTGAAATTACGGCCTTAACGATCGAATCGTGTAAGTCGTTCAACGCTTGTTCATCAAGTGCCGGCAAGCACCATGATCTGATAACAATCATTTTTCCTAGCTCCTTTGCCGGAGAAGCAATTCCTACGGCTTTTTTATGTTATAAAATTTCTACGCTATCGATTGTGTTAATAAGTATACTATATATATTAGATATTGTCAAATAGAGTGATGATGAGTGTTCTTAGCACTCTCTTAAAGAGATTGCTAATTTTTTCGTTTTCATGTACAGTGGAAGGAAACGGATCGAACCTATGGCGAACAAGGACTACTATTCCATTCTCGGCGTGTCGAAGGATGCGTCGCAGGACGACATCAAGAAGGCGTTCCGAAAGCTCGCGCATAAGCACCATCCGGACAAGCAGGGCGGCGACGAAGCCAAGTTCAAGGAGGCGAACGAGGCATACGGCGTGCTCTCGGATCCGGAAAAGCGCAAGCGGTACGACCAGTTCGGGAGTGCCGACGGGCCGACGGGGTTCGGCGGGTTTTCCGGCGGTCAGGCGGGCGGGTTCGACTTCGGCGATTTCCAGTTCGGCGGCGGAGGCGGTTTCGAGGACATCTTCTCGGACCTGTTCGGCGGAGGCTTTGCCGGGGCACGTTCGCGTGGGCCGCGGGCGGGTTCCGATATCCAGGTCGATGTGGAAATTCCGTTCATGGAGATGGTCTCGGGCACGGAGAAGACGGTTCGTATCCGGAAGGCGATCCCATGTACGGAATGCGGGGGTACCGGGGGAAAGAAAGGGTCGAAGGAGGTTTCGTGTTCCGATTGCGGTGGCAGCGGCCGTATCAGGCAGGCGGTCCGCAGCGTCCTGGGAACCTTCGAGCAGGTCGTACAGTGTCCGAAATGTCACGGGAAGGGGAAGCGCTTCGAGGAGGACTGTCCGAAATGTCACGGGACCGGCCGGATGACGGGCGAGGATGAAGTGACGGTACGGATTCCGGCCGGTATCGACGACGGTCAGGTGATCTCGGTTCCAGGCAAGGGGGCGGCCGGTGAGCCGGGCGCTCCGTCGGGAGACCTGTTTGTCGCGGTGCATGTAAAGCCTCATCCGACGCTGATGCGTCGCGGCGAGACGGTGCTTTCGAAGATGCCGATCTCGTACGCGCAGGCAGCGCTTGGCGATACGGTTTCCGTCGAGACGGTCGAGGGGCCGGTCCGTATGAAGATTCCTGCGGGAACGCAGCCCGGCGAAGTGTTCCGTATACGGGGCAAGGGCCTTCGGAACGTCCGCGGCTTCGGACAGGGCGACCATCTCGTGACGGTGACGGTCGCCGTTCCGAAACATCTTTCGGGAAAGGAGCGGAAGCTCGTGGAACAGCTCCGGGATACCGAGCGGAAGGGATAGGATACGGACTTCGCATATGGCCGGCCCGCTTTTCGGGCCGGTTTTTCGGTTCCTTCTTTTCCTGGTATAATCGGCACGTATGCGTGGTGTAACGTGCGATCTATGGAAAATGTGAAGCGGAACGTCCTCGTGATCGACGACGATACCGAGACCAGGGCGCTCTTCGTGGAAATCCTCCGCCAGGAAGGATTCGATGTCATCGAGGCGGTCGACGGTCTCGATGGTCTCGAGAAAGTGAGTCAGGTGACGCCGGACGTGATCCTTACCGGTATCATCATGCCGCGGATGGACGGGTTCGGCTTGGTGGAGAGTCTGAAACGGAACGTGATGACCGCGAATATCCCGGTCATTTTCCTGTCACACATGGGCCGCGAGGAGGACCGCGCCCGCGCACAGGTGCTCGGGGTGAACGATTTCTTCGTGACGACCATGTCGCCGCCGCGCGACATCCTGGGCCGTCTGAATGCGCTCTTCTCCCACTCGCAGTATCTTGTTGTCCCGAATCCTTACGAGCTCGACGCGCAACGGCTCGCGCAGGATCTCGGTCTCAACCGCGACTTTCTCTGTTCCGAAGGCGGCGAGAAGCTTGCCTTTCGGCTGACCCTCAAGGATGCGAACTCTCGCCGGTTCGAGGCGGAGCTCGTCTGTATCTGATCCCGTTTTCATGTCTCCGGCTCCGGGTCCTCGAGGGGCTCGGGGCCTTCGGTCTTATTCCGTGTCGATCATCGTATGCCGTCCGTATGGAATCCGAAAACGGAAGAGGATATCGCTCCGGACCCGGCATTGATAATCGAGAGGCTGCTTTCGTTGCGCGGCATCGTCACGGAAGAGGACCGCAAGGCGTTCCTTCTGCCGGATTACGACCGCGGATTGCATGATCCCTTCCTGTTCCGGTCGATGCGGCGGGTCATGGACAGGCTCCGCTCCGCGCGCGATGCGGGCGAGCAGGTCGGCATTTTCGGGGACTTCGATGCGGACGGGATCACGTCGTCGGTTCTCCTGCGCGAGGCGCTGACGAAGATTGGCGTCCCGGTCACGACCTATATTCCGGACAAGCATGCCGAAGGGCACGGACTGAGCCTGCGCGCCCTGGAATCCTTCGCTGCCGAGGGTGTTACGCTCGTGTGTGTCGTCGACTGCGGGATGACGGACCACGAGGCGGTCGCCGATGCGAACCGTCGCGGCATGGACGTGATCATCATGGATCATCATCATGTCCCGGAAACCCTTCCCGACGCGTACGCGATAATCAATCCGCGGTTGCCCGGCGAACCGTATCCCTTCAAGGAGCTCTGCGGGGCCGGGATCGCCTTCAAGGTACTGCAGGCCGTGTATCTCGAGTTCTTTCCGGATGAATACGGACAGCTCAAGTGGTTCCTCGACGTGGCGGCGGTCGGAACGGTGGCCGACGTCATGCCGCTTATCGGCGAAAATCGCGTCATCGTGACCTTCGGGCTCATCGTGCTCGGCAAGACCCGTCGGAACGGGTTCCGCGAGATGATTTCCCGCGCGCGTATCGCGCCGGACGGGAGGGCGCCGGTCGCCCGTGATATCGCGTTCCATGTCGCGCCGCGACTGAACGCTGCGAGCCGGATGGCGCATGCACGTGCGGCGCACGACCTGCTGGTCGAGGAGGATGCCGACCGGGCCGGGGAACTCGCGGATATCCTCGAGTCGTACAATGTCGAGCGTCGCAAGGTTTCCGATGGGATCGCCAAATCGGTCCGCGAGACGGCGTTCGCCCGGTCGGATCGCAGGTTCGTGTTCGCCGCGCATGAGGATTTCCATTTCGGGGTGGTCGGACTGGTGGCCGGCCGTATCGCCAACGAGTTCGGGCGTCCGACCATCGTCCTCACGAAGGGAGAGGAGACGAGCCGTGGATCGCTCCGGAGCGTCCCGGGTCTCAATATCATAGAGGCGATCGGAGAGTGTGCCGACATCCTGGAGCGGTTCGGCGGGCACTCGCAGGCGGCGGGGCTTACGGTGCGGAACGAACACCTCCCGGAACTCGAGGAGCGGCTCGAGCGCCTGGCTGCCGAGCGGATGGGAGGAGCGCTTCCGGAGCCGGGACCTGCCGCGGACCTGCGTCTGCCGCATCCGCTCATCACTCTTGATTTCGTCCGACAGGTTCGGCGGTTGGCGCCGTTCGGCGAAGGGAATCCCGAGCCGGTCTTCCTGCTCGAGGGGGTCCGGGTCGCCGAGATCCGTCCGGTCGGTTCCGACGGCAAGCATGTGAAACTTGCCCTCTCTCTTCCCGATGGCAGGACGGTTGACGCGATCGGGTTCTCGCTCGCCGACACGGCTGCCGGCATCGTTTCTGGCGACGCGGTCGACATACTTTTCCAGCTCGATGAGAACGAATGGAACGGCCGCGTGACGGTGCAGCTGAAGCTTATCGATCTTCGGCGTTCCGCCTGATGTGCTATACTTCTTCTATGGAAACCATCGTCATGTATACGGACGGGGGATCGAGGGGAAACCCGGGGCCGGCGGCCCTGGGTGTCTTCATAGAGACGCTCGACAAGCGCTTCGGCGAGTTCCTGGGCACGAAGACGAACAACGAAGCCGAATACGCCGCTATCGCTGCCGGTCTGCGCAAGATAAAGGCGCTCATCGGCAAGGATCGGGCCAAGAAGTGCCGGATCGACTGCCGGATGGATTCGGAGCTCGCGTGCCGCCAGCTCAACCATGTCTACAAGATCGAGAACGGGAAGCTTCAGCCGCTCTTCTTCGAGGTGTGGAACCTGATGCTCGATTTCGGTCAGGTGGAGTTCTCGCACGTGCCCCGCGAGCGGAACACGGTCGCGGACGCCGAAGCGAACAAGGCGATGGACGGTGCGGCCGCCGCGGCGGCGCAGGAGCGCATGTTTTGAAACTAACGTCGGAACGGTCGTATGAAGAGAAGAACGAAAGTCGTCTGGCTGTCGGTCTTGGCGGTCGCGGTGATCGGAACGGTCGCGTGGTTCATGACGCGCCCACCGAAGCGTCTGTACGAGACCGAAGCCGTCTCACGGGCGACGGTCATGCAGACCGTGTCGGTGACCGGCGAGCTCGTACCGAAGTCGTACGCCGACCTTTCGTATGCGTCGGTCGGAACGGTCGGGAAGGTGCTCGTGACGCGGGGCGATACGGTGAAGAAGGGACAGACGGTCGCGACCCTCGACACCTCCGTACTGCGCTCGCAGCTGCACGACGCGCAGATCGCGCTCGATATCGCCGTCGAAGCCGAGAAGCTCGCCCGGCGCGGGTGGGATTCGCTGAAGCCCGAGGAACGCGAGGCGAAGAAATTGACGACCGAGCAGGCGCGGCAGAAGGTTCGCACCCTGGGAACGCAGATCGCCGAGGCGGACATCGTCTCGCCGATGGACGGCGTCGTGACCCGGCTCGACCTGCGCGAGGGGGAAACCGCGATCGCGGGAAGCATCGTGGGTCGGGTGTCGGCCGGTGAAGGCCTCATCCTGGAATCCCGGGTTCCGGAAGCCGACGTGACGAAGCTGCATGACGGGATGGAAGGTGACGTCACCTTTGACGCGCTTACCAAAGACGACGTGTTCCGTTCCGAGATCTACGAGATAGAGCCGTCGGCTACCGTCGTACAGGATGTCGTTTCCTACGTGACGCGGTTCCGGATGGCCGACGCCGATTCGCGCCTGCGCGAGGGGATGAGCGCGACCATCGATATCGTGACGGCCAAGGCCGAGAACGCGCTTTCGGTGCCGTTCCGCGCGGTTACCCGGCAGGGAAGCAAGGCGTTCGTGGACGTGTCTCCCGACGGTATCTCGTCCGAGCGGCGCGAAGTGATGCTCGGCATCGAGGGCGACGAGGGGACCATCGAGATCAAATCGGGGCTGTCCGAAGGGGAATCGGTCGTCGTCGCGAAGGTGAAATAGGGAGCTTGGTCTCGGTTTTCGCCCGTGCAGTTATGGTCATAATCGGATAAGAGTGAATATGAAAGAGAAGTTCACATATCCGGTCCAGGAGCCGGATCCGGATGACGAGGCCGCTTTGATAGCGGCCGATATCGAGTTCAAGAATGCGAATCGGGCACCGCTCCCGGATGAGGAGCGTTTGCAAGCGCTTATGCGGGAAAGTGACGAGAAATATCAGCAGCAGTACGAGGAGGAACGAAGGGATGATGCTGCGGACCAGGAAATAATCCGTGAGACCGTCGAGTTTCCGGGTTCGCCTCTTGAAGAGGAAATCATGAAACCGAGACTCGACCGGTTGGCAGCGGAGAAGGAAGTCGAGCAAGTCCGGAAAGCGATGGATCCGTTTGAGAATACCGGCAAGCGCGAGGAATAGGGGAATATCTGAAACAACAAACCCGCTTTACAGGCGGGTTTTTCGGTGGGAAGATGGGGATGAACATATGTGACCGCACCTCCTATGATCGAACTCGAACGGACCTATCTCGCGAAGCGGCCGCCGGAGGGGCTTTCCGATGCCCCGAGTAAGGAGATGCTCGATATCTATCTGCCGGTTATCGCGCGACACCCGGTGCTCCGTCTGCGGAAGAACGGCGACCGATACGAGATGACGAAGAAGACACAGCTTACGGAAGCGGACTCGTCCCGGATGGAGGAACAGACGATCAGACTGTCGGAGGAAGAGTATGCCGCGCTCTCGTCCGTTCCCGGAAAGCGGGTCGATAAGGTCCGCTACCGGTACGGATACGAGGGGCTCACGGCGGAGGTGGACGTGTTTGCGGCCGCGCTCGAGGGACTCGTCCTCGTCGATTTCGAATTCGAGACCGAGGCGGAGAAGGATGCGTTCCCGATGCCGGACTTCTGCCTCTCCGAGGTCACGCAGGAAGAGTTCATCGCCGGCGGATTCCTCGCGGGCAAGACCTACGACGACATCGCTCCCGATCTGAAACGGTTCGGGTATACGCGTTTATTTGGCTTATGATCGATATGGCATATCTTGTTTTTGTGGGTGCGGCGATAAATCTGTTCGGTGGATTCGCGTATATCCGAGAAACTTTGGCGGGGAGAACTCGCCCGAACCGGATTTCGTGGCTTTTGTGGTCGATTGCGCCGATGATTGCAACGGGAGCGGGGATTGCGAAGGGGGTCGGTCTCGCAGTCGTTCCGGTATTTATGTCCGGATTCATTCCATTTCTTGTCTTTCTCGCATCGTTCTTAAATAGAAAGGGATTCTGGAGACTACAAACGTCCGATTATGCATGCGGTCTGTTTTCTTTGCTCGCGCTTGTTTTATGGGGAATTACCAAGGAGCCAAATATTGCCATTGTTTTTGCGATAGCTAGCGATTTGCTTGCTGCCGTACCTACGATCATGAAGTCGTGGAGTCATCCAGAATCAGAATCCGCTGTTGCATTTCTTACCGGTCTGCTGAATGCCTTGACGGGGTTTGCAGTCGTGGAATCATGGAATTTTTCCGGTCTTGCATTTCCGGTTTACCTTTCGGTCGTGAATATGACCCTGATACTCGTAATTGAACGGAGAAGAATCTTTTTTTGGCGCAACCCGGTGTCTGGGGTCGCAGATATATCGATCAACGATGTTTAGTTCGGTATTCCTTATTATTTGAAATCCGAAAACTAATTACTTAGTCGCTTATATAAGCCTCATTTTTTCGATGAAATCGCGAAACCCGCTTTACAAGCGGGTTTTCGGTGTGAGAATCTTGAAGGAGGCGCTGTCTATTTCCGCTGTAATCCTGAATCAATTTTGACGCTCGCGGGAAAAGGTTTGACTTCAGGATGGAGGTAGACGTATTTCGGGTCAAATCCGGTAAGACAGATGCCGGGTCCGAGTATTTATTACTCTTATGAACGACGAAACAGAATTACCTGAACATGGTATGCACCGATACGTCGTCTTTTCTCACGGATTCGGCGTGCGGAAGGATGGCGGCGGAGATGGGCTGTTCGCGGATATCGCGAAGGGTCTCGGGGTTGGATACGTTCCGGTCATGTTCGACTACAATGATCTGTCCGAGGACGGGAAGATACTTCATGTTCATCCGTTTAGCGATCAGGTCCGGAGGTTGAGCGAGACGATCGGCGAAATCAGAAATCAGGATCCCGAAGCGGTTATTGACCTCGTGGCACATTCGCAGGGCTGTATCACGGCTGCGCTTGCGAATTCGGACGGCATCCGAAAGGCGGTATTTCTCGCTCCGCCGTTCATGACGGATATCCGCCGTTCGATCGCGCGCTACAAGGGAAAGCCGGGCGCGGTCATCGACCTTGATGGCGTATCGCGATTGCCCCGCACCGACGGAACGGTTACGATCGTTCCAGCCGAGTACTGGAAGGAGCGAGAATCGCTCGACCATCCTGCGCTCTATGAGGCATTTTCAGCGAAGACCGAACTGTACCTCGTCCGGGCACAGGATGACGAGATTCTTGGTGATGCCGAACTTCCCCGCCCGCTTTCGGATATGCGTGTCATATCGACTCCCGGTACGCACGACTTTACCGGGTCATTTCGCGAGGATATGGTAAGAGTGGTCGCAAATATTCTTTCCTAGACCTATTTAACCGTATCGATATGCTGTCAGATACGCTTCTGGAACTGAAGTCCGAGCCGATCGTGACATATACCGGGAATCGGTTCATGTTGCCGGCAGAGACGCAAAAGGCGGTCGACGAGTATTGGAACGGACTGATGGCGGAGGGGAAACGGTATACTCGCGGCGAGGTCTTTACCATCTCGGGCATAGAAGAGCGTGGCGGCGAGGTGAGAGTGGCTGTCGATCTTTCGGATTATGCCCACTATGTCTATACCAGGAGGGTAGGGCTTCCTGAAAAGTACGCCTGCAAGAATATCCATACGTCGTGTCTGATTGAGGCAGCGGATGACGTGCTCGTTTTCGGCAGGATGGCCGAGCATACGTCCGATCCCGGAAATATCCAGTGCGTAGGCGGAGGTCTGGACTTCGAAGATGTTCGGGAAAACGCAATCGACATGAAACACGGTATCGGGAGGGAGCTTCGGGAGGAAGTCGGGATCGAGTCCGAGGACCGAAAGGCTGTTCTGCGGCTTGATGCCGGGTATCTTCGTTATGATTCGGGCATCCATTCGATCGCGGTGATTTTCTTGCTGAAGCTTCGGTTGACTGCGGCGGAATTTGCCGAGCATTATGCCCGGTTTGAAGAGGAACTGATCGAGAAGGGGGAGGTTCCCGAATTCGGATCGCTCATCTATCTGCCGAAGGGGTCCGTCAGCGAATTCCTGGTGTCCGGACCGGGAAAGTTTGATCACTACATGAGACCGCTGTTGGGAAGGGTGTCTGTCTTGTGAAGAGGTGGTATGTTCTTATCGGGGCACGGGATCGGTAAATAATATTTGAACGTGTGTGATCACGAAAACCATCAATGCAATGAAATGGATTGTCGGGGTGCTCGACGGGGTCGGAGTGCCGTATCAGATCGGCGGGGGACTCGCGACCGCGCTCTACGGTTCCGGTCGTCCGGTGAACGATATCGACATCTCGATTTCCGGCAAGGTTTTTCCGGTCATCGTCCCGCTTGTGAAGGAGTATATCGTCGCGGGACCGAAGCACTATCTGACCGAGAAGTGGGACTGTGAGACGCTCTCGCTCTCGTATCACGGACAGGACATCGACCTGACCGACGCCGATACGCTTCTCATGCGCGACAAGGGCGGGGCGGTGTGGATCCGGAACCGGGAGATCTACGGCCGATATCCGGACGTGAGGATGGAGATCGACAATGTCTCTGTCATGCTCATGGACCCTCGGGTGCTGCGCGAGTACAAGGAACACCTCGACGGGGAACATCAGGAATACGACCGCCGGTTTCTTGACGGATATATCGCCAATTTGAGGAAAGGATGAGAACATATTGCCGATGTTGACAATATTTTCAAACGGCAGTATTCTCATCGGTTGTAGTTTTTCAGCATAATCCATCAAAAAATAAATCCGAGGTGTAGGATGAAAATTATCAACGCAACGTCGTTTAACGTGATCGCATACGCGACAGTACATGATTGCGAATACGGACCGGATGTCGTCATCAAGCCAGGGGAATCCGGCGAGCTTATCGGGCCGTATGTCGGAAAAATTAGAGGAAGAGCGTGTTTCCGCATAATCGACGTTCCGACTATCATCTGTACGGAAAAACCCGACGACTTGCTAGGAAATAATATTTTTCATGTCGAGAAAGGGGGACAATTATATTTAGAAGTAATGAAAATACAAGTACTGAAAATCGGAGACGTGAGCGTGACTGTTCGGCATCATGAAGACGCGGTGGAGCAGTGTGTTAAGGAGTGGCGGGAATCGAATCCGTCACCATCGGTTCCGGTGATATAAGATCCGCAAGCAAAAGATCACTTGCGGATCTTTTGCTAATCAGAACCGCTTGAGTGGGAACATCAGGAATACGACCGCCCGGTTCCTCGACGGAAATATCGCGGAGAATGGGATAGGGTCGAAATGAAATAATGGCTGAAATCATGGCTTTATTGAGCTATGTTTTTTTCGTGAAATCGAAAAAACACGATTCTCGGTCGGACTCGGAGATCTTGGTCCATTCCGGTTCATTGGAAAGGATTTGTGTTACAATGGTAACGATAACGCTTTATTTCGGACATGCCTCTCATCTCCGTGAAGGATCTCTGCAAGACGTACGAGAACGAAGGTGTCCGGACCTCCGTGCTTCATGACGTGTCGTTCTCCGTGGAGAAAGGGGAGTTCGTCGCGATCATGGGACCCTCGGGCTCGGGCAAGTCGACCCTTATGCACATCCTGGGACTGCTCGAACGGTCGGACTGCGGGACCTACCTGCTCGACGGCCGCAACGCGACCGAGCTTTCCGACGACGAGCTCGCGGGACTCCGGAACCGACGGATCGGGTTCGTGTTCCAGGCGTTCAACCTGCTGCCCAAGACGACGGTCGAGGAGAACGTCGAGTTGCCGCTTCTCTACGACGAGGATCCGACCGAGCGGAACGGGAAGCGCGTCGCGGCGGCACTCGAGGCAGTCGGCATGACCCACCGGGCGAAGTACTTTTCCGGACAGCTTTCCGGTGGCGAGAAGCAGCGTGTAGCGATCGCCCGCGCGCTCGTGAACGATCCGGACATCGTCTTCGCGGACGAGCCGACTGGAAACCTCGATTCGAAGTCGGGGCTCCAGGTCATGAAGATCCTTCAGCAGCTCAATGATGCGGGGCGGACGGTCATCCTCGTGACGCACGAGACGCTGACCGCGGAGCATGCCAAGCGCATCCTCCGTGTCGCGGACGGGCGCATCGTCGGCGACGAGCCGGTTACGAACCGCCGTATCGCCCGGGACGGCGAGGTGACGTTGAAATAAGGTCAGATAACAGATATCGATGAACAGATAACGGGGCACCGAAATGAAGTCCTGTAATTATTCCATTTTCCGGCCATCGGTATCATTACGGACGAAAAGGTCTCGAGGATTGATAGTCGATGTATTCATATTTTTTCATCGAGTTGAATCTCATAGTCTGTCGTTAAATGTTATCTGCTCATCGCTGTCTGATACATGAAATTCTCCGATCCGATCAAGATCGCGCTTCGTTCGCTCCGTGCCGCCAAACTGCGGTTCTTCCTGACCGTGCTCGGCGTCGTCATCGGGGTCGCGGCGGTCATCCTCGTCATGTCGATCGGCGCCTCGGCGCAGGCACTCATCCTCTCGCAGGTCGAGAAGGTCGGGTCGAACCTCGTCGGCATCCTTCCCGGCGCGTCGGAAGAGAACGGACCGCCGGCGAGCGCGATGGGCATCGTTACGACCACGCTCAAGAACGGGGATCTCAAGGCGCTTCGCCAGAAGGCCAACGTGCCGGATCTGGTCGCCGCGAGCGGCTACGTCTCGGGATCGGCGGTGGTCGAGTCGTCCGGGGAGTCCTTCGTGACGAGTTATCAGGGGGTGTCGCCGGATGCGGTCTCGATCGAGAACATGGAGGTCTCCGAGGGGAGATTCTTCTTCCTCGAGGAAGAAGAGGATCTCTCCCGTGTCGCCGTGCTCGGCTCGACGCGGGCCGATGAGCTGTTTCCGAACGGCGGCGCGCTCGGATCGACGCTCGTCATCAAGGATATCCCGTTCCGCGTGGTCGGCGTGCTGGCGGCTCGCGGGTCGTCCACGTTTTCCAATCCGGACAACCTCGTCTATGTCCCGCTCGCGACGGCGCAGAAGACGCTGCTTGGCATCGACTACCTCAACTTCGCCCGTGCCAAGATCGACGACACGTCGCACATCGACCGCGCGATGGAGGACATCGCGACACTCCTGCGCGACCGGCACGATCTCGAGGATGGCGAAGAGTCGGACTTTTCGGTCCGCAGCACCGCACAGGCGCTCGAGGTCCTGGGAAACGTCACGAACGTGCTCACGTACTTCCTGACGGCGATCGCCTCCATCTCACTGCTCGTCGGCGGGATCGGCATCATGAACTCGATGCTCATCGCGGTGAATCAGCGCATCCGCGAGGTCGGCCTGCGCAAGGCGGTCGGTGCCCGGCCGCGTCACATCATGACACAGTTCCTTATCGAGTCGGCGTTCATTGCGGGGCTCGGCGGGGCGGCAGGGGTCGCGTTCGGTATCCTTGTGGCCTACCTGGCGTCGGTCATCATCCCGCGGCTCGGGTATGAGTGGGAGTTTATCGTTCCCGTATCGTCCGTTCTTATTGGACTCGCCGTGTCGCTCTCGGTCGGATTCGTCTTCGGGCTTTTTCCTGCGTGGCGAGCATCGCGGATTCCGCCTATAGAGGCGCTGCGGTACGAGTGAAAACCTGGTTTCGGAGCGCCCGTAGTATCCGGTGGAGCGGTTGGGAGACCGCGACGGGTTCCGAAAAACGGTAACGTACCAATGGTATGAAAAGGATCGGTATAATCGTGATATCGACACTCGCTGTGGCGGGAATATTCGGCGGAGTCTTCCTCTGGGTCTTCTCGAAGACCGAAGTGAAGTCGTCGACAGGATCGACGGTACCGGCGTCCCGTCCGTCGGCTCTGGACGTATCGACCGGTGCCGGTGCTTCGTCCGGTACGGCAACCACGGTATCGAAGGGCGAAGCGGCGACTCAGTCGGTGCCGACGCCGACTCGCTCGACGCGTGCCTCGTAAGAAGATGATGTTTTGCGGCGTATGAAGCGAGGTTTTCACCGAATCAGGAAACGATACCGCGCCATGCTGGTGGCGACCTTTCTCGTATCGCTTGTTATCGCTCCGTCGAGCCCGTTCATGGAACATCCCAGGGTCAGGGACTTGGTCTCGGTCGTGAGCGGCATGAACGACGAGAGCATCGAGGAGCGCGTCGAATCCGAAGAAGCTCCCGGGCAGGAGGCTGTGCGGAGTGTTCGGGAGATCGAGGCCGGACCGTAGTCCGGTCTTTTTTGTGGTATGATACGAGTACTAACGTGACGGAGATGAAACGGATCTGGGAAATCAGGTCGGTTGTCGCGGCGGCATCGCTCGCACTGCTCGGGGGAGCGACGTTCGCCGTGTTACATGGAGAGGAGGAAAAGCGGCTCGAGGCCCGGGACGCGAGGCTCGACGATTTTCTCACGTCACTGCGCGTGCAGGGCGACGCGAGAGAGGCATACCTCGGTCGGATCGCCTCCGAGCGCGACGGACTCCGCCGCCTCATGGAGGATGCCCGCGCGAGATATGACGAACTGCTCGGCAGGCAACCGGCGCTCGTCGAGGAGAGCCGGCAGACGACGACCAAGACGGTCACCGAGACGGTACCGGTCCAGGTTCCGGTGACGAAGCCGTCGAGCAGTCGGACGACGAAATCATCATCCTGACGCGTATGGAACGACTGAGGTTCCGGATGCTGTTGATCGCGACGTTCGCGATGCTGTCGGCAGTCGTCTCGGTGCTCGTGCCGTCATTTCGTATCCCATCCGGGTTCGTCCAGCAGGCGTATGTGCTCGGCGAGGACGACGAAGATGACGGGGAGGATGATGACGGGGAAGATGACGGTGACGGATCCTCATCCGGCGGGACGGTCACGGTCTGGGAGACGCGATACGAGACGCGACAGGTGACGAGGACGGTCCTCGTGATGCCGGAAGAGTACCGGACGGATTCCGATGGCGACCGGCTGGTCGATGCGCTCGATCCGGACCCGAAGGTTCCGCAATGGGAGTACTTCACGGACGACGATGGCGATGCCGTCCCGAACGTATTCGATCGGCATCCCGACGAGGACGACCTGGCCTATTCCGAGAACGGGACCGACGCCGATCACGACGGCATCGTTGACGCATATGGAAGATTACCGGTCCGTTGAAAGGGAGCTCCGCGGCGAGATCATGAGGACCGACGTGTTCGTGAGGCTCGTTTCCGGTAGCCGAGACGAGAGGCGCATGTCTCGTGATCTCGCCGACGTGTTCGTCTCGTTCCGGGATGTCGAACGGCGGTTCGGACGATTCGATCCGGAAAGCGAACTGTCGAGATTCAATGCCGGATCGAATCGTCGCCCGTCGTCCGAGTTCCGACGTTTGCTGGCGGACTCCTTTTCGTATTATCGGGAGACGGAAGGACTCTTCGATCCCGCGATTCTGCCGTCGCTCGAGTCCGAAGGATACGTCGGTAGCTTCGGGACCGAAGCTTTTGGGATTCTCGGAGAACGCGGATCCGTCGCGCCGTTCCGGTTCGGGGATATCGTGCTCCGGGAGGACGGCGAAGTCCGCGTGCCGGACGGCGTCCGGATCGATTTCGGCGGAATCGCGAAGGGGTATGCGGTCGATCGGGCAGCGTGTCTCCTGCGTGAGCGCGGATATACCGATTTCCTGATCGATGCGGGCGGCGACATGTTTGCTGCCGGCGGAGACGCGGAGAAGGGGAATCCGTATTGGGCGATCGACGTTGCGGATCCGGTCGGCAGGTCGGGTTCCGCGGCGTTACTCATCCTGTCCGACCGGGCGGTGGCGACATCCGGAACCGATCGGCGCCGATGGACGACGGTCGACGGGAGGGTCCGGCACCACCTGATCGATCCGAGGACGGGGAAGAGCGCGGAGACGGATATCGTTTCGGCGACGGTGGTCTCGGAGTCGGTCATCCGCGCGGAGACGTTCGCCAAGTCGCTCTGTATCCTGGGTTCCTCCGAGGCGGAACCGTTCGCGAGGCGACACGCGCTCCCGATGTTCCTGGTGACGGATGACGGTCGGACGATGTATAATGACCTCATGAAACCCTATGTGTATGCCGAAACCGACGAAAAATAGCCGGTTTTCCGTTTCGCTTGCCGTCGCCACGATCATCATCACGCTCTCTTTGACATCCGTCGCCCGGGCGGCGGTCAAGGATGCCGATATCGACGGGTTGACGGATGACGGGGAGATATCGATCTATCACACGGACCCGGCGAACGCCGACACGGACGGGGACGGCATATCGGACGGTCAGGAGGTGACCGACGGGACGGACCCCTTGTCCGCCGACGTCCGCACCGTTTCCGCGAGCGATTTCTCGGATCCGGGCATCTCCGGGCAGCCGGAGAAATATCCGTGGTACTTCGGTCGTGCTGCGGGAGTGGCCGCCTTCGGATTGCTTACGCTTTCGGTCGTGTTCGGCCTCATCATTTCGTCGCGTGCGTTTACCCGTCTCATTCCCGGTGTGGATGCGTACGAACTGCATCGATCGATATCGCTTGCCGGACTGGTCGCCGTCGTGCTCCACTTCGTGAGCCTCATGTTCGACGGCTTCCTCCGACTGACCCCGGTCGAAGCGCTCGTACCGTTTCTGTTCTCCCGGGAGGGGCTCGTCTCTTCCGCCGGGTTCGATGTCCGGATTCCGGTCGCGCTCGGGGTGATCGCGTTCTATCTCGTCGTCGCGCTTATCCTGACCGCGGAATTCCGTTCGAAGCTTCCGGCCCGGTCATGGCGTATCGTCCATTATGCCAGCTTCGCCGCCTATCCGCTGTTCGTCCTGCACGGGTTCATGAGCGGTACGGACTCCGTTCACGGATGGGCGCGGGTCATGTATGCCGGTTCGGTCGCGCTCGTCGCGACGCTCGTCGTCGTCCGGATCATCTCGCGGACGATACTCTTCCTGAGGCGTCGCGCCGCCTCGAAGGGTATCCCTCCGGTCGCCTGAAGCCATGTCTCTCTTCCGATCCACCTTTTTCCGTCCGGTGCTCTTCGCGGTCCGGACCATCCGTACGCACAAGGCGCGGACCGCGCTCGCACTGCTTGGCGTGGTCGTCGGTGTCTTCGCGGTAGTCGTGATCATGTCGCTCGGCGACGGGGTGAAGGGGTATGTCACCGGCCTGGTCGAGACATTTGGGACGGACCTGATCCAGATCGAGGTCAAGGTGCCTAATACCGGCAAGACCTCGACGGAAAACTCCGGCGGTATTGCGCAGGGTATTCAGATAACCACGCTGACGCTCGACGACGAGGAACGGGTCGATCGGCTACCGAACGTCCTGGCTTCGTACGCCGGCAGTATCGCGCAGGAACGGGCTACCTATGGTTCCGTCGGAAAACGGGTCATGCTGTTCGGCGCCGGCGCCGGTGCGCCGCTCGTCGATTCCAACCTGAAGCTCGAGAGCGGTCGGTTCTATTCGTCCGAGGAGGATGAGAGCCTTTCCAGGGTCATCGTCCTCGGATACGGGGTGAAGCGGTCGTTCTTCGGGGACCGCGACGCGGTCGGGGAGTCTGTCACGATTTCCGGAGAGCGGTACCGGGTGATCGGCACGCTCGGGAAACGCGGCTCGGCCGCCTTCTTTGACCTCGACGCCATGGCATACGTTCCGATTCGGACGTTGCAGAAGAAGCTGCTCGGTGTCGACTATGTGCAGATGATCTCGGTCCGCATGGAGGACCCGGGACGGGAGGAGGAGACGGTGGATCTCATCACGCGGCTTCTTCGGAAGGAGCACGATATCGAGGATCCATCGCGGGACGATTTCGCGGTGACGTCGACCAAGGAGGCGCAGAAGACCCTCGGCGACGTGGTCGGGACCATCTCGATCCTCCTGGTCGCGCTCACGTCCATCTCGCTCATCGTCGGGGGGGTCGGTATCATGAACGTCATGTACGTTTCAGTTGCCGAGCGTACGGGCGAAATCGGCTTGCGCAAGGCGGTCGGTGCGAAATCACGGGACGTCCTGTCGCAGTTTCTTGTCGAGGCGGTCATCGTGACGGGGCTCGGCGGTCTTATCGGTATCGCACTCGGTGTCGCGTTCACCTGGGCGTCGTCGCTCGCCCTCGGTCGCGCGGGCTTTTCCGTTCCGCTTGTACTCACACCGCGTTCGCTCCTGCTCGGGGCGGGGTTCTCGGTCGCGGTAGGAGTCCTGTTCGGGCTCTCTCCCGCGGTTCGCGCTTCCCGTCTTTCTCCGATGGAAGCCCTGCGGAAGGAGTGACGGATACGGATTCGAAAATAAAAAAAGGCATGGTTACATGCCTTTTTTTGTTCTTTCGGCTCGCTAGTTCGAGAGAAAGAGTATGTTAGCAAGGAACAGGATGGAGTTCCGCCCCCATTCCGTGAAAAGAAAAAAAATGGTCGCGAGGAACGTCAAGGTGAGCGTGAGTACGGGATGAAAGCGGAATATCCTGCCCTCGGTCGTTTCGTTGCGGAATCTTTCAAGTAAATGGCGGGAGATGGTCGTGATGAGTTCGGTGACGATGCGTAAGGCGAAGAAAACGAAAACGAAAAGCAGGAAAGTGGCGGTTATTTCATACATCAGATACTCATTTCCGTCGAGAAACGAGGCCAATCTATCGGCGGATGCCGATATGGAACGCTGTGCCCCTTTTGGGAGCATCCAACAGATGGCTGGAATGAGAATCGGAATGAGAAGCAGAACGGAAATCAGCCTGAGACTCCGTTTCGCGTGACGAAGCGGATCATTCTGGAAGTTAACCGGTGTCAGCATAAGGACTCCTTGTTTTTAAGGTGAGCGAAGACGTTCATTCGCATCCTCGGCCATCCTGCTTCGCCTGTCAAGAATCGTTCGATACGAGACATCCGTTCGATTTTGGAAATATAGAACGTGAGGATATGGGGCGGAAATTCAGGCAGAAGAATCGCTTGGGAAAGTAAATTTCCGTAAAATGTATCGCGCAGATCGGATTGACGGGATTAGCACTCTCTATATGAGATTGCTAATTTTTGTTTTTCGGTATAGAATGGAGCCGAAGAAGGATCGGGAAAAAGGGAAGCGAGAATCATACGGAATGGAGGCTTTCGTTCCCGGTTCGTAATCCTTGATTCTTCACGGCTATGAATATCAGCAATTTCACGCAGAAGAGCCAGGAGGCGCTGCGTAACGCGCAGGAGAACGCGCTTTCGCGGGGGAACGCCGAGTTTCGTCCGGAGCACCTGCTCTACGCGCTTCTCCTTCAGGAGGATTCGGTCGTTCCGGTCGCGCTCTCGCAGGCCGGAGCGGACCTCTCCGCGCTCAAGGGCGCGACGCTTTCGGTGATCGATGCGTTCCCGAAGGGGTCGACCGGTCCGCAACTCTATCTTACGCCGGCGCTCGCGAAGACCTTCGATGCGGCCGAGAAGGAGATGAAAGCGATGGGAGACTCGTTCGTCTCGACCGAGCACCTGCTGCTCGGACTCCTGTCGGTCGAGAGCGAGGCGAAAAAGATATTGGAACGTTCCGGTGCCGACCGGGACAAGGTTCTCCGGGCGCTCTCGGGAATACGCGGCGGTGCGCGTGTCGAGAGCGACAATCCGGAAGCGTCGTATCAGGCGCTCGACAAGTATGCGGTGAACCTGACCAAGCTCGCTCGCGAGGAGAAACTCGATCCGGTTATCGGCCGCGACGAGGAGATCCGCCGGGTGATGCAGGTCCTGTCGCGCCGGACGAAGAACAATCCGGTCCTGATCGGTGAGGCCGGGACCGGCAAGACGGCGATCGCCGAGGGGCTCGCGCAGCGGATCGTCTCGGGCGACGTGCCGGAGAATCTCACGGGCCGCGAGATCATCTCGCTCGACCTCGGGGCGCTTCTGGCGGGTGCTAAGTTCCGCGGCGAGTTTGAGGAGCGCCTGAAGGCGGTCCTGAAGGAGGTGGAACGCTCCGCCGACCGGTTCATCCTGTTCATCGACGAGATCCATACGCTCGTCGGAGCGGGCGCGACCGAGGGCACGCTCGACGCGTCGAACATGCTCAAACCCGCTTTGGCTCGCGGAAAGCTGCGGACGATCGGCGCCACGACCCTCAAGGAATACCAGAAATACATCGAGAAGGACGCGGCGTTCGAGCGGCGGTTTCAGCCGGTCTTCGTATCCGAACCGTCCGAGGAGGACGCGATCGCGATCCTGCGCGGCATCAAGGAGAAGTACGAGTTGCATCATGGGGTCCGCATTACGGACGACGCGATCGTCGCGGCGGTGCGGCTTTCCCGGCGGTATATTTCCGATCGGTTCCTGCCGGACAAGGCGATCGACCTCGTGGACGAGGCCGCATCGCTGCGCCGCATGGAGATCGATTCGCTGCCGACCGAACTCGATACGCTTGAACGGAACATCCGCCGGATGGAGATCGAGAAGCGCGCTCTCGAAAAGGACTCGGACGAGAAGTCCGGGAAGAAGGTCGCGGAACTCGACCGCGAACTTGCGGACCTGCGCGAGAAGTCGGGTAAGCTCTCGCTCCAGTGGAAGGGGGAGCGGAATCTGATCGCGGGCCTGCGGGCGCACAAGGCCGATATCGATCGGCTGAAATCGGAAGCCGATATGGCCGAGCGACGCGGGGAACTCGACCGCGTCGCCGAGATCCGGTACGGGAAGATTCCCGAGATCCAGAAGGCGCTCGCGGCCGAGGAGAAGAAACTGACGAAGCTTCAGCAGGCGGGCTCCATCCTCAAGGAGGAGATCACCGAGGAAGACGTCGCGGCGGTCGTATCCAAGTGGACCGGCGTTCCCGTCTCCAAGATGCTCGAGACCGAGGCGAAGAAGCTCGTTCATATGGAGCGGGAACTCGAGAGACGTGTCGTGGGGCAGGACGAGGCGATCCAGGCGGTTTCGAACGCCATTCGTCGGTCTCGGGCCGGACTTTCCGAGGAGGGGCGCCCCATCGGCTCCTTCATCTTTCTGGGCACGACGGGCGTCGGTAAGACCGAACTCGCGAAGGCGCTTGCCGGATTCCTGTTCGACGACGAGCGGGCGCTCGTGCGCGTGGACATGAGCGAGTACATGGAATCCCATTCGACCGCGAAGCTCATCGGGTCGCCGCCGGGATACGTCGGTTACGACGAGGGCGGGCAGCTCACCGAGAAGGTCCGCCGCCGGCCGTATGCCGTGATCCTCTTCGACGAGATCGAGAAGGCGCATCCCGACGTGTTCAATATCCTGCTGCAGATCCTCGACGACGGACGACTGACCGATGCGAAGGGGCGGACGGTATCGTTCAAGAATACGGTCATCATCATGACGTCGAATGTCGGGTCCGAGACCCTTACGAGGGCGGAGCGGCTCGGGTTCAGCGAGGAGAAACCGAAGAAGGGAGAGGAGGAGCTTTCCGAGGAGGCGATCCGTACCAAGGTGATGTCGAGCCTCCGGGAAACCTTCCGTCCGGAGTTCCTCAACCGTATCGATGAGATCGTCATCTTCCATCCGCTCGGACGCGATATCATCCGGAAGATCGTGGATCTCGAGCTCGCGAAGGTGGCCGAACGGCTCGCTGCGAAGGAGATCGCCGTCACGTTCACGGATGCGGCCCGCAAGCGTCTTGCCGAGAAGGGGTTCGACCCGTTCTATGGGGCGCGGCCGCTGCGACGCGTGATTCAGGGCGATATCCTCGACCCGCTGGCGCTCGAGGTCATCGAAGGGAAGGTTCCGGCCGCGGGCATCGAGGTGGATGCCGGAAAGGAAGGGTTCTCGTTCGGGGCGGCGAAGAAGAGACAGAAAACAGCAGATAAATAAATGATTGTTGTCGGTTGGTGTACAGCGGCAATTTTTCCGAAATGCGCTTTCTGAAAAATCAGGGCTTGTACAAGCCCTGATTTTTCTATGAATGTGCAAGTAATTGACTAAAATTATAAATAATGCTAAAATATTTATCTTGTTCGTTAAGATTGTCCTGTTATTTCTTGGGCAGTATTTGCGATATCAGAATTTATGGCATCGGGAATGCTGCTCATGAAAGTAGTAAGCCGTCAAGGGCTTTTCTTTGCCAACAAACAAGTCGACGGACTCAAATCGCAAGGGGGAATCATGTCACTGATCGAAAACGTTCGTAACCCGTGGATTCGCTTAAAGGTACTTAAGAATGACCTGAGCGGAGGCAAACTTCGGGAACTGACCAAGGAAGCGTTCCTGTATATCGTTTCGAGAAAGGGGGCTTTTGAGTTTCAAAAGCTGGAGGTGCTGGATAGTATCATTGCGCTTTGCCCCGATGCCCTATCTTTAACGAATGATGGGGAAATGTTCGAAAGCTTCCGGGATTTCTGCGAAGAACGGAGACGGAGACGTATGATCGTAACACCGGCGGAACTCGACTGGGTCGGAAAATATATCAGTGATGCGAAAGTCCGCATCGATATCGAGAAACTGATATATAAAAACCTTCTTCAGGCGGATTCTTACTGGGATCCTCTTCGGAAGAGTACGAAGTTCACGATTACCGAGGATCAGAAACGTGAGCTGGCAAAGGAGGTGTTGCGTGACGAGGAAGTCGGCTTGGTGCGGAAGATCGAACTTGCGAGAGAATATGACGAGCCGAATGAGGCATATATTCGCGTCTACTTACGGAAGCTCTTGTACGATCGGCATTACGATCAGGCCGCAGCTCTGGGCGCGAATCACCCCGATGTCGTCATCGAGGTGGTACGTATGAATATCGAAAACCTCTATCTTTCCGATGCCGAGAATGTTATCCGACGATTTCTTCCGGAAAGGAAAGATCTTCTGAGGGAGGTGCGGGGGATAAAGAAGGCATTCGCCTGATGACGAAGAGAAGATACCGAATAGGTGTTGGCTCATGTGACTTCGGTCGCATGAGCCTTTTGTTATGCCCTGATGACGCCGTTTTGTTTGCCGTGTTCGATTCGATCTATTGTTATCGGCTTGCTTCCTTCATGGCTCCCTGCTACGCTACCGATATCTCCGAAACGATATGATTTTCCACTTCACCGTCTTTTTCTGGTCGGTCGCGTTCTTCCTCGGAATGCAGTTCGTTGCGGCGCGGGAATACGATTCGTTCTGGGTCGGATACGTCTTTTCGATCCTGTTCCTCTCGGTCCTGTCGCTCGTATCGGCGAAAAGGATAACGAAACGGTATCGGAACGGCTTCGTTCCGCTGCTTATATCGTTCTCGGCCCCGTCGCTCCTGTCGCTCGTCGACGATCCGTCGGAGAAACTCGCATTCTCCGTTATCGCGACCGGCGTCTATTACGTCGCGTTCCTGGGGCTCTACCGTATGCGGTTCGCGCCCAAGGACCGTACCGCGGCGACCTTTCTCGCGGTCTCGATGCTGTCCGCCTTGTTCTTCTTTTTCGCGGCAGCCTTCGGGTTTTATCTGAACTTTGCCGTCCCGCTCGCATCGCTCGTCGTCTCGTTCGCGCTGGGTTCGTTCGGCGCTGCCTATCAGACGCTCTCCCTTTCGCTTCCCGGAGACCGGAGTCGGGTGGCGCTTTATTCCTCGATCATCGCTTTCGGAATCGGCGAAATCGCCTGGATCGTGTCTTTTTGGCCGTTCGGGTACCTCGTGACCGGAGCCGCGTCGCTGCTGGCGTTCTATATCCTTTGGGACATGGCGAACTCGCTGTTTTCCGGAGACATTTCCCGGAAGCGGACACTCTGGTACCTCGGCCTGTCGTTCCTGCTTATCGCGCTCCTGCTCGCGACGTCGCCGTGGACGCTGCAGGTCTGAACGGCATCGGACCCTTGCCGGAACGCTTCCGGTATGGTATTCCGGATGGTGTGCTTCACGGATCATAAGAGAATATCTCCGACTATGGGAAAGATACGGAACATGTTCGGGAAGGAGAAATTGAAGACGCTCGCGAAATGGCTCGCGTTCGTCGTCTCGGTGTTCGTGATCGGCGGATCGGGCGGTGTCTATTTTCGCGGACACGTCGTGCCGTCCCTGGTCGCGTCGTTTCCGGGACTGTCGCGCATGGAGCTGTTTCGGGACGTCGCCGGGAGCACCATGGTCATCGAGCGCAAGGAACAGATGGTCGTCCGCGAAGACGATTCCGTGGAGACGATCGTTTCGCAGCCCGCGACGGCGGTGGTCAATATCGTCATATCACTCCCGAACGGCACTTCTTCGTCCGTCCGTGAGTCGCGCAGCCGTACCGGTGTCATCCTTACGAACGACGGCGTCGTCGCGACGTACGGCGACCCTTCCCAGCGGGACGACGTCCCCTCGGAGTCCGCTCAGGTTCCGTATCCCGGATCGTCTTTCCATGTGCTTCTCTATGACGGCTCCGATCACGAAGCGAAGTTTCTCGGGTACGACCGTCTGACGAACCTCTCGTTCCTTCGTATCGACGGAACGGGATTTCCGGCGATCGCACTCGCGAATTCCGACGATTCGGCACCGGGAAAGAAGCTCGTCGCCATCGGGAACGCGTACGAGGAATATCAGAACCGGTTTTCGATCGGCGTGCTTTCGAACCGGAACAAGCTGTTCAACCTGTCCGGGAAGACCGTGGCCTCGTCCGAGAAATGGGAGGGCGTTTTTGAAGCGGACATAGCGGATCCCAGCCCCTATCTTGGCGGTCCGGCGGTGAATTTTCGCGGCGAGATGGTCGGACTGTTCGGGAGCGTCGTCTTCGACGGGAAGGAACGGCATTTCCTGCTTCCTTCGAACGTCGTCCGAGACACTCTTTCGCTTGCCGTCGCCGGAAAACTGTCGGATCGCGCCTCGCTTGGCGCGTATTACCTTACGCTCACGAAGGCCTCGGCGGTCGGGGATGGGGCTTCCGGCCGCGATCGCGGCGCGCTTATCTATTCGCCGTCGGGAAAGACCGGACTTTCGGTTCTCGCCGGATCTCCGGCTGCGAAGGCCGGGCTCCGTTTCGGGGATATCGTTATCGCGGTGGACGGGAAGGAAATCAATCTGGACAATCCGCTTTCGGTCGCGATCGGCGGGCATTCGAAGGGGGACGAGGCATCGCTTCTCGTTCTTCGGGATGGAAAGGAACTTGCGATTCCGGTCCGGTTCTAGGGGGCGAGCGTCCCGCATTCCGGTCCGCTTGTCGGGCCGGTTTTGCTTTGACGGAGCGGCGTATCCGGGATATCATGGACGCGATACTAACCGCTTCGACTATGCGACAGAGCCAGTTGTTCACGAAAGCGAGACGGGAGACGCCGAAGGACGAGGAAAGCCGGAACGCGCAGCTGCTCATCCGGGCTGGATTCATCCATAAGGAGATGGCGGGGGTATATGCGTACCTGCCGCTCGGGTTGCGCGTCCTCGAGAAGATCAAGGCGATCGTGCGCGAGGAAATGAACGCCGTCGGCGGACAGGAACTGATGATGACGACGCTGCAGCCGAAGGATATCTGGGAGAAGACCGACCGGTGGGACGATTCCAAAGTCGATAACTGGTTCAAAACGAGACTGGTAAGCGGCGCCGAACTCGGTGTCGGACTGACCCACGAGGAACCGATCGTCGATGCGATAGGCGAGTACGTCAGCTCATACAGGGATTTTCCTTTTTCCGTCTATCAGATCCAGAACAAGTTCAGGAACGAACTGCGGGCGAAGAGCGGGCTGCTTCGGGGGCGCGAGTTCCTGATGAAGGACATGTATTCGTTCAGTCGGGACCAGGAACAGCACGAGCGCGAATACGAAAGGATCGTCGAGGCCTATTTCAGGGTCTACGGGCGGCTCGGTCTCGGCGATATCACGTACCGCACGCATGCCGACGGAGGGATCTTCACTTCGCGGTTCAGCGACGAGTTCCAGACCCTGACCGAGGTCGGGGAGGACGTCATCTATCTCGACGAATCGAAGGGAATTGCCGTGAACGAGGAGATACTGACGGACGAGAACCTCGAGAAACTCGGACTCGACCGGAGCGCTCTCGTCCCGAAAAAGGCGGTCGAAGTCGGAAATACGTTCCATCTGGAATCGAAATATACCGACGCGCTGGGAGTGTCGTTCAACGACGAGAAGGGGGAGAATCAGTCGATCGTCATGGGGTGCTACGGCATCGGGATCAGTCGCCTGATGGGAGTCATAGCCGAACTGTTCGCCGACGAAAAGGGGCTCGTGTGGCCGGGGTCGGTCGCACCCTTCCGGGTGCACCTGCTTTCCCTCGGGGCGGACGACCTCGCCGACGAGACCTATCGCGCCTTCTCGGAAGCGGGAATCGAGGTCCTCTACGACGATCGCGACCTGCGAGCGGGCGAGAAGTTCGCGGAGAGCGATCTTCTCGGTATCCCGTACCGTGTCGTCATCGGGAAGCGTGCCGCGGAATCCGGCACGGCCGAGGTGAAGCGCCGGACGGAAGACTCGGCTGTCGACGTCCCGCTTTCGGATCTTCCGTCGTACCTGGCCCAGAAGGCGTAATTGAACCGTACGAGTATGCAGGAATCGGACCGCGTCATCATATCGTTGGGCGGATCGCTTATCGTGCCGGACGGCATCGATCGCGAGTTCCTGAAATCGTTCCGGTCCTTCATCGACGACGAGGTGGCCGCCGGCAAGCGGTTCATCATCGTTACCGGAGGCGGACGGACGGCACGATCGTATATCGATGCCGCGGCCGAAGCGTTCCCGGTCACGGACGAGGATCGCGATTGGATGGGTATCCACGCGACGCGGCTCAACGCGCACCTGCTCCGGACGATCCTTCGCGATCACGCGTATCCTCGCATCAACACCAATCCGCACGATCTCGAGGACTTCTATGTCGCCAAGGATCCGGTTCTCGTCGCGGCCGGCTGGCGGCCGGGATTCTCCACCGACTACGACGCGACCCTGCTCGGGAAGTATCTCGGCGTGCGCCGTATCGTGAACCTTTCGAACATAGATCACGTATACGACCGGGACCCACGGGAACATCCGGACGCGAAGCGGTACGAACGGATGACCTGGGCGGAATTCCGTGCGCTTGTCGGCGACCGCTGGAGTCCGGGCATGAGCGCGCCGTTCGATCCGATCGCCTCCCGGCTCGCGGAAGAGGAACGGATGGAAGTCGCGATCCTTTCGGGTGCCGATCTCGGGAACGTTTCCCGGTACCTTTCGGGCGGAGCGTTCGACGGGACTCTTATCTCCTGACACGTATGCGTATCGCGGTACAGGCTGCCGATCTGGACGCCTCGCGGGTGGATGGGACTCGGGTCTATCTCCTGGAACTGCTGAAGCGGTTCGGCGCGCTCGCGCCGGACGATATGTTTCTCGTCTGCCATCGCGAGGCATTCAATCCGGAGCTGACGCCGCCTTTCTTTCCGAACTACGATATCCGGACGTTTCCGGGTGATCGGATGTGGATGCAGACCGCGTTCGCGAAGGCTCTGTTCCGTCTGCGTCCCGATCGGGTATTCATACCGCTGCAGGCCGTGCCGATCGCGACCCCGGATGGAGTCGAGATCGTCGCGACCGTACACGACCTCGCCTTTCGGCATTTTCCGGGAACGTTCCCGGCGGCTTCCCGCGCGAAGCTCAACCTGCTGCTCGGGGCGACGGTGCGGAAGGCGACCCGGATCATCGCGGTCTCCGAAGCGACGAAGCGGGACCTGCTCGTCTCGTTTCCGGATCTTTCCGAGACCAGGATCCATGTCGTTCATCACGGGGTCAATGCCGGTTTTTTCGAGGCCGAACCGCCCCGATCCGAGCGGGACGCGATCTTGTCCCGCTACGGGCTCGAACCCGGTTCCTATGCGCTCTATGTCGGTGCGATCCAGCCTCGGAAGAACCTGATCCGGCTTGTCGGCGCCTTCGAGAAGGCGAAACTGCATCATCCGGAGATGAAGCTGGTGATCGTCGGTGAGCGCGCCTGGCTGTCCGATTCCATCGTAACCAGAATGGACCGGAGTCCGTTCTCCGGCGATATCGTGCGGACCGGAAAGGTGCCGTTTTCGGAATTGCCGACATGGTATCGGAATGCCCGTCTGTTCGCGTTCCCGTCCCTGTACGAGGGGTTCGGGCTTCCTGCGCTCGAGGCCATGGCATCCGGAACGCCGGTCCTGCTCGGCAACGTCTCGAGCCTGCCGGAGGTCGGTGGCGAGGCGGCGCTCTATGCCGATCCGCATGATGAGGACGATATCGCCGGCAAACTTTCGCTCCTCTGGGGCGACGCGTCGGTCCGTGACGACCTGCGGGCGAAGGGGTACGAGCGTGTGCGTGGATTTTCCTGGGACCGCTGCGCTCGCGAGACCCTCGACTGTATTATCGGTAGGTGACCTGGTTGTCGGACCTATTTCATCATCAGGAGTCCGGCGACGGCGACGAGGCTGCCGATGATTTTTCTCCGAATGTCGTCCCGCTCGCCGAGAAAGAGGGCTGCGAAGACGAAGACGATCACCACCTTGAACGTGGTAATGCTCGAGACGATACTGAGATTTCCGACGACGAAGATGAGGATGACCCAGGAAAGGGATTGCAGGAATCGGAGAATGCCGGTCACGGAGATATCGATGGCGGAATACGGACCCTTTTCCCGGTATGCGAGCGTTGTCAGCCCGAGGAAGGCGCTCTGTGACCACCACGAGAGGAGCGTGCCAGCCGAGAACCCTGTCATCTTCTGAAGGGCGCGTTCGGCGGTAAGGCAGATGCCGAGCGATATTCCCGACAGGGCCATGAGCAGGAAGTATCGATCGAAGGAGAACCGTCCGGTACGGTGCTTTTTCGATACGATGAGAACGCCGGCAAGCAGGAGCATCGTTCCGAATGCCTGCATCGGCATGAGGCCTTCGCC
The DNA here is from genome assembly GCA_013334575.1 of Candidatus Moraniibacteriota bacterium. GTDB lineage: Bacteria > Patescibacteriota > Minisyncoccia > Moranbacterales > UBA1568 > JAAXTX01. Next base: position 69,284 of record JAAXXG010000002.1, on the reverse strand, counting down.
TAGGAGCAGGGAGGCGAGGATGATCGTCACCGGCGTATACAGATTGCTTATCAGGCTTGTGACGCCGGCGTCGACGTGTTTCTGGGCGACGAAGGAGGATATGAAAAAGCCGGCCCCGAAGATGCCTGCACACACCGAAAGTCCGATCAGGGACAACGGAGAGCCTTCGATATGTGCCGGCTGAAAGAAGGGGATCAGGAGGCCGAGTACGGACACGATCGTCATCACCTGGAAGGCGAAGCGGACCTGCCCTTTGTTCTCGTGGTTTTTCGCTGAGGCGAGCCACCGACGCTGCAGCGGGGAGGCGCTTGCCGCGATGAAAAAGAAGAGATAGCCGAGGATGACGTTCATACGGTGTCGATGAGGCGGGCGATCAGGTCCGCGGTTCGTTTCGGAACAGGATCTTCCAGAACAGGTGGGCGACGACGAACGTGCCGCCGACGATGAGTGGGACGGACCAGAAAGGGAACCGGATGGACGAGAGCGTGAGGAGGAACGCAAGCCACGAGATGCCGATCCAGGTGAGCGGACTGCGTTTGTCGGGGGCGAAGGGGAAGGAAATCCCGAGCGATTTTCCAAGTGCTGCCGTCGCGAGGATGAGAAGCAGGAGCACGAGGAACACCGGTGCGAGATTGATGCGGAGCGTGATCATTCCCGGCAGGACCGCCTCGACAGTGAGCATGGCGGCGAAGGCGAGGAGTCCGAGTTCGCATGCTTCCGCCAGGATCGCATACATGACGAACGACATCGGATCGGTCGGCAGGGTCAGTTTTCGTATCGCCTTGACGACTGCGAAGAGCCGGTTCGTCATTGACCGGAAGGCATGTCTTGAAGAGGGTCTCGTTCGGCCGATGGTCGGTCTTTTCATATCAGGATGATTATCGGGATCCGTAAGTGGCCGAGAAACGTTCCCGTATCCGGGCGAGGAAAAGCGAGAAGTTCGACCGGTCCGGCTTCGTTTCGAGCGTTACGGAAAAATCCGCGGCGTGGATCGTCTCATCCGATGTGAGAGATATCGAAAAACTGTCGCCCGGGAACGTCGAGAGCGGGCCGAGAGGGATGTCGCATCGGTATGTCGGATGAAGGAAGGAAAGCGGTGTGCGGCGGAGTTCGCAGGATGCCGCGGTCAAGAGCGAGTCGGAAGAGGCGTCGATGGGTGTCGTCACGCCGAGGAGCCGCTCGAGTGAATCGCGATCGGATATCGGGAGCCGCCTGCCGTCGGAAACGACGGAATACGATCCGGAAACCGTATCGCGAAAGAGCGTTCCGTCCGGCTGGGCGCCGTCGAAGAGGAGAATGCGGCCGCGCTTATGGAATCCCAGCTCTTCCTCGTCCGCCTTGATGACATCGTCCCAATGGAAGCCGAGGGCAGAAAATACCTCGGTATTGCCGATCGGATGCGCCTTTTCGTCGCCGTCGATCGCATAGACTCCCTGCGCGTCGGAGACGAGCGTTCCGGGTCGGAATCCGACCCGTTCTTCTTCGCGTGGCGGAAAGATCGAGAGCAGTTCGGGTGTGCCGGCGAGAATCCGTTCTTTCGGGCTCCATGAAAGCGCGGCGCGGTCGCTGACGAATGGATACAGGGCGTCCGTCGAGAAGAGGTACGGTTTTCCTCCGGCGGTGATGACGCGTTTCTGCGGTTGTGTCGAGAGGGGTTCTCCTTCGGGGTAGTAGAACGAACGATAGGACTTCCGGATTGCGACTTTCAATCCGGATTTCGGTACCGTCGAATCGGTATCGAGCACGATGCGTACGCTCGCGTTCGAGAAGGTGCCGACCGTACCGGCATAGGTCGTAACGGTGCCGCCGACCGGAATGCGTCCGTGTCGCACCGTCTTTCCCGTGCCGTCGACGGGATCTTCGAGGGTGTTCTCGGACGTATCGGGGTTTCGGAACGAGAACGAGAACGGCTGAGTCGGAAAGAGTGTCCGATAGGCGAAGACGGCGGCTGACGCCGCGAAAATCGCGAACATGATTGCGCGGAGAATCCGGTAGGAGGACCGATTGTGTGCCGGTATCAGATTTTCGGGATGAAAGAGGATCATATGGTCGGATCGATACGGATGAGGGTCGACTCGACGGTCCGTTCGGAAATTTCTGGAAATGCGGGATCGGAAAGCGGGGAGGGACCGAGACGCTCGGTGTGGAATCGGAACGTGGCGACGGGGGCGGCGTTTCGGATGACCTCGGACCATCGACCGAGGGAATCTTCCGTTACGAGGAGATACAGGTGACGGTAGCGGCCGGAAGGAATCTTCGCGATATCGTCGGGATTGAAGCAGTAGGCCGCCTTTTTTCCGAACAGGAATCGGAGCGGTCCCGAAGGAATCGCGAACGGGTCTCCGGTAGCCTCCCGATCGACGAGAACGAGGTCTTCGCTTCCGACCGATTCCGCGAGTCGGGCGGTTTCGGCGAGCAGGTCGCGGTTTTCCGAAAAGGCGAATGTGCGGAGCGTCGGAGGAAGCGAGAAGAACAGCAGGCATGCGACGGCCGCCGAGGGAAGAAACCTTGTCGTCGGCCGGTCCGGTATGATTTCGCGGAGTGCGACCGTCGCGGATACGATGAGCGCTGGCCAGACGGAGAATGCGAGACGGCGAAGCATCCACGGGTGATCTCCGGTGATATTCGGGTCGAGAAGGTAGAGAAATGTCGGGGCGGCCAGAAGTGCGGGGACGAGGGCGGTACGGTTCCGGCGGAGGATGAGGACCGCGATACCCGCGAAGCCGAGGATCGCGATCGGGAAGAGCCCGTAGGAGTGAAGGAGTCGCCAGAGCTCGAGCGCGGTCCCGGTCTTGTCGGCGAGGACCGTCGAGACGGGGAGATTCTCGCCGGCGGAGACATCGTGGAGAAACGCCTTTCCGATGAGTGCGTACCGGGAGATGTTCGGTAAGAAATCGGAAAGGGCTGCGGATGCCGAGAAGACGAAAGGAGCGATCCGGAAAAGCGGTCCGTGCGAATCAAGGAAACGTCGCGACGGAACGGGCAGGTACAGGAGTCCGAACGCTATGGCGAGTATCGCGAATCCCTCGATGCGGGTCAGCGCGAGCAGTGTCGCCGTCAGGACGACGGCGACAAAGCCCGTCGTGCCGGGGCGTCGTAAGAAACCGACGAGAGAGAAAGAAAGGAAAATGAAAAGGAAGGCCCCGAGGTTTTCGGAGAGGGTGGATTTCACGAACCAGGGCAGGAGGAACGAGCCGCCCGAAAGGATGACGGCCAGAACGGCGGATCGGTCATCGGACAGCTCCCTGACGAGCATGAAGATCGAAAGCAGGGTAAGGAAGAACAGGAATCCGTTCCCGATCACGAATCCCTCGATGCCGAATACCGAATGGAACGCGGCAAGCCATGAGATGTACGATTCCGGGAACTGGGACCGGAGGAATCCGTCTTCCCCATAGAAGAAGCCGGGGAAATTCAGCGCACGTCCGGGGCCGTAGATTTCGAAGAAGGTGTCGACGGCGGAATCCGAGAAGGTGGAGGAGCCGGTCGTCGACAGTTCGGCCGCGGCATCGGCGATGGATCCCTGGTCGCGTCCGGAGAAGATCGTGGGCGCGGTTCCGATGAGGAGACCCGCAATGAAGACGATGATGGCCGCTGTCGCGAGTCGCGCGGTTCCGGATGCGGCAAGGAGGAACCTGATAAGGAGGACGGACGAGATGATGGAGAAGACTCCGAATACCGCCAGTACGACAGGTCGCGCGAACAGGCCCGCCGTCGCGAGCGCGTAGGCGGACCAGGAAAATATGATGACTCCGAGCGCGAACGAGAGGAAGCGCCGGGAAGGTTGATCGCTTGCGGTTTCTGCGGTTTTCACGGCTTCAGTATACCTGAAAAGGCGCTGCGCTTCAATTTGCAAAAGGGGCCGCTCGAAGGTACACTGAAAAGGCGTTTAGTCCGTCCGACGATCAGAATCAGAACGACGAGGGATGTTTCCGTTCACGTTTCTTTCATGGTATCTCGCGAGAGGCCCCAGGCTTCTCGTTTCTGCATGGAGAAACCTGCTCCGATATCTCGTGCGGCGATTCAATTTCGCCGAACTTTCATTGACGCTTCTGTCGCCGTGGAAGCGTGACGTCTCTCCGAAAGACTGGCTGGGTTTTTCTCCCGGGAAGGAGGCGAACCGGCTTCTTATGAACGTCTTTTCGCGGATGATGGGATTCATCGTCCGTTCTCTCGTGCTGGCTTTGGGCCTTGTCGTCCTCTCGGTCGCGACCGTCGTCGGCGCGCTCGCGGTGCCCGGCTGGTTCGTCGGTGTCCCGATGTTCGTCTTTCTCTCCGGAAAACTGTTCCTGACGGGAAGTCTCGGTCCCGTGGAAGCCGTTCTTGTCCTCGTGTCCGTCCCCTCGATCGTCTTTCCGGTTTTCGTGGCGCTGTTCGGTGGGCACGAGGTTTCGCTCCCGCGTACGAGGCGGGAGCTGTTCGGAGCCGAATGGTTCCCGCGGATCCTGGCCCGTCTCGGAATCCGTCGCGAGGACTTCCGTGTCGATGAATGGGAATCCGACGAGGCGCTCGAACGGAAGCTGTCCGAACTCAACCTTCCGCGCGAGACGTTCGACGAGATCGTCGCATACGAGACGCTGGCGGCGGAACTGCGCGCCAAGGAGTCTCAGAAGCTTTTGTGGGAGAATCTCCGGAAGACCGTCCCGATAGGCCGCGGATGGCAGTACGGATTCACGGTACACCTCGATCGATACTCCGTCGACCTTTCCAAGGGGGACTATTCGGAGTATGCCAAGGCGCACCTGTTCGGTCGCGATGACGAATTTCGGCTCGCGACGCTCGTCATGCGCCGCCCCGGGCAGAACAGCTTTCTTCTGATCGGCGATGCCGGTGTCGGCAAGAAGACGTTCGTACACGCGCTTGCCCGGAAGGTGCGGGAGGGCGATCTGCCGGAATTCGGGCACCTGCGGTTCCTGCTTCTCGATCTCGGCATGGCCGTCGGTGATGCGGTGAATCGTGGCACCGATCTCGACAACGCCGTCCGGTCCCTTTTCTACGAGGCGGCCAACGCCGGGAACGTCGTTCTGATCATCGAGAATATCGACGCTTTTCTCGGTGCCGAGTCCGGCCGGCCGAACCTCGCTCCGGTCTTCGCGGAATTTCTCGCGCTTCCGACTTTCCAGGTGATCGGAACTATCGGCAATGCCCGCTACAACGCGCTCGCGCATCGCGACGAGCAGACGCTCAAGTTCTTCGACTCGGTCTATGTCCGGGAGCCTGATGCGGGAAATACGCTGCGCATCCTGCTCAATATCCTGGTTCCGACCGAACATATCCGGCCGCTGTTCACCTGGAAGGCGCTTCAGTCGATCGTCGAGCTTTCCGGACAGTACGAATGGGATACGCCATATCCGGAAAAGGCGATAGACCTCATGCAGGAGACGGCGCTTCATTGGCAGTCTGAGCCGGAGGGACCCTTCATCACTCCGGAGACGGTTTCCGCGTTCGTCTCGATGAAGACCGGTGTTCCGGTCGGAGCGCTCGGTGAGGACGAGAAACAGCGGCTACTGCTGCTTGAGGACATTCTGCATCATCGTGTCGTGGGACAGGGGGATGCGGTGCGCCAGGTCGCGGAGGCGCTTCGTCGCGCGCGCGCAGGCTTCGGGAACCCGAAGCGTCCGCTCGGGTCGTTCCTGTTTCTCGGACCGACCGGCGTCGGCAAGACCGAGACGGCGAAGGCGCTCGCCGAGGCGTATTTCGGTGACGAGGAACGAATGGTCCGGTTCGACATGAGCGAATATCAGACGCCTGATTCCGTGGAACGGCTCATCGGCTCGAGCGTATCGGGCGACGAGGGAAGGCTTTCCGGTATCATGAAGGAGCATCCGTTCTCGGTCGTTCTGCTCGACGAGATCGAAAAGGCGTATCCGAAGGTGCTCGACCTGTTCCTGCAGGTTCTTGACGAGGGATTCGTAACCGACGGCTTCGACCGGAAGGTCAACTTCCGGAAGTCCATCATCATCGCCACGTCGAACGCCAGCTCACTCCTTATCGAGGAGCTTCTGGGGCACGGGAAGACCGCGGAGCAGGCTCGCGACGAGGTCATCGCCGATATCGCCAAGAACGGCACGTTCCGCATGGAGTTCATGAACCGTTTCGACGGCCTCATCTTCTTCTCGCCGCTTTCGGAACCGGAACTGGCACAGGTGGTCTCCATCAAGCTCGCACAGCTCTCGGATCGGGTAAAGAAGCAGAAGAACATCTCGGTCTCGTTCGGTGAGGGTGTTCCTGCGGCGATCGTCCGCGAAGGGTACGAGCGCGTATTCGGAGCCCGTTCCCTGAACCGGTACATCGAAGATCATATCGAGGATGTGGTCGTCCGAAAGGTCATTTCAGGCGAGGTGGCCGAGGGAGGGCGGCTGACCGTCGCGGAATCGGATCTCTGACCGTTTCCCGTCCCGTTTTTCCGATAACGAGCTCTCCCATGACAGCGAACGAAGCACGGCGACTGAAGGTCCTCATGGTCGCCCCGACCCCGTTTTTCGCGGATCGCGGAATGCATATCCGCATTCTCGAGGAGGCGCGCGCCCTTGTGCGGCGCGGGCATCGCGTGATGATCGCGACGTACCATATCGGCAGCGATATTCCCGCCGAGGAGAATCCGGGCATCGAGGTTCGGCGTATCCGTCGGCTCCTGTTCTGGTACCGGAAGCTCGAGGCCGGACCGGATTGGCAGAAGATCGTCCTCGATCTGCTGCTCATTCGCAAGACCTTCACGCTCGCGCGGCATTGGAGGCCGGACGTGATCCACGCGCACAACCATGAGGGGGTGGCGATAGCGTGGGCGGCGATGCCGTTTCTGCGTATGTTCGGCATCCGTCCGGTGCTTGTCGCGGATCTGCAGGGGAGCATGACGCGGGAGATGGTCTCGCACGCGTATCTGCGGGGCGGGTGGCTCCGTACCCTGTTCCGTGCACTCGAGTCGTGGATCGAGGACATGGGAGACGTCGTCGTGGCGAGTTCGTGGGCGAGTGCCGAGGAGATCTCGTCGCTTCGGACGAGAGGCGGTGTCGGAACGGTGCTCGACGGCGCTCGGAACCTTCCTCCGCTGTCGCTCGAAGCTCGGACCGCGGCCAGGAGTCGGTACGGTATCGGGCCCGACGAGACGGTCGCGGTCTATACCGGAGCGTTCGTGCGTAACAAGGGGATCGGAACGCTCGTTTCCGCTCTTCCGATCGCGTTTCGGAGCGATCCGCGCCTCCGGTTCGTTCTGGCGGGCTCTCCACGTGATCTTTTGACCCCGCTGCTTTCCGAGGCCGGTGTCGCGGACCGGGTGACGGTCATCTCGCCGCTTCCGTACTTCTCGCTCGGGGAGGTGCTCGGAATGGGGGATATCGCGATCGAACCGAAGCACGAAGATACCGGACAGGCGAGTGGAAAGATGCTCCAGTATATGAACGCGGGGCTTCCGGTCGCATGTTTCGATACGATGAACAATCGGAAGTATCTCGACGATGGCGGATCCTTCGCCGACGAGGCGACGCCGGAGTCCCTTGCGGAGGCGATCGTCGCCCTTTCGCGGGAGCGGGACCGACTACCGGAAATCGGCCGGGCGAATCGTGAGCGCTCAGCCGGCTTCTCCTGGGACGCGACCGGGGAGGCGCTCGAAAAGACCTATCGATCCGTCCTATGAACCGACTGCTGCTCATCAAGATAGGAAAGGCGTGGCAGACCCTTCGTCGCGAGGGGGTCGTCCGCGGTATGAAGCGGATCGTTCCGGCGGGGCTCGCGCTGTTCGGACACGTCCGCCCGGCGGATGTGCTGTTCGTGACCGGCGGGGTCGGGGACAGTGCGCGGTATCGGACCCGACACGTCGGAGAAGGCCTGCTTCGGAACGGCATCTCGTCATCGGTCACCGTGCAGGATAATCCGTTGCTCGCATCGTACGCGGACAAGTTCTCCGTCTTCGTGCTTCATCGGGTCCTGTTCACTCCGTCGGTCGCGAAGCTCGTCGGGCGGGTCAAGGCGCAGGGAAAAGCGATCGTCTTCGATACGGACGATCTCGTTTTCGATCCGAAGTACCTCGAGCATATGGACTACTGGCGCGTCATGAACGCGCTCGAGCGGAAGCTGTACGAGCACGGTGTGGGCGGGGAGATCCTCGCGGACCCGTATGTCACGGTCGCGACAGCCTCGACTTCGTTCATCGCCGACAAGCTCCGCGAGTACGGCAAGACCGTCTATGTCGTCCCGAACCGGCTTCCCGATTCTGACCTGGAGGTGATCGGCACGCTGCTCCCGGAAAGGCGCGCCCGCATCGGGGCCGCCCGCAAGACGGATACCGTCACGCTTTCGTATTTCAGCGGATCCCTCGGGCACGACAAGGACTTCGCGACCGTGACCGAGCCGCTTCTCTCGCTCCTGTCCCGGTATCCGCAGCTGAGACTTCTTCTGGTCGGCCCTCTCTCGATCGACCCGCGGTTCGACGCGTTCTCGGACCGGATCGAACGCATGCATTACGTGCCGCGCGAGAAGCATTTCGGGAACATTGCCCGTTCGGATATCGTCATCGCGCCCTTGGAAATCGGGAATCCGTTCTGCGAGGGGAAGTCGGAACTGAAGTTCTTCGAGGCCGGGGCGCTCGAAGTGCCGATCGTCGCGGCCGCTACGCGACCGTTTCGCGAAGCGATCACCGACGGGACGGACGGTTTTGTCGCCTCGACCGCCGGGGAGTGGGAAGCGAAGCTCGAGTCGCTCATCGTCGATCCGGAACTTCGGAAGCGTATCGGTGAGCGGGCCAGGGAGACCGCGCTTTCGAAGTATGTGACCCGTGCCGCGGACGATGCCGTTTATGTGTCGTACCTGCGCGAGTCGATCGATCGGGTCCGTAAGATGTCGTCGTAGCGCGGCCGCTATGACGATCGAAGGAATCATCGAACGTGAAGAGGCGATGCACCGGAAGCTCGCCGCCGAAAACGGTTCCCGATGCGCGTGGGGAGAGTGCGGGAAATACGGAGTCGTTCCCTTGTTCGAAAAAGTTGCGCATCGACGAGGCGGCACAGGATGCGGCGGCGGGCGATCTTCTTCGCTGGTCGGTGCTCGGTATAACGGATAACGGATGAATGATATGAGGATTCTGATTACCGGCGGAGCGGGATTTATCGGATCGGCCGTAGCGAAAGCGCTCATGGATCGCGGCGATTTCCCGATCCTTATCGACAACTTCAACGATTACTACGATCCGAAGCTGAAGCGGGACCGGATCGGTGTCTTTCTCGGTGATTACGCGGGAAAGTTCTCGCTTTACGAGGGGGATATCCGCGACCGGACCTTCCTTGGAGACGTCTTCGGTTCCGAGAAGCCGGAGAAGGTGATCCATCTGGCGGCGATGGCCGGCGTGCGGTATTCGCTCGAGCGCCCCGAGCTGTATGCGGACGTGAACATGATGGGCACGCTCAACATGCTCGAGTGCGCTCGGAACTCCGGCGTCTTGAACTTCGTCTACGCGTCCTCTTCGTCCGTCTACGGCGAGAACGAGAAAGTGCCGTTCTCCGAATCGGATCCCGTCGACCACCCGGTTTCCGTCTATGCGGCGACCAAGAAGTCGACCGAGCTCCTGGCGAACGTCTACAGTCACGTCTGGGGACTGCACACGACAGGGCTCCGGTTCTTCACCGTGTACGGTCCGTGGGGGCGTCCGGACATGGGCGTCTTCAAGTTCGTGGCGAACATCGTCGAAGGGCGTCCGATCGACGTCTACAACGGCGGCGAGATGAGGCGGAACTTTACCTATATCGACGACATCGTCTCCGGGACGCTCGTGACGCTCGATGCGGACCTTCCCTGCGACGTGATGAACATCGGCGGCGACCGGGACGAGGCGCTTATGGACTATATCGCCGCGGTCGAACGGCATGCCGGCCGCAAGGCGGAGACGAACATGCTTCCCATGCAGCGGGGGGATGTCACTCGGACGGTCGCGGATATCTCGAAGCTTCGCGCGCTCGGTTGGGCGCCTTCCACGCGCATAGACGACGGCATCGCCCGGTTCGTCGAATGGTATCGGTCGTATTATTCCCCGCGTGTTTCCGGTGATGTGTAGTTGTGGTATGATTTCAAGGGAATGGCCATGTGACGGCTCTTGTTCGGAAATATGAAGAGAAAGAATAAATTTCCTCTATGAGAATCTTCTTTTCGATGCTTTTCGTCGGAGTTCTCGCATGGATGAACCCTTTGGCCGTCTCGGCGGCGGATACGCTTCTGGTGATCGGTGACAGTATCGCTGTCGGTACGGCCTCGGCACTCTCTCCTACGAAGACATCGGCGGTTGTCGGAGCCAATTCTAAGACGATAGCCGGTTTTGCGGTTTCGGGTACGTACACCCAGATGGTCATTTCCGCCGGCAGCAACGACAAGGGGCAGAATTTCACTACCGCTCAGCAACAATCCTACCTTAAAGCCATTCGCGACAAGCAGCCGAACGCAAAAACCGTCTGGATCCTGCCGTACGATGCGGCAATGAAGGCGGTCGTTCGGTCGGTGGCCGCTTCGTATGGCGATTCGACGGTCGATTTGTCCCAGTTTTCTTCCGCGGACGGCCTGCATCCGAAAAGTTATTCGTCTCTCGCGTCTTCGGTTAAAACGGCTCTCGGATCGACCGCCGCTGCGTCGGCATCGGGATCGAACGCCGCTACCGGCAGCGGGGCGGAAGAGACCGCGGGAACCGTCTCGGGTGATTCCATTTCGGGACTTATCCCGTGTGGCAATGCATCGATTCCCTGCACGCTCTGCCATTTCATAACGGGTATCGCGAACCTGATTACGACGATACGTGACGTGATGTTCTTTATCGGGCTCGCGGTGATCACCGCGATGGCGATCGTATATATCGTTTCCGGCGGGGACCAGAAGCTCATGACGCTCGCCAAGGACGGCATAAAATACACGCTTATCGGCATACTGTTCATCCTTTTCGCGTGGTTCATCGTCGAGACCGTGATGTTCAACGTCCTGAATGCCCGTAACGACCTCGGTGTCGGGGCGCAGTTCCGAGGGGTCGACGGATATCAGTTCAATTGCGATGCGACGTCCCGTTCCGGCGAACAGGTCGAGACATACGGCTCAAGCGCGCTATCGACCCAGTACAACACTTCGGTCAGCGTCTCCTCGAACGCGAAATGCAGCGATATGAATGCCGCACTCATGGCTGACGTGAATGCTGCCGGGTACGGCGTCCCACCCGCGCTGCTGGTCGCATTCATGCGTCGCGAATGCGCGCCGGCGCTCACGAATCCGAATGCCTGCAGCAGCAATAACTCGTATACCGCAGGCGGTCCGATGCAGTTCACGGACAGTACCTGGAAGGGGCTGGGTTGCACCGGCAGTAAATTCAATCGTGCCGACGCGCTCAAATGCGCAGCCAAGTTCATTTCCAAGAGCAGCGGAGGAGACTACAGCGTCGTGGGAATCTACAAGGCGGGAGATGCATATTGCGGTTCCTGCGTGGATAAGAACGCATGTGGCGGAAATTACTGCGCCGGCATCGTGGCGAATTACGATGTCTACAAGAATTGCTAAACGGAAACCGGACACATATGAAGAACATGCGCATCTTCGGAGTCGCCTTTCTGGCAATGTCGCTCCTTGCGGCTCCGTTTTTCTGGACAAGCGGCGCTTCTGCTCAGGTCTGCTGTCGGACGTTCGGTTTTCCCTTCGTTGCCGATGACGGGAACGAGGTGGCTTTTTATCAGCAGCAGACGGGTGGACTGTTCCGATACGACATCAGCAGTGACGCGGCGCTTCCGATCGGGGAGTCGCGGAATCTCGGCGGTTCCATCAAAAAGCTTTCCTGGTCACCGGACGGATCCCGAATCCTGGTGCTTTCCGGGAATCTTCCCGCCGTGAAACAGGAGCTCCCGTTCCGAACGCCGGACCGAGACCTTGATTCCCTGAATTGGTGGCTTTATGAACTTTCCACCGAAAAGCAGACGCTGCTTGGGGCTGGCGTAGTCGATGCCGGATGGCTTCCGGATGGTCGGATTGTTTATAATTGGAAAAACGAGACCGTTTCGGTCTCGTCCGAATCCGATCTCTCGCGATTCGCGAACGTCGCGACGCTTCCGCCGGGATCCGACCGTAAGGCGGAAGACGGCCTTTCGACGGTCACGTCTTCATCTTATGCGGTCATGCCCGTATCGTCAGGCATCTACGTACTTGGGACGGACGGAGCTTCCGTACGGTTTTTCGATGCGGGAAGCGAAGTAGTCGACGTTTTTGCGGACGTATTTGACCCCACGGTGTTCCTGGTCAGGACCGGATCCGGGTTACGCCTTTTCGATGCGACTGCCGGCCGATTCCGTGATGTCACGACGACGGTATCGGTCCGGGACGTAGCCTTCATCGGCAGGTCGGTCTTGGCCGTGCTCGCCTCCGACGGTCGTGTCCATTCGATCTCGATCGATTCGGGAAAGGAGGGTGTGATACTCAGTCCTGCCGACACCATTGACCGTATATTTTCGACTGGAAAGGAAGGGGAATTCCTGTTCACTTCGGGAGATCGGGTCTTCAAGCGTATCGCCGGCTCATCTTCGTCCGTCGAGCTGCCGGGAATCGCTCCGGTCGTCGAGGATACCGGCGGAAATTCCCCCGTGAGCGATGCCGCTCCCGCGGCAACCGAAAAACAGGGAAGCATCGTCGCGCTGGTGCTCTCCGTGGCGGCGATAGTCGTTCTCGGCGTGCTGCTGACCGTCATCGTACGGAGATCTCGGAAGCGATAATCATATCCTGTTCGGACGCGGTTGTCGGAAGCGTGACGTCGTGTTAGCCTGGAACTCATGCGTTATCACGAGAACTATCGCGAGCTCATCTGGATGCTCGCCAAGACCGACTTCAAACTCCGATACCAGGGGTCGTTTCTTGGTTATGTCTGGGCGCTTCTCAAGCCGCTCCTGACGTTCGCCATTCTTAACTTCGTGTTCTCCTCGATCTTCGCGCAGCGGGGGCAGGGCATGGAACACTATTCGCTCCAGCTTCTCGTGGGGATCCTCATGTTCAACTTCTTTTCCGAGGGAACAAGTGCCGGTATGCAGTCGCTCGTCGGAAAGTCTCAGCTCGTGACCAAGATCTATATCCCGCGCTGGACCATCATCATGGCGTCGACCCTGAATGCGGCCATGATCTACCTCATGAACCTTTTCGTCGTGGTCGCGTTCTTCGTCGGAAGCCGCTTCGTGCCGTCTCCGTGGGCGGTTCTCATGTTCGCGCTCTATTCGGTGCTCGTCTACGTCATCGTCCTTTCGTTCGCGCTTCTTACCGCTCCGCTGTTCGTCCGTTTCCGCGACCTTTCGATGATCTGGGAAGTGTTGCTGCAGATCCTCTTCTACGCGACCCCGGTCTTCTACTCGCTACAGCTGATGCCCGCCTGGGTGCAACAGGTCCTGCTTCTCAATCCGATAGCGTTCATCATCCATTTTTCCAAGGAGTCGCTCATAAACGGCCATTTTCCGGAACTTTGGCAGAACGCCGCCTTTTTCGCCGCCGTCGCGGCAGGCTCTGTTATCGGAATCTTCTCGTATCGCCGGCTTGCGCCGCGCGTCGCCGAGGAGATGTAGTCGGACTCGTTCCGGTTGACTCCGTTTCGTACCGGGAGTATTCTTTGATAGTCGTTTTTTTGTTCTTTGTTCAAATTCAGCCGTATTTCTTATGTAAAACAAGGGAGGTTATTTTGAGTATTTTGAAAGAACCAAAAGCTGCATCGCGACTCAGCGGTCACGGGGTCGTCGTCGCCGCGAGTCATCCGTACGTAGTGAAAGCCCTGGAGGCGTCAACGAGCACCTCTGGCGGATCTGCGGTTCCGCACGGAAGCGTGACCTGTTCTCTCGGGGGAATTATCGAGGAGCTGGGGCTGGGATGTGATCCGGTGGTCATTATGGGCAAGTTGGCTCGCTCTCGTGCCGCGCTGGCCCGAGAGTTCAACTGGCAAGCCGAGAGAATCTTAAGTGTCGCAGTCCTTCCGTGCTATTCCGAGAAATTATTATGGACGGACAATTACCTTGCGGACGCGCCGGAATTATTGAGGGAGATTTCTGGTAAAGAAGGGTTCGTTTATGTTTCGAGCTGCATGATTCCGAAAACGGAAAATCCGCCCCTTCCGGATGTGGCCAGATTCGACGTGACGTTTCGCTCCCTGACTGCTGCGGAGATAGACGGCATTACCACCGCCTCGTGGCTTTCCGAAATCGAAACGAGATATGGGAGAGGGTGCAATCCGTTCAGCGTCCTGGTCCCGTTCCTGGTCGAGCAGCCCGGGATCGTCGAAAAGAAGTGCTCGGAATATATCGGTAAACAGCTGAGAGGTTGACGAAGATTCCGCAAGATGAAAAGAGTCCGCCGGGAATTCCCGCGGACTCTTTTACGTGTAAGAGGGGGCATTAGAACCACTTACGGGCCTTGAAGACGACCATGGTCGCCATCGAGATGACGAACATGATACCGACGTGGATCCAGAAGGCGTGCGGGCTGTGTCCGAAGGGGATATCGGCGCTCATGGCGAGCATGTTCGAATATGCGGACATCGGGAGCAGTACCGCGTTGAAGATCGTGAGGACCTTCATGGTCATGTCGAGCTTATTCGAGAGGAGCGAGTTGTTGGTGGCCTCGAGGGCCTCGATGGTCTCCTTGGTACTTTCGAGGATGTTCCAGACGCGGATGTTCGTCCCGATGAGGTCCTGAAAATAGACGGTCAGGTCGTCCGGGATGAAGGGGTGGTCCCGCTGCGTGAGCGAATCGAGAATCGACCGCTGCGGTTTGAGCGTCCGGCGGAAGTTCAGAATGTCCCGCTTCACGATGGAAATCTCGGTCACCATCTCCTTCTCATGGCCGGAGAAGACCTGCGTCTCGATGTAGTCGAGATTCTCGGAGATGTGGTGGAGCTTCGGGAAGCAGGAGTTGAGGAGGATCTCGAGGACGTGGTAGAGGAGGTGTGCCGGGGTCTTGGCGAAGTACAGCCGCTGCGAACCCTTGCTGCGGGCGAGTTTCTCGTGGAACTCGCGCAGCTGGTAGATGTCGTGCTTGTGGGCGGTGATGAGGGTGTCCTTGGTGAGGATGATATCGAGCTCGCCGGGATAGGTGGTGCGCAGCGCCGCGTCGAAGAGCGGCGTATGGACCGAGAGGAACAGGCACTTGTCGTACTGTACCGCCTTGGGCTGATAGGTCGGGGTCATCAGCTCCTCGATGGCGAGAGGGTGGATGTTGTAGTTCTCCTGGAGATAGGTGATGTCGCCCGGCTGAGGATCGAGAAAATCGATCCAGGTGAATTTTCCTGATTTGATGATGTTCATATCCGTTTCGGCGGTTCGTTTGTTTTCAGTATACCATACCGGACATTTACAAACCCGTCCGGGAACGTCATGATGGAGACGCCGAAACGGAGACCTATGAAACGTATCATCCTCATTTTTATCCGCGTCTACCAGAAGACGCTCTCGCTCGATCACGGACTGCTCGGGAAGCTCGTTCCCGGCGGCGCGTGCCGTTTTCATCCGACCTGTTCGGAATATACGTACCAGGCGATCGACCGATTCGGGACCCTTCGCGGTTCGTGGCTCGGTCTGCGGCGTATTCTCCGTTGTCATCCCTGGAACCCGGGCGGATACGATCCGGTTCCCGGGGAGCGGTTGTCGGATTGACGGAGAAGGGCGTCTTCTGATACAAGAAAGAGGCTTCGGAGAGGTTCCGGAGCCTTGTTTGCTTCACAAATAACGACGGAGGGAATCTATGTCCAACAATGACCCTGTGACGATCGCCCGACTTATGGGTTTGTGTTCCGAGTCTGAGCGAAACGGAATGGTCGACAACGCGAAGACATGGTGCGGGCTGCTCGGTTTCAATTCGGTACAAGACGTGCCATTGATCTGTTTCGGTATCGACGGCAAATGGGCGTCGGCTCCGGAAGCCCGGAACATGGCCTTGTTTCTCTATGCGATTTCGTGCTGTGTCGATGTCGTCTGTACGAGGACCGGATACGAGGTATCCTATGTGTACGATCGGGAGGCGATGAACCCCCTCGCACGCCGGTTCTTCGGAAACGTAATCTGTGACGATGCGCTGTCGACGGAAGGGGGAAAGCATGCCAATCTGTTCGTGCTGCTGCGTGACGGGGTGAATCCCAATGTAAAGTATCACATGAACCAAGCCGCCTAAAACGAACAAACGGAGGATATCCAGATGATTACTGTTCAAACAACGATCTCGATTGACGACCTTAAGGAGGCGATCGGACGATATACTATCTATACGCCGGACCAGCTAAAGTCGGATGCGGATGTCCGCACAGCGTTCGACGGGTTTAAACGGCTTCTGAATGACGGTTCGATCCGTGCCGCGGAGCCGGATTCCGGTTCCGTGACAGGCTGGAGGGTCAACCAATGGGTCAAGCAGGGCATCCTGGTCGGCATGAGGCTCGGCATGCTCGTCGAGACCCATCACGGCCAGTTTTCCTTCGTCGACAAGGACACTTATCCGCTTCACCAGTTCACCGCTGTGGATGGCGTCCGGATCGTTCCGGGTGGCTCCTCGGTGCGTGACGGCGCGTACCTTGCGCCTTCGGTGGTCATGATGCCGCCCTCCTATGTCAATGTCGGAGGGTATGTCGGCGAAGGCTCTATGGTCGACTCCCACGTACTGGTCGGCAGCTGTGCCCAGATCGGCAAGAAGGTTCATCTCTCCGCCGCCGTGCAGATCGGCGGGGTGCTCGAACCGGTTGGTGCCATGCCGGTCATCATCGAGGATGAGGTCATGGTCGGCGGCAACTGCGGCATCTACGAGGGCACGATCGTCAGGAAACGGGCGGTCATCGGCACTGGTGTGATCCTGAACGGCTCGACACCGGTCTACGATCTGGTCAACGGCACCATTCTCCGGAAGACGGCGGAGTCGCCACTGGTCATTCCCGAGGGCGCGGTGGTGGTTGTCGGCTCGCGTCAGGTGAAGGGTGACTTCGCTGCCGAACACGGGCTGTCGATCTATACGCCGCTTATCGTCAAGTACCGCGACGAACGGACCGACAGCGCCACCGCGCTCGAAAGCGCCTTGCGCTGAACACGAACCGAACCATCATGACATCATGAGGTTCCGTCGGAAAACGAAAAAGCCTTCTGCTCTTCGGAGTCAGAAGGCTTTCTTTTTTTGCGCAGACCGTCGATGCGAATCGGTGCCACGGACGTCGGGCGAATCGACCCGGTTCCCGGGGAACGGCTGTCGGATTGACACTGAATCGGAAAGCCTGTTTACTGGGAAAGTTACCCAGATACCCCCTTTACCAATCAACCGAAACCACAAACGAGGACATCACATGAACATGTCGTGCAATTTTCATCTTTCCGACGAGATCCGTCAGGCGATCGAAGACGCGATTATCCGCGCAGCCCGGAGAAGGGAATGTTCGGATCGGTTGACCATCTGCATTATGCGGTCGAACGGGATGGTCATCACTCTTCGCAGCACCATAGGGGCCAATGAGCTTGATAGCGGTACGGCGCTTATTCGGGCGTCGGTAGCGCTCGACGTGGCCTCCGGAAAAGAGGTGGCGGATTCCATCGCGAGGCATGCCCGCCGGATCAGTCAGTTGTTTTCCTCGGTCCACATCGCTTCGACGGATGACGGCAATGTCAGTGGAACCGCCGTATTCCGCGTATCCGATGGCGCGACGATATTGGCGGCGCTGGCCGTCGTGGCCCCGACTCCCGAGCTGGCCTGCGAATTTGCGAAGGTCGGTATGGCCGTCTTCAAGAGGCGGCTGAGGATTCGATCGAATGCCGAAGTCGCGGAAGAGGTCCTGTAACAAGGATCGATCCATCGAGCCGCCCGCGATCGGCGGGCGGCGATGCCTTCCGGTTTCGTAAGACGGAAAAAACCCCGTTTTGAAATCGAAAAAAGCCTTCGAAGAAGGCTTTTTGACTTTTCAGGGGAAAAGTTGCGGCCCGTTCCCGAAGGAGAGGGTTGTCGATTATCTGTCAGGGTGTCGTTCTTTCACTGCTATCGCGGATATCCCGGAAGGTCGACGATTGCTGTGGTTCCGAATATGACGGCGAGCCTGATTTCCAGTTCCGCGAAATCCGGATTCTTTGTGTCCAGTCTACGCTGGAGCGCTGCTGCTTGCTCAATGACATCCTGCGCTCCCTCCTGGAGCGATGCCTGCATATTTTTCGTTTCCATGTTCCCTCTGGTCGTTAACGTTTCCAGGGGCATCTCCACATGGATATGGCGTATGCCAACGGATTGTACACGGTAAATATCAAGTCGGAAAACGTCGAACGGCTCTCTTCGTTTGGAAGAGAGCCGTCGGGAAGGATGCGGTCGTTGCCGTCAATTCGGCGTATTTTCAGGGGTAATTCTGGAACCGGGAGCATCGTGTTCAGCGGACGCGCCGGGAGCAGGGGAAGGGCCTTTACAGCTGCACGGGGAACCGAACATGGAACCGAACAGATCGAACGGGAGACCGTTAGTGCCTTCCAGCATGCTGCCCGAGACGAGCATGACCCCGATTTCGGTGGGACGTCTGTAAATTCTCGTCGCGAAACCCGATGCGGACGCGGCATCGACCTCCGGATCTCCTCCGGTTTTCAAGGGGACCGTCCGGAATTCTGGGTTCACACAGCCGAAAGTGTAATTGGGTTTGACCACCATGGTCACCCCGTTTTCTACGACGACATACTGCCCCCCCAACTCCTTCTTGTCCTTGCGGTCCGCTTCTTGATCACCGGTGTCGCTCATGAAGGTGTAGGCGGTGCAGTCGCAGAGTGTGGAGATGGAATAGAAAGTGAGCAGCATGTTTCGCATGTAGTTTTCCTCCCGGGCATACTCCCGGATGAGGTACATCGCGGCCATCTCGAAAGGAGTGGCACACCGCGCACGCAGGACGCCGGGGCGCTGTCGCATCTCCTCGATGAGTGATTCCGGTGGGCGGGTTCCGTGGCTGAATTCCACGGCCTTTTCGATGATTCTGGCAAGGGGGGTGTCCTGGATGCCGAGGGCGGCAATCAGATTCAGATCAAGATTCTGCTGATTCATGTCGGGAACGTCTAGAGTTTTTGAAAGAGCGGACTTCTCGGAAAATCCGAGAATGATAATGTAGCAGGAAATAATGATATTGTCAACGCGCTTTCCTGCTCTTCCGACCATGGCATTCCGCGATTAGCACTCTTTCTTGACGAGTGCTAAGCCACGGACGTATACTGGAACTGAACAGGGTCCGTTTTCCGGACCGATGAATCGGAGCCTTCCCTATGAACGAACGCCAGCGTCAGGTCCTCGCCGCCATCGTCGAGGAATATACCAAGACCGCAATCCCGGTCGGATCCCAGCTGCTCATCGAGCGGTACGGGTTCGACGTGTCCTCGGCGACCCTCCGCAACGATATGCTCGCGCTCGAGAAGGCGGGCTATCTCTATCAGCCGCACACCTCGGCCGGTCGCATTCCGACCGACGAGGGCTTCCGCTTCTATGTCGAGGAGGTGATGCCCGACGAGGCGCTCTCCGTCGCCGAGCAGAAGCGGCTCCAGAAGGAACTTCTCTCGCTGCGCGCCAAGCACGCCCGCCTCGGTCGCTCGACCGCCAAGCTTCTCTCCGCGCTCTCGGGCAACCTCGCCGTGACCGGTATCGCCGATCGGCAGGAGCTCTACGATTTCGGCATGAAGGAGCTCCTCGAGAACCCGGAGTTCCGTGAGCTCGACGAGCTCTGCCGCATGGTCGAGGCGCTCGACTCGCTTGACGAGAAGTTCGACCTCATCCTTCGCGAGGTGGCGGACGGCGGTACCAAGATCTTCATCGGCAAGGAGAACCCGATCGCCGAGATCTCGAACTGCTCGATGATGGTCGCTCCGTACGAGACCGAGGAGGGGAAGGGAATCCTTGCCATCATCGGCCCGAAGCGGATGCAGTACGCGCGGAACAAATCGCTTCTCGAGCACATGAAGAAGCTGCTCGGCTCCTCGCTCGCGATCGCGATCATCATCCATCCGATGTTGTAATTTTCACCTCCTTCAGCGTCATTCCCGCGAAGGCGGGAATCTTGACCCTCTCTTTTTCGCCAGGATTCCCGCCTTCGCGGGAATGACAGAAGTTAAGCCTAGAAGAAAACCCTATGACCGGAAAGAAAACGCACGAAATGACGGACGGGAAGCCGACGGACGGGATCTTCCGCATCACGGTCAAGGCCGCCGTCATCGGTCCGGACGGGCGCGTCCTCGTCCTGACGCGGGCTAAGGGTGATCGGCGCGGATCGGGCAAGCGCGACCTTCCCGGCGGACACGTGGATGCGGACGAGACGCCGGAAGAGACGATCGTCCGCGAAGTAAGGGAAGAGACCGGACTTGCCGTCCGTGATATTGTGCCGCTTCCGTTCTTCCGCCATCTCACGAGTGATGAGGGCGACGCGCTCCAAGCCCTCCGCTTCGTCGCCTTTACCCACGATGCCGGGGTGAAGACCGACCCGGCCGAACATGACGGCTTCGAGTGGATGACGCTCGACGAGGCCGCGGAGACCTTCGAAGACAAGGGCTACGAGGCCGACAAGCGGCGAACCGTCCTCCTTGCGAAGGAGCATCTGGAGAATCGCGACGCCTTGTCCGGCTGGAAGCGGTGCCTGGCGGATTTCGAGAACTACCGCAAACGACGCGATGCCGAGGGTGCCGAGATGGGCGCGTACAAGGTGGAGCGGCTCGTGCTTGATTTGATACCGGTACTCGACAACTTCCATGCGGCGGCCGCACATGTCCCGGAAGAGGCCAAGGACAGCCCGTGGGTGACCGGTATCGGCTACATAGCGAAGCAGTTCGAGGACGTGCTCTCGCAGAACGGCGTTGCGCTCATTGAGCCGAAGGTCGGTGACGACTTCGATCCGTCCCGGCACGAGGCGATCGGTACGGACGGGGAGGTCAGGGAAGGAAACGTACAGAAGATCACCACTGTGCATCGCAAGGGCTACATGATGGGGGACAAGGTGATCGCGGCGGCGAAGGTGAGCGTCGCCTAGAGTAGCGAATCGAATATGATCACGTACGAAGATTTCGATAAGGTGGACATCCGGAGTGGAACTATCGTGTCTGCCGAAGAATTTCCGGAAGCGAGGAAGCCCGCCTACAAGCTGACGATCGATTTCGGGTCCGAGGTCGGGATGAAACGCTCGTCGGTACAGATAACCTCGCTCTATTCCAAGGAGGAGCTGGTCGGGAAGCGTGTGATGGGTGTCGTGAACTTTTCGCCGAAGCAGATCGGGCCGTTCGTATCCGAAGTGCTTACGCTCGGATTTCCGGATGAAAACGGACGTGTCGTCCTTGCGGTTCCGGATAAGGACGTGCCAAACGGACAGCGGCTGTTCTGATATTCGAAAAGGGCTTGATTCGGCTATTGATTAGAGTTTAGCACTCGAACTTGACGAGTGCTAATTCTGTATTTATACTGAGAACGTGAGTAAATATTTTCGTGTCATCCCGAGCGAGTCTCCGAGTCGAGGGATCTGAGTGGAAATGGTGTCAGCACCTTTCTTGGCAGATTCCTCCGCTCCATCGGCCTGTAGCCGACTTCGGTCGGAATGACAACACTACCAGTAACTAAAATCGTTAACTGAAATCATATGGCCAAGATTCTGGGAATCGACCTCGGGACGACCAACTCGGCGATGGCGATCGTCGAGGGCGGGACGCCGTCGATCGTCGAGAACAAGGAAGGCAACCGGACGACTCCGTCCATGGTCGCCATCTCCAAGACGGGCGAGCGCCTCGTCGGGCTCCTCGCGAAGCGTCAGGCGGTCACGAACCCGGGCGACACGCTCTTCTCGATCAAGCGGCTCATCGGCCGGCATTTCAACGACGAGGAGGTGCAGCGCGACCTGAAGACCCTCCCGTACAAGATCGTGCAGGCGGGCGAGGGGACCAAGGTCGAGATGGGCGGCAAGGAATACACCCCGCAGGAGATCTCCGCGATGATTCTCGGCAAGCTCAAGGCCGATGCCGAGGAGAAGCTCGGCGAGAAGATCACCGAGGCGGTCATCACCGTTCCGGCGTACTTCGACGACAGCCAGCGCAAGGCGACCATGGAGGCCGGCGAGATCGCGGGGCTCAACGTGCGCCGCATCATCAACGAGCCGACCGCGGCCGCGCTCGCGTACGGGTTCAACAAGAAGAAGGACGAGAAGATCGCGGTATACGACCTCGGCGGCGGCACCTTCGACATCTCCATCCTCGAGGTGGCCGAGGACACGGTCGAGGTGAAGTCCACCAACGGCGACACGCACTTGGGAGGCGACGACTTCGACCAGAAGATCATCCACTGGATTCTCGACGAGTTCAAGAAGCAGGAGGGGATCGACCTCGGCAAGGACGCCCTGGCGCTCCAGCGCATCAAGGAGGCCGCCGAGAAGGCGAAGATCGAACTCTCGACCGCGGCCGATACCGAGATCAACCAGCCCTTCATCACGACGGACGCGAACGGGCCCAAGCACCTCGTCATGAAGCTTACCCGCGCCAAGCTCGAGGAGCTCGTGGGCGAGCTCGTTGAGGCGACCCTCGTCCCGGTCAAGAAGGCGCTCGCGGACGCCAAGCTTTCCGCCAAGGACATCGACGAGGTCGTGATGGTCGGCGGCATGACCCGCATGCCGCTCGTGCTCGCGACCGTCGAGAAGTACTTCGGCAAGAAGCCGAACATCTCGGTCAACCCGGACGAGGTCGTCGCGATGGGCGCGGCGATCCAGGGTGGCGTGCTCGAAGGATCGGTCAAGGACGTCCTTCTGCTCGACGTGACCCCGCTCACGCTCGGCATCGAGACCATGGGCGGCGTGCGCACCCCGCTTATCGAGCGCAACACGACCATCCCCGCGTCCAAGTCGCAGACCTTCTCGACCGCGGCGGACAATCAGCCGTCCGTCGAGATCCACGTGCTCCAGGGCGAGCGCGAGATGGCCTCGGACAACAAGTCCCTCGGACGCTTCATCCTCGACGGTATCGCTCCGGCCCCGCGCGGCATCCCGCAGGTCGAGGTCACCTTCGACATCGACGCCTCGGGCATCCTTACCGTCACGGCCAAGGACAAGGCGACCGGCAAGACGCAGAACATCCGTATCGAGGCCTCGACCGGTCTCAAGGAGGACGAGATCGAACGCATGAAGAAGGATGCCGAGCTCCATGCCGAGGAGGACAAGCGCAAGAAGGAACTCGTGGAGGCGCGCAACCTGGCCGACACCCTCTCCTATACCACACAGAAGGCCCTCAAGGATGCCGGCGACAAGCTGACCGAAGACGAGAAGAAGCCGGTCGAGGAAGCGCTTGCCGAGCTCGACAAGGTGAAGAACGGCGACGACCTGGAAGCCATCAAGAAGGCGACCGAGAACCTCTCGCAGGCGGCGCAGAAGATCGGCGAGAAGCTCTACAAGGCGGCCGCCGACTCCGCGAACGCTACGTCGAGCCAAGCAGGAGGCGATGGTTCGGCCGACGGCACCAAGTCGGAAGACGAGGCTCCCAAGGACGCCGAGGTGGAGGACTCGGGAGAGAAGAAGGAAGACAAGTAAGGTTTACGAAGAGCGGAGGTGTTATACCTCCGCTCTTCATATATTTATGAAGACTTGCAAGATGTGTAGTCGAGAATTTGAAAAATTAGTCAAATCTCATGTAATTCCTGAGAGTTTTTTCCGAGCCATAAAAAAGGAAAGTGACCATCTTTTAGTTGTATCAAGCAATAAGGATGAACATACAAAAAAGAGCAGAATAGGTATCTATGATCAGGAGATTTTGTGTTTGTCCTGCGAAGAAAAGTTTAAGCCCCTTGATGATTATGGACAAAAGATATTGTTACAAAATCAATCTAGCTTTAGAGCAATCTTTGAAGAAGGCGGAGCCTACCCGGTTGGATGGGTATTTGAGCAAGAAGTTGATTTTGTAAAACTAAAAATGTTCTTTTGCTCCGTCCTTTTTCGAGCAGATATATCTGAGAATATATTTTATCAACATGTTGTGCTGGGTCCATATCAAACAGTACTAAAGGATATGATTGATAATAACGTCGAGGATTCTAATCAATCATTCACTATTTTCATAAGGAAGTTCGACATCGAAAAAAATAAATTTGCTAGGGAAATCCTATTAGATCCACGACCAATTAGAATCGATGGAGTACGATTTTACCAGATATACTTTGGAAGCGGGTACGTTGTTTACATAAAAGTGGATAAGCTACAGGCCCCAAGCACTTTTCAGAGATTACTTCTTGGAATGATGCCAAGATTATATATGGTATCCGGAGATCTAGACGATTCCGCTGAGTTAAGTATTATTAAAAAAATTGGCGAAAGCTTAAGAGAAAAACAAACACTACAAAAAGTAAAATAAGAAGCAAGAAAAAGGGTCAGGTACTTTTTTAGTTGCGTTCCAGATTCAATATCCAATTATTACATTTATGAAAAATGGATCGACGAAAAAGGAAACACTCGTAATTAGCGCGTGGATTTGTGCGGGAAAAACGTATTTGACGAAGAAATATAATAATATAATCGAGCTACCGAGCGGCGACTACAAGTATATCCTGACTGAGGAACAAAAGGCCGTCGTGAACAAGGAAAGCCTGAAATCGACAAAAAGGGAGATCAATCCCGCTTGGCCGAACAATTATTACGATGCGATTCTTAAAGAAGTGAAAAACGGAATATATGACATTGTTCTCATAGCACCATGTATGCCTTTCTCGGAAATGCGAGACTATGGCATAGAATTTGTGTTGGCGTATCCGGACCCGACGTGCAAGGAGGAGTATATTGAACGGGCAAGAGAAAGAGGCGCGAATGAAGAATTTGTCAAAAGAATCGAGACGAACATTCAGAGCGATTTCGAGGATTTCGTAAACCAACCAAACGAAAAAATTATCATGCAACCGGGCGAATACTTGGAAGATGCCCTCATCAGAGCCGGTATATTATAAGCCAGAGCCGAAAAAGAAGTCAGGTGCCTTTTCAATTCACGATGATATTCTCGGAGGCGTGAACGTCCTCGGTCATGGGCTAGGGAGCAGGCGGATCCCGTCCTATGCAAGGAAGCGCGAACGGAGTCGTGTATCGGTCGGATGACCGAAGACGTCGAAACCTTGTGGAATCTTGACGTTTCGTAACGTCTCTGCTACAAAACAGAGATGATTTTCGAAACTTAACAGGAGAAACGAAATATGCAACGAAAACATATCGTTGTCGGCTCGGAAAGCGAACACAAGGTCGGTCCGGTTTCGGCGGTCTGCGTCAGTATGGGGATACTGGCTGACGTGTCGGGCAAGGATATCCCGTCATTGGTAAACGCGCAGCCGGAAGGCCTGGAGGAAATCTATCGTGGCGCATCGAACCGGGCGAAGGGGGCTGCGGCGACCGGGTCTGACGTCATCGGAATAGGTATCGAGAACGGAATCGTCCGATTCGGGGGAGCTGACGGCAGGCGATTTCCAATCGATGTCGCTATCATCGTTCTGCTGTTGCCGGACGGGAGAGAATACGTTTCGATATCCGAAGGGATGCGATTTCCCGACGCATGCGTCGCGGAAGCCGAGGAGCGCGGCTTCGGGACAACGACCGTCGGGTCGGTATTTTCCGAGCGCTTCGGCGGAGATCCTACCGATCCGCATATCGTGATGTCCGGCTGCAGGGTTTCCAGGCGGAAGATCCTGACGGAGGGGCTTAAACAGGTGTTTTACGAAGCCTTCCTGCGAGGATTCTGATTCGGTAGTTTTCTTGGACAAGAAATCGGTTCCCGTCATGGCGATAAGCCGTGACGGGTTTTTATGTGAAGTCGAAAAAGGCTAGGCAATTTTTTGTACGAAATGATATTCCCGGACACATGAACGTCGAGAAGTTCTCCGACACCAAGATGCTCGATTTTGCCCTGTGGTCCCTCGGCGCGATCATGTGAGGTATAATAAATTCATCGTTTGCGATCTGATATGGAAATCGAAAAGCAGTATGTCGAGATTGACGTGTAATGTCGGGGAATACGGAGTCATCATGAACGAACGGGGCGAGTTACTGATCCTTCGGTTGCCGCTGAACGAGGAATTCACGACGGAGATGTGGATGCTTCCCGGTGGAAGGCTCGAAGCGGAAGACGAACCGGAAGAGGGGCTTCGACGCGAAGTAAAGGAGGAAACCGGCCTCGATATCGATATCGTCACGCCGGTTCATGCGGCCCGCTGGGGCATCGAGGATCCTCCGAAATATACCGTATTCTATCTCTGCCGCGCCGTTGAAGAGGATACTATTCACATGAGCGACGAACACGCGGAGGCGCGGTGGGTCGGATCCGACAGCCTTGCCGACATCCATTGGCTTAACGACAACTTCCGAACCGCCGTGGGAAAAGCGGCTCGTATCGCAAGAGCTCTATCGTCATAGAGAGTCGAACGCCGCGAAGTGTTCCGATGCCAAGATGTCCGGCTCCGTCTCTTGGTGCAGTTTTTGGAAAAATCGGAGCCAGAATAGTCGTAAGGCACTTTTTTGATTCGCGTTCGTTTCGTCCGGATTAAGACAAGCCTATGTCGTTGGAAATGATGCAAGGGAATGCGGAAAGGATGAATACCGGAGAAATGGTCTTCAATTTTTTAGAAAAATCCGGATTCTCTGAAATGAAGCGCTCGGAGGAAAAGTTCGACGAATGGATCTTCGATGTGTCATATGACGATTTTAAGAATTTCGTTTCAAGACTCAACGGAATCATCAGGGAATTGCCGACAAATAGGAGGGGTATCGACGGAGCAAATACTGAACTTTCCTACGGTATTCAAGGCGTGGCATATCTGCCTCCATATCCGGAACAAAAGGATACGCTGATGAAAGAAGCCTTTGATGCCTTGAAAAATTTGCGCGACAATGAAGATAGAGCGACGTTACTCTACTATAGTATTCAGGCGATTCATCCGTTTTCCG
This sequence comes from Candidatus Moraniibacteriota bacterium, assembly GCA_013334575.1. GTDB lineage: Bacteria > Patescibacteriota > Minisyncoccia > Moranbacterales > UBA1568 > JAAXTX01. The sequence goes on along the minus strand of JAAXXG010000002.1, from coordinate 42,400 downwards.
ACGGCAATGGCAGGACCGGTCGACTGTTGTATGAGATTGTCGATCAGGAGGTGCTGGATAAGGACTCTTTGTCGAAGATGCTCGATCACGACCGCAAAGGGAGTGATGGTGCAGGAGAAGGGAGGGATTTGTTTTCCAAAAAACTGCTCCCCCCTAATAAGGCATACTATTTGATTAATCGTGAGATAGTTAAAGATCTCTTCGGCGAAGATTTTTCGGCAAAATATGGGGGGATGTATTTTTCGGCTCCATTGGGGTCGGGGCTGCTGTCTGATACGACGAAAGGGAAGTTGTCGACGGAAGACGTGACGCGGGCGGAAAAAATCCTTGGCGAAGGGGATGTCTACACGTTTTCTTTCAGGGATATCGTCCTTTCGAAATTGATCGAAGAAGACGACCGCTTGAAAACATACGTCTATCAAATTGCAAGGAAAGTGGAAAAGGGAATGAATTTTGCCCTTTCGGAGGATTATGGAAAAGAAATATTCGGAATTGACGATAAAATAATGGACGCCTTGGATGAAGCTCAAGTCCGTAGAATGATCGAGATCCACAAGGAAGTGAAAGAGAGGTTCATTAGAACGATGATCGACATTTTTCGCAATCCAGATAAGCATATAGAAAAGGATGGCGATGGATCGGAATATATGATAAAGAACGATTTTAAGTGCCAGCAAACAAGTTAGAAAGTGGATTAGGTATTTTTTTTCAAGTGAAAACTGATAGACACGGTTCGAAAATGTGAATCGCGGGACGCCGTTCGGAGAAAACGAGTAGATCATACGAATGGCTTCTGCTCTCGGTCTGGAATTGACCTTCTTCGGAGGAGGGGAAGACTCTCAAATGGCGCCTGACCTCTTTTCTGGCTCAAGCTAGAAAAGACCCGATGTGTTTATGCCGGTACGCGCCAGTTGATTTGATGAGCCAGAAAAGGGGTCAGGTACCTTTTCCGATTCACGATGATATTTTTAGTACATGAACGTCGAGAGGTTTTTCGGCACCAAGATGCTTGACTTTGCTCTCTGGTCATTGGGCGCGATGGTACCACGATTTTTGATCTATAAGGCCGTTGCGATACTGTATTTATACCCGTTGGAAATAGTCATAACTTTGGCCAAGTTTAAGAAAAACGTTAAAAATAAGCCTAATTATCGACTATATAAATATAATTCTTGACAGAGTCGTTTATATTTGCTAATATGTTCAGTCATTTAATAACTTTCCGATTCGATGTATGGCACCGCCTGCGCACGCCGATGATTGCATTCCCCAGGACTGATGAGAAAAATCTGCTCATGAGGAATGCGATCATCTGGTGACGATCGTATACTACAACAACAATAATCACCACAAAACAACGGGGGATACTATGGGTCATGCGATCAATCACTGCGGCATGCGCGACGCCATCAAAGAGGCGCAAATGGAAGAGGCTGACATCATGGAAGAAGCTATCATGCACGCCGACAAGATCATCAAGGCAAAGCTGCTGGGCGGGAATGCCGAGCCGCACAAGATGCCTGGCATTCAGCTGCTCGCCATCGTCATCGCCGACTCCTCGCTTGCGGCGGGCGCCGAAAATCTCTCCGCCGACTTCGGCATCGACCTCGATGATCTCAGGAATCATGCCGCGTCAGAGCACGTCTCCTACTGCTGATACTCCTACTGCTGATAATCCTGCGCGGCCTCGGTAGGATCAAGTCTCAACAAGGCGTCGACGAACGGTCGACGCCTTAAACATTTTTCTAACAAAACCAACATATCCATGATTTTCGAAAACCGCACTGATGCTGGGCGACAATTGGCAAGCAGTATTGTCGCCGCCGGAGAAGCGTCCGAGACGACAAATACGATTGTCGTAGGACTCGCTCGTGGAGGAATCGTCGTCGCGAAAGAGGTAGCGAGTCTCCTTGATGTGCCGTTGTATTCCTTCTCAGTCGACGATTGCCGGATTCCGTCGCAGGAAATTGAGGGCGGTGAAGTTGCCGTATTTCTGACTGGCTTCGGCACCGCTACGGTATGGAAAACCGGTGCGTTCGAACCGGAAACATTCTTTCGGGATGCGGAAGATGCGTCTCTGGCAAATCCAATCGTGCTAAATTGCCGCAAAAACGTCGCCTCCCAGCACGCCATATTCGGCGGAATGATTCCCGAGGATGTTATCGGAAAGCGGGTGATGCTCATCGACGATGGTGCCGTGACGGGACGCTCGATTATCGCCGCAATTAATGCGATGGAGTATGCCGGAGCATCGCAGATCGTCATCGGTATTCCGGCCATTTTGAATTGGTTTCCCGATATTATCAACGGGCACAGGGTAGTATCGTGCCGCCGATCAAGAAGTGATTACTTTCCTACCGGCATGTTCTACGATTCTTTCGAAGATACCCGTGATAACGAGGTCTTGCAGGCGCTTGGTCGCGTAAGCGTGGACGCGTCCAGGTAAACAACGACCTCCGTTCGATTATTCGTTTCTACATGAAATGCAGGAGTTCCAAACGGTGCTCCTGCTTTTTTCAAGCAAACCTTCCCCTTGATGAGATGGTATATAATAATACTATTGATAGATGAGTTTATTTCGGAAGGAATTAGCGCCATACGGTCTATCTAAAAATTGTTCGAAGAATGAATCGCAAATTGGTAGTCGATACATCTCATTTGCATTAAACATGTACGAAGCAGGATATATGGAGTTTGGTGCGATGCGGAAACCCGCTGATATTCCCGGATGCATGAATGTCGGGAAGCTCTCCGACACCAAGATGCTCGACTTCACCCTTTGGTTCCTCGGCGTGACACTTTAAAGAAGGTTGAGTTATAAATTCGAATACTATGAATGCCTCGATAGATGTCGAATTCGAGCGGGCGGTACGGGCACTGGCAGAGCGTATGCCGGTATCGGAAGAGGGGTCGCGGAAGCCGATCCTGTTTCACGATATCCGGGTCGGCGTATTCCTGTATGGGAAGGGGTATTCACGGAATATCGTACTCGCGGGATTGCTGCATGATGCCTTGGAATGGTCGGATATGTCCGAGGAGGCGCTGCGAGACGGATTCGGAGAGGACGTGCTCCGTATCGTACAAGCGAATTCGAAGGACCGAACCATAGAGGATTCACGTGAGCGGATAGACGATATGGTCCGACGATGCGCTGAAGTGGGCGAGGACGCGCTGATCGTCAAGACGGCGGATACGATAGACAGTTTCGAACACTATACAAAAACCGGAAACACCGGCGAGATCGAGCGGCACTGCATGCCGATAGCCGAAGCGATTCTTCGTCTCAAGCCCCATAATTATCAGGATGCCATCTACGAAGATTTGCACCCGTGGTCAGTAGGGGAACGGACGAAATCGAAACAGGCATGAAGCATTTTTCCCGGTGCGCGAGTATATCCTTGGACGCATGAACGCCAGTTATGAAGCGGGGTTGCCGTCAAACCCCATCTGATATAAATAGCGTGAATGGTCATTCCTATGAATCAGATATCCTGTAAGAACAGTCGCGGGGAAATCGTCCCGGTTCCGCGTGACAAGTTCTTCTTCCGGCCGAGCGTCTACGGATTCATCGTCAGCGGAGGCCGCGTCGTCACGATGCGGAACAAGGGGAACGGCAAGCTGTGGTTTCCGGGCGGCGGCGTGGAAGTCGGGGAAAGGATGGAAGACGCCCTGAGGAGGGAGATCCGCGAGGAAACGGGGCTCGAGGTCGAGATCGGGGAACTGGTCCTCTGTCGGGAGAACTTCTTCTACTATGACCCGCTCGACGAGGCCTATCACGCGTTTCTTTTCTTTTTCCGATGCGCTGTGCGTTCGGAAAAACTCAAAGGCGACGACCTTGTGGACGATCTCGAGTCCGAAACGCCACGCTGGTCCGAGATCACCTCGATACGGGAGGAGGATATCGGGGACCTCGCGGCGGATATCCATGGTGCTTTGAATTCGCTTTGAAGTCATTCGGATCCGCGCCGTAATACGAGGCCGAAGAAAGCGGGGATTTTTTGCTTCGTGATGACGCTTCCGAGCACTCGAGAAGAAACGAGAAAATATTAATAAGGACCCGTAATACGAGTCCTTTTTGTGAGAATCTCGTTCTTTTCCCATGCAACATCAAAATCTGAAGAGGATGAGAATCTGGCGGGTATCCGTGTAAATTACCACGGCAATGAAGATATAAATTACCAGCTATACGAACCTAGTCGTCGGGGATTCTACGTGCTGAAGCGCGCGGTGGTTGAGGGTGGATTTGGTTTCGATCATGACAGACTGCGACGAACGCGGTTCGGTACCGCTAAAAAATTACAAAGCCACACGTTGCCGTGCGGCTTTGATAAATTCGGATGGGAGAGTCAATGGATCCCGGGCCCGGTCAACTGGAGGATGACGTAGAACCGCTGTGACGGGAAATCGGGAAATCCGTCATCAGCCTGGATACTCTCGATGCGGTATCCTTTGGCGTAGAGAGGGAGTTTCCTAAACTCCTCCTGGATGCGAAGCCTCGCCGTTTTTATCGCGGTTTGTCTTTCCGTTCCCATCGGCCAGGACGCCGTAGCCGAAATCATCGGCGAAAGCTGGACCGGGCGCACCCTTTCGATGTCGTAGAATCTTATCGATACTGCCGGCGATGTCTTCATGACCGTGGCAGCGAGTACCTGCTGCGAGGTAGGTTGTGCTGCCGTGCATGATAACGCGAGGCAGATAGCGAGCGTAACGGTAGGTCTGTCCATGATGTCTCCGAAGCGGGCTATTGCCCTGGTTTGCAAACTGTTAAGCTTCAAAACACATTAATATAGCATGCATTCTATGTGATGTCAATATATCGTGATACGGCGCTCATCCGGCCTGGAGTCAGGAAAAGGGGCCGGCGCCTTTTTCGGTTCGCGCCGATACGTTATTGACCGAGCGGAGTGTCAAAGTCGTCGGACTGTCCATGTCTGTTGGACAAGGCGGACGAGCTCCTTTCAAAAGCCGCGCGACATAATCCGACGACCGCATTATTATGTTACACGTTTCGTTTGAAAGTATAAAGAATACCGACCGATGCTACCATATAATATTATATGGTAGTACGCGTGAGAGGGGATTCCGAAGGGGGGGGCGTTTTTCGGGTCATGTAAAAAAGCCGACCGGCGCGCCGTGCTTCGTTGAAGGAAGGGGCGATTCAGAGACTCATGAGGACGGCTCCCACGATGCCGAACAGGATTCCGGCGCCCTGGGTGAGCGTGACGGTCTCGTGGAAGAGGACGTATCCGACCGCGAGTCCGGAGAGGCCGTAGAAGACGATGAAGAGATTGGTGTAGATCGCGAGCTCTCCTTCGAAGATGAAGATGAGGACCGCGAAGAGGATCTGGACGAAATAAAGACCGCAGATAGCCGCCATCAGGGGGTCGGTCATGACGGCGACGATGCTCCGACCGGCGCTGATCCGCTTGATCATCGCGTCGGCGATGATGATGGTTATCGCCGACAGGAATACGAGGGCGAGTCGGGTGAAGGAATTCATAGTAGGTGCGATATCCGATTATGACCCGCCTATTTTACATCGGTTCGGAAAGCGAAGCCAGCCTATCATGGGCGTCCTCTGTATTCCTGTCGATGTCGGGTTCCGTTCGCGGGTTCGGCGGGAAGAGGGAAATCGTATGCGAACTTTCCGATAAATCCCGCGGACGTGCGGCGCTATTTGTGCGGCGATGGGGGATGTGACGATACGTTATGAATTGAAAACGGAGACGGTCGGTTCGACCTGTCTCCGTTTGTTCGGTTCGCGATAACGCTCAGCGTTTATTCATCTCCTGCGTCATGTGCCACGCGTTCGTCGCGGTTGCTAGCGCCGCGAGCGCGCCCTCGGCTGCGCTTGAGCCCGGCTTGACGCGGAAACTTTTTATAACGAGGTCCGCGATTCCGTTGTCGCGGACGGTCTGGACGATGACAAGCCTGCCAAACCACGTTTTTCTTCCATGGGCGTCCGTTTCCGGAAAGAGAAGGACGATATGAGTGTGGCCGGCGCTTGCTTTTGCAAGCGTCGATTCGTCCGGAAGGGACGGCGAAGCGAATACGACGATCGGCATACCGGTCTGTTCGTGGAAATGCCGGCATTCCGATTGCAGACGCGTCCGTTCCGATTTCGAGAACGCCTTTGCCTCGTCGAATACGTACCGTTTTCTGGCCAGCGATAGACTGATCCGGTCGGGGATGCGGGCCGCTGTCGAGTCGAGCGCCGCGTGAGCGGATAACGTGTCGGGAATTTCGGATGCGGCTCGGGCGTCTCGGCTCGGGAAAGGAACAAGCAGAAGGAGGAGAGACAGGAAGAGTGTGTTTTTCATGGCGAATTCCGGTTGTGCGTGAGCGTTTTCGTGGAGTTAAGGTTCGGGTTCGGCTCAATTCTATACGGATATGCGGTCTGGTCAAGTGGTGCCGGACGGGCAAGTATCGGAAACGGAGGTGGTCGGCGGAAAAGGGGGAGCGTGCTACAATGCCCGCATCAGCCGTAACGGAAGCCTATGTCAAGGGAAATCGAGATCAAGGTGCGGGTCGAAAACGCGGCGCCTCTGACGGAACTGCTCGAGCGGGAGGGAGAGTTCTGGTACGAGTCGCGGCAAATGGACGAGTATTTCGTTCCGGTATTCCGTGACTTTCTTGCGGAGCGTCCGATACGGGAGTGGCTGCGTATCCGGACGGAAGACGGAAAGGCGTCGATCAACTACAAGGATTGGCAGTACGGGCCGGACGGGACGTCCGATCATTGTGAGGAACATGAAAGCGGTATTTCCGATGCGGATGCGCTTCGGAACATACTGACGGCTCTCGATATCCGTCCGGTCGTGACCGTCGACAAGGTCCGTCGCGCATACGCCTATCGTGATTACGAGGTCGCGCTCGACACGGTCGAGGGTCTCGGGGCGTTCGTGGAGATCGAATACAAGGGAGCGGATGCGGAATCGGTCGATACGAAGTCGGTGGCCGACGGGATGCTTGCGTTCCTCGATGAGATCGGGGTCGGTACGGTCTCCCGTGATATTTCCGGCTATCCGTTTCTGCTGCTTGAGGCACAGGGGCTTCTCCGAAGGGATGGTTGAGACCGCGTGAAGGCGATCGTGGCGGGGGACGAGTGGAGGATCGGTCGTAGCGGACCGGTTTGGACGGGTGTATACTGATGCCATACGGAGGGTCTAAACAGATAAGGAAACGGGTATGCGTACGGCGAATGCGGATCTTATGCGGTCGGCACGCGAGGCTCTTCGGGGGAAGTGGGGTATGGCGGTCGGCGTGACCGCGGCCTATCTCGGGATAGTCATGCTGCTTCAGAGCGCGAAAGGCGTCGGTCCGTTCGTATTGCTTTTCATTTCGGGTCCGCTTGTCGGCGGACTGACGATCTTCTTCCTGTCCGCTTCGCGCGGCGAGACTCCCGCGTTCGAACGGCTCTTCGACGGATTCAGGCGGTATACGACGTACCTTTCGGCATACTGGCTCATCGTGCTGTTCGTGTTCCTCTGGTCGCTCCTGCTTGTCATTCCCGGAATCGTCGCGGCTATCGCGTATTCGATGACCTACTTCGTGATCGCGGACGACCCTTCGGTGCGCGCATCCGAGGCGATGCGGCGCAGCAAGGAGCTGATGCGTGGTTACGGCTGGAAGTATGTCGGGCTCATGTTCCGTTTCATCGGGTGGATCATTCTTGCGCTTCTGACGGCCGGCATCGGATTCTTGTGGCTCATGCCGTATATGCAGGTCAGTGCCGCCAAGTTCTACGACGATCTTCGTAAGGCGGACGAGAAGGAGACGATTGAAGCCGGCGAACAGACGAAGGACGGAGAGGAGGCGGAAGGGAGTCTTCCGGAAAGCGGAGTCATCGATGGGGATGGCGCTCCGGCCGATGTCGTTCCCGAGGCGGTCTAAACGTCAGGACGACTCCGGAAAACGATAACGCCCCGAAAGTTTTCTTTGTGGGGCGTTGTTCATGGAACCCTTGCGGGATCAGAGTGCCACGATCCGATCGAGGCCGGATGCGGCCAGGAGCGGCTCGAAGGCTTCGGCAACGGCGTTCCGGATCCACTCCGGTACGAAGGCTTCGGACAGGCCGCTTAGCGATTCTGCGGCGGACGAAAGGATTCCGTCGAGCGGTTCCGGTATCGGGATGCCGCTGAAGAGCGTATCCACCACGAGGGAAGCCGTGTCAGTCGCGACATCTGGCACCATGCAGGATAGGGCGATTACGTCATCGAAGAGTTCGGTGGCGCGCACGGTCATCTCGAACGGAAAGAACAGGATGCCGGTGAGCGTTCCGAGGACGCGGATCGTCGCGAGGTGCATGGATAGGGCTGGGATATCGGTATCGTCGAACCGATACGTCACGATGCGGACCGCTTTGCCCGGCTTCTTCCGAGATAGGGTGAACAGGGAAACGGCCAGGCGGGATCCGACGATCGAGATCTTTCCGACGACGAGCGCGCTTTGTGAGGAACAGATGTAGCGTTTCTTCCTGTCCGGATTCGGTTCGACGACGATATCATCGGCCGCTTCGAGCGTTTTTTTGCCGTACTGTCGACACAGCGCCGTCATAAAGGCCGTCTTCATGAGATCGGAGAAGAGAAAGTGCGGTATGGACATGGTTTGGTTTCCTTCGGTTGGTTGCTGTTAAGGGAATCTTCCGGTATTCCGGATTTCATACGGTAACCCCGTCCGTAACTCAGGTCAAGTCGGCGTTTTCCGGTATCCGGGACAGTCTTGTCCTGATCTGCTATACTGGTCCCGTAATGTCGTAAAAGAAACCATGTGAAGAAGGGGATCATTATCGGCGTGCTTGCGATGGTCATTGTCGCCGGTATCGCCTCGGCGGTCGCGGTCCGGACCGGATATTTCCGGGTGACCCCGGGAAAGAGCGTTATCGGCGCGGAGGCGGCCAAGACAAAGATCGCGGAGACGCTTCATGGTCAGTTCGGCGTGCCGGAGAGCGTCGACGTCGAGGTCAAGGATGTCGTCGAGTCCGCCGGACTGTACCAGGCCTCGGTGACGATTCAGGGGAAGGAATATCCGATGTACCTCTCGCTCGACGGGGCGAAGTTCTTTCCGAACGGAGTCGATACCGGATTGAAGCCGGCCGTTTCGAAGACGCAGGATCAGGAGCAGGAGATACCCAAGTCGGATAAGCCGGATGTCAGACTGTTCGTGATGAGCTATTGCCCGTATGGGACCCAGATCGAGAAGGGGATCCTGCCGGTCCTCTCTGCGCTGGGCGACAAGATCGGATTCACGCTCGAATTCGTCTCGTACGCCATGCATGACAAGAAGGAGCTCGACGAGAACCTGCGCCAGTACTGTATCCGAAGGGACGAGCCGGCGAAGCTGCCCGCATACCTTTCCTGTTTCCTGAAGAAGGGACAGGGAACCGAGGCGACCTGCCTTAAGGCGGCCGGTGTCGACGCCGCGAAGAACGCGGCATGCGCGAAGGCGGCTGATACGGAATTTTCCGTGTCGAAGGACTATCAGGACAAGTCCACGTATCAGGGTCAATTCCCGACATTCGGCATCGATAAGGACGACAACGAGAAATTCGGCGTGGAGGGTTCGCCGACGCTCGTCATAAACGGCGTTACGGCGTCGTCGTCGCGCGATTCGGCGTCCCTGCTCAAGACGATCTGCTCCGCGTTCGACGAGGCGCCGGATGCGTGCGCGACCGCGCTCTCGTCCGATACGCCCGCGCCGGGGTTCGGCGAGGGGACCGCAGCCGCATCGTCGGACGCGAACTGTGGAAGCTGATTTCCGGGAAGAGGGAAAAGCCGCCACTCCGGTCAACACGCGTTGCGTGCGGGGAATGGCGGCTTTTTTGATGACTTGCTTGGTCGGACAGCCGATTTTCAGAGAATATCATCGTAACTATCCGTACGATTCCTTTTTTTGGAGTCGCGGTCCTTGTCGAAGGATATGAAACGGTTTACCCCTTCGAGAACGATGATAGTCGCCCGTATCGGGAGCAGGAGCAGGTTCATCATATCTTCGATCGGTCCTGGTCTGAAGATGTGTTCGTCGGGGAATCTGAGATTCGATTGTACGATCATGGGTAGGGTGTTTGGGTTATGGGAAAAGGGTTCGGTATGATGATTGCTCTCAGTCGTTCGAGCATATCCCGCACGCATGCAAGGGCGGAGCAGATCAGGTCTCCGAGGGCTCGGACGATGGTGTCGGCTGCCGGAGTCGGCGAGAGTTCCCGGTCCGCGAAGGAATGAAAGTCGATCCGGATTCCTTTGCTCGGGATAAGGTGGATGAGCGCGATCGTACAGGCGCCGATGTTCCGGAACGGGTAGTAGAACCCGAATGCTTCGGGTGGACCGTTTGCGGGGTATCGGAGCGAGTACCCATTGACCGAATCGGGCGACGCGGGAATGCCGGACCGCCGCAGTGCGGTCAGGAAAGCCGCGAGGCGACGGGAATAATGATCGTTCATGACGGTGTATTTTTTAAGGTTCCTGAAACCGAGGCTGTCTGCGTAACGGGAAGAATGATAGATTCTATCCGCCCCTCCTGTCAATCGGCGGTTTACCGGGCCGGAAGGCTGTGTTATACAGGAATCAACGTAAGGAGACCTATGGAGATCCGTGAAGTTCGGTTCGTGAGAGGCGTGACGGGATCGGAGGGGCTGCCGGAGCCGATGAGGCCGACGGTGGCGTTTTTCGGTCGTTCGAACGTGGGAAAATCGAGCGCGATCAACGCGCTTGTCAGGCGGAAGGGGTTGGCAAGGTCGAGTTCGCGACCCGGACGAACCACCGAGGTGAATTATTTCGATGTCGACGGAAAATGGTATCTGGCGGATACGCCGGGATACGGGTATGCCCGACTGTCCAAGACGGACATGGAGCGGATTGCAAGACGGCTCTCCTGGTTTGCCGGAGCGCAGGAGGTTCCGATCCGGCTCGCGGTCGTCGTGTTCGATGCGGCGCTCGGACTGCAGGATTCCGACCGGGAGACGGTCTCCGTCCTGCGGGATGCCGGGCGCCTCGTTCTGCTGCTCGGGAACAAGAGTGACAAGGGACGTCGGAACGATGTGACGAACCATATCCGACAGGCGATGAAGGAATATCCGGACAGTACGGTCATCCGCTATTCAGCCGAGACCGGCGAAGGTCGCGGAGAACTGCTCGCCGTAATCGGTGGGACGATTCGCAGCTGAGATGTCCGTCTCCGTATCGGGGTAGGAGAAAAGCCGTCGGGTTCGACGGCTTTTTCTTTCGTGCCATGCGGCAGATGCCTATTCCGTATTCCCGTCCGACAAGTCGCGTGAGATTTGGTCGCAAAAGGGATCGGTAACGATTATGGCAATCAGCGCGAGTGTGCGTATCGTCTCGATGCCCGCGCGGACGGCGCTTCCCAGCGTATCTGCCAAGGAAGGAACGACGGTGTCCTGATGGTCGGAGCTGTTACTCATGGTTATCGATGTTTTCATGTTGTGGAATGAGCCGATTTCATTGAGTCATGTCATCGTGAAAAAGGCAAGCGGAGCGGATGGCGAGAGGCGTGGTACCATGAGGTCATATGAATGAAACGGAACGGCCGGTCGGCGGCCGGGTCGGCAATGAGGATGACGGTATTTCGGGATTGTCTTCCCTGCCGTTGCGGCCGTTTTTGGCGGGATTCCTGGTTATCGCGACACTTTCTGCCGCCGTTTTCCTGAGATTCGGGCAATTGCGCCGTTTCGCGGAGCTTGCCAGTGAAGCCGAACCCTGGTGGCTGTCCGTTGCGGTGGCGGCGCAGGTACTGACGTACGCGGCCAATGGTCAGGTATGGAATATCGCGACGCGTGCCGTCGGAAAGAGATTTTCAGCCCGGTTCCTGGTGCGACTTTCCGTCGAGAAACTGACGGTCGATCAGCTTCTGCCGAGTGCCGGAGTCGCCGGACACGTCGGCGTGTTGCAGGCGCTTCGCAGGGCAGGCGTCTCCTCGGCGGTCGCTCTCGAAGCGGTGTTCCTCGATATCATTTCGTTCCATATCGCGTATGCGGTCGCCACCGCCGTCGCGCTGGCGATACTTTCGTTTCATCACGACGTTACGTCGGTAGTGCTCGCCGCGCTCGGGGTCTTCGCGATTATCTCGGTCACGGTTCCGACGCTCGCAGTCGTCCTCCTGCGTCGTCGCGATCTTCTCGATATGTTGCCGGCATGGCTTACCAGACGATCGTTTCCGGCACGCCTTCTCTCGGCAGTATCGAGAATGACGTCGGATAACGTGCTCGCGGGGAGGAATATCTCTTTCTCGGTGCTGTTCCAGGCGATCGTCTTCGTGCTCGACGGGGCGACCTTGTGGGCGACGCTTCATGCGGTCGGAGTCCATACGGCCTTCGGTACCGCTCTCGCCGCGTTCGTCGTCGGTGCGGTCGCGGGAACCGTGTCATTCGTTCCGGGCGGCATCGGGACCTTCGAGTTCGCCGTGACGACGACACTTATCGGTCTCGGCGTCCCATTCGAGGGAGCGCTTACCGGGGTACTGATTTTCCGAGGGTTGACACTCTGGCTCCCGCTTGTTCCAGGGATCGTCATGGCACACCGGGACTTCGGGCTTCCGTTTTCCCGCCGCGATTCTTCTTGATTCATCTCGTACTCGGGTGTCGGTGTGTTTCAGATACTGCAACATTGTTGCAGTATTTTGAATATGGGGTTACCATGGAAACATGGATATTCGTGAATTGGAACAACGGGTTCGGGCTGCCGGTGGTCGGATGACAAAAACCCGCAGGGCGGTTTTGGAATCGTTTCTCGGTTCCGATGGGCCGCAGGCGCTCATCGGCGTCCGTGAGGCACTCTCGAAACGGGGATGCGAGCCGGACCGGACGACGCTGTATCGTGAGCTGCGCTTTTTGATCGGCGCCGGCATCGTGTCGGAATCCGGTATCGCGAAGCGTGGCCGGATCTATGAACTGGTCCGCGGACATCGTCATCATCTCGTATGTCTCGGATGCCGCGAGGTGCGTTCGGTCCCGTTCGACGATCACCTGCATCGCGAGGAGGAACGTATCCTGCGCGACGAGCGGTTCCGGGTACTCGGTCACGAGCTCGAGTTCTACGGATACTGCGAGCGATGTCGATAAGGACAAAAAATTCTTATAAATGTTCGGATAAAATGATACGCATATGAAACAGAAGGACCTGTGGGAGAAGAGAGTCTTTGTGATCCTTATCGGCCTCGTATTTATGGGATTCGCGTTCTGGATTTTGAATCGCCGGACGGAAGCGCCGACCGATATCGGCATCGATCGTCCGGTGGTCGTGACGACGTTATTCCCGCTCTACGATATGGCACGATTCGTCGGTGGGGACGATGCGGACGTCTCGCTGCTCTTGCCTCCGGGTATCGAACCGCATTCATTCGAACCGACGCCGGCGGACATCGTCCGGATCGGAGAGGCGGATGTCTTCGTCTATACCGGAGACGCCATGGAGCCGTGGGCGAAGGACGTTCTTTCGGGGACGGGGCGGCGGGATCTGCTTGCGGTGGATGCGAGTGAGGGGATCGCGATGCGAGTCGGATCGGACGGGGACGAGCACGGACATGAAGGGGAAGAGGGTATGGACCAAGAGGATGACGCCGATGCGGACCTTGAGGAAGAAGAGGGGCATCATCATGACCACGGCGGGCTGGATCCTCATATCTGGCTCGACTTCGACAATGCCGCTGTCATGGTTCGGCATGTCGCCGCGGCGCTCTCCGAAGCTGATCCTTCGCATGCCGCCGCGTATGCCGATCGGGCAGAGAAATACGTCTCGGGTCTGTCCGATCTCGATCGGGCTTATCGTGACGGTCTCGCCGTCTGTAAGTCTCGGACGATCGTCTACGGGGGGCATTACGCGTTCGGATACCTTGCGGCGCGGTACGGGCTCTCATACGAGGCGGCGCAGGGCTTTTCTCCCGACGCGGAGCCGACGGCGAAGGATCTTGCGCGGCTTGTCGGACAGGTGAGGCGCGAACGCTTGTCCGCGGTCTTCGCGGAGGAGCTTTCGAGCCCGAAGATCGCCGAGACGATCGCCGCGGAAACGGGCGCTACGGTGTTCGAGCTCGACGCGGCGCATAACCTGACGCGTGACGAGGCTGAACACAGCGTATCCTTCTTTGACATCATGCGGCGGAACCTCGATACTTTACGGCAAGGACTCTCATGCGAATGAACGACGTCATCCTGTCGGTCGATCATCTCTCGTTCCGCTACGGCGCGTCGGAAACCCTCTCCGACGTGTCGTTCCGTGTACGTCGCGGCGACTTCGTGGCACTCGCCGGTCCGAACGGTGCCGGCAAGACGACGCTCATGAAGCTCGTCCTCGGCCTTCTCGACGGGTACGAAGGAGATATCGAACTGTTCGGAACGCCACGAAGCGCGTTCCGCGATCATCGGAAGGTCGGCTATCTGCCGCAGCGGGTCAATACGTTCAATCCGCTCTTTCCGGCGACGTCGGGCGAGGTGGTCGGGCTGGGTCTTCTTTCGGGAAAGCGTCTGCCGAAGCGGTTGGACGGGGCCGACCGCGAGCGTATCCGCGAGGCGCTCCGCTCGGTGGATGCGCTCGACCTGGAGCATTCGCCGATCGGGAGCCTGTCCGGCGGTCAGCAGCAGCGGGTCTTCCTGGCTCGGGCGCTCGTGTCCGATCCAGAGCTTCTGGTGCTCGACGAACCCGTGACCGCGCTCGATCCCGAGGCGCGGGCGAGGTTCTACGCCCTGCTTACCCGACTCCGGTCCGAGGAAGGGAAGACGGTCGTCATGATCACGCACGATATTCCGCATGCCGGTGAACAGGGTGGAACGCTCCTCTATCTCGACAAATCGGTCGTCTTTTTCGGGGGGTTCGACGAGTTCTGTCGGTCGAAGTCCATGGAGGGGAAGTTCGGATATTTCGACCAGCACGTGATCTGTCATCAGCACACGACCTGAAGCGTATGGGATTCGCCGACTTCCTCGGATTCGCCTTCATCCAGCGCGCATACCTGGCGGGATCGTTCATCGCGGTCCTCTGCGCGATGCTCGGGCTGTTCCTCGTGTTGCGCCGCTTCTCGCTCATCGGCGACGGTCTCTCTCACGTTAGCTTCGGAGGGATCGCGCTCGGATTGTTTCTGGGGCTCGAGCCTCTCTGGGTAGCGTTGCCGATTTCGGTGGCGGCATCCTCGCTCATCCTGGTCCTGTCGCGGCGCGCGCGACTGTACGGCGACGCGGCGATCGCGATCGTCTCGTCTTCCGGCATCGCGCTCGGCGTCGTGCTGGCGAGCCTTGCGGGAGGCTTCAATGTCGACCTCATGAGTTACCTGTTCGGGAACATCCTCGCGGTGAGCCCGGTTGAGACGTATCTGTCGGTCCTGCTTTCGGCCGTCGTGCTCGCGGTGATCGCGTTCCTGTATCACGATCTGTTCTCGGTCGCGTTCGACGAGGAATACGCGACCGTATCCGGCATACGGACCGGAGCCGTCAACATCCTTCTCGCGACCCTGACGGCCGTATCGGTCGTGCTCGCGGTCAAGGTGGTCGGCGTGATGCTCGTGTCCGCACTGCTCGTCCTGCCGGCCGTATCCGCGCTCCAGGTCGCGCGCGGGTTCCGCGGCGCGCTCCTGCTCTCCTCCTGCATCGCGGTGCTTTCCGTACTCGTCGGCATCACCGTCTCCTTCCTGGCCGATATCCCGGCTGGCGGTACCGTCGTCCTCGTGAACCTCCTCGTCTTTTTCGTCCTGCTCGCCTGGAAACGTATCCGGTGAGTTCGGTATGCTTCTCTCTCGTGTTCGTTGCGATCGGGGTTGACGCGTGTCATGGTACGGTGTACGCTCCGGAATGCTTTTCGGAACCTTAACAGGAGAGAATCATGGCTGGAGCGGTGATATTCGGTTTCGACGGTGTCATACACGACACCTTCCGGTTTCATCTTGAGCGCGTCAGGAAATTTTTCGGAATCGAACTGACGGAACAGGAGTACCGCGACATGCAGAACGGGAACTTCTATCGGTGCGTTCCGGAAAAACTACATGGGGCCGACTGGGTCTCGTATCGGGAGTATGTCGCGAAGGAGTTCATGGCATTACGGACCGAAGACGGGGTCGCGGAAGTCTTGAGAAGTCTTTCGGAGTCCGTGGGGCTTCATATCGTGAGCGCCGGAGGAACCCGGATCATTGAAGGATACCTTCGCAATAACGGCCTTCGGGAAATGTTTGTGGAAGTCATCGGCGGGGATATCCATCCTTCGAAGACGCATGGTATCGGGTATATCCGCGGGCGATATGGGCAACCCGATGACCGGGTGCTGTTCGTGTCCGATACGCTGGGAGATATCCTGGCGGCTCGGGAGACCGGCGTGGTGACGGTGGCGATCGATTCCGGATATCACGATCGGGAGACGTTGCGTCGCGGTAATCCGCATCATCTCATTTCGGAACTCGGAGAGCTGCTCGGTCTTATGCGTGAGTGGTCGCCTGTTCCGGATCGCGGATTCTGATCGTCAGTGTCTCGGCACGATATGTTTACGTCGCCTGCGTGACGTGGCAGCGTCACAAGTAAGATTACGGGATACGACCGTCGTGGTCGTCTTTTAATATCAGAAAACGAATCAAAGGAGGAGACTCATGGGAAGCTTGGAGCAGAATATCCGTCTGGTGAGGCGCTATGAAACGGAAGAGAGCGAGCTGGAGAGATATCTTCGGGAGCGTTTCTCGGTCCCGGAAAATCTGGGAATCCCGCAGGACACGTTCGTCGTTCCGAAATCGAAACGACGCGGGTGCCGTCGGGATTTCCTTGATGTCGACGGGAATCCGGTCGTACCGGAGATGGTCGGGCACGGAGGAAGGGAATCGAGACCGGGACGGCATTTTCTTCTCTATCCCCGTGAGAAGGTGGCGAAAATCGTCTTGAAATCGGGCCGTCGAAACGTGAAGGTGTTGGTGCGTCTCGGGCTACAGGCACGCTTCGAGGTGAATGAGTACGTTCCGGAATCGCGTGTGAGTTCGAATCGCGCGGATGATGGACACCGTTCGCTCGGAATGGCGAAGTCGATTCGGCACCCCGGTTTCTGCGGTGAAGGCTTCGAGTACCGCGAATAAGTTGACGTACGGACGGAAGGAGAAAAGCGTAGGACGAACATCCTGCGCTTTTTCATTCAAACGAAAAGCCCCCAATGCGGGGGCGCGTATGGATTCCTGAAGAAGCAGCTGTCGGAAAAAATGCTTTTCCCTGGGTGCCAGGTGGATTCCATTGTGTTCAGCGTCCCGTTCTGGAGGCTTTCGCCGACAGTATAGCACCGACGGAACTCGAAGGGAAACGTTTTGACCGCGCGGCGGCGTGATGGTACGATGAAATCGATTCATGGCTTTCCTATGCGTATCGAACGGATTTCGGAGATTCTGGAAGAAGGGAAAAGGGCTTTTTCGGAAGCGGCGGACGAGGCGTCCCGTTCGGAAACCGAGGTACGGCTTCTGGGGCGCAAGAGCGAGCTGTCGGAGATCCTGAGGGGGCTTAAGGACCTCTCGCCCGAGGAGAAGCGCGAATTCGGCCCGGTCGTTCAGGGTGCCCGTCGGGCGCTCGAGGAGGCGGCAGCCGCGGCGAAGGAACGTCTCCTGGTCGAAGGACGGGATTGGGAGTCCGAGCGGATCGACGTGTCGCTCCCGGGGGCTGATGACCCGCTGGGTCACCTGCATCCGGTGACGACGATGATCCGCGAGATCGAGGACATCTTTACCCGGCTCGGATTCGAGATCGCCGAGGGACCGGAGCTCGAGACCGAGTTCTACAACTTCGACGCGCTCAACGTGCCTGCCGACCATCCGGCCCGCGACATGCAGGACACCTTCTTCGTCGAAAGCGACGGGTTCGATACGCGATACCTGCTGCGGACGCATACGTCGCCGGTCCAGGTGCGGTATATGGAGACGCATACGCCGCCGTTCCGGATCATCGTTCCGGGCCGCGTGTTCCGCAACGAGTCGACCGACGCGTCGCACGAGCATACCTTCCATCAGTTCGAGAGTCTCGTCGTAGGGGAGACGGGCGACGTGACCGTCGGACATTTCAAGCATCTCGGCGAGACCTTCTTCAGCGAGTTCTTCGGACGTCACGTGGAAGTGCGGCTGCGGCCGAGCTATTTCCCGTTCGTCGAACCGGGATTCGAGTTCGATATCTCGTGCGTGCTCTGCGGTGGTGCGGGGTGTCCCGCCTGCAAGCGGACCGGGTGGCTCGAGGTCGGCGGTGCGGGAATGGTACAGCAGAAGGTGTTCGAAGCGGCCGGATATCCCCGCGGAAAGTACCAGGGGTTCGCTTGGGGATTCGGTCTCGAGCGGCTCGTGATGATGAAACGCCGGATCCCGGACATCCGCCTTCTTATGAGTGGGGACCTTCGGTTCATACGGCAGTTCTAAGGGGCGTATCCGGAATCAAGAATCAAGCTAGAGAGGCGTCTATGAAATTTTCCTACAACTGGCTCCGCGAACTGTCGGGAACAACGAAGAGTCCGAAAGAGCTTGCCGAGCTCATCATGTTCCACGCGTTCGAGGTCGAATCGGTCGAGAAGTTTCCTCACGGACTCGACGGTGTCGTGGTCGGACTCGTCGGGACGGTGGAGCCGCATCCGGATGCGGATCGTCTGAAGGTGACGACCGTGACCACGGAAACCGGAGGGGCGCCTCGGACGATCGTCTGCGGGGCGCCGAACGTCGCGGCGGGCCAGAAAGTCGCGGTCGCGCTTCCCGGAGCGAGCCTTCCGAACGGACTGACGATCAAGGAGGCGAAGATCCGAGGCGTCGCGTCGTCGGGGATGATCTGTGCCGAGGACGAGCTCGGGCTCGGTTCGGATCACGACGGCATACTCGTTCTTCCGGACGATGCCCCGATCGGAATACCGTTTTCCGGATATGTCGGGCTCGAGGATACGATCCTCGACGTGAACATCCTTCCGAACCGCGGATGCGACGCGCTGTCGTATGTCGGGCTCGCCCGGGAGATCGCCGCCCTCGAGGGGCGAGCGTTCGATGGACCGGTCGCATCGCCGCTTCCGACGCAGGAAAAGCCGAAGGGGGGAGTAACGGTCGAGATCGTATCGGACCGGTGTCGGCGATATGTCGGCATACTGTTCGAGGGCGTCCGTGAAGCGGTTTCTCCCCTGTGGATGCGCGCCGCCCTTTTACGGTCCGGACTGCGGCCGGTCGGGCTTGCGGTCGATATTACCAACTACCTGATGCTTCTGCATGGTCAGCCCATGCATGCGTTCGATGCCGACGTGATCGGGAAGGATGTGGTGATCCGGCAGGCCGAGGAGGGGGAGACGCTCTCGTTGCTCGACGGGGCCGAGATTTCGCTCTCGTCCGAGGATCTGGTCATCGCCGACCGGAAGCGTCCGATCGCGCTTGCGGGAGTCATGGGCGGAGACCGTTCCGGGATCTCCTCCGGAACCACGAGGGTATTTCTCGAGATAGCCACGTTCGATACCTCGTCGGTCAGGAAGAGTGCGAAGCGGCACCGGATCCTGACCGAGGCCTCGTACCGGTTCGAACGGAATGTCGATACCGGACGCGCGGATGCCGCGGCCACGGATGCCGTACGTCTCTTCACGGAACTGTGCGGCGCTCGGGTCGTCTCTTCTTCCGATTCGGTCACGCATGCCGACGTGCCGGCTTCGATCCGCTTCTCGCCCTCCGTGTTCCGCGACATGTTCGATGCGGACATCGATCTTTCGGATGCGCGGGAAAAGCTCGGGTATCTCGGCGTGTCCGTTTCGGAAGACGGTTCCGAATGGCTTGCGACCGTTCCGGCCTATCGTCCCGACCTCTCCGATCAGTGGGATCTTGCCGAAGAGGTCGGCCGCATGATCGGCTACGATGCCTTTCCGGCTCGATCTCCGCTGTTGCCGCTCGTATCGCCGCACGTGAACGCGTCCGTATCGGCCGCGCGGGACCTTCGACGATTCCTCGCCGATTCGGGATGGGACGAGATCATGACCTATTCGTTCTATTCCGAGGAAGACGCACATCGGCTCGGCTCCGAAGCGTATTCCCGTCATATGCGCCTTTCGAACCCGATGAATCCGGATCAGGCGTTCCTCCGGGGAAGTCTCCTGCCGACACATCTCCGCAAGGTCGCGGAAAACCGTCGTTTCCTTGATCGTTTCCGTTTCTTCGAGCTCGGTGACCGATATCTGATCGGCCGTGACGGCGGACCTTCGGAAGAGCGCATGCTGTCGCTGGTCGCGGTTTCCGCGAAGGATGAGAAAGGCTTTGACGTGCTCAAGGGGGCGGTCACGAAACTGTTCGCCGCCTTCGGACTTGAGAATGTCGATTGGGAGCCGCTCGGGCAGGGCGAAGGGGCTGAGCCGTTCTTTCATCCGACGAGAGCTGCCAGGTTATCG
Organism: Candidatus Moraniibacteriota bacterium; assembly: GCA_013334575.1. Lineage (GTDB taxonomy): Bacteria > Patescibacteriota > Minisyncoccia > Moranbacterales > UBA1568 > JAAXTX01. The sequence continues at coordinate 22,061 of JAAXXG010000002.1, read as the reverse complement.
GTCGGCGGAGCCTTCCTCGGTATCGCGGGCGAGATCGCGCCGCATATCGCCGAGGCGTACGGAATCCGGGGCGTTGTTTATGCGGCAGAGATCCCGTTCGACGCGCTTCGTCGTTCGACGGGCGAGGTCGTGACCTATAGCCCGCTTCCGCGATTTCCGTTTGCGACCCGTGACCTGACACTGTCCGTTTCGCGTGCCGTACGCGGCGGCGATCTTTCCTCTGCGATCGCCGAAGCGTCGATACTCGTGCGCGATGTCCGCTTCGTCGACACGTACGAAAAGGCGGACGGAACGAGGAATCTGACCTTCCGGATCGCCTTCGGACACGATGACCGGACCGTGACCGGAGAGGAAGCGGAGATGGCTGTCGCCGATATCGTCGCCCGCGTCGGGGAACGGTTCGATGCGACGCTGGCGGGTTGATCTGCGGCATCCCGAGACATAGTATGTCCCGAAAACGTTAAAGGCGATCGCTTACGCATAGGTAAGTGATCGCCTTTCGGTTGCCGTTATGCGGATATGGCCGCATCCGACTTGGCTGTTTTATCGGCGGGGTCGGTTGGTGGCGCGGTGGGAGAGGGGTTTCTCTTACCGCATCCTTCCGGTGCGCAACCGCCGGCAGCGGCACAGGCGTCGCACATGGATCCCCCATTTGTTATACGGGGACACTGATGAAGAGGGGTAGGGGAAGAGTTGGGGATATCGGTGTTGAACGGCGGCATTCTGTTCTCCTGATAGGTGGTTGCGTGAATTCGGTTAATGAAACTACGATAAATACTAGCATATTTGAAAGGAAACGTCAATTGTTGACGAAAAATGCGCGTGGTATGATACAGGGCCGAAACAAGTAGGTAACGCAGACGATATGACTGGAAACCTGAAGGAATCTGTCGCGGAAGTCCGGGAGAGAATCCGGATCGCGGTCGGTCCGGTATATGGAAAGGTCCGGGAGCGGGCGCTTGCCGTTTCGAACGTGGCGTGCGGAAAGGTTCGCGGATGCGTGCGGTCGACCGTATCATATGGCGATTCGGTCGTGACGCGGATGACTTTGAAGGAACGGCTGATCGTCTTGTTCGTAATCGGACTGGCAATCGGCTTCGGAGTAAAGACGATTGCCGGCGGAATCGTCACGATCGGGTATCAGGACTATACGCTTAGGCCGGGTGCCGGCGCGTATGATCTCAACGAGCTGCAGCGGAGGGTGTCGCAGAAGAATGCGGAATCGGCCGCTCTCGGCGGCCAGGAGCAGGAAGCGGCGCCCGAAGGCGGATCGTGTCAGCAGTGACGATCGGAAGAACGGTAATCCATGAACCGAATGCTATGAGCGGCAACGAGAACTTCTTCGAAGAAACGATGACGGAAGCGCGCGACGATCGCGACCTGAAGATTCAGAATCTGACCGCGATCGCGGTGTTGCTCGGAGGCCTGCTGGTCGGAAGCCTGTTTGTCGATGTGGCCCAGTTGCTCACTCGTGAGGGATACTCGCCGCGTGCCGTCCGCGAGAGCAATATCCTTGAGGCGGCCGGAAAGACGTGGGTCGCCTATTCGGAACCGAAAGTCGCCGTGAAGGTGCTGACGGACCAGTCGTGTGCGGCGTGTTCTCCGGATGAGGCGCTCGTGTGGTTCCGAAGAATCCTGCCGACGATGGAGGCGGTGCCGGTTGAAGCGTCCTCCGAGGAGGGGAAGCGTCTTGCCGAGACATACGGCGTGAAGACGCTCCCGGCCTTCATCTTTTCCGATGCCGTTGCCGCGACCGATTTCTTTGCGGCGGCGAGCGAGATTTTTACCGAGAAGGACGGTTCATACGTACTCGATACGTCCAAGCTCGGACTTGCTCCGGGTAAGTATCTTACGACGCCGTCGGTCGGGGACGATACGATCGTGTTCGGCTCCCATGACGCGAAACTCCGTGTCGTGATGTATTCCGATTTCCAGTGCCCGTACAGCAAGGCATTCTATCCGACGGTCAAGAGAATGCTTTCCGAGTACGGAGACCGGGTCGCGTTTGTCTTCAAGCAGCTGCCGCTTCCGTTTCATGCACAGGCGGAGAATGCGGCGCTTGCCGGCGAGTGTGCGAACGAGCAGGGAAAATACCAGGCGTATTCGGATTTGTTGTTTGCCAGGCAGGCTGAATGGGGAGCGGCCAAGGGGACACAGCGTTTCAAGGACTATGCACGGCAGCTCGGGCTCAAGTATGCCGATTTCGCGGGCTGTCTCGATTCGAAGAAGTTTTCCGACAAGGTGGCGGCCGATGTCGCTGAAGCTTCGTCGTTCGGCGTGGATGGGACGCCGGGAACCTTTGTCGGTGACGAGTTCGTTGCCGGAGCTATCCCGTACGAGGATCTGAAGAAGGCGGTCGATGCTAAACTTTCGGAATAGCGTTTCCTGAGGCATTCCTCCGGATAAACGAAACGCGCCCAGTTTTATCGGGGCGCGTTTCGTTTCCTGAGCCGATGGCCGGGCTTGAACCGGCGACCTACGCGTTACGAGTGCGTTGCTCTACCAACTGAGCTACATCGGCGAACGACGGAATCAGGATAGCGGATATCGGACGGTTTGGCAACCGGGAGGGGAGTTCCGGAATCGGGGGAAACATGGTACACTGGGAAGGCCATGGAAGGATTCCGTGAAACCATCGTCGCGCTTCAGGAGAAACTCCCGCCCCTGCGGGAATGCCTTTGACGTCCCTGCGAAAGAACTCAGACGCGAGGAATTGCGGCAAAAAAGCGTCAGTCCCGATCTATGGAACGATCCGGCGGCGGCCGCCGCGACGTTGCGGGAGCTTGAGTCGATCGAACGGGAGCTTGGGGCGCTTGATCGGATCGGCCGCGAGCTGCGCGACCTCGAGGAGCTCTCGGTGATTGAAGGGCTCGGACCCGAAGAGGAAAAGGACATGGTTTCACAGGCGGAATCTCTTTCCAGGGAGCTGGAAGAATGGGAGTTTAAACTCCTGTTTTCGGGTCCTCATGACCGTGGCGACGCGTTGTTGTCCGTTCATGCCGGTGCCGGCGGTGTCGACGCTCAGGATTGGGCGGAAATGCTGCTGCGTATGTACCTTCGATATGCGGAACGTGCCGGCTTCGATGCCGTCGTGATCGATGAATCCCGCGGAACCGAGGCCGGTGTCAAGAGCGCGACTATCGAGATACGCGGAGAATTCGCTTACGGATACCTCCGGACCGAGGCGGGCGTCCATCGGTTGGTCCGCCTGTCGCCGTTCAATGCCGATCGGCTGCGGCAGACGTCGTTCGCTCTTGTCGAGGTGCTCCCAGTGTTGTCGGATACCGGGGCGGTAGAGGTGAAACCCGAGGAACTTCGGATCGATACCTATCGCGCGTCCGGAGCCGGTGGCCAGCATGTGAACAAGACCGAGAGCGCCGTCCGTGTGACGCATCTGCCGACGGGGGTGGTTGCCAGTTCACAGAGCGAACGTTCGCAGCTCCAGAACCGCGAACAGGCCATGAAACTCCTCCGGGCGAAGCTGTATCAGCGGGCGATCGAAGAACGGGTGCGGGAGACCAAAGAGCTCAAAGGCGAGCACAAGAGCGCCGAGTGGGGCAATCAGATCCGATCGTACGTGCTTCATCCGTACAATCTCGTGAAGGATCACCGGACCAAGGAAGAGACCGCCGATACGGCCGGAGTCCTCGACGGCAAGATAGAGACCTTTATCGAACGGGCGCTTCGGTACCGCTCCTCGGAGGAACGATAATCGATCATAATACGAACATGAACGCCGATATGGATAACGCAAGGACCAGAATGCCGGAGACGGATGCCGGAAACGGGGCGACGGGAGAGCCGATGACTTCCGACTATCAGACGTACGGTGACTCATCCTCCGACATCGCGCTCCCGATAATCCGGTTCGATGACGTCTCAAAGGCATATCCGGACGGGACGCCGGCCCTTTCGAGTGTCAGCTTCGATATCCTTCCCGGCGAGTTCGTTTCGCTGGTCGGCGCGAGCGGCGCGGGAAAATCGACCTTGCTCAAACTTATCTATTCTGAAGTGGAGCCGACATCCGGAGCCGTTTCGTTCAATGGGCGCGACCTTTCGACGATCAATCGGAAACACCTCCCTTATTACCGTCGCAATATCGGGACGGTGTTCCAGGATTTCAAGCTGCTGCCGCAGAAGACGGCGTTCGAGAACGTGGCGTACGCGCTCGAGGTGTACGGAAGTCCGACCGACGAGATCCTCGACGAGGTGCCGCAGATCCTCGATATCGTCGATCTCGGCGCGAAGGCGGGAAATCTTCCGAAACAGCTCTCCGGAGGAGAACAGCAGCGCGTCGCCATCGCCCGGGCGCTTATCCTGCAGCCGAAGATCATCATCGCCGACGAACCGACCGGAAACCTTGATCCGGTCTCGGCGGAAGGGATTATCGACCTCCTGCTCGAGATCAATCAGCTGGGCACCACCGTCATCCTTGCCACGCATAATCAGGCACTCGTGAACAAGGTGGGGCGACGGGTCATCGCGCTCGACCGCGGCCGGGTAGCGAGCGACGAGATGGAGGGACGATACGTCTTTCCCGGTGCCGTGCCGGCCGGTAAGGGAACGAAAAAACGAACACGCGTATGAAGACGATCAAGCTCTGGAGGACTTTCAAGGAAGGGGTCGAGAATTACCGGCGTAACGGGTGGCTCACTTTCGCGACCGTGAGCATCCTCGCACTCTCCCTTTCGGTCATCGGGTTCGCCGCGTTGGTCGGATTCGCCGGCAGTCTTGCGGTACGGAATCTCGAGAACAAGATCAGTATCAGCGTCTCGTTCCGTCCCGACGTGTCCGAGTCGCGCATCCTGCAGATCCGGGACGACCTTTCCAAGTATCGCGAGATCGCCTCGGTGACTTACGTCTCGAAGGAAAAGGCGCTCGAGGAGTTTCTGAAGGACGGGAATCCGGCCGTAGCGGATGCCGTCGAGACGATCGGAGAGAATCCGCTTCTCTCCTCCCTTTCCATCCGTGCGAACGAGCCGAAAGATTACGACCTTATCGCGGAGCAGATCCGGTCCTCAGCGTTTCGCCAGGATATCGAGGAGATCAATTACGAGCGGAACCGCAAGCGGATCGACGGGCTCAACGAACTGACGTCGAGGGCTCGCACGATCGGTCTCGGACTCGGCGCGATGTTCGTGATCATCGGAATCCTCATCACGTTCAATACGATCCGGCTTACGATCTATTCGCACCGGCAGGAATTCGAGGTCATGCGGCTCGTCGGCGCCTCGAACCTGTATATCCGCATGCCGCTCTTCTTCGAGGGTGTCTTCTACGGACTTACCGCCGCTACGGTGACGGTGCTCCTGCTGACGGCTCTTGCGGCGGCGCTTTCCGGGAACGCCGGCCCGTTCCTCTCCGAGATTCTCGGCGGGAAGACGTTCTTCCGCGTCTACCTCTCGTTTTTGTGGGTATTCGTTCCCGGGACCGTTATTGCGGGCGTGGTTCTCGGGGTCGTCTCGAGCCTTATCGCGATCCGCCGGTATCTGCGGATCTGATGCGACGGAGTGCGTTTGACCGGAACCGCCCGATGCGATATTATCGGGCGGTGTTTTTTTCTTTTCCAAACCAAACAAATCCATCATGCCATCAGTGAAGGGCAAATCAGTATTGCTCGAGGAGCTCGTCGTGGACAGACAAGCCGAATTCGAGTGGCGAATCATGCAAAAAAAGAGAAGTTTTCGAACCGTCGAACATCTTCGTCGCCGGATGGAAGAGATCCGTGCCATGAGAAAAAATCTGGTCAGAGCGACGCCGGGATCGCTAAAACGGATTCCGTTCATGCTGGCGCTGGCTCAGGTAATCGGTGTCATCGGGACCGATTCCATCGGGGACGACGTGTCGGAATTCACCGATCGCGTGTTCGGCGAGATGGTGACCGTATTCGGGGAGAAGTACTTCGGATCCGTCGAGCGGGGAGTTTTTGCGCCGTTGCTCAATTATTACGCGTCCACCTGGCAATCGGTAGGACGGATGGCCGATCCTCGATTCGAAGTCCGCAGAATAGCGGGAAGCGGACCGTCTGCCTTGCAGAAGATCTTCCTGCTTTCGGATGCGATGTCGTTCGAACGGGAGGGAGCGGTTTTTGTGGATGATGTCGTTTCCATCTTAGGGGAGCATGAGATTTGTGGTGCACGTGATCCCGCTTCGTTAGCGTTGTTCGCCTCGAATTTTTTCGAGGTTTTCGTCAAGTTTCCCGTCAAGAAGCTTACACATCACTTCGAACCGGGATTCGCGTCCGAACTTCAGGTATATGAGAAGCGGCTGGGTCGCCGCGTTTTGTCGCTTCAGGAGAGATCTGAGGGAAGTGTCATTCTGTTGCGATAAAGCCAAAAGGGAGGTATCGGACAAGTCGTCTGGTCGCAATCCCGAATACCGGAAGGATCAAATACGAGGGGCGTCGAAAGATGCTCCTCATTTTTTGGCTTGATTTTTCTATAAGACGATGGTATCCTTGTTCCGGACGTGATTCGGCCCTGTTTTGGCGTCATCGTTCTCGGAGATTCGTGTTTGGGGAGTAGCCAAGCGGTAAGGCAGCGGGTTCTGGTCCCGCCATGCGTAGGTTCGATCCCTACCTCCCCAGCATAAAGCAAAACCCGCATCCACAATGGGTGCGGGTTTTGCGTTCATATTCGGAGGCAGGAGATCGAAATGGGAAGGTGGTCGGGAGAAAGGAGTTTTCCCGGGGTGGAGAGCAGCGAGTCCGCGACGCTGAGAATCGATAGTTCTTAGAAATCCGGCTTGGCGGATTTGCTTGATTCCCTACCTCTCCAGCACGAAACCGAGAGAATGCCTGTTTGGGCGTCCTTTTGATTATTCTTGCTTGAAAAGGAAGGAATGGATCGAACGGGAAGCGGAACCGGGGAGTGGCGGTAATTCGAGAACTCACCTCATTCTGTTCAGATCGCTCGGCAGTGATACTGGACAAAAAATTAAAAATATGATATACAGTATTTGGATCGTTAAGAATTTCTGAATTTATTCATCTTACGTATACGCCCAAAGGAGGGGTGGTATATGATCATATCGTGGGCTTTGGCAAGGATGGCGGGAGTCAGACGGAATTCCGTCGTGTTTCTGCTCCGCAGTCTGTTTCCGGGTGTTGTCTGGATTCGGATGCCGGGCACCGATGAACGTCGGGTACCCATTACGGACATGACCGATTTCGATTTCAGGAGGGTGTCATTACCGATCCGTTTTTATGCAGCCGAGAGCGGAAATGGTCATCCCTCAGTCAGGGTCATGAGGCACGATCTCAGCATCAGTTCGATGTCGTGCAATGCGTCGGATGAGTTCGTTATAGAGCTCATGGAAACCATTCTTGCAGATAACGGAGTGCCCTCATTATCGCGAGTGATGACACTGATGCCGCATGAAGTATGGGAGGAGGTCGGTGCCATTCCCGGTGTGAAGCTTGGCGTGCTGTACCGCCGCGGACTTCTGGCGGAAAAGCTGGATGGTATCGGTACGGTTATCGAGGACCTGTTTCCGTGGGGCGGCCTCATGAAAAGGCTTTCTCCATATATCAAGAGGGCAATGCCATCATAACCCGATGGACAGGAGGCTGTACGATCGTGCAGCCTTCCTTTATTCTCACGCCTTTTCAGGGCGTGTTTTTGATTTTCGTCTTCGGTTGATGCTATTATTGCGGTACTTCAGCCATGAGCCGGTTCCGGAGGGTGCCGCAAACGGGGATATGAGAATCGGAATCGACCTACGGTGCCTGACGAGCGGCCGGAAGAGCGGCGTGGAGGAGTACACGGTGCTGCTCCTTTCGGCGCTTTTTCGTTCGGATCAGGACAACGAGTATGTCCTCTTTCTGAACGAGTGGAGAAACGGGCAGGTGGACATGTCGTTCGCTGAGGGTTTCGGAAACGTGTCCGTCCGGAGGTTCCGTATCCCGAACAAGCTCCTGAATTTCTCGCTCTGGTACTTCCGGTATCCGAAACTCGACCGATTGATCGGCGGGGTCGATGCGTATTTTCTGCCGAATCCGAACTTCTGCGCGGTGTCTTCCCGGACGCGTCTGTTCGTGACCGCACACGACCTGTCATTTTCGGTCTGTCCCGAGACCTTCTCGTGGAAGCAGCGGTTGTGGCATTTCTTCGTGAATCCGCGAGCCCTGTTCCGTCGCGCACATCGGATCTTCGCCGTCTCGTCCTCTACGCGCGACGATCTGGTGGCCCGATACGGCATACCGTCCGCGAAGGTGGAAGTGGTTCGAAGCGGGATCGATGTCCGGTTTCGGGAACGGAATCGGAACGACCCGAAGATGCTTGCCGTCAAGGAGAAATACGGGCTTCCGTATTCGTTCATCCTGTATCTCGGCGCCTTCGAACCGAGGAAGAACATCTCGGCGATCGTCCGCGCGTATGACGCGCTCCGCAAGGCCCGTCATCCGGAGCTTGAGAAGACGGCGCTCGTGCTCGCGGGCGTTTCCGGGTGGAAAGAGGACGGAATCCTCCGTGACGTGGAACACTCTCCGTTCCGCGGAAACATTCTTCTTCCCGGATTCATCGAGGACGAGGACAAGCCCGCGTTCTATAATCTGGCATCGGTGTTCGCGTATCCGTCCGTATACGAGGGGTTCGGCTTTCCGCCGCTCGAGGCGCTCGCCTGTGGGACGCCCGTCGTCACGTCCGACGTCTCGTCGCTTCCGGAAATAGTCGGCGACGCCGGCATCCTGGTGGATCCTCATCGTCCGGATGAGCTGTTCCGGGCGTTCGAGGCGGTCTTGCTTGACCGGAAGCTTCGCGAGACGCTTCGGATTCGGGGTCTGGAAAGGGCGCGGAAATTTTCATGGGATGATGCGGCAAAGCGGGTGCTGAGGTCGTTCGTTTCGGGCGACGACGAACGTGTGATACGATGATGGTGTCGGGGTCGTAACCGTATCCGTATGCTCACAAAGAATGTAGGCGGGTTCGATAGGATGGCACGTATCCTGCTGGGAATCCTGGTGCTTTCGGTCGCGATTTATTACGAATCCCTGTGGGGGGTGCTCGGGCTCGTCATGCTGCTCACCGGTACGCTGCGATCCTGTCCGCTCTATCTCCCGTTCGGATTCTCGACGCATCGGAAAAACATATCGTAAAGGTTTCTGCGAAGCGGAATCGTCGTTTGGGGCCAATCCTTCCGGGAGCGTATGCTCTCCTGAGACGATCGAGTCATTGCCGGAGTTTCAGAAAGGCCTCGGTTTCGTTCGGATGATGAATGAGCGTATCAGGGTACTTCGGAGTTGAGACGTAGACTGCCTTTCGATGCATGTGAAAACGGAGAGCTGATTCGCAGACTCGGTTCAAAGATACCGGTCGGATTTTTCTGAGATTTCCGAGAGTAGAGTTGTCGAAAATTTTCCGTTTTGCGATCCGCCCGAACCGGCGATGCAAATTGAAGGGTCCGGCATTCTTTCTGATAGCGGAAAGAGACGTTTTTTCGCTCATCCGGTTTCGTGTTTCGCGGTTTCGTGGTAGAATCCGGATATGGATATGAGGTCGAAAATACTCGCCGTCATCGTGGCGGTTTTGTTGGTGGCATCCGTCTGGTTCTCGTACCTGAGGTTTTTCGTAACTCGTGATTTCGTGGTCGAAGGGGAATCGGAATGCGATCCGGAAACGGAACGTTGTTTCGTCGGGGTATGCGATCCAGAGTCGACGTCGGGCAATGAGGCCTGTACGGGGAATCAGGATGAGGACGAATGGTATTACAAGATCGTCCGAAGGAACGCCTCGTCGGTTCCGGAGTGTGAGCCGACCCGTGCGGATGAAGGGTGTCCGGAACTGTCCTGTGAGGCTGGCGATCCGGAGTGCGAGACGGTTTATTGCGACGAATCGACTTCCGTCGAAAGGGAAGCTCCCTGCAGTGTCGTGACGGAGGCGGGACCGGTCGGAGAAGAGGAGACGGAAGAGGATGACAGGGTCGCGGACGGAGCCGAAGCGGATGCTTCCGAAGGGGGTGATCAAGGGTTTGATTCCGGAAACGGACCCGAATGTACGGATGGATCCGGTTGTACTGCCGAATAATGCCGTCACATATGCCGAGCAAACATGACGAGGAAGGTGTGGAAGGAACTTCCGTTTCCGGAGCATTGAGTGCGGTTACCGATACGTTTCGCGCATTCTTCAGGATACGGAAAGGGGACGGCGCCGTAGTCGGAGGGGTCCGGGTGGCGACGGCCGCGATCAAGCGGACGGCCTATGTCGTCGCTGATTATTGGTTGGCCATATTGAGCGCCTGGATTGTCGGATTTCTGACGTATCGGGGGCTTGGGTTCTGGCAGATCGCATTGGTCATGTGGGTATACGACCTCGTGGTCGCCTTCGTATTCCTCTATGCCAACGAGAAGTCCGGTCACGATATCACGCTCGCGGAAAGCTTTCGTCGGGCGGTCGACGAGCTTCACCGACATTCGAAGTTCACTGGCATGCTGGTCCTGCTCGGTGTCGTCCTGCGGGCGACCATCTGGGACGGTCCGGAACAGGTCGTGATCTTCTTCCGTAAGGAGCTCCGCACGATGTTCCGCATGTCGGCGCTGCTGGTCCTTATCACGTCCGGTCAGGCGATTTTCTGGACCTGGATATACGGACTCGGATTTGAAGGGGTATCGGAACTCGTCGGGCATCTTTTCCGGTAGCGGCGATTCCGCTCCTAACGACATACGGCCATGCGGGTACTCATGATCTCGAACGACCTTTCCGGCGGCGATCTTGCCTTTCGGCTCATGCGCGAGGGGCACGACGTGCGTGTCTATGTCGGTGACCGTTCCCAGGCCGGTGACATGGAGGGGATGATCACGAAGGTTCGTGGTTGGCGGAGGCATCTCCGCTGGGTCGGACGCGACGGACTCATCATATTCGATGGTACGGGGTGGGGAAAGGTCCAGGATCGGCTCAGAACGAAGGGGTATTCGGTGGTCGGCGGCAGCGGGCGCGGGGACCGTACCGAGGACGACCGCGCATACGGACAGGCGATCCTGTGGGCGAGCGGGGTCCGCATCGTCTCGGCGGTCGATTTCACTTCGCTCGACGAGGCGATCTCGTTCGTCCGGAAGCATCCGCGCGAATGGGTGATCAAACAGAACGGGAACGCATCCAAGATTTTCAACTACGTCGGTCGCCTGTCGGACGGCCGCGACGTGATCAACATGCTCGAGACCTACAGGGAACATCAGCGTCATCGTGACATCGTCGGCATCGAGTTACAGGAGCGGGTTCGTGGGATCGAGATCGGTATCGGCCGGTATTTCAACGGAAACTCCTGGGTCGGTCCGATCGAGATGAACGTGGAGCACAAGGATCTCTGTGACGGCGATCTCGGCCCGAAGACCTTCGAGATGGGAACACTGACCTGGTTCGACGATGACGAGGAGAATCCGCTGTATCGGGAGACTCTCGCGAAGCTCGAGGACTTCCTCCGCGATTCCGGATTCCGCGGCGATGTCGATATCAACTGCATCGTGAACGAGAAGGGCGTCTTCCCGCTGGAGTTCACCGCGCGGTTCGGATATCCGGCGTTGCAGCTTCAGATGGCGCTGTCGACGTCTCCCTGGGGAGAATTTCTCAAGGCCGTTGCCGACGGGAAGCCGTACGATTTCCGGTATCCGAAGGGGAAGGTCGGCGTGGTCATCCTTGTCGCGGTGCCGCCGTTTCCGTATTCCGTTCCGGGGAGACGGCGGAAAAGGCAGGATGTGGACATATTCTTCCGCGAAGAGCTCACCGCCGAGGAGTGGAGCAGGGTCCACTTCCAGGAGGTGTCCCGCCGTCCCGACGGAACCTACTATGTCTCTGGCGAAGGCGGTCAGGTGCTGCATGTCAGCGGCATCGGGGATACGGTCGAGGAAGCGCGGAGGAACGCGTACGACCTCATCGGCAAGATATCCATCGCGAAGATGTTCTATCGCACCGATATAGGGCTCCGTTTCATGAACGACGACATGCCTCGCCTTCGTGAATGGGGCTGGGTGAAGTGACGTTTCCGGGATCCGTAAACGACGTACCGTCATGTTCTGTACCGATATATCTCAGCCATTCCTCTTTCTTTTCTCGGATTCAGTCCCGTCGACGCTCCTGTACTATTCGCATATCCCGACGGCCCTCTTCGCGCTCATTTTCGGGTGGAGCATATTCATGAGGCGGCGCGAGCTGCTGGCCGCGAAACTCCTGCTGGCACTCGTGTCGGTTTTCGCACTCTGGTCTTTCACGGACCTGATCGTATGGGTGAATGTCGATAGCAGGATAGTTTCCTTTTTCTGGTCATTTTTCGGTATCATCTACGCTCTTCTCTTTCTTTCCGTCTTGTATTTTTTTCTCGTATTCGTGAACGACGGTCGCGATGTCCCGTTCCGGACGAAGCTCGTGATGGCCGGATTATTCCTTCCCGTCGCCGTTCTTTCCGCTACCTCGTATCACGTGGAGTCGTTCAATCTCGTCTCATGCGAGGCGACCAGCGGAGCGTTATATGAACGCTATTACTACCTGGTCGGAGCGGTCGCATTCATATGGGTGCTCGTGACTATGCTGCGTTGTTATCAGCGGACCGAAAGCCGCTCTGATCGGAGTATGAAGCTGCTGCTGGCGATCGGAATCGAAATGTTTCTGGCGCTTTTCTTCGTCACGAGCTATGTTTCCTCGGTCACCGACAGCTTCTATCTCGAGCAGTATGGGATGTTCGGAATGACCATCTTCCTCGTGTTTCTGGGAGTTCTTATTTCCAAGTATCGGATGTTTAACATTCGGGTAATCGGGGCACAGCTCCTGGTAGCGGGTATTTTCGGACTTATGACCGCGAGGTTCTTCTATCCGCAGACGAAAGAGGGGATGGTTATCAGCATAGCGAACCTGATCCTTACCTCCGTCGCGGGGTACTTCCTGGTACGTTCCGTCAGAAGGGAAGTGGAGCGGAAAGAGGAGCTGCAGCGCATCTCCGACTCGTTGGCGCAGGCCAATCAGCGGCTCAAGAGCCTCGATAACGCGAAGTCGGAGTTCATCTCCATCGCCTCACATCAGCTGCGAACGCCGCTGACGGCGATCAAGGGATACCTCTCGCTCATCCTGGAGGGTTCCTACGGCGAGGTTTCCCGCGAGATCGAGGATGTCCTCGAGAAGGTAAACCTCGTGAACCGGCATCTTATCCAGTTGGTCGAGGATCTGCTGAATGTCTCGAGAATCGATACGGGTCGTATCCGATATTCGTTCGAACCGGCGCATTCGGAGCTTATCGTGGCCGATCTCGCGGACATGTTCCAGCCCATTGCGCGCGAACGCGGGCTCGAGCTTCGATTGCGGCTACCGAAGAAGAGTCTCCGGAGGGTTCCTCTTGACGCTCCGAAAATACGCGAAGCGCTCTCGAATCTCATCGACAACGCGATCAAGTATACGGAGCAGGGATCGGTGACGGTCTCGGTCGAGGATATCGGTCATACGAGGGTCCGCATGTCGGTCACGGATACCGGTATGGGATTTGAACCCGGTATGGCGGAGGAAATCTTCGGAAAATTCGTGCGAACCGCGGAAACGACCAAGAAATGCGTGTCCGGAACCGGTCTCGGCCTCTATGTCGGCCGAAAGTTCGTCGAGGCACACGGTGGTCGCATGTGGGCCGAATCCGATGGGCCCGGGACGGGGTCGAGATTCATCATAGAGATCCCGTATGCGAATCCCGGGGCGGAAGGCGGATCCGGGGAGGCTTGATTTTCAGCGGAATACACCGTAGGATAAGGCTAAAGAGGTTCCTAATACCGCGATATGCCGAAAATACTGTACGTCGAGGACGATCCGTTCATCGTGGAGATCTACAAGAAGAAGTTCGAGGCGTCCGGACTCGAAGCCGTGAACGTCGCGACCGGGAAAGCGGCGCTTCGGGCGGCAAAAGAAGGCCAGTTCGATCTCGTCCTGCTCGATCTCGTCATTCCCGAGATGAGCGGACAGGAGGTCCTGAAGGAGCTCAAGTCGGACCCGGAGATGGCCGGCCGGGTCAAGGTGGTAGTGTTCAGTAACCTCAGCAGCCCCGAGGATCGTGACGAATGCCTCCGTCTCGGCGCGGACGGTTTCATTCCGAAGACCGACTTCACGCCGTCCGAGGTTATCGAGGAAGTGCGGAGGTACCTGCGTCAGTTCTCCGAACGGGAACGGAACGCGACGGACCGTTCTTCGGATGCCGGACAGTCCTCAGTTTCTTCCGATGCTGTCCCGAAAAAGAAGATCCTGTTCGTGGAAGACGAAGAGATATTCGTGGAGATGTTCGGAAGGCGTCTTCGGGACGAGGGGTACGAGGTGGATGCCCGGCGCGACGGCGCTTCCGGACTCGAGGCCGCGCTGAAGGGCGGATACGATCTTCTCGTCTCCGATATCATGCTTCCGTCCGTAAGCGGGAGCGAGATCGTGACGCGATTGCGCGGATCGGATTCCGGGAAGGAGGTGCCGGTCATTCTTCTCTCGGCGTCGGTCGAGGCGGATGATCTGTCCGGTAGTCTCGAAGGCCTCGGAGTCGCCCGGGTTTTTCAGAAAACCCGTATCACGCCGACCGAACTTGCACATGCGGTTACCGAGGTGCTTGGCGGGAAGGGGTGACGGTCAGGATGTCGGAGTAGGTCAGATTACAGTCTTTTCGATATGTTTCGGACACACACGTGCGGCGAATTGACTCGGTCCGCGGCCGGCGAGGAAGTTTCGCTTTCCGGCTGGGTTCACCGTCGTCGCGATCACGGCGGCATCATCTTCATCGACCTGCGGGACCGGTACGGACTTACGCAGGTAACCTTTCATCCGTCCGTCGGCGAGGAACTGTTCGCGGTCGCGGACTCGCTGCGGAGCGAATGGGTGATAAAGGTGACGGGTCGGGTGACGGCGCGTCCGGACGATATGGTGAACGGTGACCTGCCGACCGGTGAGATAGAGATATCGGCGACCGGACTCGAGATCCTGAATCGTTCCGAGACGCCTCCTTTCGAGGTAAGCGGCAAGAAGGCGGGTGAGACGAACGAGTCGCTCCGGCTCCAATACCGGTTCCTCGATCTGCGTCGGCCGGAATTGCAGGAACTATTGCGTCTCAAGTCCGAATATATCCGCCACATCCGCGAGTATTTCCATGCGCGCGGTTTCACCGAGGTCCAGACACCGATCCTCGCGAACTCCTCGCCGGAGGGTGCGCGCGACTTCCTGGTGCCGTCGCGTCTCCATCCCGGAAAGTTTTACGCGCTCCCGCAGGCGCCTCAGCAGTGGAAACAGCTTCTCATGGTAGGTGGACTGGACCGGTATTTCCAGGTCGCTCCCTGCTTCCGTGACGAGGATCCGCGCATGGACCGCCACTATGGCGAATTTTACCAGCTTGATATGGAGATGAGTTTCGTGACGCAGGAAGATATCTTCGCGGTCATGGAGCCGCTTATGATCGAACTCACCGAGAAGTTCTCGAAAAAGCGCGTCGTCGGTCTCGATGAGAACGGGCGGTTCCGTCGGATTCCGTGGCGCGAGGCGCTGACGAAGTATGGTACCGATAAGCCGGACCTCCGCTACGACATGGAGATTGTTCCCGTGACGGATCAGGTAGCTTCCTCGGGATTCTCGGTTTTTGCCGATGCCGTCGCCGAAGGCGGGGTCGTGCACGCGCTTCCGGTTCGCGACGGGGCGAAGTTCACTCGTCGGGAAATAGACGAGTTGACGGAGATAGCCAAGGGAAAGGGTGCCAAGGGGCTCGCGTACATCGTTGTCCGCGAGGATGGAACGCTGCAGTCGCCGATCGTGAAGTTTCTCGGGGAGGATGGCGCGAAAGAGCTTGTCGGTGCTGTCGGCGCGAAGCCTGGCGATGTCGTGTTCTTCGGGGCGGATGCGTGGGAAATGGTCTGCAAGTCGCTCGGGGCGGTTCGGAACGAATGCGGCGCGAGACTCGGACTCAAAGATCCGTCGCTTGCGGCATGGAGCTGGACGGTCGATTTCCCGATGTATTCCTATTCCGAGATCGAACCAGGAAAGGTCGATTTCGAACATAATCCGTTCTCCATGCCCCAAGGGGGACTCGACGCTCTTCGTACGAAGGCTCCGCTCGACATCGTTGCCTATCAGTACGACATGATCCTGAACGGGTTCGAGGTCTCGAGCGGCGCCATCCGGAATCATGATCCGGAAATCATGTACGAGGCGTTCCGTATCGCCGGTTATGACCGCGATGAGGTCGACCGCCGGTTCGGAGCCCTTATTCGCGCCTTCCGATTCGGCGCGCCTCCGCACGGTGGAAACGCGCCCGGTATCGACCGTATCCTTATGGCGCTTTCCGATTTGGACTCCATACGCGATATTTACGCCTTTCCGAAGGATGGTTCCGGACGGGACCTGATGATGGACAGTCCGGGCGAGGTGGACGAGAAACTGCTTCGGGACGCCGGAATCGCGCTCCGCTAGCGCTTCCGGGCCGCCGTTTCGGAGGTCTGGAACTTTCGGCGTAGATGGGATAGAATGGAGCGCGACGCGCGTCGCGCTTTTCCGCACCTATGGCCACAGTCAACTCGATCGTCTCAGAAGTCAGAAAAAGCCTCATGGAAGGCATTTTCGGGCGTTTTTCACAGGATATCGGCATCGACCTCGGCACGGCGAATACCCTCGTCTTCGTACGGGGTCGCGGGATCGTGATCAACGAGCCGTCTGTCGTGGCGGTAAATCAGCGTACCGGGCAGATACTGGCCATCGGGAAGAACGCCAAGCGGATGGTCGGCAAGACCCCGGGACACATCACGGTGACCCGTCCGCTCGTAAACGGGGTCGTTTCCGACTTCGAGGTGACACAGCAGATGCTTCGGTATTTCATCAACAAAGTGCATCAGGGGAACATGATGTTCCTCAGGCGGCCGCGGGTCCTGATCGGAATCCCGTCCGGTGTGACCGAGGTGGAGAAACGCGCGGTCGTCGAGGCGGCCAGGAATGCCGGTGCCCGTCAGGCGTTTCTGATCGATGAGCCGATGGCAGCAGCCATCGGGGCGCGGCTTCCGGTAACCGAGGCGGCAGGGAACATGGTCGTGGATATCGGTGGCGGAACGACGGAGATAGCGGTGATCTCGCTCGGAGGCGTGGTCATATCGCGGAGTCTGCGCGTAGCCGGGGACAAGATGAACCAGGATATCGTCAGGTACTGTCGGGACGAGTTCAACCTGCTCGTCGGCGAGCGGACCGCGGAAGACGCCAAGATCGCCATCGGAAGCGCCTATCCGCTCCGCGAGAAGCTTACGATGCCGGTCCGCGGGCGCGATCTCGTCTCCGGCCTTCCCAAGGAAATCGTCATGAACGACGAGCATGTGCGTGAGGCGCTTTCGCATTCGATCCGCGTGATCACGAATACCATCAAGACCATCGTCGAGGAGACGCCGCCGGAGCTGCTCGCCGATATCATGGGGCGGGGCATTATCCTTGCCGGAGGAGGCAGTCTGATCCGCGGAATCGACCGACTCTTCGCGAATCAGACCGGTATGCCGGTTCGCCTTATGGAGGATCCGCTTACCGCCGTTGTCC
This sequence comes from Candidatus Moraniibacteriota bacterium, assembly GCA_013334575.1. Lineage (GTDB taxonomy): Bacteria > Patescibacteriota > Minisyncoccia > Moranbacterales > UBA1568 > JAAXTX01. Next base: position 4,566 of record JAAXXG010000002.1, on the reverse strand, counting down.
GGGGTACGGGAGTCGTTCTCGACGATATGGAGAATCTCCAGGAAGTCCTTATCGAGTCGGGCGGATCCGGAGCGCTCCGGTAGCCGGTCCGGAAAAAAACGAACGAGCCTATGCGTCCCAATGGCGTTTCTCAATCGAAGCTGTTCCGCGCGGTGGTCGTTCTCGCGTTGCTGGCGGCGCTCGCGTTTTGGAATCCATCGCCTCTTGGGTCATTGTTTCGCGGCGTCTTCCATACTCTTGCGCTCCCGTTCGAGAAGGTCTTCTCGTCCGGCGCTTACGCATTTCGTGATTTTCGGGAATCGGTATCCTCGATCGGAAACCTGAAAGGGGAGAACGAGCGTCTGACCGAGGAGAATCTCCGCCTCAAGGCGGAGAACGCCTCCCTCTCTTTCCTCCGGGATGAGAATGACGCCATAAGGAAGGCCTCCGGTCTGGAAATACGGACACGGTTCGACCTTGAGGCGGCGGAGGTCGTTGCAGGTGGCGGAGAAGGCGGTCGCGGGTCGGTAATCATAGACAAAGGGTCCCTTCAGGGCGTACGTGACGGAATGCCGGCGGTAGTCGGCGAGGGAGTGCTTGTCGGTATCGTGACGGAAACCTATCCGGGCAGCGCGCGCGTGACGCTTGTTACGGGATCGGACAGCGCCTTGGGGGGAGTCGTCGTCGGAAACGGCGCGCAGGGGGTTGTCCGCGGGGATCGCAATCTGGGTATCGTTCTCGGCAACGTGCCGCAGGCCTCCCCGTTGTCGCAAGGAGACCGCGTGGTGACGTCCGGCGTCGGGGTCCGGCTTCCTGCGGGGTTGCTGGTCGGAACCGTCGATTCCGTCCGGGATGCCGGAGACCGCCTGTTCAAGGAAGGGACGATCGTCTCGCCCGCGGACTTCTCTTCGCTGCGGTTCCTGTTCCTTGTCCGTTCCGAGAAAGATTCCTGACCGTACGCCTATGAAATCGCAGACCGTTCGCGTCATCGTCTCGATCCTCTTCGTCGTAACGGGAGGGTCGTTCCTTTCGATCGCGTTTCGTTCTCCGTCGTGGTTCCCTTTCGCGCTCTGTGCGGTCGCGACTTCGCTCTCGCTTTCGAACGGATTTGCGAAAGCGCTTCCGGTCGTCGTCGCGCTCGGAATCCTTGCCGATATCGCGATTGCCGGACGTATCGGGGTGCTGGCGTTCTTCATGGTCGGTTCCGCATATGCGGCCGGATTCTTCTCAAGGAGGTTCGCCGTAGAGCGCGGGATCGGTCTGTATGTGTTCGCGGGATCGGTGACCGGCCTGACGGTCGCCTTCTTCCGTCTCTTTTCGTCGGTATTTTTTGGAATGTCTCCGGCGGCCGCTTCGATTCCCGGAGGGTGGACGACGATGATCGCGAGCGTTTTCGGTGGCATCGTCGTCTTTCCGGTCGTGTCCGTCGGTTTACGTCGGCTTTCGGAATGGATCGCCTACTTCGATCCCGCCGGAACGTACCGATAATCGGTGATATCTGACGTGCTATGCTCGGACGCGTTCCGAAAAGACAAGGAAACGAGATCGATGACGCGGTGCTGACCATAACCCAGCGCCAGGCGGCAAGACTCGAATGGCCGCTGCGCCGCGGATGGTCGCGCGTGTATTTCTTCGTGTCGGTTTCGATATTGATGCTCCTTTTCGGTCGTGCGGTCTCGATGAACGTGCTTGAGGGCGGAAGGTACGGCGATATCGCCAGGCGTAACAGCATACGACAGATCCCGCAGCCCGCGCCCCGCGGCATCGTGTTCGACCGGTTCGGTGTTCCGCTCGTCTCAAACGTTCCCAGTGTCGGATTGGTGCTGTCTCCGTCCGATATCCCGCGCGATGATGACGGTCGTTCACGGCTTCGGGAAGAGCTGACAGGCACGCTGCATGCCGACTCCTCGCTTGTCGACGTGGCCATGGGAGCGAAGGCGGACGGGAGCGTCCCACAGGTCCTCGTGAAGGAGAAGCTATCCCAGGAAGAGATGATCACGTTCCTGTCGAGACAGAAGGACTTCCCTGGCGCCTCACTTTTCAAATCGGCCTATCGGGAGTACGCCGACAGCGTAATCTTCTCGCACGTCATGGGCTACGAGGGGCGTATCGACGACGCTTCCCTGTCCTCGCGAAGCGACTACCTGCCGACGGACATGGTCGGCAAGCAGGGCGTGGAAAAAACATACGAGGATGCGCTCCGCGGTGTGCGGGGATATTCACGGGTCGAGGTGGATGCGCTCGGCCGTCCGAAGAAGGTTCTCGGGTCCGTGGCGCCGACACCGGGCAGTGATCTCGTTCTCAATATCGATGCGGGGCTTCAGAAGGTCGCCTACGATTCGCTCCAGTCGATACTGCAGGAGCGCGGATTGTCGCGCGGAGCGGTCGTCGCGATCGATCCCCGGGACGGATCCGTCCTCGCGCTTGTCTCCGTTCCCGGATATGACAACAACCTCTTTTCCGAAGGTATTTCGGGAGACGCGTACCGGGCGTTGCTGTCGGACGAATCGAAGCCGCTGTTCGATCGCGCGATCGCCGGTGAGTATGCACCGGGATCGACCTTCAAGCCGGTCATGGCCTGCGGTGCGCTTGCCGAACATGTCGTGGACGAGCATACGCAGATCGAGTCCAGGGGAGGACTCTCCGTGGGGAGCTATTTCTTCGGCGACTGGAAGGCGCATGGATTCACCGATATCCGTCGCGCCATCGCGGTCTCATCGGACGTGTTCTTTTATACCGTCGGAGGCGGGTATGGCAATATCCGCGGACTCGGCGTCGAGAGGATGAAGCGGTACGCGTCCCTCTTCGGGTACGGTGCTGCGTCCGGCATCGACCTCCCCGGGGAGGCGGACGGATTCCTGCCAGATGCTGTCTGGAAGAAGGATCGCACGGGGGAGCCTTGGTATGTCGGCGACGACTATCACATGTCGATCGGTCAGGGATTCGTTACCGCGACACCGCTCCAGGTCGTCGATTCGATCGCCGCGATCGCCAATGGCGGAACGCTCTACGTGCCGCACGTCGTTTCCCAGATACGCGGTGCCGACGGCAAGACGGCAGTCGTCCGTCCCGAGGCGATTCGGAGCGGAATGATTGACTCGTCCGTTCTCCGTATCGTCCGCGAGGGGATGCGCGAGACCGTCACCGACGGAACCGCGCAGTCGCTCGGTTCGCTTCCATTGCCGGTGGCCGGAAAGACCGGGACGGCTCAGTTCGGGACCGGGGATCGGACGCATGGATGGTTCGTCTCGTTCGCGCCGTACGACGATCCTCAGATCGCGTTGATCGTCCTTGTCGAGGGCCAGGAAGGGGACGAGACATACAATACGGTTCCGGTCACCAAGGAGGTTTACGACTGGTATTTTCGCGAGCGGCTCGGTGTCGGAAAAACGGAAACCGAGTGATACGATTATTGGCTTTTATAAGCCAATAATAATGATTCTTGACATCCCCGGAATCCGTGCTACCATGGGAGGCACTTTTTGTTCCGAGGGGCACGTTGGTCCCGCGGCAGGGGTATTCCGGTTTTCCGGAGGTAATATCTGAGAAAGAAAATCATGGCTAGGATTCTCACCCAGGAGGGACTCAAGAAACTCCAGGACGAACTCGAGGACCGGAAGATCCGCGTCCGCCAGGAGATCGCGGCCGCGATCAAAGAGGCGAAGGAGCAGGGGGATCTTTCGGAGAATGCCGAGTATAGCGAGGCCAAGCATCAGCAGAACGAGAACGAGACCCGTATCATGGAGCTCGAGGCGATGCTTAAGGAGGCGACCATCGTCGAGAAGACCACGGGGTCGAGCGAGATCCGTATCGGATCGTCCGTCGTGCTCGATTGCGAGGGGAAGGAGATGAAGTTCACGATCGTCGGGACGAACGAGGTCGATCCCACCAAGGGACTCATCTCGGGCGACTCGCCGTTCGGCAGCGCTCTTATGGGTCGCTCCAAGGGCGACAACGTGACGATCGACGTGCCTGCCGGCAAGCTCAAGTGCGTCGTTACGCTGGTCGCGTAGGCAGCTTGGATCCGAGAACGCGGAAAGGCTCCCGAGCGGGAGTCTTTTTCTTAGCCTTTTTCGCTTGTCTTCGGGCGAGAAACCCGATAGAGTAAGGGGGAAACATGCCATCCGACAAAACCTATGCGCGAAGACATCCTTGCGGCGAAAGCGGATAAACTGGCGAGGCTTACCGAATCGTTCGGAACGGCCTATCCCGAAAAATCCGATCGTACGCATACGACGGCGGAAGCGGTCGCCGATTTCACGGCGCTGTCGGAGTCCGGAGAAGAAATCATCATAGTCGGCAGGGTCCGTTCCGTGCGGACGATGGGCAAGATCGCGTTTGCGCATCTCGAGGACGGAAGCGGTCGCATACAGATATTTCTCTCCGAAGCGGATTTGGGTTCGGAGGCGTTCAGGTTGTTTTCCGATACGATCGAAATGGGTGATTTCGTAAACGTGCAGGGAACGATGTTTCTCACGAAGAAGGAAGAGAAAACGGTTGCCGTGAAGTCGTGGAGAATACTCGGAAAATCCATGCGTCCGATTCCGACGGATCACTTCGGCATTGAGGACAAGGAAGAGCTGCTTC
>JAAXXG010000009.1 GCA_013334575.1 Candidatus Moraniibacteriota bacterium | reverse complement strand
AACATTTTGACGGTGTGTCAATAATGTGTGACTAGTATACGCTATATTGCTATAAAAAAAGTAAAAAATACTCATATCGAGCACAATAAATGTCACAAAGTATTGACAAAGAAAGAATATAGGTGTAGAATAGAAGCAGAAAATGAGTATCTAGACGTATGTCATTCGTCGAAACGCTCTCAAAATCAGGCCTTACTCCGGCGCAGGCGGAGGTGTATGAAGCGCTTCTGACACACGGGATCCAGCCGGCCGGCTCGCTTGCCAAGAAAACGAGCCTCAAACGAGGTCTTGTTTATAAGGTACTCGACGATCTGGTCGGACTGGGTCTGGCCGGCAAGGAGGAGGAAGAGGGGAAAGTGGCCCGATTTTTCCCCAAGCACCCGTCGGTACTCAGGGACTTGGTCGAGCATCGACGGAAATCGCTCAAGGATGCCGAGCTTTCCCTCGACGGGGTACTTCCCTCGCTCATTTCGAACTTCAATATGGTCTCCGGCGCACCGGGCGTGGAGATCTACGAGGGGGAGGATGCAAAGGAGAAAGTGCTGTGGCACTCGCTCACGAGTAAGACCGAAATCTATACCTATTCCGATATCGAATCGGTGATGAAGATGACGCCGAAAGTGAGCCTGCGATACGCCAGAGAGCGGGAACGGCTCGGTATCATGAAAAAGGCGCTTCTCCTGGATACGTCGTTTGCGCGGGAGTACGTGAAGGGATATTTCCCGTCAGTGACCGATATTCGGCTCATATCGGCCAAGGACGCGAAGCCTTTTCACAGTTCGATGGAAATCTATGATGGAACGGTTTCATATATCACCTATGCGCCGGACAAGACGATCGGGGTGATACTGCATGATCCTCATCTTTATCAGGTCCATAAATACGTTTTTGAGGCTTTGTGGGAGAAGACGGCACCGCTTATGGTTTCCCAGCGGACGAAGGCGGACGGCACGGAACCGAGCGGCGCCGCTGCGGACGGACCGCCACCTCGTGAAGAGGGAGTCTATGACGATGATGAATATTTCGTGCGACTGTGACGGAAGAAGAAGCTGGAAGTGAGAAGTGGGAAAATAGAACCCTCCTCTTCCTCCGGGAGAGGCAAAGCCCCGCGAATGCTGGGGGTTGGGGTGAGGGTCCCCTCATCCGTCCTTCGGACGATTTCGTCTTTAAAGACGAAATCGCTCCCGAAGGGAGAAGGTGAATCTAACCTAACTCTACCTACTACTCTCAGTACCCCGCTGCCGTTTACCGACTGCTTCCTGTCGCTCGGCTACGCCGCTTCGGACATCGTCTCTTTCACGGTAGCGTTCGCTACCCGCTTGCGGAGTGATGGATTCTCGAATACGGCGATGACTTTGCCTCCGTCTCTTCCGCCCTCACCGTAAGGGAGGCGTGTGAGTGTCCAGCCCTCCTTCGTCTTCGCTCGTACGAGATCGAAGAGTTCGGACCGATCGACCGTGTGAACGGATACGGAAGACAACCGCTCGTTTATTTCCTCCATGTGCTCGGTGATATCCGGGACGAGCTCATCGAAGTCCGAACTTCGCGTGATGAACGCCCCGTTTGCCTCGAGATCGCGTCGCATCTGGAGGAATGGTTTGCCGGAGATTTCAGTTACGCCGTCGATGCCATAGCCATAGCGCTCCACGTAGAAACTCGAAACCGGCGCTTCCGGATCGACGTATGCTTCGATGACGGAATCCGCTCCTTCCCGTTCCAGTGTGACCTGATAGAAGACCTCACCGATCTTCGCGTCTCGATAGGCAGAATCGACATTGAATGATCCGGCATATTTCCTCGATTTTCCGCCTTCCGTTTCTCCTTTCGCGTCGAAGCGTCGAAAACCGATGATTTTTCCTTCCCGCCGCAAGAGATAGAACCGCGAATCGGGATTCCTGAACGCCGATCGGAGGCCGTCGAAAATCTTCTCTCGGAATTCCGCCGGATACTGCTCTGACTCGGGGTAGTTTCGACCGTATATCGAGAGTAGGTCATTTTGCTCGTCTTCGCCCAATTCGGTTCCTTGCAGTGAGACGATCTCCGATCTCATCATCTCGGCGAGGTCCTCTTTCGATCCCGACTCATGAAGCGTTCGGAATGCGGTTTTGTAGAGGATGACGTCCGTTCGTGCCTCGTCGAGTTTCCGAAGGAGCGTTTCCGGGTCGGTGTCGGATTGCTTCGAAAACTCGACGAGGAGATCTCGTCCGCGTCGCAGGAGATTCTTCGAGATCGCCAGGGTCTCGCGTTCGACGCCTTCCGGCTCAAGATTCGGAAATGATTCACGGATGTACTCTGAGACTGCGTCGGCGTCCTTGGTGATCTCGGCATATTTCCGGAGTATCGGTCCGAGCGTCTCCGTATCGAGCCGTTCCGCGAGCGAGAGGATCGTCTCGCCGTACTCGGGACTCTCCGCCGTCGCGAGGAAGGAATAGGCGAGATCATCGGCGATAGGGGTATGCCTCTTCAGGCCGTTCCTGATCCTCCGGAATCCGGAATCCTCCTGATCGCCGACGTAGGTGAGGAGGTGAATTTGGGCCCGAATCGGAAGACGAAGGAGGTCTATCCCGAGATCGTTCCCGATATGCGATAGCATCGCCGGTTCGTGAAGGCGCTGGAGAAGGAGGGGGCGCTCCTCGCCCGATGAATACGGAGCAATGTCCGGGATATCGGACAGGTTCCGATATCTGATCGGATGCGCCGTCGTCGACGGATCATTTTCCCGCAGTCTTTCAAGCTCCGCCTCGGCAAAGGCGCTCAGGTCGTCCCGGAATTCAGTCCAACCGTCCCGAAGGGTCGTAATGACGCGATGAATGGCGTCCGAGTGAGTCGTCAGCTCATTCTCGTGTTCCCTGAGAATGCGCTGTCTCGAGGCTTCTTCCTCGGATGAGTATCGGTCGAGGAGAATCTGACGCTCTTCCGTCATCCCGAGGAAGTCCTGGCCGTACTCCGATACCAGCTCCGGGAATAGCGCATGCTCGCGAAGAAACCCGATGAGGCCGCTGAGAAGCCGGCCCGCCGATTGAGTCGGCGCATCCGAATCCAGGGAATTCTCTATGTCATCGAGCAACGGTGATATGATGCTTCCTACGGACTCACGGGTCCCGGCATCCGTTTCGACTGATGCCGGTTTGCGGAGCGACTCCCGCAGCTTGTCGACGGTTTTTCGGATCATGGCCGTCTCCGTGTCGTCGAGAACCGCGTAGAGTTCTCCGTGAATCCGCTGATATTCCGTCTGGGCGATATCGCGGATTTTCTCCATGAAGTCTTCCGCATCGAAGTACGCGGCCCACTCCCGTTCGCTGACCGTATCTGAGATGTCCGACAGAAACGATGCGGGGCCGGATTCGTCCGGTTCCGTATCGCGCAGTCTTTCAGTGACGAACGCGATGAGTGTTTCCGGTCGGATGTCGTCAATCGACTCCGCTTCCGAGAGAGATTCAAGAAGATGACGAAGACGCGGGATCTTCGGTGATAAGGGGGTAGCCGTAATCTCATCCAGCGTTTCACGATCGAGTCTCGCGATGTGCTGCGGAGTGAGGCTGTTGTCGAGCATCGCGACGGCGTCCGCGGCGATCCGTTGCATCCGCAGATCGTACGGAATCGTCGTATCCGGGTCGATGCGGCCCGAGAGCCTCTCGGACATTTCCGACTTCTCGGAGTCAAGTTTTTCGTCCATCCGGCCGAAGCTCGGATCTCCGTGCATCACGAGAAGGCCGCGGCTCGGGTTCCGGATTTCCTCGCGCATTCGTTCCGCGCTTATATCGATAGCGTATCCGACGATCGGCTTCGTGACGGATTCACGGAGACTCTCGAGAATTACCGCGATGTTCCGAAAGGCAGGTTCCGCCCAGTCACCCTGGGCCTGCGTGGCGGCGAGCAGGGTCGGCATCTGGCGTATGACGTCGACGAGCTCTTCCGTCGGCAGAGAGGAGAGGCGTTCGACGATATGATCGGTCGTTCCGGTATCCATGAACGCCAGTTCATAGACGTTCTCACCGATCAGGTTCGGTGAGATGTATTCGCGGACAAACTGGTTTCTTGAGCTTTTGGCGGACAGGTGAATCGCATCGGCGATGTCGACGTACTCAATGATGGACGGTGAATACGAGAACAATTCCTCGTAAACGGCGTGACAGAAATGACGCACCCGCCGCGAGTCGGTGTCTGGGAGCTCCTCGATGAACTCGATGATGGATTCGATGGCTCTTGCCATTCCGAGCCGGTATTCCTCCCGGTACCTGCGCGCCGACCTTTCTTCGGGACTTCTTTTCGTCTCGACCCCGACCGCCCACTCGATCGCGTTTTCCCAGGCGGACATCGGATGGTCGCTCTTTTCAAAGACGGGGCGCGCCGAGAAATTCGGATATTGGTTTCGGCACAGCTCCTTTACCCATTGGTCGATATTGACGAGCGCCTCGTCGAAATCGAGACTCTCCTTTTCGGTAACTGAAGAATCGCCAAACGGCTCCGGGGCGCGTCTTTTCTCCGGAGTGTTCTGAACGTATGGAGCGGGAGTCTCTTTCATGTCGACATTCTATCATCGGGCCGGACAGGGAGGAAGGAGGCGGGAGAGTGGAAGTGAAGGGGGGATGAATAGCGGTGACTTGTTCATGGCGGTACGGTCTGGGAATGAAGAAAGAGGTCGGTGACGAGATGGGCTGATAAGGAATATAGGGAGGCAAAAAAAAGAAGGGCGACGTTTACCGCGCCCTTCATAAAATCGGAACAGTTCCCGACGTGTTAGCTGTCGTTTCTCAACTTCTTTTTTGGTCGGTAGCCCATTCGAGAATGTCTCGCGCCTTACTGATTATGCGCTCCTCTGCCCTTCCTGCGTCGATGAATGTTTGAAGCGTATTCTCACGGCTAATAAGAAAGGGATTTCCGATCTTTCGGAGAGTGTCGAGGACGAATTCCTGCCATTCCGGGCCGGCATCTTGCTCAGTAAGCAGAAGTTGTTGCGTCTTTTTCATTTGCAACGTACTGACGTTCCTGATTAGGGTATCCAACGCGATCAATTTAAGCGTGCTCTTCCGCGTGTCTGATAACGGGTGGAGAAAAGCGCTGAGCAAATCATCGAACAACCCTCTCGAAAGGAACGGCGCAAAATGCCTGAGCGGTTTGTGCCAGTGAGCGTGTCCGGCTCGACTGATGATTTGTGTTCTCAAAAAGGTCTGGAAATCTTCGGTGGTATCGAAGTGGGCATTTTGAACGAAGTCATACATACCCGCGCCGGCGAGATAGTCGAACAGCATGGGGTCGAACCCCCAGGGGTTTAATATCCGTGTTTCGAAAATGATGTCTCGGAAAATTGTCGGGGCATCTGGATGGGAAGGCAAAATGCCGAAGTCCTGACGGAAGTGCGTGATATTAAAGCCGTCGAGTTGATTGCGAATTATGCTTGATAATTCGAACGACACGCCGTCGCACAGGGCGAACGCGCTTTTTTTCAGAATATCAAGGATGGCCGACCTCGTATCTCCGTCTTTTTTGGTCCGCACGAGAGCGCGATAGATCAGGTCCTCATACAGCGCCTTCGGCTCTTGCCAGAGAGTTCCGGATTCATTGAAAACTTCCTCTGCATATGGGATGAGAAGAGGGTTTATTTTCAGTTCCTGCGCGATCCTTCCGTCTTTGTTCTCTTCTAAGTAGCCAGTAAATTTGCATGATATGTTCATGTTGGTAATGGTTTTGTTGTTAACGTACAAACTTTCCCGTTTCAGCCCGCCAAACGTTGTCGGACTGGAATGGAAAAGGGATCGGAGGAGAAAGTCGGAAATTCGCTGATTTAGCGCTTCTTGCGATCCCTTCATTTGATGCCGATGGAAACTGATGGTCGGATTGTCGCGTTCGCGACTGGTCCTCCAAGCCGAAGGTCATCCGGCACGAAGACTCGAAACCCGTTGCATTTCCATCCTTCCCTCCCATGTTAGAGAGAGGGGTTTATTTCTAGAAAGAACCGTTTTCTAGAACTGAACAGTGTAGCATATTTTTATGTAAAAGTCAAATATCGGCTCCGGAAAGGGAAAAAAGAAAGGAGAAGTGCGAAGCGAGCCGGAGAGAAGATGGTTACACGTATGTTGCTGAGAGGCTGTACGGGATAGATAAAACGTGTAGAGTGGAAGGAGAACGGATTGTTGCGGTTTCCGATATCGGAAAATGTGAAGCGCTATGGCGAAAGACAGGAAAAACGGGATGCTGGTACTCCTCGACGGAAACGCGCTCGTGCATCGGGCGTACCATGCCCTGCCGCCACTCACGAATAAGGAGGGGCAGGCTACCGGTGCGGTGTACGGGGTCGCGATGACCCTCCTTTCGGTGTTGGAGAAATTCCATCCGGAGTACATCGCGGCGTCATTCGACCTGGCGGCACCGACCTTCCGGCACGAGGCGTACGCGGACTACAAAGGGACGCGGCAAAAGGCGCCCGACGACCTCTACGAGCAGATCCCGATCGTGAAGGATCTGGTCCGCGCGTTCAATATTCCGATCTACGAGAAGGAAGGGTACGAGGCGGACGATTGCGTGGGAACGATCGCCAGACAGGCTGCCGAGCGGGGAATCCCGACGGTCATCGTGACCGGTGACAACGATGCACTCCAGCTCGTGTCTCCTCTGATCAAGGTGTTCGCGCTACGCAAGGGCATCAAGGACATCGTCCTGTATGACGAGGCGGCGGTTCTTGCAAAGTACGGTTTTCCGGCGTCGGCCCTTCCGGACTACAAGGGACTTGCCGGTGACGCTTCGGACAATATTCCCGGTGTCGCGGGAATCGGCGCGAAGACCGCGACGGACCTGCTTGCCGAATACGGTTCGCTGGAGCGGGTGTACGAGGGGCTCGATTCGGTGAAGGAATCCGTCCGAAAGAAGCTTGCGGCCGACCGCGAGGCGGCGTTCTTTTCGAAGAAGCTCGGGACGATCGATACGGCCGCGCCGGTCTCGTTCGATGCGGCAGCGTGCGTCGCGAAGGATTTCGATGTCTCGGTCGTGTCGGATTTTTTCCGTCGTATGGGTTTTCACAGTCTCCTGAAGCGGATACCGGGGGGCGAACTTACAACCAACAACTCACAACTGACAACAGGGAAGACGGGGACGAAACGAAAGAAGGCGAAGACGCTGAAAACGGTGGAAGAAATTGAAACGTTCCTGAAGGAAACGAACGGCGGTTCGGTCGCGGTGCATCTCGTTTCGGGCGAGGAATCGCTCTTCGGAGGCGCGGGCATCGCTTCGGTGGAGCTTTCGTCCGGGAAGGAAGCGGTATCGGTCGAGTGGAACGGGACGTGCAAGGCTTCGCTCTCCGTATTCCTCGCCGATACCGGGAGACCGAAGGCGTTTTTCGATGCGAAAACCGCGTGGCATGCCCTGGATGCGGAAGGGGTCTCTCTGGCGGGTATCTCGTACGACGTGATGATTGCCGGGTATCTTCTTTCGGCCGGGTCGCGGGTCGAACTCGGCGTTTTGCTTTCGGAAGAATTTCCCGATGAGGCATTTCCGAGTGTGGCGGACGGAATCCTTCGTCTCGTCGGACGACTTCGGGAGAAGATGGATTCCGTGTCCGCGGAACAGGACGGCAAGTGGACGCTTTCGCGGCTCTTCACCGAGGTCGAGATGCCGCTTATTCCGATCTTGGCACGGATGGAGAAGTCCGGAATACGGCTCGACACCGCTGTCTTTCGGACGCTCTCCGACGGACTCGGAAAGGAGCTCAAATCGGTCGAGAAGCGGATCTACGATCTTGCAGGCCGCGAATTCAATGTCAATTCGCCGAAGCAGCTCGCGGAAGTGCTGTTTTCGGACCTGGGAATCCCGACCACGGGACTGAAGAGGACGAAGACCGGTGTTTCGACCGCGTCGAGCGAGCTCGAGAAGCTTCGCGAGCATCCGATCGTGGCGCTTATCGAGGAAGAACGGGAGCTGTTCAAACTGAAGACCACCTATCTCGATGCGTTTCCGGCGCGCGTGGACGTGTCGTCGCGGCTTCATACGACCTTCCAGCAGGCGGTGACGGCGACAGGACGCCTCTCCTCGATCGATCCGAACCTGCAGAACATCCCCGCGAGCGAGAAGTGGAGCAAGGCCATCCGCGGCGCTTTCGTCTCGGAGAAGGGATGCCTTCTTGCCGGCCTCGACTATTCGCAGATCGAACTCCGGGTCATGGCGCACGTCTCGGGGGACGAGGAACTGACTCGGGCCTTCCGAGCCGGCGAAGATATCCATCGGGCGACGGCCGCACTCGTCTTCTCTGTCGCACCGGAAAGCGTGACACCGGACATGCGACGGCAGGCCAAGGTGTTCAACTTCGGCATCATGTATGGCATGAGCGCATACGGCCTCTCACAGCGTCTCGGTATGCCGGTCGACGAAGCCGCGACGTTCATCGAAAACTATTTTACGCGCTTTCCCGGGGTTGCGCGGTATATGGAATCGACGAAGGCGTCCGCGGCCGAGCGTGGCTATGTCGAGACGGAACTCGGACGCCGTCGGTACGTACCCGAGTTACTCTCGTCGAACCGGGCTCTCGTCTCGGCCGGCGAACGGATGGCGATCAATATGCCGATCCAGGGGCTCGCGGCGGATATCATGAAGCTCGCCATGCTGCGGGTCGCGGAAATCCTGCCGGAATACGGCGATCGGGCGCGGATACTGCTCCAGGTGCACGACGAACTCGTTTTCGAGGTCGCTGAGGATATCGCGGAAGGATTCGCCGCGCGAGCGAGGGGAGCGATGGAAGCCGCCTATGAGCTGTCCGTCCCGCTCATCGTCGAGGCAAAGGTCGGCGGGAACTGGGGGGAGCTGAAATAAGGGGCTTTCTCCGATCTTTGCGTGTGGTATACTGACGGAGTCAATTCATATACGTCTATGGACAAGAGACAGAAGGTCGTCGTTGCCGTCTTCGCGTTGCTTATCGCGGCCGTCGCGGCGTATTTCACGTTCGGCCGCGACCTGTTCCGTCGGAACCGCGTGGACCGCATTTCGGTCACGAACGAGCAGTCCGGGTCGCCTTCGGGGCCGTTGAACGAAGGAAACGTGAGTCCGATTTCGGGACTCGCGTGCGAGAACTGGAACCGCCGCCCGTTCGCGTTCATGCAGCCTGTCGACAAGCAGGCCCGACCGGTGGCCGGCTTCTCTCAGGCGGATATGGTCTTCGAGATGCCGAATCCGGCAGAGGGAATCTTCGTCACCCGGCTCATGGGCGTGTACCTGTGCGATATCCCGACCGAGATCGGAGCGCTCCGCAGCGCGAGGCATGATTATATCAATGTCGCGAAGGGACTCGATGCGGTCTTCGTCGGATGGGGCGGATCGGCGTTCGCCATCAAGAAGCTCGACGACGGGGTGATCGACAATATCGACTGCAACGGTGAGGGTGGAAAGAAGGCTCCGCAGTGCTGTTTCCGAAAGGAACGGACGGGTCCGATGCGGGTCGAGGATACCGGATTCGCGAAGGGGGAGGAAATCCTAGCCTGTTCCAAGGAATTCGGATACCGTTCGACGACGACATTCTCGGGCTATCCGCATCAGGCCGAGGCTTCCGAATCGGAACGTCCGCAGGGAGGGCGTCTCCGGGTCGGATATCCGGGCATCATGGAAGCGGAGTACGATTATGACCGAGCCTCGAATTCGTACCTGCGGACCTGGGGCGGGGAGCCCGATGTCGACCGGAACAACGGGCAGCGCATCGCGCCAAAGAACATCGTGGTCGTCGTAGCGGAAAACGAACAGATACTCGCAGATGTCGACTATACGGCGCGCGGCGTGCAGGATCCGTGGGCCGGCCTTCCGGCCGGGGAAAAGACCGGACCGACCAATATCTCGGGCCGATACAACAATCTCCAGCTCGGTGATCCGTGGTTCGATACCAAGGACAGCGGATCGGCCAAGTTCTATATGAATGGCAAGGAGCTTTCCGGAACCTGGAAGAAGTCGAGGGCAAGTGCTGACTCGAAGCTTACCTTTTACGATCAGAGCGGTCAGGAAGTGAAGTTCGTTCCCGGCCAGATCTGGGTCGAGGTGGTGATTCCGCAGCAGGAGGTCGAATGGCACCCGGCCGTCTGACGCCGTTTCGGTTTCCGGTCTGATATACTGGGAGGGTTCGTACCCTCCCTTTTTTGTTTCCGTCATGATCGTATTGCTTACCGGAAAAGACAGGTTCCGACTCGTGAGACGCCGTACCGAATTGAGACTCGGGTTCCTTTCCAAGTATCCGGATGGCACGGTGACGGTCATCGACGCCTTCGAAAAACCCGGCTCCGTCGCTGCCGCGATCGCCGAGGCCGGTACGTCGGGACTGTTCTCGACGAAGACGCTGCTTGATGTCCGAGAGGCGCTCTCTTTGCCGACTGATGAGGCAAAGAAAGTCAGGGAGACGCTTAAGGGTCTCGGAGACGACGTGTCGGTCGTCTTTTCGCAGACGGTCGCGCCCAAGGCCAAGGACGAACCGTACGCGTTTCTTCGGAAACAGGCCGGGAAGACGGAATCGTTCGACGAACTGCCCCCGCGCGAGGCGGAGGCGTTCGCCCGGAAAGAGGCAATGGCCGTGTCGCCGTCGGTCTCGTTCTCGCGCGATGCGCTCTCGTTTCTTATCGCGGCGTGCGGCACGGATTCGGCCCGTCTTTCCTCGGAAGCCGCGAAGGTCGCGCTTTTCAAGGGGGAAGGCGAGGTGAGTCGTGCCGATGTGGAGACGTTTGTCCGTGAACAGCCGCAGGAGAAGGTCTTCGCGGCACTCGACGCGCTCGTTGCCGGAAATCGCGGCCGCGCACTCGAGTTGCTGTTACGGGAAGCGCGTGCCGATTCCGGCGGCGTGCAGAAACTGTTCGGGCTCCTCGCGTGGCAGATCCGCGAACTGTTCCGGGTCCGCGGCGAGTTCGACCGCGGGAATACGAGGGCGGACGATATCGCCCGCGCGACCGGAATGAAGCCGTACACGGCAGGGAAGCTTGTCGCGAGAATGGGGGCGTTCCCGCTTCCACGGCTCAAGCGGGCCCTTCGGCTTCTTGCCGACCTCGATGCGGACATGAAATCGGGAAAGATCGACCCCGAACTCGCCCTCACGCTTTTCGTGGAGAAGTTATAACAGTTCGCTCTCTCATTTTTTTTGTACTGTCATTCCCGCGAAGGCGGGAATCTTATTTTTAACGGTCTTCGTCGAGATTCCCGCCTTCGCGGGAATGACGAGGTAAGGGATTACGACGGTTTCCGATGGTTTTCGTGTGTTTTTTCGGCCGTTGCGCCTTTCCAGGCGAGTTCGAAGATGGCGCGCTGGGAGTCGGCGAATTGCTTGGATTCGATGAGCATGCCGAACATCTCGTTCCCATAGTTGGCGACGGCGACTTTGTTGCCGTAGATGTTTGTCTCGTTGCCAAGCGGAAATGCCGCTTCAGGGAGGACGATGCCGATTCGGAGCTGTTCGCGATTCTTCTCCATGTACGGGTCGAAGTCTCGGCTTCGCTTGTAGATACCGCGAAAGACGATGCCTTTTTCAACGCGTCGCCTGACGTAGTCTTCGGCATATGCCGGAAGATACTTCATGATGTCCTCGCCGACGTACCCGAGGATCTCGTCGCCTTTGCGGAGCGACCGAAGGCTGTCTTCGTGCATTTCTGCGATACCGTCCTTCCCTTCGAAATGCCGGATGACCGGTTTCACCTTGGGGCCGGTGTAGAGCGCCTGGAGTTCCGGCATGACCGCGGCGAGCTCGCGTCCTTGCCGCCTGGTCCGCTCGAGGAGCGCTTCCGGGTCTGCGGGGGAATAATAACGCGTCCCCTTGGCGACGGACCGGTAGACAAGGCCTTCCTTCATGAGACGGTCGAGGATGTCATATACGGTCGGCCGACGCAGGCCCGTCCGTTTCGCAATCGCGTACGCGGTCGCCTTGCCTGTTTCCAGACAGGCAAGGTACACGTCCGACTTTTTTCCGTCTATTCCAGACTTCCGCAGGACTTCACGTATGTTCATAGGGGTGGATTCAGGCGCTCTTGTAGATGTCATTGCGAGCGCGAGTCTTCGAGTGCGTGGCAATCCAGGACCGGTATACATGTCTTGCTGGATCGCTTCACCGCCTGTTGGCGGTTCGAAATGACTCATTAGTCGTACAAAACCGACTACTATTCAAGTATAGCATGGATTGCTAAAAAAGTAAATAAACAAGCCAAATATTCGAAATATCGCTCGAAATATTTTTCTCATTAGTCGATACTTGTTGAATAAAAAGATCGTGGGGGTATAGTAAGAGCGGATCTTTGAAAACCATAAACCATCAGAAAGAATGAAAGCGAAAGAAACGGTATCTCGGGAGGAGTTCTCTCTCTGGAGGATGAATCTTGAGCGGAAATTCGTCTCACATCCGTTGGAAATCATCCAGTGGGAGACGACGAGGCGGTGCGACATGCATTGTTCTCACTGCGGCTCTCCGTCCGAACGCATGGTGGCGTCGCAGGAACTCTCTACCGGCGAGATAAAGGGACTCTTCCGGGAAATCGCCCAGACGATCGACCTGTCCGGATTCAGGTATCTCACCTTGACCGGCGGTGAGCCGTTCCTGCGAGGCGACCTTCTGGACGTGCTCGGCTTCGTTCGTGACGCGTTCGGATGGGTCAGCACGATACAGACGAACGGGCGATATCTCGCCTCTCATCGCGAGATGATACCGGAGTTGTTTTCCTGCGGAGTGCGAGGCATCGGTCTCGATCTCGACGGTCCGGAACCCCTGCACGATTCCCTTCGCGGCGAGCGGGGACATTTCCGAAGCGTCGTCGAGCTCGCCAGATTGCTGCTCGGGTCGCTCGAAGAGTTCTTCATAACCGTGACGACCGTCGTGACGCCGGAGAATATCGGGTCGCTCGGCGAACTCTGGTCCGTCATCCGTGATCTGAATCCGCATCGGTGGCGTTTGCTCCCGATCGAGAACGTCGGACGTGCGGAGGAATCTCGGACGCTGAACGGTGAGGAGCTGCGTGCGCTTGTCGAGTTCGTCTATGAGCGGGGAGTGGATACGTCCGGGGAAGAGAATGTCGTTCAGATCGAGCTTGGCTGTATCGGATGGCTCGGGGCTGGATGGGAGGGGTTGGTGCGGCCTTACGTGTGGAGCTGTATCGCCGGCAAGACCTGTCTCGGCATCCTGTATGACGGATCGTTCTCAGGCTGTGCCCATATCGATCGCTCGTTCGTTCAGGGAAATTTCCGGGTCGATCGGGTGGCCGAGGTCTGGGAAGAGAGATACGGGGTATTCCGTAATACGCCCCGGCCGGACACATGCCGGGGGTGCGAAGAGGAAAGACTCTGTACGATCCCGATGCACAAGCTGACTTCCGGCGGATGCATGCGTGAGTGCGTCTTTCGAACAATGAACAACACATAAACAAGGAGGCAGGGATGATCATCATGATAACCGTGTCGCGGTTACACCCGACCGAACGCAGGCAACGCGAACGCCGTCTTGCAAGGCGGGTCAGGCGGATGCTTTCCGGTAATCCCACCGAAGGCGTCTACTCGATGTATGTCTCCACGATCGCCGTAGAGACGCAGCGATAAGCGATTACCAAAAAAACGAAAACGGAGCGGATCCATCGGAGGCCGCTCCTCTTTTTTCGGAGGACAACATGAATGATGTCAGAAAATTCTACGAGACCTTCGATTTCGGGTCGATGCTTTCGGGTCCGCCCGCCGCCATCGCGGAGTGCGTTGAACAGGAGGACGGGATGATACGCTCGCGAAGCGGCTCATTCGGCGATACGCTGGAAGTCGGTTGCGGCGATGGTCGTATCCTGGAAATGCTTCACGGAGCTAGTCGCATCGTCGGTATCGATTTCAGTCGCTTGGCGCTTCGGAAGGCGCGGGAACGGCTGCGCGGGAGAGCGGTTGAG
Source organism: Candidatus Moraniibacteriota bacterium (assembly GCA_013334575.1). Lineage (GTDB taxonomy): Bacteria > Patescibacteriota > Minisyncoccia > Moranbacterales > UBA1568 > JAAXTX01. The sequence goes on along the minus strand of JAAXXG010000009.1, from coordinate 25,289 downwards.
ACGTATCTCATGCGTGCCGATGCGCTCCGTTTTCCTGACGAGTCTTTCGATACGGTGCTTTGTCTTAATCATACGATGAGCAATATGCCCGGTATCGAGCGGGACGTGCTTCGCGAGATGTTCCGCGTCTGTCGGCTTGGAGGGCGGATCCTGGTAAGCGTGTATTCCGAGCGGGCGCGTTCGGCACAGGTCGCGAACTATGCGCGGCTCGGACTCGCGATCAGGAAGGAGACCGGAAACGAGGTTTATCTGGAAGCCGGCCTGTATTCGCGACGATTCACCTATCGGGAGCTCACGCAACTGTTCCAGTCCGCTTCGTTTTCCCGGTACGAGATCGTCAGTCCGACCCCGATCGGATATCTCGTAACGGCTATCAGATGAGTCTTTTGAAACGATGACGTGATCCGGTAACCGTCGGGTCGCGTCGAAACATCTTCAGAACATGAATACAAAACTGTTACTGATCGATATTCCGGTCATATCGGGCTCCGACCAGATCCGCATATATCCGCCGCACTGGGCGGCATATCTATCCGCATATCTCGAATGCCGGGTGGAATATCTCGACGCCCGGGTGGAACATGGCTCTGTTCTGCTGGAACATCATGTAAAGGATGCTAGCTGGTTTTCTTTCGGATTGCCCCTTTCCGAACTTGTCGAACGGATCCGTCTCCGGTCGCCGGAAATTCTCGGGATACACGTTGGAGTGTCGGCCGAACTCGGTGTGGCGGAACGGCTTGTCGATTTGTTATCTCGAGAAAAGATGGCTTTGAGAATAATTCTCGGCGGACCCGGTATCGCTACCGTCCCGCGGAAGTATCTGCCGCCATCATTGCGTAAGTGTGAAATCAGTACGGCGCTCTCATTCGGAAGTCCGATGAATGTCAGTCTCCCATGGCGATCCTATTCGATCGATACCCTTCCTGATCGGGAGATATTTTCCGGGTATTCCGAACGCTATCGGGAAATCGGCCGTTTTCATTCCGGTCGGCCGATCGTGGAGCCGGCGGGTCAGATAACGACGTCGGTCGGATGTGGCGGGACATGTCTTTTCTGTCCGAGTAGGAATATGATTCGCCGGGAACGGTCAGGGTCGTCGGTCATGAAAGAGATGCTGGCGTTACGATGTTCCGGGGTCCGCTGCCTTCAGTTAGAGGATGACAACTTTCTCGGCTGGGCGGAAGCGGATGTCCGGTCTAAGGTATCTCTTCTCGGACAGATAATCGATTTAGGCTTCGAAGGGGTCGAGTTTCCGAACGGGCTGACCGTTCGGAGCATGCGCAATCCCTTGTTTCTCGGTTGGCTGGAAGAGGCGCTTCGTGGCGGTACATATGTCAGGATTGGCTTGCCGTTCGAGAGCGCTTCCGATGAGTCGCTTCGTCTGATCCGGAAGCCACATCGACATGACGAATGTCTGGAATTGCTCCGTAAGTTCGGGGCATATAAGGAAGGCAGATTGCAGCTGGAGGCGTTTCTTCAGATCGGCATAGCTGCATTCGACACGTCCGGCGTGCTTGTTCTGGAGAAGGAAAGTTCCATTCGGGAGACGATCCGCTTCGCGAAGGAGCTGAAAGAGGCGGGGATTGTTGTAAATGTCTTCTTCAATTCCCCTGTCCCTGGATCGGAATTGTTTCCATTCTGGAGAGAAAAATACCCTGATGAGCCGTGGGAGCGCCTTCTGTATACGGTGCCTCCCGCATATCTTGATGGTATCCTGGCTCAGGAGCTCAGAGCCGAGATGCGGGAGATAAACGATCATTCCCAGAGAATCTGATCTATGTAGGTATCAACAAAACGGCGGAGAAACTCTTCGCCGTTTTCATATTTGTCGGGATTTGCCAATAGCCAAGAAAAGCTTTTCTCTTTGGTGACGTACGGTATCGTATTTGAAACAAAAACCCCACCGAATGGCGGGGTTTTCTTCTGGTCGGAATCTGTCGAAAAGATACTTCATGCGGAGGCCGGCAGTTCCCTCGGCTCGCCGACTCGCTCGGGATGACAATGCAGATGACTACTTCGCGGCGACCTTCTTGATGGCGGAGTTGAGACGGGACTTGCGGCGGGCGGCGGTATTCTTCTTCATGATGCCCTTCGCGACCGCCTTGTCGATGGCTTTCTGCGCCTTCTTGAACGACTCCTTGGCGGTGTCGACCGATCCGGCGACGATCGCTTCGCGGGCCGCCTTTACGGCGCCTTTCAGGACTCCCTTCACGGCTTTGTTGCGCGCGGTCTTCTTTTCGGTGACGCGCATGTACTTCTTGGCGTTCTTCTTGATCGGCATAGTCTTCGTTTGATGAAAAAACGACCTTTTAGAACCTATCCCGAAAGCCCTTTTCCGCTACGACACGGAACTTTCGGCTGCAAAACATTCGGGTCTCGTCGCGTTATCCTCCGGATAGCTCTCCTTGACCTTCATGTTTTTCGCTCGAAACCTCCGAGTCTCGCTACGAAAGAGACTTTTGGGACAGGTTCTGGGTCGAATCCTTTGTATCACGGTTTTCCCGGCCTGGCAAGTGGCATTGCCGGGAATAAGGGAAATAACACTGAATTACGTGTCATTCCCGCGAAGGCGGGAATCTTCGATCTATCGAAGCGGCTTGGATTCCTGTCTTCGCGGGAATGACAAGAGGGTTTGTTTGTCGATTCTTGGCGGTATTCCGCGATTTCCGCTATCATGGAAGGGATTTCCGGGTAGCGGAGGGGCGCGTCGGAGCGGAGACGGCGAGGATTCCCGCCTTCGCGGGAATGACAGGAAAAAAGAGACTGCCTATCGTATGATCGCACGACTTTCGGGAAAAAATCTTGGCATCCGCAGCGGGGCCGTCATCGTCGACGTGTCCGGCGTCGGGTATCGGGTTCAGACCTCGGCTTACGTTCTCGGCAAGGTCGCCGGTGTCGAAGAAGTCTCCTTCCATATCCATACCTATGTCCGCGAGGATACGCTCGCGCTCTACGGCTTCCTGTCGGAGGACGAGCTTTCCATATTCGAATCGCTCATCTCGGTTTCCGGCATCGGACCCAAGGCGGCGCTCGGCATCCTTTCGATCGCTGATACCGACACGATACGCGCCGCGATCGTGAATCGGGATCCGTCACTTCTCACACAGGTGTCCGGAGTCGGTAAAAAGACGGCCGAGCGTGTCATCATCGAGCTGCAGAACAAGGTATCGGCGCCGACCGGAACGGGCGCCCGTGCGACGAGCGCGGACGGCGAGGCGATAGAGGCGCTCCTGTCGCTCGGGTACAAGGTCGCCGAGGCTCGCGACGCGCTCAAGGCCGTTCCTCCGGAGACCAAGGATGTCGGCGAGAAGGTCCGTGCGGCGTTGCGGCTGCTCGGGAAGAAGTAAGGGATGACTTACAACTCACAACTGACAACACCGAGTCTTTGCGAGGGAGTCTTCGACCGAAGCAATCCAGGGGCAAGAAGTCCTGGACCGCCACGCCCTCGAAGACCCGGTCTCGCGGAGGCGGATTCGTATGCGGACAGGAGTTTTGAAATACGAAAACGTTTGCACCCATCATTGTGAGTTTAGGCTTTCAATGGCGCGGCAATACGGAGGTCCGTTCTGAGAAAGAAAAGATGAATACCTCTTTGACTGAAAATCAATCCGACGAACTTCTCCAATCGGAGGAGTGGATTCGGTTTCAGGAAGCGGCCGGGCATCCGGTCGTCCGGCTTGGCGACCCCGACTGGTCGGCGAACGGTATCGTTCATGCTTTACCGGTCGTCGGGAAGTACCTGTACGTGCCGCGAGGGCCGAGGACATATGCCAATCAACAAAAAACAGACAACGGGGACGGATTTCGAAACAGCACCCGATTATCATATCCCGATAACCGGATGAACACGGGGAACGAGAGCTCTGATCGGGAATCAGGAATCATGCGGGAAGCGTCGGAGGAGCTTCTCGAGAAGGCGAGGACGGCTCGTGCGGGATGGATCCGGATCGAACCGGAAACGGAAGCGGCGCTTGCGGAAATACGTGAGGTTTTGGCGGGATATCGGATCGTGAAGGCGCCGCACGATATGCAGCCGCGCGAGACCTTCGTGGTCGATCTTTCGCTTTCCGAAGAGGAACTGCTCGCGGCGATGAAGCCGAAGACCCGGTATAATATCGGCGTCGCGCGGAAGCGCGGAGTCCGGGTTATCGTTTCCACGGACCCGGAACATGTCGAGGCGTTCATCCGGCTCGTGACCGGCACCGCGGACCGCAAAGGGATCGTTCCGCATCCGAGAGCGTACTACGAGGCGATGTGCGAAACGCTTCTCGGCGATGACGGGAAGATCTTCGCAGCCGAGAAAGACGGTGAGATCGTCGCGGCGAACCTGGTCGTGTTTCATGGAGATACGGCGACGTATCTTCACGGCGGGTCGGACGACCGGCATCGGTCGGACATGGCCCCGTTTCTTCTGCAGTGGGAGGCGATGCTCGAGGCGAAGCGGCGCGGATGTGCCCGATACGACTTCGGCGGCGTCAATATGGCGGAACTGGAGCGTGGCGAGGGGAAATGGCTCGGTATCACGCGCTTCAAGACCGGTTTCTCGCCGAAGACGTCCGCGACGGTCTTTCCCGGCGCGTACGATATCGTCCTGTCACCCGTGAGGTACTTGGCATATAGGATGATACGGAAGGCAAAAGGTCTGACTTGATGAAGGAGCGCCTTCCCGTTATGGTCATTCCGACCGAATCCGCGAGTGGAGGAATCTGCCTTATAAAATGATTCACCTCCGTTTATTGCAGATCCCTCGGCTGCTCCGGCATGCGCCGGATTTCGGCTCGGGATGACAAAAGCCACGCGGATGAAAAACAAAAAGCCTGTTGCTGTCATTCCGACCGAGTCCGCGAGTGGAGGAATCTGCCTTATAAAATGATTCACCTCCGTTTATTGCAGATCCCTCGACTACGCTCGGGATGACAAAAGCCACGCCCGGGATGACAAGAGCAGATCCCTCGGCTGCTCCGGCATGCGCCGGATTTCGGCTCGGGATGAAAAACTACGTCGTGAATGTATGAAAACATTCTGCGTTTACATCCTTTCCAGTGTCAATAGGACGCTGTATATCGGCGTGACCGGCGACTTGAAACGGCGGATTTGGGAACATAAGAACAAGGTTGTGCCGGGCTTCACGGAACGGTACAATATCGATAGGCTGGTGCATTATGAGCAGACGGAGAACGTTTATTCCGCGCTTGAACGTGAAAAACAGCTGAAGAAGTGGCGGCGGGAGAAGAAAATATTCCTGATCGAAAAGGAGAATCCGTCTTGGGAAGACCTGTATCCGACATTGTGAATGTCGGCGTATCGTTCGCAGATCCCTCGACTACGCTCGGGATGACAAACGGTAAGTTTTTCGTTGTCATTCCGACCGAGCCTGCGAGTGGAGGAATCTGCCAGGAGAAAGGGTAGCGGTATGTATCGCGGATCCCTCGGCTACTCCGGCATGCGCCGGACTTCGGCTCGGGATGACAAGGAGAAGCATTGCAGCGCATATTAGCTGTCATTTCGGGCGGTCTTCGAGTCGAGGAATCGGCCTCGAAAAGAAGAGAGGGTGTTTTTCGAAAGGTTCTTCGATTGCGCTTCGGATGACGGAATCCAAATTTTGCGATAATTATGAAATACCTCAAGAAATATCTTTCGAAGATCGTCCCACAGTCGATGAAGAATCTTGCGCATATCGCGGAGGCTTGGCTGTCCGCCGCGTTGTTTGGATTCCCGGCGAAGGGGATGACGATCGTCGGGATCACCGGGACCGACGGCAAGACGACGACCGCGAACTTCCTCGCGCGGATGCTCGAAGCGGACGGGAAACGCGTCGCGCTCGCCTCGACCATTGCGTTCCGGATCGCCGGGCATGAGACCGTGAACGCGTCGAAATTCACGACGCTCGGCGGGTATTCCCTACAGAGATTCCTTCGCGAGGCGAAGGACGCGGGCTGCACTCATGTCGTGCTCGAGGTCTCGTCGCACGCGCTCGATCAGGGTCGGGTTTCCGGTGTCCGGTTCGACGTCGCGGTCATCACGAACGTGACGCGCGAGCACCTCGACTATCACAGGACCATGGAAGCGTATCGTCGCGCGAAGCGTCGGCTGTTCGATCGGGCGGGTACGGCGGTCGTGAACCTCGACATGTGGGAGCCGGACTATTTTCTTGCCGGAGCGAAACGAAAGGCGACCTATTCGACGGTCGAATCCGCGGCTGATTTCCTCGCGGAACGGCTGGAGTGTTCGTTGACCGGATCGAGGTTCTCGGTCGGTGAAACGGAGTTCGTTCTGCATATTCCGGGCAGATTCAATGTCGAGAATGCGCTCGCGGCGACGGCCGCGGCAGCGCTCTCCGGAGTTTCCGTGGCAACGTGCGCCCGTGCGGCTTCGGAGGTCTCGCTCGTGCCGGGACGGATGGAACATATCCTGAACGGTCTCGGGGCCGATATCATCGTCGACTACGCCGTCACGCCGGATGCGCTCGGCAAGCTGTACGATCTCGTTTCCTCAATGCGGAAAGGCGGTTCTAAGGTCGTCTCGGTCTTCGGGGCCTGCGGCGACCGGGATCGCGGCAAGCGGCCGATCATGGGCGAGATCGTCTCGTCGGTCGCCGATGTCGTCATCCTTACCGACGAGGACCCGTATACCGAGGATCCGGAGCGGATTCTCGACGAGGTGGAGGCTGGAATCCGGAACAGGGAAAGGGATCGGACGCTCTTCCGTATCCGCGATCGTCGCGAGGCGATTCGGAAGGGTCTTTCCCTGCTTGCGCCGGGCGACATCATGCTGGTGACCGGCAAGGGCGCCGAGGAGATGATGCAGGTCGGCGATCGAAAGATCCCGTGGAATGATCGGAAGGTGATCCTGGAGGAATTGTCCGTTATGGGGCGGTAGCCCTCCGCGTACCATGCGTTCCGCGTGGTATACTGGATGTGATAAACGTTATTACACGCGGATATGACGGATGAGAAACGGATCGATGGCGGCGGGGTGCCGGGCTTGGACCTGGAGCTTGCCAAGGAACAGCAGGCCCGTGTACATCTCAATATACCGGTATATGCGGATGAGTCCGACAAACGAGCCGGTCGGATGCGTCCGTTGACCGAGGAGGAACGATGGAAGGTCGACGAATATCTCGGGCGTTCCCACGAGAAACCGTCCGAAGCGGCGACGGAAGCTATCGAGGGTGAAGACGAGCATTTCAAGGCGAAGACGTACGAGGAATTGTCTGATGCGATTGTCGAACACGGCCAAAGGATGCAGGAAGCGTATGAAGATATGCGCGGCCGTATCGGTATCGGCGAAGGTGGCCTCGTTCCAGGGCCGGGAAGCGAAGCGGAACGCGCGGTTCTCGATCAGGTCATGGAGCATGTGAAGGGTGAAATCATCCGGTTGAACCAAGAAGGGCGAACTTCGGAGAGCGATCCCGCATACGTCGACATATCACGGGCGCATGAGTCGTTCAAGGAATACATGAGGCATCGCAAGGCGTATCTCGGCCTGTCGGCATACCGGAAGGAGCATTTCGCGTCGCGGGAAGCGGATCAGGAGAAGCAAAGACAGGAAAGGGCGAAAGAAACGGATAATGCGATACGGGCTGCGGAAGTACATACAAGCATCCTGCAAAGGTTTGTCGGAAAGATGCGCTAGGTCGGTGATGGCCAAACCTCCCGAAAGCGGGAGGTTTTTGGTACCCTTGACAATATGTACATTCCGTGTAAGATATGTGGTCTGCCGAAAAGTCGGTCGGACGGTTCTTTGACTGAAAACCAGGATGGAGAGGCAGTCCCTCATTTGTCCACAACCACAGGAGGCGAAAATGGCACGAAAAAGCCGTTCCCGCCCTCAGCGGGACGTGAATGTGAAGAGGAATCGGCGCGTGAAAGCGGAGACGGTGACGCTTCAGGTATTCCCTTCGGGATCCGAATTCGCACACCCGATGGCCGTCCGGGATTTTATCGGAGACTTCTGTCGACGGTACGGCGAGGAGTTGAAATTCCGGTATGGAAAAGAAATCGGATTCTCGTTGGAAGAACATGTCGACAAACGTCGGTTTCCCGACGAGCGGTCGATGCGCATAATCATGTTCCCGGAAGGCGAGTTCGGATATCGCGAGCATGCGTACGAGGTCGGCGCGCTCTGCCAGGATGTGATTGAGCGGGTCGGAGCAAGGGATCCGCTCCGGATCGCCGTCTGCGAGTATCTGTTCTATCGCGGACAGGAGCGCTGGTTCGATGCCATCGAAGCGGCATCCCGCGCGCTTATCGAAGCGAAACGTCTTACGATGACTGGCGAACAATCCGTCGCGGCGGTTCGAAGGATCGAAATGCGTGCGCTCCGGAGAGCGATCACCTCGAAGACGAAAAAGTGACGGGAGTATCCGGAAAGGATGCTCCCGTTCGTCGTTTCCGGCACTGTTCTTCCAGTCGTACAGTCGTATCCAGCCGTTTTCTTGCCGGATTGACTCCGATGGAAAACGACGGTTGCATACCCTTCCAGTATTTTCAGAACCAAAACCAGGAGAATCGAAATGACAAGACCGGTTGCCGTACTCCGTCCGCCCGGGAGGGTGAATTATCTTTCCAGGCTGGAGTTGTTCCTTGACCCCTACGAAATCGAACGGACTTCATTCGCGTATCAATGTTCGAAATACGGGCATGCGAAACAAGTCCGTGATGACGGGTCGAGATTTTTCGATCATCCGAAATCCGTCGCCTGGATATATATATCGACGAGCTCGGAGGGCAGGACCCGGATGCGGTTATCGCGTACCTGCTGCATGATATGCAGGAAGATTCGTTCCTGCTTTCCCCTTATCGGATCAGGCTGAACTTCGGAGTCGTTACCGCGACGCGGGTACAGGCGCTGACGAAACGGAAGAAGAACGAGGAGAACGAGGAAGAATACCTCGACCGCGTGATTCGCGGGGACGCGTTGACGGTGCTTGGAAAGGCGCTCGACCGTCTGCATAACTGTCGGACGTTGCTCGCGTGTCCGCCTGAAAAGCGGCGGAAACAGATCGACGAGACGCGGAAGCTCGTGATGCCTAAACTGCTCCAGGCACTCCGTTCATGTGGCAACACCTTCGTCATGTATGCCGATTACATCGAAAAGGAGATGGAAAAGGCGCTTTCGATCGCTGAGGCGTCCCTGGCGGCATGATATGTCCCGGCTGATTCGTCGGGAACGAAACGACCCTATCGGGAATCCGGTCGGGTCGTTTTCATATTCCGTCCGACGCACGGCGGAGTCTCCCGGACGCCGCGGAAGACCTGCTGGAGACATTCCAGTCCGCGCCTCGTTTCCGTTGAAATCGGAAAACGTCAATTTTCATGGCTCATATAAGCCGAAAAAAAATTTCGAAATCGAAAAAACCGCTTGCAGGGCAGGTTGTTCGGTGGGATGATTGAAGCGTAACCCTTGTACGATTCCTATGGGTCAGCATAAGAGTTCCGTTTTCGATGAGTTCACGAGGAAGTATGCGCTTTCGAAGACATTGCGGTTTCGTCTGGAGCCGACAGAAAAGACAAAAGAATTGTTGGAGAAAAACGGAATCGTTCCGAAGGACAAGGAAGTGTACGAGGCATATTTGAAAATAAAGGCACTCCTTGACGATCTTCATCGTGAATTTATCCGGGAGTCGCTTTTGGATTTCGATTCGAAATATTTTTCCGATGCGTATGAGGAATGGAAGAAATGGAAACAGGAAACCGATAAGAATGCCAAGAGTAAAAAAAGTGAACAGTTGCGTGGCAGGTATGGGAAAGGTGGGCGGTATAGTGATCTGAGGTTCGGAATCGTGGCGCGTTTCAATGAAACGGCGAAGAAGTGGGCGGAAGAAACCTATTCAGATATCGAATTCAAGAAACGGAATCCGGATATCCTTTCGGAGAAAAAGATTATTGAATTACTGAAACGGAAATTTTCGGATCCGGAGCAGGTTGAGACGATATCGAAATTCGACAGGTTTTTCGGATATCTCGACGGATACAATCAGTCGAGAAAGAATCTATATTCCGGAGGCAATGAAAACACCGCTCTGGCATACCGGATGGTAGACGTGAACCTGGAGCGGTATTTTGCAAATATATTCGCGTTTGAGCATTTCAGCGAATACCCTGGCTTCCGATTGACGGACTCTGAAAAGAAGATGATGAACCCGAAATCGTACCCCGGTGTCTTGTTGCAGGAAGGAATCGAAGGATACAACGAGTCGGTCGGCGCGATGAACAAGAGAATCAATGAATATAGGCAGAGTCATCCGAATTGCGGCGCGACATTTCTTCTTACACTTCACAATCAGATACTTGGACAGCGTGACAGGCCTCTGTTTCTGGATGCGATAGAATCGGATGATGATCTCGTCGGTCGGCTGGAGAAATTGTACTTCGAAGCGGAATCGGAGCGACTCGGGAATGGCGGTGATACGAGGATCCGGACGCTCGAAAACATCGTTCGGCGCGGATTGAATGATGAAGTATTGCAGAAGTCGGTTTATTTCTCAAAGGTCGCCTTGAATACGCTGTTGCACAAGTATCTGACGGATGACGGAAGAAACGCGTTGCTTGGCTCTGGCGGACTCGGCAACAAGAGAAAAAAGAGCGATGAATCCGAGGAAGAATATGCTTTGCCGAAAGCGGTCTCAATCGCTGATTTTCGGCGCGCCTTGGAGAACGAGAAGAATGAAGGAATATCGTTGTGGAAGGATTTCGTCGTCTCAGGCGCAGTCCGAGGCGGCGTCGTAGGGAAAGATGAAGAAATTTCGCACAAGGAAAACTATCGTATATTTTCCATTGTTTTCTTACAGCAATTCATCGATGCCGAAAAGGGTTTTGCCGATGTTGTGTCGGGAAAGAGGATTCCCGGTCATAGAGAGACTTCGGAGCGGATTTCATCATTCCTGAAGTCAGGCAAGCTCGGAGAGGGAGAAGCGCGGGAAACGCACGTGCAGATTATCAAGGAATATCTCGACTCCCTTCTACGCTTTCATCGGATGGTGCGGTATTTCACGTCAAAGGATATTGATCACCTCGATCGTAATCAGGATTTCTATTCCGTACTGGAAGATTATTCCAACGAATATTCTCTCGGCGCAACGTATGATGCAGTTCGTAACTATCTTACGAAGAAACCTTGGAGTGAGGAGAAGATACTGATGACCTTTGACGAAGGAAATCTGCTTGGCGGATGGCAAGAAAGCCCGAAAGGAAACGCTCAATTCCATGCATATATCTTTCGTAAATCTGCGCGATACTATCTCGGTATTACGACCGATCCGCGATTGTTCGATGCGAATAAGTATCCGGAATCATCCGCAAGCGGGTCATACGAAAAGATGGATTATCGACAATTGAAATCACAGACTTTGTACGGCTCGGTGTATCTCGGGGAGTATGGAGTAAAATATAAGACGGATGCTGAAAGATTAGATGCCTCCACTCTCATTGGAAAAGTGAAAACCTTGTTGCGAAAATACGCGATTACTTTTCCGGAACTCGAGTTAATCATAGATAAGAACTATGCGGACCCGAAGCAGCTTGCGAAAGATGTTTCCGCGCTGACACTCTATTCGATTTCTTGGGATTCCGTTTCTGACGAATTCGTTGAACGTGGCGTATATTCGACAAAAAAGAAGGATAAAGATGTCTTTCTTTACCTATTTGAAATCTGCTCCAAAGATATTGGGGTGGAAAAGAAAACGAAAGGCGACCTTCAAGCGCTGTACTGGAAAAATCTTTTTTCACAAGAAAATGCGGAGTACGAGAGTCTGAAATTGAGTGGCGGTGGTGCGATATTTTTTCGGCCTGCATCCATTGAAGTTAAAGAGGAGAAAAGAAAGACAGTCAATGCGAAAGAGTACATGGTTATCGCGAAAAAGCGGTATACGGAAGATGCCTATCTGTTTCATTGTCCGATTATTCTGAACGCGTTGAATGATTCCATTAGTGAGAACTTCAAGGAGTTGCACCACCGAAGGTTCAATGAAAAAACAAATGAGATTTTAGCGTCGAACAATGATAAGCCCTGTGTTCTTGGTCTCGATCGCGGCGAGAAGCATCTCGTATATTATTCGCTGATAGGGCCTGATGGCGTGCTTCGGGAATCGGGATCATTCAATGAGATACAGGAAAACGGAAAGGCCGAACCGACGGATTATCTCTCCAAATTGGAGAAGCGGGAAGCGGAACGGAAGATTGCCCGAGAGGAATGGAAGACCATCGGGACGATAAAGGAACTGAAGAACGGTTATGTGTCGCAGGTTGTCAGGAAGGTCGCCGATCTTGCACTTCAGAATAATGCGGTCATCGTCTTGGAGGATCTGAATACGGGATTCAAGCGTGGCAGGCAGAAGATCGAGCGGCAGGTATATCAGAAGTTTGAGCTCGCGCTGGCGAAGAAACTGAACTATCTTGTCGATAAATCCGAGACTGATCCGGAAAAGCCGGGTCACCCGGTAAACGGGCTTCAATTGACCCCGCTCGTCTCGAATTATCAGGATATCGAGAAGAAATTACAGGTCGGTATCATGTTGTATACCAGAGCCGGTTTCACGTCCACGACCTGTCCGGTCTGTGGCTGGCGGAGGAAGCCGGGTATGTGGGAAGCGTATGCGAATGAGGAACAGGCTCGGATATATCTCGGGAAGGTATCAATCGTCAGAAACGACGAGGGATATGAGATTTCACACAAGGGCTTGCATGAATCACGAAAGAACAAACGAGGCTCGTACGAGATCGACTATGCGCCGGAGAAACTCTCTACGCACAGAGCGGTTCGGTATGTTTGGAGTCGGATGAATGGAAAGAGCGTTTCCAATCGGATAGACGTGACGGAACGTTTGGATGAACTGTTTCGTGGCGTGGGAATCGATCCTCGGTCCGGTCACGACTTGTCTGTAGAAACCCTTTCGCGTAAGGAAGGCCTCGTGAAGTCGGACTTCTATAGGAATCTTCTTGCGACTATCAATCTTCTGACTCGGATGCGATATACGGAGACCACGGCTGACGGTGACGAGCGAGATATGATTCATTGTCCGGCGTGCGATTTCAGAAGCGACGAGGGGTTTATCGGATCCGATGGGAAAAAACACGAATGGAATGGAGATGCGAACGGCGCGTACAATATCGCGCGAAAGGGGCGAATGATGCTCAGTCGGATTTCCGATTTCGAACATCGGAAAAAGAACGGTAAACTTGGAAAAGGTGAAAAGTATCCGAATCTTTTTATCTCGGATTCTGATTGGGATGCGGAGGTCATAAAGTAAAGGCATCAACCACGGTTGACAGAAACAGTCTACGGGTATACCGTAGGCTGTTTCTTTTCGCGTGGTTCTATGGAGTCGCTCATACAGATCTCCAAGATCAACGATTTCCTGTTTTGTCCGCGATCGCTCTACTTCCATTCGGTGTACGAGTCGTTTTCGGATGCGACCTATCATGCCTCACCGCAGGCTAGGGGACGGCTGAATCATCGGACGGTCGATGAGGGAACATACGGCCCGGACGGCCGATATCTGCAAGGCGAGGAGGTGTATTCCGAGCGATACGGTCTCGTCGGCAAGATCGACCTTTTCGACAAGGAGACGAAGACGCTCATCGAGCGGAAATCGAACGTGAAGATGGTGCATCAGGGATACCGGTTCCAGCTGTACGCACAGTACTTTTCGCTCTCCGAGGCTGGGTTTCCGGTCGAGCGTCTGGTCATACGTTCCCTGGACGATAATCGGCGGTACGAGGTCCCGCTTCCCGAGGGGGATGAGTTATATGCGTTCGAAGGGACTCTCGATCGGATGCGGGCGTTCGATGTCGCCGATGCGCCGCTTGAGAAAAACACGGCGAAGTGCCGCGGATGCATTTATCGGACGCTCTGTCGGCCGGAAGGTTCGATTATGGAACAATCATATGCTCACACTGCCTGATTTCCGGGAGAAACAGATCGTCTTCTTCCGTCCCGAATTCGGGAAGGATATCCGTCTGAAGATTAAGAACCAGAATATCGCGCTCGAACGGGACGGTAAGGTGGTGAGCCAGGTCGCGACGGAGAAAGCGCTTTCGGTATTTGTCCTCGGGGAAATCTCCTTCACGAGCGTACTCTTGCGGAAGTGCCTCGAGAACGGCGTCTCGGTATTCTTCCTGAAGCGGAACCTGGAGACATATGCGACGGTCGGTGCCGCAGCCGAAGGGAACTACCTTTTGCGGGAACGGCAATACGCCTTATCGCCGGAACGGGGATTGAGAATCGCCCGTCATATCGTAAAGAACAAGGTCCGAAACCAGTTTCGCCTGCTGCGTGAGCGCGACACTGCGCCGTCGGAAGAGATCGAACGGGGTGTACTCGCGAATGTCGACCTCGCCGATTCAATGCAGTCACTTCTCGGGCTGGAGGGCGGCGCGAGCCGGTATTTCTTCCGGGCATACTTCGCGGACATGGGGTGGCGTCGGCGGGTCCCGCGTGGAAAGGCCGACCCGGAGAATATCCTGCTCGATATCGGATATTCGATGCTCTTCAACTATGTCGATTCCTTGCTTCGTCTCTTTGGATTCGATACCTATCGTGGTATCTATCATCAGTTGTTTTTCCAGCGCAAGTCACTCGCTTGCGATGTCGAGGAGCCGTTCCGCTCCATCATCGACCGGAAGCTGCTCAAGATGCACAATCTCGGTCAGATACGGAAGGAGGACTTCCGCTATTCCACGAAACGGAAACAGTATTACCTCGGATACAAGGAAAGTCCGCGGTACGCGCAGCTCTTTATGGAGGCGATTTTGGAACGGAAAGAGGATATCTATGCCTATATCCGCGATTTCTACTACGCGATTCTCAATGGAACCGACGATTTGCCCGAGTTCGATATCCGTAAGCCTCGCATATGATGATCGTCTCGTACGATTTCGAATCCGACCGGACCCGGGCGCGGTTCGCGAAGTTTCTGGAGAAGCATGGTCGCCGCATCCAGTATTCGGTGTTCGAAATCCGCAACAGCGATCGGGTCTTGCGCAATATCCTCGATGAGATAGAATTGCGGTACCGGAAACAGTTTACCGGGGCGGACAGCATACTCATCTATCGGATCTGCGAAGGCTGCAAGAAACGGATCCTGCGATATGGGTATGCGGAGAACGAGGAAAAGGAGATTGTGATTCTTTGAAAATTCCCGAACGGTGAAAATCTTTATGGGAACATTTTCGCGCAAAAACCCGAGTGTCCGAGAAATCGGAATGGCTTATTCAAGCCAAGAGTTCGTAGCCTCCTTCGTGAGCTATTTGCATACTTTTGGCTTGAATAAAGCATCGGACCTCCCGAATGCGCCTATAAGATTTCTACTGTTGTAGATACCAGAGCGGCGACTGGGTGACCATCCCCGAATGCGCCTATAAGATTTCTACTGTTGTAGATAAAAAGACGATCACGTGCCAGACGCCCCGAATGCGCCTATAAGATTTCTACTGTTGTAGATCACTTCTTCCTTGCATTGTGTACATATCCCGAATGCGCCTATAAGATTTCTACTGTTGTAGATTCGAATCTATACAGGACAAATCCCGGCCCGAATGCGCCTATAAGATTTCTACTGTTGTAGATATTCCTACTGAGCAGGAATAAAACATCCCGAATGCGCCTATAAGATTTCTACTGTTGTAGATAGAGATAGCTCGCTTGAACGATAAGTACCCGAATGCGCCTATAAGATTTCTACTGTTGTAGATGACTGTACTCGCGGCGTGCTTATTTTCCCGAATGCGCCTATAAGATTTCTACTGTTGTAGATATGACGGCGTTCCCGGTAGGAGAACCCCCGAATGCGCCTATAAGATTTCTACTGTTGTAGATGAGTAGGGTGGCAAGCGCCATCCCCTCCCCGAATGCGCCTATAAGATTTCTACTGTTGTAGATACGAGATTTGACTGATCGACATATCCCCCGAATGCGCCTATAAGATTTCTACTGTTGTAGATACGAGATTTGACTGATCGACATATCCCCCGAATGCGCCTATAAGATTTCTACTGTTGTAGATAGCTCTGATTTCGCTATCTCAAGATTCCCGAATGCGCCTATAAGATTTCTACTGTTGTAGATCTGATAAAAGTCTTGACAGCATATTTCCCGAATGCGCCTATAAGATTTCTACTGTTGTAGATTGTTTGTTCGCGACGGCGCTCGAATACCCGAATGCGCCTATAAGATTTCTACTGTTGTAGATCGGTTTTGTAGTTCAAAGAGCCGCCTCCCGAATGCGCCTATAAGATTTCTACTGTTGTAGATTACAACTGCCCTGTATCTCGGCATCCCCCGAATGCGCCTATAAGATTTCTACTGTTGTAGATTCACGAAGATCGTCGAGTTCGCGTTCCCCGAATGCGCCTATAAGATTTCTACTGTTGTAGATTCTTCAAAGAGGACGAATGCGATTCATCCCGAATGCGCCTATAAGATTTCTACTGTTGTAGATACTACTGCTACGAGTAATTGTTAGCCCCCGAATGCGCCTATAAGATTTCTACTGTTGTAGATTCCTGCATCCTCGCCTCCCTGAGATGCCCGAATGCGCCTATAAGATTTCTACTGTTGTAGATGTTGATGGTATTCCCTACGAGCGGAAGCCCGAATGCGCCTATAAGATTTCTACTGTTGTAGATGGCGCGTTTTGTACGCCGTAACGCGTCCCGAATGCGCCTATAAGATTTCTACTGTTGTAGATGTTGGCGCTCCATCGTTGCGTGTTTCCCCGAATGCGCCTATAAGATTTCTACTGTTGTAGATATCTGGTCCTGTCCAAGCGTATTTGCCCGAATGCGCCTATAAGATTTCTACTGTTGTAGATAAGCAAGGTTGAAGGACTAAAAAAGCCCCGAATGCGCCTATAAGATTTCTACTGTTGTAGATAGTCTGTTCCATTTTGGAACCTTCTGACCCGAATGCGCCTATAAGATTTCTACTGTTGTAGATAGCCCTCCCGGCATGAGCGGAGAGGCCCGAATGCGCCTATAAGATTTCTACTGTTGTAGATGACGGCATCGGAAGAGATAGTGCCGGCCCGAATGCGCCTATAAGATTTCTACTGTTGTAGATCTATGGCCCGCCCTGGAAAACGACTGCCCGAATGCGCCTATAAGATTTCTACTGTTGTAGATCTTATTCGAAGAACTTACGCTTCTTTCCCGAATGCGCCTATAAGATTTCTACTGTTTGGCAGGGTTTAGTTTGAACTTGCTTTTCTTCGTAAAATACGCTATACTATACCTGAAGTGGAAAACGGGTGCCCAGATATGGGAGCCCGTTTTTCCTTTTGAAGAGCCAAGAAAGTAAACCGTAAGACAAAAAAACTATGGAAAAGGATTCCATGGTGACGTCGGGGCAGGTGCATAAGGAGACGGAAGCGTCTCATGTGTGCGAACACTGCACAAGGGCACAAGAGCAGCAGGAGATGGCGTTCGCGTTCCTGATCGCGCTCATGCCGGTCATCACGCTGACCCTGTTCGGGAACATGGGTCTGCTATAGGAATTGGTTTCTAATCCGAATGTATAAGAATATGTCTGAGAATTTCGATATCCATGCCACGCTCCCTGGCGCGCATGAGGATATCAAGAGTGAGGAGCCGGCTTTGTTCGACGTGAATCCGGATGAGGAAGCGAAACTGAAGGAGGCTCTCGAAGCGGCCGAAAGCGGCCATTTCCTCCCGGAAGACAAAGAGGAAGACGAGACTCCTGAAAAAAGAATCGCCGCGTGATTTGAGTTTCCGAAACGGGCCCTTCGAGGTCCGTTTCTATAAGACCTGACACACATAAGCCGTAATGTCTCACATATGAAAGAAAAAATGCCGGTACTTCCGCTTCGGGAGCCTGTCGGGGAGCCGGACGTTCAGGAGGAACGGGAGAATCCGAAGCCGAAGAGGGATTTTCTCGACTTTCTCCATGAACGCAAGTCGACTCTCGAGAACATGATTTCGTATATGAACGGCAGGGATGCCGTGGCTTTGGCGGATGTCGCAAAGAAGGATCGATTGATCGCGCAACTGAAGATCGTAGACGAGAAGATCGAATGGGCGAATGGAAAGATCGAGCGAGGGGAGTGGAAGCATGGCGGGGAGCTTCCTCCGGAGGATGCGGAATCGCTTATGGGCGAGTTCGGCGATATTCCTGATTTTTCGGAAGCGGAGCCCGAGTTTAGCCGCGGGTTCGGACACGAGGAAGGGGGTATCGGAAAGCCGGTTCCCCGGCGGATGAGCCGTGGAGACGGCCGGGTGATGCCGGTTCCGGATCTTTCGGAAAGCGATCAGAAAGTCGGATTCGGTCACCCGAGAGCGGGCAAGGTCGATTCGGATTTCATGCCGCAGGACTGACGGTGTGTTGTCGAAAAAACGGACCCGTACGGGTCCGTTTTCGTATCCGCCGATTCGTTGCGTGAGGACGGCGGTAGAGACGGGGCATGCCCCGTTTCTACGTGTCGAGAAGATGGCAATGCGTCACAGGGTCGCCGCGAGGAAGAGGGTCGCGAGGAGGCCGATGAGTGCACCGACGACGACTTCGCTGACGCGATGGCCGACGCGTTCCTTGAGGCGGGGGAACTTGCTCTCGTCGAGGTCGAGCTGTTCGACGAGCATGTTGAGATAGCGGCCCTGATCGCCGAGGTGCATGCGGATGCGGGCCGCGTCGTCTACGAGGATGAAGGCGAGCGCCGCCGCGACGGCGAATGAGCCGGAGCCGACTCCTTCGTACCAGCCGACGCTTGTGGCGAGCGAGACGGCGAAGGCGGTGTGCGCCGAGGGCATGTGACCGTGCGTGAACATGTACTCCGGTTTCCAACCGTGTTTTGCCGTGAAGATGGCGAACTTGACGGCCTGTGTCCCGATGCCGACACCGATCGGGATAAGGAAGACGAGAAATGAAGGCTCCATAGGCGCTGGTTACGGATCGCGTACGATTCCAGTATAGCATCGATCGATATCGTTTCTCGCGGCTTGTCAAAAGACGGATTTAGTGGAACGATAAGTCGTTAGTGACAATCAGGAGTTCTTTTTATTCAGGGAACCAGAAAAGGAGGTATATTATGAACCTTCATGGAGATGACGAACGGGAATTGCGGAGGCTGCTCGGCCAAGACGTTCCCGACTCGGTCCATGTCTGCGGACCGGAAGGCGGCGGTTTGAGTTTTCGCGGGGAGGACCCGGCCATTCGGCCTGGTCCCGACGTTTTCCCGTCCGATTTTTCAGGGCCGGTGTCGGTACGGAAGCTGTTGCGGTTCCTGCCCGCCGGAACGGGAGAATCGCATGCGAGTGCGATGAAGACGTTCCTGTACGGATTGAATCTGGAACTGTTCAAACTGAGGAGGCGGGGACTTCTCGAAGCATACGCCATCCGTATCACGTACGATCATGTGCTGCCGATCGCCCGGAGGCTGTTTTCGATCGATCGGGAGGCTGTCCATCATATCATGTTCCCGGAGGACTTTCTGTCTTCGGAAGAGGAACGGCGGTATTACGTGACGCATCCGGAGCATATCCTCGAGCTGTGGAGGAATCTGAGCGGATACTGCGAGTGTCGTTTCCCGAGGTTCCCGCAGAACGTGCAGGTGATCTCCACGATCTTCTATCTGGCCCAGCGCAAGTTCCTCGATGTCGTGGAGCTTGCTTCGATAGCCCTCCATGAGAGTCTGGCCGGAGAAATGTCTTCCAGGAACGGAAGCCACCACCGCGTCCGCGGAATCGAGGCCGAGGTCCTTACGGAGTGCCTGAACGGACTCGGATCCCGATGAATGAACGGAAAAAGGCTCCTCAACGAGGAGCCTTTCCTTTTTTCTCCTTCCGGGAACCGTCCCGCGTCCCGTTCTGTCGTGCTACACTGAAGGGACGCCACGAAAGGGGATGCACTATGGAATTCTGGGAACAGGGACTTAATCCGGAGCAGAAGAAAGCCGTCCTTCATACCGAGGGGCCGGTCCTGATTCTGGCTGGTGCCGGGTCGGGAAAAACGAAGACGCTCACACATCGGATCGCGTATCTCATCGCGAAGAAAGGGGTCTCTCCCGGGAACATCCTTGCGGTCACTTTCACCAACAAGGCGGCCGGCGAGATGCGGGACCGGCTCGAGGGGCTTCTTGCGAAGGCGGCCGAGGAGAGCGATCGACCGCTTGCATTCCGCGGATTCCCGAACATCGGGACCTTTCACGCGATATCGGCCAAGATTCTCCGGCGGGATATCGGTACGCTCGGTATCGACCCGCGGTTCAACATTCTCGATGCGGACGACCAGATCGCCATCGTGAAGTCGGCGATGAAGGAGCTCGACCTTTCGGACGAGCAGGTGAAGCCGAGGTCGGTTCTCGAGGCGATTTCGCGGGCGAAGAACGCCTCACTCGACGAAGAATCGTTCTCGGCGCAGGCCAGCGGTTTCTACGAGGAGCTGGTCTCGCGCGTGTTCCGACGCTATCAGGAGGAGCTGGCGAAGACGCAGAGTCTCGATTTCGACGATCTTCTCCGCCTGACCGTGAAGCTGTTCCGGATGCATCCGGACACGCTGGCGCGGTATCAGGACCTGTTCCGATATATCCTCGTCGACGAATATCAGGACACGAACCCGCTCCAGTACGACCTTATCACGCTGCTCGCCGCGAAACGGCGCAATCTCTTCGTGATCGGTGACGACTACCAGTCGATTTACCGGTGGCGGCAGGCCGATATCCGCAACATCCTCGAGTTCGAGCGCGACTATCCCGAGGCCGAGGTGATCATGCTCGAGCGCAACTACCGGTCGACACAGATCATCCTCGACGCGGCCGGCAGCGTTATCGCGAAGAACCGGAGTCAGCGGGAGAAAAAGTTGTGGACCGAATCGACGGAAGGGGAGCTCATCACGGCACGTACCTTCGCCGACGAGTCCGCGGAGGCCGAGTTCGTCGCGCGGACGATCGCCTCGCAGGTCCGCGACGGAGTCCGTCGTCCCGGCGCGTATGCGGCGCTTTATCGGACGAACGCGCAGTCCCGAGCGCTCGAAGAGGCGTTCCTGCGATATTCCGTGCCGTACCGGATCGTCGGCGGACTCAAGTTCTACCAGCGCAAGGAAGTGAAGGATGTGATCGCGTACGCGCGGCTGCTGTCGAATCCGTACGACCGGCTCGCGCTCGAGCGGATCGTGAACGAACCGAAGCGTTCGATCGGGCCGGCGACGATCTCGAAGTGGCTTGCCGCGGCAGACGCACACGGGACCGATCCGCTTTCGTCCGCCGAGGCGCTTACCGCTTCCGAGTGCGGAATTCCTGAGAAGAAGCTTCTCGCGATCCGCTCCTTCGCCGGGTTCCTTCTGAAGCTTCGGGCCGAGGTTGCCGATACGGCAGGGGAGGGAGATTTTTCGCGGCTTCTGTCGGCGCTTGCGACGGATTCGGGGTATCTCGCGTCGCTGCGGGACGGGACGGCCGAGGGCGAGGACCGCGAGCAGAACGTCCGCGAGCTGTTCGGAGTCGCCAAGAAGTACGACGGGATGCCGCTTGCCGAGGCACTGACGGTTTTCCTTGAGGAAGTCGCTCTCTCGTCGGATACGGATTCGATCGACGGTTCCGCCGACGCGGTCCATCTTATGACGCTCCACAGCTCCAAGGGGCTTGAATTCCCGGTCGTCTTCCTGGTCGGGTTGGAAGAGGGGGTCTTCCCGCATTCTCGGAGCGCGTTTTCCGAGGAAGACCTCGAGGAGGAGCGACGGCTCATGTACGTGGGGCTTACCCGGGCCAAGGAGAAGCTCTATCTTCTCTCCGCGGAGGCTCGCATGCTGTTCGGCTCTACGAGCGTCAATCCGCCCTCGCGGTTCATTTCGGAGATCCCGTCCGCACTCCTCGAGGAAACGGTCGAGGAGGAACGGTCGTTCCTGTCCGCGATGCCGAAGAAGCGCCGGCATACGGCGCATGACGACCTGTTTGCGCGGCGCTCGGGCGCCTCGAAGAGGAAGCCGAAGAGCGATTCGGGAGCCGGTGGGACCGTTTCTGCCGAAGGGTTCCCGAAGGAGACGGACTTCCGACCGGGGGATAACGTCTCTCATCCGGATTTCGGGAGCGGGGTCGTGATCGCGGTTTCGGGCACGATCGCGACGGTC
This sequence comes from Candidatus Moraniibacteriota bacterium, assembly GCA_013334575.1. GTDB lineage: Bacteria > Patescibacteriota > Minisyncoccia > Moranbacterales > UBA1568 > JAAXTX01. The sequence continues at coordinate 3,221 of JAAXXG010000009.1, read as the reverse complement.
GCCTTCCGGCACGTCGGTGTCAAGAAACTCATGCTCGGCGCCGCGCCGCTGCGGAAGGGGTGATGGATATCGTCTGAAAGATTTTTCCATCGTTTCCTATTTTGACTCCGGGTTCACGGCTCGTGTGCGTGCCTTGCAGGAACGGATCGCGGTGGAGACCGGAGCACGGGCATCACTCGATATCTGGGCGCCTCATATCACGATCGGTTCCGGGATATCGGTGCCGGACGAGGATGTGTCGCATGCGAAGGAACTGCTTGATCGGGCCGTCGAAAATATTGAGCCGTTTCCGATAGTTGTTTCCGGATTCGGGTTCATGGACGATTGGGTCGGCGGACGACAGCCGGGTGTCACGCCGTATGTCGTATATCTCGGTATCGAGATACCGGATTCGCTCCGTCTGCTCGTCGAGTCCGTACGAACGGGTCTGACCGAGCGGTTCGATCGTTGGTATGAACAACCCTCCCCGTATACGCCGCATATCACGCTCGCATATCGGGACCTTGCCGAGGAAGGATACCTACGGATAAAGGAAGAGTTCGAACACGAGGCATTTTCCGCGAGTCCGATCATCGATCACGTCTCGCTCGTCGATGAGATTCCCGGCCGTTTCCGGACGGAACGGTATCGGTCTTTGCTCAGGAACTCGATAAACAGATAAGAAAACACCCTGTATGGTTCCATACAGGGTGTCTGTCAGACGAGGACCGTTCGATCCTCGCGTCCATTTCGGCCGAATATCCGGAGGTATCGTTCTACCTCGAATACCGGGCCGGTCGCTTTTTGAACATTGTCCGAGAGCTTGACGACTGGCCGGCGGTTCGCGTGGGTTGCCTTGCAGACCAGTGAGAACGGTCGGAGGAGCGGGAGGTCGGAGCGGATGCCGCGGAAGTCGTTCGTAAGGAGCGTACCCCATCCGAACGCCACGCCGATTTCTCCCGAAAACCTCTTGTGAAGGTGTAGCATCTCGTCCTCGTTCAGACCGTCCGAGAAGATGATGAGCCGTTCCCTCGGATTCGCACCGTGTTTTCGGAGCCACCCGATGTAGCGTTCCGCCGTCCGCTCCGGATTTCCCGAATCCTGACGGAACCCTTTCCATTCTCGCGCGAGTCGTTCAGGCGCGCGTTTGAGGAACTGTGCCGTCCCATAGGTGTCCGGCAGGAAGACGAGCAGGTTCGGGCTTTTTCCCCGGTAGAGTGCCTGCCATCTTTCCGTCACCTCATACTGGACCCTCACTTTCCAGCCATCTTCCGCGACGGCGGTCAGGATCATAGGAAGCTCGTGTGCGTTCGTGCCGACCGACGGGATGCGCATCTCTTTGGCAAGGAGCGTGTTCGAGGTCCCGATGAACTGGCTCCGTGTCTGCTCGAGACACATCCTCACTACCTCCCGCTGCCAGTCGCCACTGTGCCGTCTCCGTTGCCCGAAGTCGGCGAAACGGAGGTCTGGTATCCCGGCGAGCGCATCAAGTTTCCGTGCGATACGCTCCTGAGCGACGGCGTAGACGTTTCTTCGCTCATTTTCCGAGAGCGGTGCCATGATCGACCGGGAATACAGTTCCGAGACGATGGCGAGAGCGATCGTTTCCCAGAACGTGACGGTCTTCCATGGACCGTCGAAACGGAGCAGATACTGTTCCTTCTTCCGTTCGAGCCGGTATGGCGGGAGCGTGAGGCCGTTTCGGAGGAAATCGAGATACTCCTCCGAGAAGAGATTGCCTCCATAGGCCTCCGTCTCCCGGAGAAACCGTACCTCTTCGTCCGTAAGGCGCAGGGTGCGCGCGTGGTCGAGCTCCCGGCGCAGGGCCGATTCGGGAACGATTCGGGAGAGCGGGATGTCCCGCTCCCGGTTGATGAGTTCAAAGGTCGTCTCGATGTCGGGATAGAACCGATGGATGAATTGTCCCATCGTGAACTTGTAGAAGTCGATATCGAGGAGTGACCGTATGATCGGTGTTTCCGTTTTCGTTATTCGTTTCATGATGTCCTCCTTGTTCTTTTGTGGTTTTTATTTCAGGCGCATTTTCCAGACTGCCCCCTTCCGCAGGTAGACGACGGTGTCGCCGATGCGGGAGAGCAGCATGTCGGTCGAGACGCCTCCATCTTTCACTTGTCTCACCGTGCCGCTTCGGGGGACGAAGACCGTCAGTTCGCCATCGGTTACGATCGTGGCACAGACCCCCTTCGGCAGGATGGCGACGTTCAGTTCAGCCTGTTCGGCTTCGCCTTCCCAGAGGGAATGGCTGCCGTAGCGTTCGTCGAACGAGTACTCGTATTTGCGGTATGCCCCGTCCTTGTCGATCGCAACGACCGTAGCGAAGCGCTCTCCGGCTTGACCGCCGACCACCCGTTTTCCGTCCAGTTCTCTCACGCGGATCTGGGCGCAGCCTTTCTTCCCGAAGGGAAGGATCAGGTAGGCCGCACCGAACGCGTCCTGAATGCCTACGCCGTCGAACCATGTCGTTGCATTCGGCATCGCGCCCCAGGTCTTGCCGGCCGTGATAATTGTCCGTCCCATCTTCGTGGCGCGTATTTCCGTGATGCCACGTTCTCCGATCAGGAAGAGGCGGTTCCCGGATCGGAAGACGCCGCGGGCGCGTATCGGAGTCGCGAGCTTTTCTTCCGATTCTTCCGAAACGAATCGCAGACCAACCCCGCCCGGTCCGGGCTCTCCGATGAGCCAGCCATCGCCCGAACGGACGACCTCCGCTTCTCCCGAGACAGAGTCTGTGATCGTACTTCCGTCCCATGCTGTTATCAGCCGCCCCGAGCGGAGCAGGATCGCTCCCTCGGGAAAGACGCGTATGGCCAGATCGGCCCCGCGGTACAGGACGTCGTGGATGACGTGTCCGGTCTGTCCGACGAGGACGCGTTTCGTGAGCGCCGCCTTCGGCGTTTTCCCTCCCGTGTCGTAGGGTGAGGGCGGGATGACGCGCTCGCCCTGCTGGAAGGTCGCTTCGTACCATTCGAGCAGTTTTGGCGGTATACACCCGAAGTCGCGGACGGCCCGGTTCAGTCTGATGTCGGGATGGAAGACGGACGCATTTTCGCGCATCCGTCGTTCCAGTTCGCCTTTCCGATATTCCGGGAGGCCGCCGTGATACGGGTGAACACCTGTGTAGACCTGGAAACTGACGATGCCCCAGGAGAACCAATCCGAGAGTTCGGTAAACCCTCGCGTGTGCCAATCCCGCACCGAGAGCATGACCGCTCTCGGCGGCC
>JAAXXG010000020.1 GCA_013334575.1 Candidatus Moraniibacteriota bacterium | reverse complement strand
CGATGGGGGTACACCCGATCCCATTCCGAACTCGGACGTTAAGCCTATCAGCGCCGATGGTACTTCGTCGTAAAGGCGGGGGAGAGTAGGTCGCCGCCAAGACCATGGTTTTCAGAGAGTGAGAGTGTTCCGAAGGAACGGCCGTAGGGCCGTTTTTTGTCTGGCTGCGGCCTGTGTTAGAATACCGAGGAATGCGGATTATTCCATCGGTCCGGTTTTGTAAACGTGCCGTCAGTATGACCTCCTCACAACGCCTCATCCGCCGATCGAAGATCGCGGCCGTCGTTATCCTGTTCCTGTCCCTTGTCGGGATAGGGGCTTATTTCGCCCTGAGGACGCCTCCTTCCTGTACTGACGGTCGGAAGAACGGTGGAGAAACGGGAGTCGACTGCGGCGGATCCTGCGGCGCGTGCCCCGAAGTCCTGGCTCCCGAGGCGCTTGTTATCCGCGAGGCGTCCGTCGTTCCGGGGAATTCCGCATCCGAATCCGATGCCGTGTTCAAGATCTATAACCCGAACGATACGATAGGCGCCTCTTCCGTTTCATACGATGTCATTTTCAGGGATACGGGAGGGAGCGAGATAGGTCGGGTATCGGGGGTTGATTCCGTCCTTCCGCAGGAAACGAAGATAGTCCTCGCTATCGGAGCTGCAGTGTCCGGGAAGGCCGTATCGGCGGATATCGTCTTCCGGGACGCCAAATGGCAGCGGTTTTCCGGTTATCAGGAGCGTCCGAGGTTGTCGGTTTATCGGACGCGTTTCGAGACGGTCACGTCGGGGGCGTTCTACGGGCAGGCTATAGGAACGCTTCGGAACGAAAGTCCGTACGATTTCCGGACGGTCACGGTGAAGGTCGTGCTGCGCGATTCTTCCGGAAAGCCGCTTTCGGTGAACCAGACCGATCTCAACACGCTCCTGTCGGGCGACGTTCGCGATATCACGCTCCCGTGGCCGTCCGCTTTTCCGGGAACGGTCGCGTCGGTCGAGGCGGTCGCGGATACCGACTTCTATCATCAGGAAAATTTCATCGGACGGTACCGCGATGCGAGCCAGGAGTTCCAGAGCTTGCGATAAGGGGAATATCTTCGGAAACGGCGCTTCTTCCCGTTATCCGATACCGAGAATTACGGTGACATGAAACGATTTTTCCGTACCGACTGGATGCTTATCCTTCCCGCCCTGTTCATATTCGGAACGGGGCTTCTCTCGCTGTACGGCATCTCGGTCACGGGGAATGCCTGGTCCCTTTCCGGAAGCTACTTCCTCCGTCAGGCCGTCTTCGGGGCGATCGGCATCTCGATTATGGTATTCTTCCAGTTTCTCGATTATCGGCATCTTGTCCGTTTCGGGACGCATTTCTATTTTCTCTCCATCGTCGCTCTTCTGGTTGTCCTCGTCTTCGGTCGGACCGTCAACGGAACTTCCGGATGGATCTCCTTCGGCTTTTTCCGGTTCCAGCCGGTCGAGGCCGTGAAGATCGCTCTTATCCTGTTTCTTGCGCGGTTCATCGTCGAGAAACGATCGGAACTCGGTGAATGGGTCAGGATCGTCGCGTCGCTCGTCCTTTCGTCACTCCTCATCTTTCTCGTCCTCCGGCAGCCGGATCTCGGGTCGGCGCTTACGCTCGCTGCCATCTGGGGCGGTATGATTCTCGTGTCCGGTATTCGGGTACGACACATTCTCGTCCTGTTTCTTACGGGCATCGCGATCGCTACCGCCGGGTGGTTCTTCCTGGAGGGGTATCAGCGAGATCGGATCGAAATCTTCCTGCACCCCGAATCCGATCCGCAAGGGAGCGGATATAACGTGCTTCAGGCGATGGTCGCCGTCGGGTCGGGAGGAGTCACGGGGAAAGGGGTCGGATACGGTTCCCAGTCCCAGCTCAACTTCCTTCCGGAGAAGCATACCGACTTCATCTTTGCGACGATCGCCGAGGAACTCGGGCTCGTCGGAGTCGGTGCGGTACTTGTCGCTTACGGCGTGCTCCTGTTCCGCGCCTGGAAAATCGCCGATCAGTCGGTCGATAATGCCGGTTACCTGATTGCGGTCGGGGCCCAGGTGTATTTTCTGGTCCAGATCACCGTCAATGTCGGCATGAATATGGGGCTGCTCCCGGTCGCCGGATTGCCGGCTCCGTTTCTCTCTTACGGGGGGAGCTCGCTTGTCGCATCGTTTACGATCACGGGATTATTGTTGAGCATTTCCCAACAAGGAAGCGGCCTTCGGGCGCGTTCGTTCGGTTCCGTTTCTTCTGGTGAAGAGATATCGCTTATATAAGCCCTTTTATTTAATTTTCTTTGACGGCAGTATTCCTTTCAGGTATAGTTCCCAAAGAGCCGGAGCGCTTTTTTCTTTCTTTTTGACCGATATGAAGCCGTTGCTCATCGTGCAGGCGATCGTTTCCGTCCTGCTTATCATATCCATCCTGCTTCAGAATCGCGGGACCGATGCCGGACTGTCTTTCGGCGGTGACTTCGGCGGGTATTACACGAAGCGCGGCGTCGAGAAGTTCCTCTTCTACGCATCGATCGCGCTCGGGGCGGCGTTCCTGGTTCTTTCGATCCTCAACGTGAGGGTCGCTTAGAAGATCCCGTCATGCGTGACGGGGGATAAACAGTAGTTCATGCGTATCCAACCGAAAGATGTCATTCCCGCGGTGAAGGGGTATGGTCCGGTCGCTCTTTGGAAGGCCTTGCGTTTTCGTGACCGGGCGGTAATCGTGGTACTTTCCGTCGTTCTTTCAGGTGCGCTCGCCTTTTGGGTCGGAGCCGCATTTTCGGCGGTTACCCGGGAAGTTCCGGCACACGGTGGTCGGTATGTCGAAGGGGTCGTCGGTCAGCCGCGATACGTGAATCCCGTCCTGTCTTCGGTGAATGCCGCCGACGAGGATCTCGTATCTGTCGTGTATGAGGGTCTGACCGGCTACGATCGAGACGGCCGCATCGTGAGCCGTCTTGCCGAGAAAATCGATGTTTCCGACGACGGTATGACCTATGTCGTCACCATCCGTGACGGAGCGGTCTGGCACGACGGGGAGCCGGTGACCGCCGAAGACGTCGCCTTTACCGTTGAGACCATAAAGGATCCGGCATACCGCAGTCCCATCCGGCAGAAGTGGCAGGGGGTGGATGTGGAAGTTCGGGATGCTCGGACAGTCGTTTTCATTCTTAAGAAGGCGTATTTCGGTTTTCCGGATCATCTCACAGTCGGAATCCTTCCGAAGCATATCTGGGAGACGGTGGCTCCGGAGCGGTTCGCTCTCGCGGATGCGAACCTTGCGCCGATCGGGTCCGGGCCGTACCGGTTCGCCGGGTTCCAGAAGGACTCGGAAGGAAATATCCTTTCCTGCGAACTCCGGGCCTTTCCGGGGTATGTCGGAGGGGAAGCACATATCGATCGAATCACGTTCAGCTTCTATCCGGACGAGGATTCGATGGTCGAGGCGTATGGACGACGCGAGATTATCGGCATGAGCCCGCTTTCCGCGGAGCGCGGCGTCGCTCTTTCCGCCCGAAAGGGAACGATCGTGCACGATTTCTCCGTCCCGAGAGTCTTCTCCGTATTCTTCAATACGACCAAGAGCGTTCCACTCGCCTATTCCGAGGTTCGGCAGGCGCTTTCGATGGCGACCGATCGTGAGGCGCTTGTCCGCGATGCGTTGTCCGGTCGCGGAACAGCCGCTACGGTCCCGTTCCTGTCGTTCATGGAAGGGGATCCGTCCGTTCCTTCGGTCGCGTTCGATGCGGATGCCGCGAGCCGACTCCTCGAGGAAAAGGGGTGGAAGGCGGGAGATGACGGTATCCGTCACAAAGGGGACGATCGTCTCGCATTCGATCTGAAGGTCCCGGATTGGCCAGAACTTCGACGCACCGCCGACCTGCTCCGCGAACAGTGGAAGGCGCTCGGGGTCGATGTTACGGTCGATGTCATGCCGGTTTCGGAACTGAACCGCGACGTGATCCGGCCGCGCGAATACGAAGCGCTCCTGTACGGCGAGGAGATGGGGGTCAATCCGGATTTCTACTCCTTCTGGCATTCGAGCGAGAAGAATGATCCCGGACTGAACCTGGCCTTGTTCGATGATTCCGATGCGGACGACCTCTTACTCAAGCTTCGCGAGGAGTCGGATCCGGGGAAACGGGATGAGCTGCTCGGAGCGTTCCTCGGTATCCTTTCGGAAAAGAATCCTGCGGTCTTCCTCTTCAGTCCGGATGTTTCCTACGTCATGTCGGATGGCGTGAAGGGGGTCGATATTCGGACGGTGAACGGAGTATCGTCGCGATTTTCCACCGTTCGCGATTGGTATATGGATACGAAACGCGTCTTCCGTAACTGATCCGGCGTAAACGATCGAAAACCAAGAGCTATGAGCGCGACTCAGAACGACCCCGCTGATTTTCACGGAATGGTCATGTCGGTTCCGGAGCAGTTCGCCGACGGTGTCCGTCTCGCGAAAGAGGTCCGGTTTCCGGAGCATGAACCGCTCCGTTCGGTCGTCGTTTCGGGCATGGGCGGATCGGCGCTCCCGGTCGACGCCCTGCGGATTTTCCTGGCCGATCTTGTAGGTCGAGGGGAGATCCCGGAGTCGGTCCAGATCATCGTAAACCGCTCCTACGGATTGCCCGCCGAGGCGCGTCGTTCACTCAACGTCTTTTCTTCCTATTCCGGGAATACCGAAGAGACGATCGATGCCTTCGAGGCGGCCCTGGCGGAGAAGCTTCCTTCTATCGGGATATCGAGTGGCGGAATGTTGGAAGAGATGTGTGTTCGCGAGGGTATCCCGCACGTGAAGCTCCCGGTTCCGTTTCCGGGATTTCAGCCGAGACTCGGTACGGGATATTTCCTCGGAGCGCTCTATCAGGTATTCGGGAACGAAGGATTCGTTCTGGATCGGGGAGAAGAGATCGCGGAAGGTATCCGTTCCCTTTCGGATCGTCTTCCGGATATCGAGGCCCGGGGCAAGGCGCTTGCCGAGGCTTGCGAGGGGAAGACTCCGGTCGTATATGCCTCGAGCCGGTATGCCGCCGTGGCGATGATCTGGAAGATCGCGTTCAACGAGAATGCCAAGACGACGGCGTTCTGGAACGCGTTTCCGGAACTCAATCACAACGAGATGGTCGGATTCACCCGCCCTGCGGGACCGTTTCAGATCGTCATGCTTCGGGATCCCGAGGATCATCCCAGGAATCGGAAGCGTTTCGAAATTACAGCCGGAATATTGCGTGAACAAGGCGTTTCCGTCGAAATACTTGACATGGAAGGAGAAAACGTGTTTAATAGGGTATTCTCTTCCCTTCTTCTGGCGGACTTCGCTTCGTATCATCTCGCGCTCCGGTACGGTATCGACCCGACGCCTGTCGAGATGGTTGAGCGGTTCAAGGGGATGCTTTGAGAGGGAAAAACGTGTATAATGGTATGACATGATGGGAGAACGGCTCTGTCCGGAGCCTCCCTTTGCCGAGGTGGCGGAATTGGTAGACGCACTGGCTTCAGGTGCCAGCGTCCGCAAGGACATGGGGGTTCGAGTCCCCCCTTCGGCACAATGACGATACGCGCGGCGTCCGTTCGCACGGGGTATTCCCGGGGTCGAAGGCGACGACAGTCCGTCCGCGTTTCTTTCCGGTTTCCCGTACGGCGGAACATGTCCGCCGACGGGACCGAAAATCTGTCAGCAGTCCGTGCCGCATTCCGGAAACGTTCCGATGCGCGCGGCGGGGAGTCGCCTGTACGCTTCGGCGTTCCGCGTCTCCCGTATCAGCAGTTAATCGTAAGATATGAACGAAATCAGCACTCCTTCCGGAAGCGTTCCCGCATCCGGAAACAACGGTGGGCGCCGGCATTCCGGTCGCCGTCACCACAGGCCGTCCCGGCCTTCTTCGGATCGTCCGGTTACGACCGGCGGGCAGCCGGAATCTCGGGAACGGAAACCGGTCGGGTCCGATATACTCTCGTCCGGACTGAAGAACGCCCTCTCTCTCGGGTCTCTCGAGGGTTTGGTCGCGCGGAGCCAGGCCTATCGCGACGAGCCGAAGTCGTCCGCCCACAAGGGCGAGGCACCGGTGTCTGGAAAGCGGCTGGAACCGCAGGAAACGAAGCAACAGAAGTCGGGGCATCGCCGTCCGATGCGGCGTCCTTCGTCCGGGCAGCCGGCACACCAGGATGTCGCCAGGCCCGCGGCCGCGCCGCAGGGCGACGGCAAGGATGCGGCTCCCAGGAAGTCCTCCCGCAAGCAGGGCGGTGCGCGTCGTCCGCAGTTTCCGGCCAAGATCGAGCTCGCGACCGTCCGCAAGGCCGGAAACGTGGTCGCCGATCTTCCGCCGGCCGGCAAGAAGCTCCGCATCATCCCGCTCGGCGGACAGGAGGAAGTCGGTCGCAACATGGCCGTCTTCGAGTACGGCGACGACATCGTCGTCATCGACATGGGCGTCCAGTGGCCCGAGGAGGACATGCCGGGCGTGGACTATATCGTCCCGAACGCGAGCTACCTCAAGGGCAAGGAGAAGCGCATCCGCGGCGTCATCTTTACGCACGGTCACCTCGACCACATCGGGGGCGCGCCGATTCTCCTCAAGCAGCTCGGGTATCCGCCGGTCATCGGCCGCGATTTCACGCTCGCGCTCATCAAGCGCAAGCTCGAGGATCATGAGCCGGGTTCGGCGTCCCGTCTCAAGACCGTCCGGATCGGGAGTCTCAATGACCGTATCCGTCTCGGTGCGATCGAGGCCCGGTTCTTCGAGGTCGAGCATTCGATCATGGACGCGATCGGTATCGCGCTCCTCACGCCTTCGGGAACCGTCGTCCATATGGGCGACTGGACCATCGCCAACGACCGCATCGAGGGCGAGGACATCTCGTACAAGCATCTTGCCGACCTGCCGCGTCCGACCATCCTCATGCTCGAGAGTCTCGGCGCGACCAAGAAGGGGCTCCCGCCGTCGGAGCGCGAGGTGCACGAGAATTTTCAGGCGATCCTCGCGAACGCTCCCGGACGGGTCATCATCGGGACCTTCGCGTCGCAGATACGCCGCGTGGCCTATCTGCTCGAGTACGCGGAACGTCTCGGCAAGCGCGTCGCGCTCATGGGATACAGCATGAAGATGAACGTCGAGACCGCCAAGGAACTCGGCTACATCAAGACCAAGAAGGAGACACTCGTTCCTATCAACGACATCGGCAAGTATCCGGACAACCAGGTCGTGGTGATCTGTACCGGGGCGCAGGGCGAGTCCAACGCCGCCTTGGCGCGTATCGTCACCGACAACGACAAGAACGTGAAGCTCAAGAAGAGCGATACGATCGTCTTCTCGTCGTCCATTATCCCGGGTAACGAACGCTCCATCCAGCGGCTCAAGGACAACCTGTACCGCAAGTGCGACCACGTGATCCACAGCGACATCATGGACGTGCACATCGGCGGACACTCGACCGCGCAGGGCATCGAGGAGATGCTCCGCCAGGTCAAGCCGACCTATTTCCTTCCGGTCTACGCGAACCACTACTTCCTCAAGGAGGCGGCGAATATCGCGTACCGGATCGGATTTCCCGAGAAGAACGTCTTCGTGCTCGACAACGGGCACGTACTCGAGTTCGACGAGAAGGGCGAGGCGAAGCTCCATCCCAAGAAGGTGGACTCGAGCTATATCTTCATCGACGGGCTCGGCGTGGGCGATGTGGGCAACGTGGTCCTGCGCGACCGGCAGATGCTCGCCGCGGACGGCATGGTGGTCATCACCGTCGTGGTGAACGGCCGGTCCAAGCAGATCGTGGGCGGGATCCAGATCACCTCGCGCGGGTTCATTCACGTGAAGGAGAACTTCGACCTCGTGAACGAGACGAAGCGAAAGGTCCAGCAGGTCGTGAAACAGAACACGTCCAAGGAGACCTCGCTCGACTGGGATCTCCTGCGCAACCAGATCCGCGACGTCGTCGGACAGTTCCTCTTCCAGAAGATGGAACGCCGCCCGATGATCCTCCCGGTCGTGATCGAGGTGTAGGGTTTCCGTCTTGTCCGTGACCCATATGTCCGGCAGAGGCGCCCCGCTTGTAGCGAGGATTGCCGGTAGAGATGCCCCGACGGGGCGTCTCTACCCGTTTCATATCGTATCTCGTAGAGACGGGGCATGCCCCGTCTCTACGGTTTTTCGGTCATTGTCGCGATATGCGGTCGGATGTTTGTCGTTGTGATCCGTCGGCTGGCGGGAGGTGATTTCCGTGTGTCGTCATCGCGAGCGGAGCGAAGCGATCGAGGGTCTTATCCGCTGGATTGCCGCGCTCATCCCTCGTCTTACTGACGATGGATGAGCTCGCAAAGACCGGGAAAGACATCTTGCAAGCATGGGGATGAGGAGCATCTTTTCAGGCGGTTTTTCGCCGGTTTTTCGGCCCTATGCTACAATGGGCCCGTAATCGGGCAGCACGGAACGCCATGAAACAGCGAATCTTTTCGGGCATACAGCCGTCGGGGAATCTCCATATCGGCAACTACCTCGGTGCCGTGAAGCAGTGGGTCGGGCTTCAGGACGAGTACGAGTCCATCTTCTGCGTGGTGGATATGCATGCGATCACCGTGCCGCAGGACCCGAAGGAACTTCGCCAAAAGACGCTCGAGATCGCCAAGACCTATCTCGCCGCCGGGATCGACCCGGCCAAATCCTCACTCTTCATCCAGTCGCATGTTCCCGAGCATGCCGAGCTCTGCTGGCTTCTGAATACCATCGCGAAGAACGGCGACCTTACGAAGATGACACAGTTTAAGGATAAGAGCGGTTTTGATATTGAGAAACTGGAGAAACATTACGATCAACTTACTGTTGAGGAAGTAGTTGGCCATTTAAATACTACTGACTTCCTAAAAGATATTCGAGAAGAAAAGAACGAAG
>JAAXXG010000008.1 GCA_013334575.1 Candidatus Moraniibacteriota bacterium | reverse complement strand
TCTATGATGCGCTGGCTGACAATCCGAGTGCGCAGGCGGTTCTTGGAGATGAGCAATTGCGTGCTCTGGCGCGGGTGCTTGTTGAGCGAGTGCGTACGAATGCGACGATCGACTGGACCGTGAAGGAAAGTGTCCGGGCAAAACTTCGAGTGCTGGTTCGACGAACACTCCGACAGTATGGTTATCCGCCGGATATGCAAAAGATCGCGACCGAGAATGTGCTCAAACAGGCGGAAATGCTCGCGGATGAGTGGACGGATTAGCGCAAAGCTCTATGGAAATCATCTACATCCTGATCAACGAGGCAATGCCGGGGTATGTGAAGATCGGCCGGACGACGAACCTGGAACAGCGGATCCGGTCGCTCGATACGACGGGTGTACCACTTCCATTTGAGTGTTTCTATGCTTGCACGGTAAAGGACGCGGGATTTGTCGAGGGGCAGTTACATGATGCGTTCATGGACCATCGGGTTCGCTCATCGCGGGAGTTTTTCGAGATTGCACCGGAACGGGCGGTTGCAGCGTTGCGATTGGCTGAGGTTGAAAATGTTACGCCGAAAAAGGATATTGTGGAAACGATCGAGGATCAGCAAGCACTCAATCAAGCTCGGGCGCGGAGGCCAGACTTTAGGTTTAAGATGGTTGATATTCCTGTTGGTGCGGAGCTGGAATTTTCGAGAGACAAGAGTATTAAAGCGACGGTTTTGGAAAACGGACAGATCAATTTTAATGGAGAGATAATTACGCTTTCTCGCGCAGCTCAAAAAATTCTTGGACTAAGTTACGGAGTTCAGGGTCCAGCGTATTGGATGTATGATGGTGAGACGCTTGATGAGCGTCGGAAACGAATGGAAGCAAATGAAGAATGAAAGAAAAATATCTAGTTATGAACTATCTTTCTTTTATTGGCGCGGTTGTAATTCTAATGGGATTTCTCGCGCTGAAGTATTTCTTGGAGAAAAAGTTCGGGGATGGATCGGATGCTTCCTTGTATAAGAAGAAGAGCCGGCTCATGAATGATTCGGAGCTTGCGTTTTTCGTGAATCTTCGGCGGACACTCGGGGAAGAGTATCTCGTTTTCCCGAAGGTTCGGGTCGAGGATTTCGTGGAGGTGAAGGAGGCGGGGCTAATGTATGGGCGGAAACAAGGCTTGAGGAACCGGATCAAGTCAAATCATGTCGACTTTCTGATATGTGATCGCGTAACCACTGCGCCGCTTCTTTCCATCGAGTTGGACGGGAGGTCTCACCGGCGTGCCGATCGAATGAAGCGCGATGTTTTCGTCGTAGAACTCTATAAGTCTGTCGGTTTGCCGTTCTATCGGGTGAAGGTCGGAAGCGATTTCTATGCCGAGACCGAGGCGATAGGGTCTATTCTTCGGGAAAAGACGGGAGCGGTTTCCGTAGAAAATAACAAAACCAGGCCAGAAATATCGAAATAGAATCCGGTCGATTTTTAGGGCTTATTAAAGGGATATTTTTCAGACGAAATCGGATTTGAGAAGATAGGAGGGGTATGAGTTCCGGTCGTGCGATTGTAAAAATGACATATGAATCTCGAGATGCCTCCAAAGAGTGCGGAACTGCGGCCCGATCGGGAATCGGAAGCCGAGCGGAACCATCGTCCGGCGACCAGGTTCATCATCGAAAAGGGGAAGAAACATGATGCGGAGAATCAGGATTCGGGGAGCCTGTTCAAGGTTCATCAGATACGCGTGGGACGGAACAACCCGGACGGATCCGCGAGCTATTATAAGCTCTCCGACCTTTCGAATACGGACCGGATCGAGATATCTATGCGGGACCGGAACGGGACTCGGGATATCGATCTCCCCGAGGAGATGCTCGGAAAGATCGCTGCGTTTATCCGTGAGGACCATCGGAGAGAGGGGAAATTCGACTGCTCGTCGTTCGTTCATCTCGCGAACGGAATCCCGCACGAGTTCGGTTCCATGGTCATATCGAAATGGGATGTTTCGGATTTCGACGAGGGAACACTGGCTCCCGGGGATTCGGTCATGATCTCGAAGGACCGCGAACATATGAACGTCACGCACCTCGCCCTGTATCTCGGTGAAGGGTTGTATCTGAGTAAGTTCGGAAATGCAGGAAAGCTGATAGTCGCGACCATGAAGAATATGAAGAAGGCTTTCGAAGGAAAGTACGCGTTTCACATTCGGCCGAAAAACCCGGATATCGGAAAAGATATTCGAAGAGGGGAAGATATAAGGAAACGGACGATGGAAATCGAAGAAGAAGAGGGACTGCTGCGACTGGAACTGGATGACCTCGAAAAACGGTACGAGGAGGCTTCCGGCGCCGGACTGTCGACATCGGAACAGATAGGGTTGTTGAGGAGGCGGGATAAGCCGCGTGAAAGACTCCTCGCTTTGAATGACGAGAAGTCGGCTCTTATGCTGGAGGCGCTCGAGATGGGAATCGTTCTTTTCTCGGAAGACTCCGCTTCCGGTCGGGGGAACACTGAAGATCGCGGTCCGGCGACCTCTCCGGTATCGGGGGGAGGAGAATGAGGAAATATGAAAATTAAAAACCGCTCTTATTTGCATGGAGCGGCTTTTCGATCGTTATAATGATCAGTCTATCAGTAGCCTGCCTGCTAGAAGGGCACACCATCTTGCGAACCATTCGCCCGTCTCGTAGATTCTCTCATCCGGATTTTCTTCGAGCTTTAGGAGTGAGCCCTCTTGTGACATGACTTCGAGTTCCGGGAGGATATCGCGATTGAATTTCCTCATCGCGGCGACGAAGGCGGGCGGATCAGGTTCTCGGACCCACTCTTCCGTAAAGCGTATGGACAAGTCTCGGGTGGAGATCTGTGCCTCCCACCGGTTTCCGTTGAACTCCGCCAGGTAGGCTGTGAGCATGAAGGTCACCAGAAAGGCGTCTATGCCCTCGACTTCTTCGGCGGGGATATACCTCTCGAGAATGTAGCCGATGCAGGAACGGCTTTCCCAAGAGGAGATAGAGGCACAAGCGCGGTATCTTGCCGGAAAGCTGATCGACCGGTCCGTCGACTCGGTGCTGATGCCGGATGCGAAAAATACTCTGCCGGGTATGTCCGATGAGATGACCGTCATCGATCGGGATTTCATTTGGAGCGAGCGGCACGATGTCGGGAAAGCCTTGAGAAACATCGATTTGATTCGGGATAGGGTGGAAGGGAGTAGGTAACGGTGCGGATCGTTATTCCGATCGACCGAGGCGTTTTGCATGCGACCCACGAGAAGCCGGCCTACGAGCCGCATATCAGGGATTTCATCGGCGCGATGAGCGGTGACACGAACAAGGGTATTTTCGTGACGACCTCGTCATTTGATGCGGGTGCAGTACGGAAGGCCGAGACGGCCGCGCATAAGATCATCCTGATCGACGGCAAGAAGCTGGTCGACCTCATGATCCGCTACGATGTCGGCGTGCAGGTGGAGACGACCTACGATATCAAACGGGTCGACGAGGACTTCTTTAAGGAGAATTAATCTATGAAACTCGAGTGGTTTCCACTTTTGAAGGCGTTCTTTATCGATTCGTACCTACTAGTTTTGGTTGCGGTCATAATTCTCGTGCTTATTGCCAAGGGTCTTGTCGTACGGACATATCGGAAGTGGAGAAAGTTGAAATTCGGTCTCAGCCATTGAAATAGAATCCGGTCGATTTTCGAGGCTTATCCCGGGGATATTTTTCGGACGAAATCGGATGTGGGGCCTGGAGTGCGGAATTCGTCTGATATTTATTGATATTACGTTCGGAGGATATTGACTCGTTTTATTTAATGTGTTAGAATATAAAGTCCGAAATGCGGACGCAGCTCTATAACAATAAAATGAAGGAGAATCTGAATGACTTACTTTTTCATGGCGCTTATCTGCGCCGGCTTAGGTATAATCCCGCTTCTGCTGAAGAGGCAATTCGCTTGGGCGGCCGGGGTCTTTGTGCCCGCTCAGCTGTTGCTCTGGTTTGTATTCTGGCTCACGACTGCGTCGACGGTCGGTCCAACTTTCGGATTGTGCGGATTCTTTGTGCTCATCCTGTGGTGTATTTCGGCGGGGATCGACTTCGCGTCGAATGAAGGCTTATCCGTCCTTATAGCTTTTCCAGCCGGCCTGTTGATTGTGGCACTGGTAATGGTGTTTTTCGGCAGTACGATGTTGCGGTCCGACGAGTATGCCGCCATCGTTGGTCCCATGCAGACCAGGACGTGGAGTCAGGACATACAGCCGACGAATCCGCAGCATATCCGTTTGTCCAGCCAGGAGAACGCAATCTATCAGGCAAAGAACCATCTGACCCTGAACGGCAGGAACTATGGCAGCCAGTTCGAAGTGCTTGAGTCGGCGGTCACGTTGCAGAAGGTGAACGGCGAATACTGGTATGTGGTGCCGCTCGATTACAGGGACAGTTACAGCGTATGGAGCAGTGCTGGAGCCGTGCCGGGCTACATCATGGTCAGTGCCGAGGATGATGAAGTCGAACCGAAGTTCGTGGTGCTTGGCGATGGGGAGGGATTCAAGTACACTCCCGGCGCATTCTTCGGTCACAATCTGGAAAGGCACCTGAGAGAGAACGGATACCTTTCTGTCGGTCTTAAAGATTATACCCTGGAGGTTGATGAGCACGGTAAGGCATGGTGGGTGGTCACCACGTATCAGCCGACTATCGTTTTCGACGGCGAGAAAGTGACCGGTGTCGTGATCGTCGATCCCGTTACCGGTGCCGCGAAGCCGTATCCGCTGGGAAGCGTTCCGAGCTGGGTGGACCGCGTCATGCCAAAAGACAATGTCAAGCAGAATCTGAAGTGGTGGGGGGAACTGAAGGGTGGCTGGTGGAACAGCTGGTGGGGAACATTGAGCCTTCTTGAGCCCGAAGATCCCATCATGGTTTATGGATCCGACGGAGATCTCTACTGGGTCGTCAGCATGACTTCAACAAGTCAGAAAGACACTTCTTTGTTCGCTATGGTGTATGTGAATTCGCGGACCGGGAAGACGACCTACTACCTGACCAACGGCGGTAGCACGAACAGTGCCATCGAGAATGCCGTGCTGAACAACAAGGATGTGAGTTACAAGAAGTTGCATCCCGTTCATCCGCAGATTTACAATCTGTACGGAAACATGGTATCCGTGATGCCGCTCCTGAATGATTCGCATGCCCGTCAGGGCGTCGCGATCGTGAACGTGCTGGAAATCCAGAAAGTCGCAATCGGAAACGATTTGACGGAAGCACTCGGGGTATATCAGGGCATGATGGGAAAAAGGGCGCTCGCTGCCTTGGAAAAAGGGACGGACATGAAAACGGTCCAGTTTATTGTCGGAAGGATCCATCAGGATGCCAAAGATGGTAATTTCTATATCTATCCCAAGGCCGGCATCCCTCATCTGTTCACATGTACCAGGGTCGTTTCTCCGAAGATCGAGAATACGGATTCCGGTGACGTGGTGACCATCGGTTACTACGATACGGGAGAAAGCGTGTTGCCGATCGTCTCGTTCGACAATCAGTCGATTCAGCTTAAGCAGACCGAGAACGAAAGGAAGCTGAATGAGCGGATTCGGAAGAATTACAACGAACAACGGGTCTTACGGGACAGTTCAACGGTGAATCAGCGCTTCAATAGGCTTACCCCGGAACAACGGGAGAGACTTATGAAGACCATTCCTGCGAACTGAAGGAGGGCAATCGAACCAATAAAGCCTGGCTGGCAAACAGTCAGGCTTTATCTATTCTCTTTCATTCTGAATTGCTGGAATGGATCGAATCAATGCCAATGGGATATTCGCGGTTGAAATCGAATTCGTCCGATTTTTAGGCCTTATCCGAGGGATATTTTTTGGGCGAAATCGGATTTTGAGGTCGGAAAGGGGAAACAGGCGTCCGGATGTCTGTTTTTTCGTCCTGTTGGAGTGGGCGCTATCGTGGTATGTTCGTTTGACAAGAAAATGTTAATGAATTATAATATTACTTTCTTTTACATGTGTCGGAGAGGGAGAGCGAACCGACATTCTATTCCAACGATAGACCGGGAGGTAATATGTATACGGAGTACAACAGCGCCTTTGTAGTGGGGAACAACATCGGCGCCTATGAATTGTGCCGCCTGTCCGAAGAGGTCCGCGGCGGGAAGTCGAACGTGGTCATATCTTCTTCGGGTGGTACGGCCGAGGCCTTGTTCGTGGTGGGACCGCTTTTCCGTGGAAGAGATATTACGACTATAGGAGACGGTCCGGTATCGTCGGCCGCCCTGGACATCTTCCTGATGGGGAGCAAAAGGCTTGCCATCCCCGATTCGAAGTTCTTCTTCCATCGGGCTTCATACGAGCATGGTGGTCGGAAGGTCCGCGCTCGCGAGGCTTTCATGCTCGCCGAAATCTTCAGGCACGATAATCAGCCTCTGAGTGCCTCCGAGAGCCTCTCCTATGCTCGGACGATGTCCGAGATCGACATCATCTGCGCGCGCCTCATCGCATCGAGAACCAGGCTCGAGGCAGATCGCGTGATGGAGTTGATGGATGGCGAAGGGACTTGTCTTTCTCTGTGTGAAGCCTTGCTGTACGGTTTCGTGGATGACGTCATCTCTCCGGACCTCATCGTCGTATGAGGCGAGGGAAAAAGAATGAAACGCGTGATGTGCTTCGTTGCCGTCACGCGTTTTAGTATGCTCGCCTTGCCTTTTGCCGGGTCGATGTGACCGGGAACGGATATCAGTGGGGAGTCGAGGGTGTTCCTTTTGAGTGGGTGCGGGCGAATTCTGACCCGGAGCATCAAAGCCTGGCGCGGTCTATTTCTGAGGCTTCTCCGAGTGGGCATTTTTCGGACGAAATCGGATGTTGGAGCGCGAAATAAAAAACCGCTCCTGTATTTGCATGGAGCGGCTTTTCGATCGTTATAATGATCAGTCTATCAGTAGCCTGCCTGCTAGAAGGGCACACCATCTTGCGAACCATTCGCCCGTCTCGTAGATTCTCTCATCCGGATTTTCTTCGAGCTTTAGGAGTGAGCCCTCTTGTGACATGACTTCGAGTTCCGGGAGGATATCGCGATTGAATTTCCTCATCGCGGCGACGAAGGCGGGCGGATCAGGTTCTCGGACCCACTCTTCCGTAAAGCGTATGGACAAGTCTCGGGTGGAGATCTGTGCCTCCCACCGGTTTCCGTTGAACTCCGCCAGGTAGGCTGTGAGCATGAAGGTCGCCAGAAACGCGTCTATGCCCTCGACTTCTTCGGCGGGGATATACCTCTCGAGAATAGCGTAGATGCCGGACGGATTCACGGCCACGGAGAAAGTTTTGTGTGTCATGAGTCGGTATGTTTGATATTGGTAAGCGGCTTTGTTTCGACCTCATAAAATACTACATGTATCCAATATTGTCAATCTCTTTTTGCGTCAAAGCCAGCACCTTGATGCGGCGCGCAGGGCCCGGTGGAAACGAGGTGAATGGCGCGGAGATTCCGGTATCATGAGGGAGTACGAGGGATATTCATGACGGTTCGAACCCTATGAATCTCGTTCCATACGTCGTTTCGGTCGTGATCGCGGAAGGGGTCTGTATGCTCGGTAAAATCGAACCCGGTTATTTCTTACGGTTGACAAATATTTAACTATGATCTACAATATTTCTTCGTGCAATTTAAAATGAAACAATAACCATAAGACCAAGGAGGTCTCACATGACCGTACACGTGAATGAAGAGATGGTCGACACGTTGTGTCGACTCGTTGAGGGGAAGTTGCCTTTTGCCTGTGAAGGGGTGGGCGGGGGACAGATCGTGTTTCCGGAGGTGTGGATGTGCTTTAATGCCCTGTCGCAGCTGGGGCCCGAAGAATACGATGCGGCGGACGCGGTGGTTCAGAAAAGGCTCGGCGATGGTAAAGGGCTGAGCTCCGTCATAGAAGAATATGTGCCGCAGATTGTCTCGTTGATCCTTGCGATGTTGCGTACAGGCGGACTCTCCTTTGACACCGTGTTCGAAAACGCCTGTAGCGTCCTTTCGTTCGTCACTCTGGCCGAAGGTGACATGCGCGGGTACGATACGAGCGACACCGAGTTACTGGGGTTCATACTTTCCGCGCAGATATCGGAATGTGCGGACCCGGTTCAGATAGCATATCTGAAATCGATGCAACGCTGCGTGTGGAAGTCGCCGACTCTCGCGGAGGAGCTGTTTCGCGGAACATGCGAGTCATATGAATACTCCGACTATATCGAAGCGCTGAAGCTGAAGCGGACCTCATGAGTCGTCACCGGCAATGAGGCAAGCAAACGAACAAGGTCGTCCCGGAAACGAATCGGGGCGGCTTTTTTTGTCCGCAAATGATTCCGGTTGAAACCGGATGTGAGAAATGAAACCGCCCCGGTCTATTTTTGAGGCTTCTCCGAGTGGGCATTTTTCGGACGAAATCGGTTCCGGAATGTCTGAATGAAAATGAAAAGGAAAAAGCCGCCCATTATGAAGCGGCTTTCTCGGTCTGCTCGGAGCTTACGAGCAGGACGGATGTCATAAATTCGCAATAGCTTGCGAGCGGTTCGCCTGTCTCGTAGACGGTCCTATCCGGATGTTCCGAATCGATCTTTCGGAGGAGGCCTTCGTCCGCCATGACTTCCAGCTCGGGAAAGATGTGATATTCGAGCTGCTGTTTTATGACGACGGAGATCATCGGGCACGGATCGATCAATGCCAGGTTGATAGAGGCCTCACGCAGTTCCCCGACGGAAATCCACGCGTCCCATCGGTTTTCCCTGAGTCTTGCCAGGAAGGCGACGGTCAGAAGGACGGTCAGATGCCGTCTTATGGCAGAGACCTCTTCCGGGGATTCCTGCTCCGGAAGATAGGGATACCCGTTGAGTATGTTGCTGACCTCGAGCGGGCTGGGGTATTCGGGGAATGAGTCGGTTTTCATGGTGGGTATGTTTGATGTTGAAGTCGGAAGAGTGGTTTGAAAGATCCATTGACCGTCTATTATACAATATGAAACTTATTTAGTCAATATTCCGCTCGATGAGGGAGTGGAAGGGGTTGGACTGAAGGCGACACTTCCTGCTTTCGGCGGCCTATTGAGAGAGCGTCTCGGATCCTTGACTTCTTAAGAGAATCTTCGGCGATTCGCGATGCTGGCGAGGGGGAAAAATCGGAAATCGGGGTATACTGAAAAGATAAGGACTATGCTTATGAATCTCGTTCCATACGTCGTTTCGGTCGTGATCGCGGAAGGGGCTGGGATACTTGGGTCGGTCTTCACTGCGCGGAGCGTGTCGGGCTGGTACGCGACGCTTTCCAAACCGTCGTGGACGCCGCCGGGCTGGCTCTTCGGTCCGGTGTGGACGGTACTCTTCGCGCTCATGGGGATCGCGGCGGGACTGGTGTGGGAGAAACGAGCGATACCGGGCGCGACGCTCGCGCTCTCGGCGTACGCGGTCCAGCTCCTGCTCAACGTGTTCTGGTCGGTGC
The DNA here is from genome assembly GCA_013334575.1 of Candidatus Moraniibacteriota bacterium. GTDB lineage: Bacteria > Patescibacteriota > Minisyncoccia > Moranbacterales > UBA1568 > JAAXTX01. The sequence goes on along the minus strand of JAAXXG010000008.1, from coordinate 36,738 downwards.
TCTTCTTCGGTTTTCGTCGGCCGGACCTGGCGTATCTCGAGATCCTCGCGTTGCTCGTCGCGATCGTCGTAACGACGGCGCTCTTCTTCCGGATCGACTCGCGGGCAGGGATGCTCATGCTCCCGTATATCGCCTGGGTCTCCTTCGCGTCCTTCCTGAATCTCGCCGTCTGGCGGATGAACGGAGGTGATAAATTCTGAAATGGGACACGTATGGACGGGATGGATGCGGAAAGATATTCGTTGCTGTTGGATGCCGCCAGAAGCCGTTTCGATGCGGTTGTATCGGCGGATGCCGCGTTGGACCAGAAGGCCGGGAGTCTGCTCGGGTTCGGCATTACCGTTTTTACTGGGTATGTCTTCCTTGTGAGAGAAGATCTCGAGGGGGTGGCGTTCGTTGCGAGTTCGGCGGCGCTGCTCGTGATCGTTATCGCGCTCGCGATCCTTATCCGCATCAATTGGCCGCGCCGGAGCTATTATTCCTCCGTCTCGTTCAGGCAAGGGGTCGGGGAGAAGTATCTGGTCTCCGATAATGCGTCCGGGCTGGGCGCGCAGCTGCTGAGCGATCTCGAGGCTGCCATGGAGAAAAATGTCCAGCTTACGGAGAAAAAAGGAAGCCTATACAAGACGGCCGTCCTATTGCTCGTATCGGGAGTCGTCATACTGGCGCTCGCTTCCTGGTCGGGAAGCGCGTCGGGTGGCGACAAGGGCGTGATGAAACCGACCGGAAAGTGTTCTATAACGAGGCAATATCACGGCTGGTTTGACAGAGGGCATACCCGGGAATAAAATGGGTTTCGCGAAAAAGCCGTTCGTAATTACCTATGAAACGGGTCGAATCCGAAACTGAATACGGGTCGGATTCCGTGGACGAGCGGGATCAGATCGGAAAGGACCCCGCGGACCAGCGAGACGGGATGCTCGGGGATTCTTCCGCTCTGCCCGAACCGAACGAAACGGAGTTCATAGAGCGGTCGGTGGCGCGTCGAGAATCCGACGGCCACACCAGCGAGGCCTCTTTGACGCGCAAAAAAACGTCCGAAGACGTTTCAGGAGAGTGTTCCGACGGCGAAAGGGAACAGTAGGAAATTACCGGTCCTGCGGTTGAGAGAGGGGGACGGAAGACGATAAGCGGGCCCATGTAGGCCCGCTTTTCGCATCTTCGACTCTGTTTGATCGGATAGTCGTGTTGGGAGGGATGATGGCAAAGGGTCTTCGTTTCGCGTATACTGGTCCGGTGACGGGAATAACCGGGCTTTTCTTTCGACTATGGCGGATGTCTCTTTTTACGGTGACGCGGCGACCGATGACGCATCGGCGTCGTCCGGTGCTGCTGCCTTCGGCAGCGTCTTGCAGTACGTGCGGCACTGCCTGTCGATCCCGTTCATCTACGCACTGTTCTTCCCGGCGGTCCTCATGGACCTCTTCGTTACGCTGTACAACGTCGCGGCGTTCCCGCTCTACGGGCTGCCGGTCGTCCGGCGTTCGGACTATGTCGTGTTCGAGCGGCGGCACCTGCGGTATCTCGGGCCCGTGCAGCGGCTCAACTGCTGGTATTGCAGCTACCTCAACGGGCTGTTCGCGTACTTTGTCGAGGTCGGCGCGCGGACCGAACGGTACTGGTGTCCGATCAAGGCGACGAGGCGTCCGATCGCGCCGCACCGTTTTTACGACGAATTTGCCGCGTACGGAGACCGGAAAGAATGGGAAGGGAAGAATCACGGAAGGGAGACCATCGGGGATATCTGTATTCCGGGACACGGGGATGGCAAGGAGGGCCGAAATGCTGTCCGTGGATCCGAACATGAAAGAGGCTGATTTTTAAGGCTCGGATAAGCCTTGTTTTTTCTGTGAAAGTGAAGACGAGGGAATGAAAAGAAAAAAAGCCGCTCTTATTCGGGCGGCTTTTCCATTTTTCTCCCAGCGATAGTGACTCGGGTTATCTGCGACCGGACGTAGCCGTCGTCGGCTTGGCGACTGCCGGCGAAGAGCGATCTTCGCATGCTCCGGATCTTTTCCGGGTAATACCAGTCGATCCGGCCGTTATCGTGGAATCGTCCGATCAGGAGTTCGTCCGGATGGAGGACGAGCCGCATGTCGGAAAGGGCTCTTGCGACCGTAATCCGATAGATCGGAACGGACCTTTCGGTTTCTCCAAGTTCGATCTCGACGTATTCCGTCGAGTAGCCCGAGAGCTCAAGGAGGAGTGTTTCGATTTTTTCCCGGGACGTGGTTTCAAGCTGATGCGGCATGGTGATATTGATCTGCATGGTCAGGCTCCTGTTTTTCGGGGTTGGTAAAGGGTTCCGGTGTTATAGCACGCGTCGGTTCGTGACGCAACTCAGGGGCGCCGTGACGGGAACCGGTGTATAATGCGAATGAAGCACATCCTCTATGGCGGATTTCAGGACGCATGCGGCGTTCGGTGTCGGGCTCGGGGCGGCCGTGTCGGCCGTCGCCGCGACGCTCGGACTCGTATCGGGACCGATGATCCTCGTCCCGATATTCTTCGTTGCCGCGCTCGGCGCGATGGCGCCCGATATCGACAGCGATTCCGGTGTGCCGTTTCATGTCGCGTTCGGAGCACTGTCGATCATCGCAGGGGGAGCGGTCTGGTCGGCGCAGATATCGAAGGGGACTGCATGGAATGAGGCGGCGCTGTTCGGTGTCGGGACGGCTGCCGCGGTCTGGATAGTCGTCGGCGGGATCTTCAAACGGCTCACGACGCACCGCGGCATGGCGCACTCGCTTCCGGCCGCGCTCCTTGCAGGGTTGTCCGTGTTCTTCGTCGGGGGAACGCTCTCGTACGGGGAGGGTGACGCGTTCCTGCTCGGAACGGCGGCTTTACTCGGTTACCTGGCTCATCTCGTCCTCGACGAGGCCTATGCGGCGGTCGATTTTCACGGACATCGTCTTCTGCCGAGCCGGTCGCTCGGGAGCGCGCTTAAGCTCGCGTCTTCCTCATGGATCGCTACCGTGACGGTCTATCTGGGTATCGTGTCTTTGCTGCTTGGAAACGTCTCGCGTCTGTTTTCGCTCACAAAGGGGCTTTGGAAGGCCGTCGTATAAAAGTCGTATAAAAGGGGTGGTTCGGTTGCCAGGTTCGTCCGGATGCGGGATAATGGGAGGCGGTTATAAATATGACCGGACTATGAGACTTCCGAGATTCGATATTCCGCTTGGTGGCGACAATCATACGATTCTGCCCGGTGCGGAAACGGAGCTTTCCGTTTCGGACGGTACGGTGGTGACCGAGAACGATGAGCACGCCTTGTCAACGACGGAATCGCCCGACATCGATCCCGTTTCGGTCGAACCGTCTCTTGAGAATTCGACAGATGAAGTTGCCCGGATGTCGGGAAATCGGGAATCCGTGGAGTTGTCCGGAATCGAACAGAAGATCGATGAGATGATTCTGAAGGCGGAAAAGTTCGGCTCCGAACTCGAGATACGGATCGTGGAGCGGTTCGGCGCGGAATTCATGCGAAAGGTTCGCGGAATGGTCGAGAAGTCGATCTCTCCGCATCTGAAGAAAGGTGAATCTGCTTTTAATTGGATGGAAGAGCATCGAATCCCGCTTCCGAAGTCCCGACTTGCGACGGCGATCGTTTCCGGAACGCTCGTTTCCGCCAGTATGCCTCTTCCGCCTCCGTTCGGTTCTCTGCTTCTTGTTCCGGGAGTCGTCCTGTGGAGTCGGAACTCCGCGCGATGGGCGGCGGAGCGCGGCGCCGGGACTGTCGAAGGGGACGCTTCCTCTCTCAGGGAGGACGAAGGGGATTATCCGGAACTGGCAATCGTATGACGAACGATATCAAGGAAAGGATCGCGCTCGCGATGAGCGCGGAAAAGATCGTGGACTTACTGGGAGTCGACGCGGCGTCGCTCGATGATCAGCTGCTGCTTACGGGAAAGTTCGCCGACATCGTGACGAAGCGGTTGCTTCTGCGCGTCCCGGAGGAGAGGACGGAAGAAGTGCGGCAGGCGCTCGCGGTCGAAGGGGTGACGCTCGAGTCGTTCCTCGATACGATCCGCACGCTTGTGCCGGATTTCGACCGGGCCTTCGACGAGGAGATGGAATGGACCGCGGCACTCTTCCGCGGTGAGGCGAAGGAGCGATAGCGGTCCGGCCGGTTCTCGGACCGGTTGCCGAGTATGCCTCAGCGGCGTATCCGATACGGATGCGCCGGTCTTTATTTCATATTGACGTTTTATTCCGCATATCGTATAACGGAGACGCTTTCCTTACGAATTACGAAACAAATTAAACGGAAACGAACGATGAAGAAAACATTCGTAACCGGCGTGTTTTTCTCGTGCCTTGCCTGGGTTACGGCGCCGGATTGTGTCAATGCGTCCGAAGCGACCGCCATGGCGCGGATCGGTGCGGTCGAAGTCGGAGGATACGCCTTGGGATCTCTGGAATATCTGTGCATCTTTGGAATCTTTTTGGTTCTGGCGATCACTATTCCGGCGGTCATCTGCAATCAACGGAAAGATGGACCGTGAATATATGCGTGTGCGGGTCGATCCGAAAGGGTCGGCCCGTTTTCCATAGTGGAATGTGATCGGTCGATGGCGTATAATGATGGCGTAATCCGTCTTTGTCGCCATATGGGAACGACGTATACGGTGGGGGACCGGGTGCCGGCCGCGGGACGGTACCGATGCGCCAATTGCGGAAACGAAGTCGGATTCTCGGAAGACGACGCCGATGAGGGGATCATGTTCTCGTCGTGTCCGTCCTGTCGTGCCGGATCCGACGGAGGGCCGCTCGGTCCGGACGACGACGTTTGGGAATCCGCCGACTGAAGATCCGCCCAAAAAAAGACCGGCTCCGGGCCGGTCTTTTTTATCGATGTTCGAATCCTCAGTCCTCGATCGGGGGGACGTAGAAGATGAGGATCGAGTCGCCGGCGCGGGCGACCGGACGGTATCCGCCGTCGACGAGCCAGCGGTACGTCGAGGTTCCGGGGGCGACCGTCTTATGGATGCTTTCCTGGAAGAAGCCGACGGAGATGGCGTACCAGCCCGGCGCCCAGCCCTGTCCGTCGTTTCCGCCGACGAATCGGTCGCCGAGATAATGTTTCGGGTTGTCGCCGCCGAAGTAGTCGACCTTGATCGTTTCGATCGCCGGGTATTGCATGAGTCCCGAATAGGCCGCGCAGTCGTCGCCGAGTGCGGCGCCCGACTTGCACGCGTCGAAACCGTCCACGAACGACCGGAGCCGCTTGAGATCCTGCCCCCAGTCGTAGTTGGAATCGGTCACGTAGCGGTATCCGTTCCCGTGTCCGCCGGCCGCTTCGTTGAAGTATGAGAGGTACGAGGGGTACGTGAGGACGGGGATGGCGGCGATCCAGAGCGAAAGGACGACGAGGACGGCTTTGGCGGCCTTCTCGCCGCGGAAGTCCTCGTGGCGGATGAAGTCGAAGACCGTCTTGGCGATCAGGACGTAGGTGAGCGGGAGGATCGGGAACAGGTGTCGGAATCCGATGTTAAGGTTGCCCGTGATGCTTACGAAGGCATAGAGCGCGATGAAGCCGAACATGGCGTACTGCGTCGTGTGGCCCTGGAAGGAATGTGCGAATGTCCGACACCAGCCGCGCACCGGGCGGCGGAAGAGGTATCGGATGATTCGGTAGAGCGAATAGAACGAGGTTGAGACGATGAGAAAGAGAAGCGGAATGGTTTCCTTGAGGGCGAAGACTGCCGGGAAGTACCAGGGATTGGCGTGATTGCTTACGTTGCCGAAGAAGTAGAAGGTATTCCCGCCGGCGACGCGGGCGAAGACCATGAAGACCCCGAGGAAGTATTCGGAATATGGCTTGAGAACGGCGCTCTTGCTGGTAATGTCGACAAAGTTTACCGCGAATCTGCCGATGGCGATATCCTGGTTGATCATCATCCGGGCGATCGCGGGGAGCTTCTCGCCGGGCATGTTCATGACATGCGGGACGTAGACCGCGTAGATGAGCGCGAAGCAGACGAGGACTGCTCCGGCGTATCGAAGGAGGACCGAAAGAAGCGAACGGAATCGGTATCCCGCGACGGATCCGGCGACCTGGTCCGGTTTCGATGCCGTGAGCGCATAGACTGTCGCGACGAGGCCGAAATACGGGAAGAGGAGTACTGCCGAAAACTTGGTGAGCTGAGCGATGCCGAGCAGGACGCCGAAGAGAACGACGGAACGGAATCCGGGTCGTTTCAGGAACCGCATGAAGCTCCAGAAGGCGAAGAAGATGACGGCGGCGATACCGAGATCCGTCGTCACGTAGTGGTCATGAGCGATGATGTTCGGGTCGGCTGCGTAGAGGAGGAGCGCGAAGAGGGCCGCTACGGAGCCGGCGAGTTCCTTGGTCCACCGAAAGATGACGAAGCCGAGCAGGAGTGCGAGGAGGATGATCGGGATGCGGGCGACGAAGGTGACGGTTTCGGTATCGTTATCGGCGAGGAGTCGGTCGCCGATCGTCCATTGTTCGTTCGTTCCTTCCTGCCAGAGCGGCGAATCGGTCGGAAAGGCGGGCTGAAGCGGCAGGAGCGCGAGCCCGGCAAGGTCCTTGAGAAGCGGCGGATGCTCCGGATTGAGCCGCATATCTCCGAATCGTACATAGGAATAGCCGGCGGGGATATGCGCCTTCTCGTCCATGATCGTCGATTCCTGCCAGGAGACGGCGAGTGAGACTGCGAAGAGGAGGGCGAGCATCGCTCCGGCAATCAGTCCGGCATGCTTCTTGATGTGGTCCATATCGGTCGGTGCTTATCGGTTTTCCGGATGCGGATTATTCCGTCGGTCCCGTTTCTCCGGGACTCCCTTCCGGTATGATGATCGCCGTGAAGGCCGTTCCCGTACCCGGGTCGAGATCTATGACCGCTTCGTATGCGTCCGGAACGAGCTGTCTGATGCGGTCGAATATCCTCGGTTCGTCGTTCATGGGGATTATGACGGCCGGGATGGTGACGACCGAATCGGGACCGAGGAACTCGAGGTTGTCCGCCTTGCCGTGCGTAAGGAAGACGATCGGCTGGGCCGTGATAGGGAGGCCGTTATCTATCTTCTGACCGCCTGCGTTCGCATATACGTACTTGCGCGTTTCGGCGGGAAGGGAGACGAGGTAGCGGGCCATGTTCGTCGTCCGCTCATCGAAGGCGCCGTGCTGATTGGGGTTGTCCCGGTATGAGACGAAGTATTTGACGAGATTGAATGAGGCGGAGCCGAGGAGGGCGATGAGGAGGAAAACCGAGAGGGCGACGCCGGTTCCGCCCTTCGATCGCCGAAGCTTACGGAACAGGAAGACGAGCGGGATGGTCGCGAAGAGGAAGACGAACGGCTGGGTCCCGATCGCCCGCAGGGCATGCGGAAGGCCTTCCTCGGTAAGGAACTCGGGAGCGAGCATGGAGGCGAATCCGATGAGAAGGAACGCATGTGTCGCCAGTTCGGTGTCCGGATGGCCGGAGCGGATCCGCTCGGAAAGGATGCGGACGAACATTCCGATCGAGAAAACGAATCCGGCGAGGAAGAACATGCCGACGATCGGGTCGAGAATCGGATAGGGCGGATAGTTGTGCCGCCAGTTCTGATCGCCGAAGAAATTGTATTTGATGAGGGAGAGTCCGAGCGTCTTCGCGAAGGTTCCCGCAAGGTTCCCTTTGTTGATCTCGGGAGAGAGGATGGATACCGCGGCCGAGCGCGAGGAGAAGATTTCCGGGTGCGTCGCGAATTCGTAGAACATCGGCGCGGCGGAGAGTGTGGCGAACAGGACGAAGGTAAGCCCGTGCTTCCAGTATCGGGCGAGGAACGAACGGTACGAGAGGAGGAGGAACGGTAGCAGGAGGATGAGGATCAGTGGCGCGAGCCGGAACGCGACGTAGGTATGGAGCCCGAGACCGAAGAGGAATCCGGAGAGTGCGAAGGGAAGGAATCTGCGGGTTCGAAGGCCGCGGAAGAAGAAAAAGAAGGAAAAGGAAAGGAGGAGCGGCATCATGATGGCCCGGAAGCCGATGCGCGAGAAGTTGATCGTCCAGAACGAGGTGGCGGTGAGGAACGAAGCGGAGAGTGCGGCGTACCGGCTTCGGAAGACTTCCCAGGCCAAGAGGCCGATGCCGAGCGCGGTGAGGGCGCCGAAAATCTCGGACCAGATCTTGAGTGCGGGAATGGTGTTGCCGAACGCCTTGATGGAAAGTGCCTGGAGATTGATGAAAAGGCCCTCCCGTCCGTAGTTGTTCGGATAGAACAGCTTGTAGTCTCCGGTCTCGTTCGCGACGAGTGCGTCGACGCCGTTCATCGCCTCGTCGGGGTAAAGTCCGGACGGTACCGATTCGATGCGGTAGTTCCGGATGGCGAACGCCCCGAGGGTGATAAGGACGAGTGCCGACCAGAAGACGATGCGCGAACGCAGGAGGATGCTCCTCATATGTTTTTCTTTCGGTTCCGATATGGTAGGATTATACCATAAAAGGAGGCGGAAGCGTTCACGCCGATGCGTGGGAGTTGCCGTGCACGGATTCTTCGTATGGATAGGAAGGTTCAACCGGACAAGACGAGGAGGACTTTTGAGGCCGGGTCGGTGCGTCCGTTGGAGGATGTGCTCAATTTCGGGCAGTCGGAATTCGTCTGGTATCTCAGCCGTCTTTCCGGAAAGGAATGCAGGAGTCTTCATGATGCGCTCCTGACGAAGATGCAGGAGCTTGACCGCGATGATGCCGTCTTGGGTAAGAATGAAAAGGCGTGGAAAAAGAGTATCAGGACGAAAATCCGTTATGCCGAGGCGTTGTTCCGCGAGCGGGATTTTGAGGAAGAGGAGATCCCAGGCGGACCGGAGATTCTTGAGGTCCTGAGAAGGTATCCGGAGGTCGTCGCCGAGAAGGATCTTGGCGTGGTCTCCCCTGATGGAGAGGTGCGCTCTCTCGAGGAATTGACGTTGGACGTGCGGAGTTTGCGGGATGTCAGGAGTCATATAAGAGATCTATGGAGGAGGATCGAGTCTTCGGAGTACGTTCCCGGATCCAGAAAAGGGAGGGCGAAGGGGGATGATGAGGTCCAGTTTGAGAGGGATTGCAAGGAACTCGAGGAGGAAAAGAAGAAACGGTCCGAACTTCTCCTGGCATTGAAGCCGATTCGGGAGCGACTTGATCGCATTCAGAAGACGTTGGGAAAACGGATAAATGATCTGTACGTACGGAGCCGGAAAGATGCGACCGCATTGACCGAGGTACCGGCGCTCGAAACGGCGCGGAACGAAATCATCGGGATGCTGAACGCCGTCTCATTCGACAAGATCGACAGGAAAGACGCGAATCCGGTCGGCACGGAACCGGGGATTGATGAGCCGGCGGACTCATCCGTGACAGTGGAACCAGGCCATGCCGGAGCGGATGCGACAGGAGGTGTAGCCGATGCCGCGGCCGATCCGATCACGGTTCAGGGATCGAGAGAACCTGAGCCGGCCGCTCCGGCCTCTTCGGAGGCGCTCGTGTCAGCGGCATTCTATGATCGGCCGATTCCGATTGGTCACGATTATGATTCCAAATCCGAACGACTGACTTCGGAAGCCGATTCGGGCGGGTCGATTCCGGAAAAAGGTATCGAGGCGAAAAAGCGGAAAATCGCCGAACTCGAAGAGGAGTTGCGGATGATCGAGAGTGAATTGGATCGGAAGAGACATGCTTTCAAAGGGGGTATGCGTTCCGTTGCCGACGCTTTCGGCTCTTTGGCTCATACCGATGACGTTAGAAAGAAGCTCGACGAGGAAGTCGGGGCTCTCGAAGCGAGAATGAAATCTCTGGAAGAAGATCTTTCCCGTCTGAAGTGGGAACTGTACGATCTGACAGGGGAAGTTCCCGAGGAAGCCTTTTCGGATGAGAAGGCGGATTCTTTGCGGCCCGAGGTTAAGGGAAACGGAGATCCCGATGCCCTGACTTTTTCCGCGGAGGTGTGCAAGCGATTTGAACGGTTCGGGATAGACGCGTCCGAGCTTCATGCCATCCCGGGGCTTTCCGAACTTACGGAGGGTCAGCAGGTGTTCGTCGCCGAGATGCTTCGGCAGTCGGCTGCCCGGAAGATCGAGGATCGGGCGCATGACACCGTCGCGCTGGGGGCAATGCGGAACTTCAGATTGACGCGCGCGAGACGCGACGTGGCTGAAACTGTGCTGAGTGGCGGCATCGAGGAGTATCGTGCCGATATCGAGCAACTCTCACGTTGGGTGACGATGAGCGGCTTGGATGTATCGCGAAACGCGGAAACCGGAAGATTCGACATCCGGTTCCTTTCTCCGGTTGAGGCGTTGAAGGATGACGAGACGGCGAAGTCGGAATGGGACGCGTTCAATGGCGCGGCTTTTCAGTTCGCGAATATCCCGCAGGAGTGGGGACTTCCCGGTGCGACGAAGCGGGATCGGAAGCGATACGAGGAGGCGAAGGCGGTATACGATGCGGCAGTGGAGCGGCTGGAAGGGTATATCGACCGTGAACGTGAACATCCGGCCGAGTACGGAACGCTTCGCGACGAACACGTGGCGCTTCGGATCGCGGATAATCGCGTTCGACTCATGCGATATCTGCAGGCGCATCCGGAGGTGGAGGATTATCTCGATGAGGCAACGGACACGAGTCGTTGGTCACCGGTAAAATCGTTCTTCCGAACGGTTGCTGCGGAACGTGCGGCGTATTTCGTCGGCGGTGCCGGAGCACGGGCGGCAGGAATGGCGGCGGCGACGGCTATGGGTGTCGCCGGGACTCTCGGACTCGCGGTCGCTCCCCTGGTTTCGATGGTTTCCGGCGGAGTCATGGCATATCGCCGCGCGGAGGAGTCGCTGGCTGAACAGGATAGGCGCGCGCGTCGAGGTATGGATCCCGTCGTGAAAGACGTTCCGTCTGATACAGGATGGTTCCGGAAGCTTATGACTGTTCCGAGTCGGAAATCCGAGGAACGACTAGTCGCGGGGAAGCGGAGAATGGTGAGAGCATCCGCGTCCTTGGAGGAGATGAGTGGAGACCGAGGGAAACGCGGACTTGCGGAACGTCTCGATGATATCAGTGAACAGGTCCGGGTCGCGGAGCCCGATAGCGTGCAGTCGGAACGGGCACTTGCTGCACTTCAGTCACGAGTCGAATACGTAAAGGAGCGACTGAAGACGGACGCCGTTAAGTTCGGTGATGGTGCTGAGGGTGTGCGTGCCCGTGTCGCGCTCATGGAGGCGCTTGCGAGGGCGGAGATGAGTCTCGGATTATTTTCTGATGCGGAGCATCGCCACGCGATCGATAATCGATTCGGTACGCGCCTGAAGCGGGAGGAGACCGAGACTCAGGACAAGAGAAAGTCGTATCGCTGGAAAGAGATGCAGAACGGGATGGTGGTGTCCGGTACGATCGCCATGCTTGGTATGGGGACAGTTGAGGGGGCGAAACGGATTCTTGGAGCTGTCAGGTTCTTTTCGGAGATACAGCCGGAATTTCCGTCGTCCGGCCCGAGTCACGGGGCGATGTCGGCAAGGGAACACCTCGATCGGATTTACGGGGAGGAGGCGGGCTCGGGTCAGTCGATGGGTGGCAATGCGGTTAGCGATGCCGCCCGGCAGGTATCGGGTGGAAGCGGACAAGGGGCTGAGATGGCGGCAAAGGGAACTGTTGAGACGAAGGGGGCGTCGCGATCGGCGGGTGCGGTTCGCAGTGCCGTCGAGCGTGTCGCAAGCGGGAGCGGACGCGGCTCCGAAGCCGCGGCAAAGGTAGTCGCTGAGACGAGGGGGGCTGTTCCCGGTGTCGTTCGGTCCGCGGGGAACGTCGTTGAGGAGGCTCGTCGCGGCGATGGAGTGACTCATCTCGCCCGGCGCGCGTTTGCGGAGTATGCCGCGAGGACGCCGGAATTGAAGGGGCTTTCCGCGGAGCAGAAGGTGTATGTCGAGGATTATCTGAGCAAGAAGGTCGGACATTCGGGCGCTCTGAATGTCGGTGACAAGATCGAGTTTTCCGATGAGATGATGAAGGAGGCGGCCGCGAAAGCGAACGGACTGAGTGCGACGCAGGTAGAGGGACTGAGAACGTATGCGGATCGGGTGAGTGAGTTTCAACCGGAAGGTGCTACGGCAACGCCCGGTTCGGGATCCGGTGCCGCGTCCGCCGAAGCAGTCGCCGGAAACGGAAGCTCAAATGTGGCTCCGGAGGCTCGTTCGCCTGTCGTGGAAAAGAGCGTTTCGGGTGCTGAGGCCGATCGTCAGGGCATGAAAGACGGTGGATTCGCAGGGAAAGATGCCGGCGTATCTGCGGCTGCCGATGGAGCGAAAACGGCTGCGACGGAGACGGTCGCTGCGGATCCGAAACTCGTTTCGATGAGGAGTTCCGTCATATCGAAAGATGCAAAAAAATACCTGGTCGACTCCGTCAGTCTCGAGCGTTTTCGGAAGGCTGCGTCAGCGTCGGCTCGGGAACTGTTTCCTGCGACCGGCGGGGGCGTGAATAACGACATGTTTCTGAAATTCGCAAAGCAGTCCTCGAAGGGTGTCTATCGTGATTGCCTGCTTGCGGTCGCGCAGCCCGAACGGCTCGACGCTTCGTCGGGAATGAACGAAGAAGGAATGAGAAGGCTCGGGAAATTCCTGATCGCGGCCCGTCGAAGCGAGGTATCGCCGGAGACGATCGGATCGACTGAGACGTTCCGCGCCTATTTTGAGCGGATATCGGTCGAAATGGCAAAGAAGGGACTCGATCCGGCGACTCAGATCTCATCGGTTTCCGATAAGGAGCTTGATTCGTTCGCGAAGGCGGCGTTGGAGGCGTCGAAGACGGCGGGTAACGCAGTGGCGAAAAACTGATAATCGGTAAGAGAAACGGGATATGGCACAGGATATGAACGTTCCGGTGGAAGGAGGATCCTTCGAGGATGCGGCAGGATCGGTTCGGTCGGGACGGGAGGAGATCGTCATGACCGATATGGAACGGCCTGCCGCGCAGGCGGTTGAGCGGTCACAGGAGCGGGCGCGGGAGACGTTTTCCGAGATACTCTCGAAGATGCCGTCTCGGACGGTTTCTCCCGCATCGGACGACGAGGACGATACGGCTGCCGTCGCGGTAGACGCGGAAGCCGTTTTCGGTGAGGTCGACGAGGAGGCGCGGGTTTCCAAGCTGCTTTCGCTTGTCGAGGCCAAGGGGCCGGAATATGCGGTCAAGGTAGCGCTTCATCTGAACGATTATTACGCGCTCGATCGGATGCATGATGCCCTCGCGGAGCGATTTTATGACGCGCTCGTCGCGAAGGGGGTCATCGGTCGCGACTGAGACGGAGAGGCGGAAGCAACACGAACACGAACACGAACACGAACGTTATGGAAACCTCATTCGCGGTCGACAGTGCGGCGCTTCTGCCGCTCATCGTTCTCTCGGGACTTTGTACCATCCTTTCCGGCGGCGCGCTCGTCGCGCGGAGCTTCATGAGATTCCGCTCGCAGGTCAACCAGTCCATCGCTATGGACGTCGAGTTGGTGCGGGTCGCCAAGCCGACCGAACGTTCCGGCGAACAGAGACAGGCTGAGGCGTGGAAGGAAGAAGTGCTTGTCATGGAAAAACTTCTCGAGGCGATGGCGCTCTTCAAGCGGAAAACCAATCCGGTGAAGCGCTTTTTTTACGAGGCACCGACCATCGTGCTCGAGATCGCCAAACCGGCGGGGAGCGAGGAGATACTCTTCTTCATCTCGATGCCGAAACGTTTTCGGGACGGGATCGAGAAACAGATCCACAGCTTTTTTCCCGATGCGGTCATCGAGAAGGCCTCGGACTACACCATTTTCACTCCCGGAAGCTTCACGGCGGTCTCGGTGCTCGATCTCAAGGCGGCACCCGCTCTTCCGCTCCGGACTTACCGCATGATGGGAACCGATTCGCTCGACGAGATCGCGACGGCGATGAGTAAGATGGATACCGATGTCGAGGGTGCGGTCGTCCAGCTCGTACTCGCTCCGGTGAGGGGAAGCGAATGGCGACGGCACGGTAAGGAGGTGGCGCAGCGCATGCAGCAGGGGACCCGTCTCAAGCAGGCGATCGAGAGTCCGCTCGCGTCCCGATCGTCGTTCGCCCGCAGTATCGCCAAGTCGGTCGTTCAGGAGACGGCTTCCACGGTCACCTTCGGCACGACCAAGACGAATCCGAACGTGCCGTCGCCGGAAAAGGCTCCGGTATCGCTCACCCCGGAAGAGCAGGAGCTCATAAAGGCGATCGAGGGAAAATCAAATCTCCCCGCCTTCCGGGTGAATGTCCGCCTGCTGGCGTCGGCTTCGACGGAGGAGCGGGCGGAACAGATCCTTTCACACGTCGAGAACGCATTCACCCAGTTCGACAATACCGGCGTGAACTCGTTCCGGGTGAAGAAACGGAAGAAAAGCCGGCAGGCCGCGTTCGATTACATCTTTCGAAACTACGATGACGAGCATGCGATGCTTCTCTCGACCGAGGAGGTCGCGAGCGTCTTTCATTTTCCGATCTCGGTCACGGAGACTCCGAAGATCAAGTGGCTCAAGGCAGGCGCGGCCGCGCCACCGATCAACATCCCGAAGGAGGGGCTGCCGCTCGGGTACAACGACTATCGCGGCATCCGGACGGAGGTCAGGCTTACTGACGACGACCGTCGCCGACACCTGTACGTCATCGGCCAGACCGGGACCGGAAAATCATATTTCATCGAGGGTCTTGCGAAGTGGGACGCGCGGCAGAAGCACGGATTCTGCTTCATCGATCCGCACGGAGACGCGATCGAGAACATCCTTGCGTCCATACCGCGGGAGCGCGCTGACGACGTGATCCTCTTCGATCCGTCCGACACCGAACGGCCGATCGGACTCAATATGCTCGAGTTCGATCCGAAGCACCCGGAACAGAAGACGTTCGTCATAAACGAGATGATCGGCATCTTCGACCAGTTGTACGACCTGAAGTCGACCGGAGGACCGATGTTCGAGCAGTACATGCGCAATGCGATGCTCCTCATCATGGAACATCCGGAGAGCGGATCGACGCTCATGGAGATATCCCGGGTCCTGGCCGACGAGGATTTCCGGAGGATGAAGCTGTCCCATTGCGCGAATCCTATCGTGCGTGATTTCTGGACCAAGGAAGCCGAAAAGGCGGGCGGCGAGGCGGCGCTCGCGAACATGGTGCCGTACATCACCTCCAAGCTTACCGCGTTCATCTCTAACGATATCATGCGGCCGATCATCGCGCAGCAGGAATCGGGTGTCGATTTCCGGAAGGTCATGGACGAGGGGAAGATCCTGCTCGTCAATCTCTCGAAGGGGAAGATCGGCGAAATCAACGCCCGGCTTCTCGGTATGGTCATCGTCGGGAAGCTTCTCATGTCGGCGCTTTCCCGCGTCGACATGCCGGAGTCCGAGCGCAGGGACTTCTATCTCTACATGGACGAGTTTCAGAACGTGACGACGAACTCGATCGCGCAGATCCTGTCCGAAGCCCGAAAATACCGGCTCGACCTCATCATCGTGCATCAGTTCATCGGTCAGCTGAAGGAGGAAATCTCGAAAGCGGTGTTCGGAAACGTCGGATCGATGGTCGCGCTGCGGGTCGGTCCCGAAGACGCCGAATTTCTTGAGAAGCAGTTCGCTCCGGTCTTCACGGCGAACGACCTCATGAATGTCGACAATCGGCAGGGATTCGCCAGATTGCTCATAAACGGCGAACAGTCGAAGCCGTTCAACATGAAGACGCTTCCGTCTCCGTCGGGGGACCGTGAGGTTGCCGCCGCGCTCAAGGAGCTTTCCCGTCTCCGGTACGGCCGGGACGCGAACATCGTAAATCGCGAGATCCTCTCCCGTGTGAACCAGTTCGTTCGCGGTTCGCACGGTCTCGGATGACGTCGAACCGCAGGAAACGGAAAAGCCCCGCAGTTGCGGGGCTTTTCCGTAGAAAAGGTACTAAAGTGGTGCGGGTTCAGCCGCTATTTCCGAAACTCGGAAACGCGCGCGGAATACCGCTTCAGATTCTCGAGCTGGCGATCGTTGAGACGCTTCGACGCGTCGACGGCTTCGCGGATGAGGTCCTTGGAAAATTCGACACTGGTCCCCATCTTCACTCCTCCGGTGTGCCCGACCTTCTTGCGGAGATAGTCCTCGATGTAGACGCGGTGTTCGACCGTGACGGACGAATCCGCGTTCTTTTCGAGGTAATCGGCCGCGGCGCGGCGGGCGAGGTGCGTCAATCCGTCACCGCGACCGGCGGTCTCGATGAAGGATCCTTCCGTTTCCTGGCTCGCTTCGGTCGGCTGTACTTCCTTCTGCGGCTGCGTTTCCTCCGATACCGTGTCACCCGACGTCTCCTCCTTCGCCGTTTCGGATGACTCTATCTTTTTCAGGTCGGCGTTCTCGGACGGAACCGTGCGATCGGAATACGAATAGATACCGAACGCGATGACCGCGACGATGAAGACGCTCGTGATGACCCGAAGGTTTTCCTGAATCCACGTCTTCACCTTTTCCGACATTCCCTCTTCGTAACTCATGTCCTTGTCTTCTTCCATGTGATTCACCTTCCTTTCTAGTATTACTGATTGTGGAAGGAACCGCTTGCGTTGAAGCCTGATCCTCGATATCGCCGACGGACGGGTCCGCGGCGGATCGACCCCCTGTATGTCCCATGGTACGGTCGCGGAGACTGCGCGTCAACTTTACAAACGACCGGTTTCTTGCGTTATATGGGCATTTTTCGATATTTCGGTGGCGGAAGAGCGCATCAGAAGGGCCTCGGAAGGGAAACGTTCGATCGGAACCCCGTTGCGAAGGTCTCTCGGGTCCGTAACTGATCGTTTCGGAGTCGGCGAAGAACGGCGGGCGCGAAGGAATCTTCCGTTATGAATCATTGCGACAAGAATGAAGAAGGTTCATGCGGCGTTCCTGTTTCGGTATCATGATATCGGATACGTATCTTCGTTACCGATCCTTCGTTCATCGATTCGTTTGGTGTCATCGCGTTATTGATTTTCAAATCGTGTTCTTATCGCCGATCATGAACGCTTGACAGGAAAAAAAATCACTTTGATTTTTTTGAAAAAAAAATTATAATGAAAACGTATCGGAAAAAAATTCCGATACGACATAAACAACGCACGGAGGGAGCGGTGCAACGAATCATTCGTTCCATCGTGCAACACATCCGCATACGCGGAAAAAACGAAAGGAGGTGAACCACATGGCAGCAAAGAAGAAGGCGGCGAAGAAGTCCGTCAAGAAGGTCGCCAAGAAGGCGGTGAAGAAGGTCGCCAAGAAGGCGGTCAAGAAGGTCGCCAAGAAGGCGGTCAAGAAGGTCGCCAAGAAGGCGGTCAAGAAGGTCGCCAAGAAGGCCACCAAGAAGGTCGCCAAGAAGAAGTAGTTTTCTTTCTCCGATTTTTTTGGTTCTTCAAGCAGAAAACCCGCAGTAATGCGGGTTTTCTGCTTGTGGAGGGAGAAGCGGGAAAAGCCTCACGTGTTCACATGAGGCTTTCCGTTTCCTGCCTGCTCGCGGCAAGGACGACGGCTTTGTTTATCGTCCCGTAAGGCGTTCCCGCGCGATGCGATCGATCGTCGCGAGTCCGGCGATAAGCATCACCTGCGATGATCTTCCGTCGACGTTGTGGCTGTTGAGCCGGTATCCCTCTCGAAGAAGCCCGGCCTTCCTGTCGAGCACGAGAGCGCTGTGACTTCCGGGAACCTGCAGTTCGAAATGCGGTGCGCTATAGAACGGAAACTCATATGCCTCGTGTCGTTGCCGGTCCGCGAACAGTCGCGCATTCACGCTTCGCATGGATTCCGATACGGTGAGTCGTTCCGGTTCCGTGAATGACGATGCCGAGTCGACGATGGTTTTCTCTAACCATCCCCGCATCGCTGAGTCATATCCTGTTTCGTCGTCGAAGAAATACAGCATCGTTTGTCTTTCGGTCTGCTGGAAGGACTCGGTCGTCTCCCTTCCGGCAATCTCGTGCAGGGTTATTGCCGATTCGAACAGCTCTGTAGTGAAACGGAGTGTCCGACAGAAATCATCGAACGATTGTCGGGCGTTCGGATCGTCTTCCCGTTGTGTGCCGGTTCCGCGACAATTCGCGCATACGCATCCGAACCGGTAGCCGGCGCCTCCGCATGTCCGGCATTCGTACGGATCCCGGTAGAGGCATGGAAGTTCGTATCGGTATGTGAACTGCGAATCCGGGATAAGGCAGCCGTTTATGCCGATAGGCCTTTTGGAATTCAGGGACCGTTCGAGTTCCTCTATTCTTGTGAAGGACTCCATCCAGCTCGTGAAGCGGAGGATGTCTATCGAATGACGATTGAATATGAAACGGAAGGTTACGTCTGCCTGGTCGTATTCGGTTCGCAGGAAAAGCGGGATTTCATTCGTTCTGTCCATCGGAAATTCTCCGGTTATGGTTGAAAAAGAAACTCTTTTTCAAAGAATATACGTAAATGATGTGGGTGCGTCAAGCGTTGTCGGAGCCAGGGGGTACCGTGTCACCGTTCCGGAGAAATCCGGAACCGGAAGATTCGGGGGCGGCCGGAGAGGTCGTCGATGATCGAGTGTTCGTCGTTCGGAAAGCGTCTCTCGAATTCCGACGAGATCCGGTCACGCTGTTCCGGGCCGATCTCGAAAAGACCGTTGATCCGCATATCCGGCCAGGAGTCGTGCTTTCTGCGCGCGATGTCGTCGAGGAGGCGGAGGTAGAGCGCGAGTCCGTCGTCTTGGGCGACGAGCGCGG
Source organism: Candidatus Moraniibacteriota bacterium (assembly GCA_013334575.1). GTDB lineage: Bacteria > Patescibacteriota > Minisyncoccia > Moranbacterales > UBA1568 > JAAXTX01. The sequence continues at coordinate 18,021 of JAAXXG010000008.1, read as the reverse complement.
AGCGCGGTTCGTAGTCGCGGACGTCGCGATCGGCGGACGAGTAAATCTCTTCCGAGAGGTAGGGGAGATTTGCGAGGAAGATGATCCGATCGGAGTCGAACGCGTCTTCGGGAACCGGATCAAGAAGATTTCCTTCGAGAAAGACGATGCGATGTCCGACATCATGGCGTTTCGCGTTCCGTCTTGCGACTTCGAGCGCGCCGGTAGAGAAGTCTGTGGCGAAGAACGATATCTTTTTCGGTTCGTCGATCGTTTTTGCGACCGTCGTTCCGATCGTTTTTGCGATCGGAACGATAATCGCGCCGCTTCCGGTGCCGATATCGATGACGGTCGTGTCGGAATCCGTTCCGGAGAGGAGTGAGAGTGCCTCTTCGACCAGATGTTCGGTCTCGGGGCGCGGGACGAGAGTGTCGCGTGTCACTTCGAAGGGGAGTCCGAAGAATTCCTTCTCGCCGACGATGTATGCGACCGGTTCTCGGGACGAGCGGCGACGGAGCGATTCCCGGAGCGCGGTCTCTTCCGTTCCGGAGAGGACGTGTCCCGGTTCCCGGAATACGTATTCCTTCGGTTTGCCGACCGCATGCGCCGCGAGGATCGCGAAGTCGGTCCGGTCGACCCGGTCGCCGAATTCGCGCGACAGGTCGGAAAGCGTCGTCATACGGACGTCGTCGGAGCGTCTTCCCCGAGCTTTCGGCGGATATCCTCCTCTTCGAGAGCGGTGGCGATCTCGTCGAGTCCTCCGCCAAGCACGCGCTCTATGCCGCTCCATGACAGCTTCACCCGGTGATCGGTTATCCGGTCCTGAGGGAAATTATAGGTGCGGATCTTTTCGCTCCGGTCTCCGGTTCCGATCTGCGAGCGTCGCGCGTCACCGAGTTCCTTGGCCCGCCGTTCTTCCTCGAGTTGGAGGAGTCGGGAACGGAGAACCTTCATGGCGCGTTCCTTGTTCTTGATCTGCGACTTCTCGTCCTGGCAGGAAACGACCAGTCCCGAAGGGAGATGGGTGATGCGGACCGCGCTGTAGGTGGTATTCACGGACTGGCCGCCGGGACCAGACGAACAGAACGTATCGATCCGCAGATCCGTGGGATTGATCTCGAGTTCGACCTCTTCGGCTGTCGGCAGTACGGCGACCGTCGCGGTCGAGGTGTGGATGCGTCCGGCCTTCTCGGTTTCCGGAACGCGTTGAACGCGATGAACCCCGGATTCGTACTTGAGCTTCTGATAGACGGGGACCGCGGCCCGTCCGCGGTTCACCTCGAAGACGATTTCCTTGAAACCGCCGACTTCGGTCTGGTTGGAATGGACGACGACGACCGACCAGCCGACGGATTCGGCATACCTCGAATACATGCGGAACAGGTTCGCCGCGAACAGGCTGGATTCGTCGCCTCCGGCTCCGGCGCGGATTTCCACGATCACGTCCTTCTCGTCGTTCGGGTCGCGCGGAAGCAGTAATTTACGGAGTTCTTTCTCGAGGATGTCGCGGCGGGCGGAGAGTCCTATGTTTTCCTCGATCGCGAGCGATCTGAGTTCTTCCTCATCGGTTTCCTTCATGAGGGTCGCATTGTCCCGCATGGCGTTTTCGACCGAGGCGAACTCTCCCGCTTTCTCCATGATGAAAGCGAGTTCGGCCTTGCGTCGTCCGAGTTCCGCGAGACGGCTCGGTCGTTTCGGCGTTTCCGGATCGGCAAGCTCGGCGTCTACCAGACGCTCCTGTTCCTCGATATTTCTGATGAGCTCATCCATAAGGGGTGTGATGATGAGGGGCTCCGGTCACACGTATGATATACGAACGGACTCCGGAAGGGAAACGAAAAGGCGCTTCCTTCGGGGACGCGCCTCTTCGGTTCCGGGGCTACTCGGCCTTCTTTGCGGACGTGTCCTCGGCGGACTTCCTGATCCGGGCCTTCTTCGGGGCGATGGTCGCCTGTCGCGCCTTCGACCGTTCCGAGAGCTGCTTGAAGCGCTCGACGCGTCCGGTCGTGTCGACATACTTCTGCTTGCCCGTGTAGAACGGATGACACCTGGCGCAGATCTCGATGTCGATCGACTTCTTTACCGATCCCGTCTCATACGTCTCTCCGCAGGCGCAGGTGATGACCGCGTCGTCGTGGTATGCCGGATGAATTCCCTGTTTCATAGCCGCTCGCGCTTTCGCGCTCTAACTATTACGAAAAAAGCGTTCCGTATCGAACGTGAGGCATCGTATCACGCCTCTTCGAAATTGACAAGGCTCGACGCTTCGGGTATCCTTCCAAGTACCGTTTTCCGGGTATCCGGGAGACGGGAATCATTCATGTTTTCCGAGATTTCCGGCCGTTCCTGCCCCGCTTCCCTTCGGGGTGCGGTCCGAAAGGAAGACAGGTGATGCGTCCTTCGCTTCCGGTTTTTCCGGGGCGACGGGCTTTCCGGGGCCGCGATAGGGGAAGGAGGGCTCCCGGGGGTAAGCGAAATAAGGAAGAAGAACCGTATGGCGAAGAGCCAGACTGGATCCGTGAAGGATTCGGCGGTACCGGCCGCAAAAACCGGACAGTCGGAAGCCCCGTTCGAAACGTTCGATTTTTCGGCGCTCGACACGGGTTTCGAGGCGATGCTTGCGGCGGGCGTCCATTTCGGACACCTCAAGTCTCGCCTGCACCCCTCGATGAGGCCGCTCGTCTTCATGACGCGGCAGAACGTCAATATCATCGATCTCGGCAAGACGTCCGAGTATCTGGAACGTGCCGGGAAGTTCCTTGCGGAGACCGCGAAAGCCGGCAAGCCGATCTTGTTCGTCGGCATGAAGAAGCATACGCATCCGTTCGTCCTTTCCCTCGCCAAGCGGCTTGGGGAACCGTACGTCATCGAGCGCTGGCTCGGTGGCACGCTGACGAACTATTCCGTGATCCGTAACCGCACGCGGTATTTCCGCGAGACGGAAGAGAAGCTCGAGAAGGGTGAGTTCCAGATGTATACCAAGTTCGAGCGGCAGCGCCTGCTTGAGGAGGTGGAGCGCCTGCGTAAACGCATGGGCGGTATCAAGGAGATGCGCGAGCTGCCCGGAGCGGTCGTGGTTGCCGACGGGAAAGAGGGTAAGCTTGCGATCCGCGAGGCGCATGCGCTTGGTATTCCGGTCGTTGCGATTATCGATACGAACGCGGATGCGACGCAGGTCGAGTATCCGGTTCCGGGTAACGACGACGCGCTGTCGTCGCTCCGGCTCCTGCTCGGAGCACTCGGCAAGGCGGTCGCCGAGACGAAGGGGATCCCGATGAAGGGATAACGGTCCCGCTCGCGACGGTCGTAAACGGACGCAAGAACAAACCTATGATTTCCATGGAACTGATCAAGGCTCTCCGCGAACGGACCGGTGCCGGAATCGTCGAGGTGAAGAAGGCGCTTGAGGAAGCGGAGGGCGACGAGGAGGGGGCTATCAGGATCCTTCGCGAGCGCGGTGCGGCGAAGGCTGTAAAGAAGACCGATCGCGAGGCGAAGGAGGGAGTCATCGCGACCTATCTTCACGGGAACGGTCGTGTCGCCGCCATGGTGAAGCTTTTCTGCGAGACGGACTTTGTCGCTCGGAACAGCGATTTTCAGGAGCTCGGGCGCGACATCGCGATGCACGTCGCCGCGATGAACCCCTCGGTGCTCCGTCCCGAGGACGTCTCCGGATCGACGATCGAATCGGAGCGGTCCGTCTGGGCCGAAGAGCTTCGGAACGCCGGCAAGCCTGAAGAGATGATCGGGAAGATTCTCGAGGGGAAGGAACGGAAGCTTCGGGAAGAGTCCGCTCTCCTGACGCAGCCGTTCGTGAAGGATCCGGACCGGACCGTTGCCGACCTCCTCTCGGAGAACGTGCAGAAGATCGGCGAGAACATCCAGATAGGCGGTTTCGTCCGGTACGAGATCTGATTCCCGTACCGCGTCGCTTTCGAAGGAACGTCCAACTCCCATGTGGTATCTCATCGTCCCGCCATTCGTGATCGTGATCGCGCTCGGAACGCTCCTCTGGTTCCTTTCGAGGAGGATGGGCGATGCCGATATCGCCGAGAAACTCTCGTCGATGAGCGGTTCGTCCGGGGCAACCTCCCATTCCCGCGCCCTTTCTCGTCGGGCATTCCTGCTTAAGATGCTCGAACGGATCGCATCAAGATTCAAGACGGCGACGCTTCGGGTTCATAACTTCTTCCAGTCTTCCCTGGAGCAGTTGCGGCGACGTCGGACGGAACTCGATGCGATGAGGAAGAGTCTCGGAGAACAGCCCGTGAAACGCGAACGTTCCTCGGTCTTCTCCCGGAAGGCCGCTGGAAACGAATCGGGAAGCGTGGAGACGTCTTCCAAGGCGTTTCTCGAGGAGGCGTTTCCGGAAGAAGAGGGAGCTCGCGGTAACGGGAAGGTGGTCGCGACCGACGGAATCGCAGAGTCTCGGCCGATGCTCCGCGAGCGGGTCGTTCGGCCCGAGTCGGCCCCGGTTTCCCGTGCCGACGGTTCGCGGGAGGAATCGCTTATCGCCCGCATCGTCGAGAACCCGCGAGATGCGGCGGCGTACGAGGAGCTCGGCGACTGTTACTTCGCGTCATCGAACCTTCAGGACGCGAAGGAATGCTATCGGCAGGCGCTCAAGCTTCATCCGACGAATCGCGCCGTGAAGGTGAAGATCCGGAGACTGGAGAAGGCGTTTGAAGATCGCTCTCGATGATATATACTGTCTGTCGGAGTGTCGGTCCGAAGTGCCGAAGTAGCTCAGCTGGTAGAGCAACGGTTTTGTAAACCGTCGGTCGCCGGTTCGAATCCGGCCTTCGGCTCAGGTGGTTGAAAAGATATTCGGGTAGGTGCCGGAGCGGTCAAACGGAGCAGACTGTAAATCTGCCGGCCTTGTGCCTTCGGATTTAGGGTTCGTCCGGCATGCGCCGGACGCCCCGCGCATGCGGGGCGAATCCCTTGTTCTTCTTATGTATTACGTGTACATTTTGAGGAGTGGGAACGATGGGAAGTTTTATGTCGGAATGACGGGAGACCTGAAAAGGCGGATGGATGAGCATCGGAGCGGGAATGTCGAATCGACGAAATCGAGACGACCACTCATGCTTCTGTGCTACGAAGCGTATACTTACAAGTCGGAAGCGGAACGGCGGGAACGTTTTCTGAAAACAAGCGACGGAAAGAAAGATCTTCGAAAAAGACTGAGGGAGAGTTTGGAAGTTGATAACGGGTAGGTGCCGGAGCGGTCAAACGGAGCAGACTGTAAATCTGCCGGCCTTGTGCCTTCGGGGGTTCGAATCCCTCCCTGCCCACAGCGAAAACCGTGCTCAGCGTTTCATACGTCGGGCGTGGTAGTCGTTATTGAAAATAGTGAAGGGATGAGAAGGGCGCGAGCGTGCGCAGCGCTCCGGCCCGAATGGGCGAATCCCTCCCTGCCCACAGCGAAAACCGTGCTCAGCGTTTCATACGTCGGGTGTGGTAGTCGTTATTGAAAATAGTGAAGGGATGAGAAGGGCGCGAGCGTGCGCAGCGCTCCGGCCCGAAGGAGAGAAATCTCCCGGGAGGGGATTTCTCCCTCCCTGCCCACAGCGATATCCATAGCGCATGGATTCCGTGGATCGCGATGATATCGCCGTTGTAGCTCAGTTGGTAGAGCATCTCCATGGTAAGGAGAAGGTCACCGGTTCAAGCCCGGTCAACGGCTCACGAGGGACTGGGATTGACGGAATCCCGTCTTTTCCGTACACTGGAGCAGTCACATTTTTTGAGGCGATATGGGGAAGATCAAGGACAACATGGCTAAGATGAAGTGCTCGGAATGTGGGCGTATCACGACCTATACGACGCGGAACAAGAAGAAAGTGAAGGAGAAGCTTTCGCTCAGCAAGTTCTGCAAGTTTTGCCGCAAGCACACGCCGCACAATGAGAGCAAGTAGACGGGCCGTCCTCGGGAGGGGCGCGGGGGCTCTCTGGCACCGCTCCCGGACCGGATGACGGGACGGGAGCGTAGTTAAATGGTATAACAGCGGTCTCCAAAACCGCGGTCGGGGGTTCGATTCCCTCCGCTCCTGCCGGTATGAAACAGTGAGAACACGGCCTCTTCGTCTAGCGGTCTAGGACACCACCCTCTCACGGTGGGAACACGGGTTCGAGTCCCGTAGAGGTCACCAGAAGAAAACACCCCGGCATATGCCGGGGTGTTTTCGGTTTCGGTGATATCCGATGGTATACTGGGGGCGATATTCGCAATAATCGGAGAGTGTTATGTTGAATGAAAAGAGGCGTGTCGGAGTCGGGTTCGGGGTCATGATCCTGCGGGATGGAAAGGTCCTTCTTGGCCGGCGTCACGAGGATCCCGAGAAGGCGGATTCGGAACTGCACGGGGAAGCGACATGGACTATGCCGGGCGGTAAGATGGAATTCGGTGAGACCTTCGAGGAATCGGCTGTGCGGGAGACGGCGGAGGAGACGGGAATCGTGCTCGATCCTTCCTCGATACGTGTCATCAGCCTCGCGAACGACCGGGTACCGGACGCGCATTTCGTGACGATCGGGTTTCTTTCCGAAACGTCGGAAGGGGAGCCGAAGGTCATGGAGCCCGACGAGATAACCGAATGGAGGTGGTTCCCGCTCGAGGATCTTCCATCCCCGCTTTTCTTTCCGTCCGCGAAGGTGATCGAGAGCTATCGGCGCGGGACGATATACGATCCCGGCGCGCAAGGGCGCCCGTAACGAAAGTCGGCCATTCGCTTCCTGAGGACATTCTTCCATGGTATCCTGAGGGGGATGTCCGCAGTATGCTATGGCTACACTCATATTCGACATAGAGACGGTCGGGGAGGACTTCGATTCCCTCGATGAGACGACGCAGGAGTCACTGACACGGTGGATCAGCCGAGAATCGAAGGACGAAGAGGAATATCGCGCGGCGCTTGCCGACGTGAAGGACGGTCTCGGGTTCTCTCCGTTGACCGGCGAGATTGTCGCAGTCGGCATCCTCGATCTCGAGCGTGAAAAAGGGGCGGTGTACTATCAGTCGCCCGGGTCCGAGGGAATCGTCGAGGAGGAAGGGGCGTTCAAGTACGAATCGATGACGGAACGCGCCCTGCTCGAGAAGTTTTGGGATGTCGCCCGAAGCTATGATACGTTCGTCTCATTCAACGGACGTGCGTTCGACGCACCGTTCCTTATGGTCCGTTCCGCCATTCGCGGCGTTCGGCCTTCCAAGAACCTCGTCGCGAACCGGTATCTCAACCTGCAGCCGCGCGACGCGAAACATGTCGACCTGCTCGAACAGCTTTCCTTTTACGGGGCGGTTCGGCGGAAAGGAAGCCTGCATCTGTGGACGCGCGCGTTCGATATCGAGAGTCCCAAGGCAGGCGGCGTGTCGGGCGACGACGTGGCTACGCTCTTCCGGGAGGGGCGGCACGCCGATATCGCGCGGTATAATGCCGGTGATCTCCGGGCGACGGGCGAGCTGTACCGGAAGTATGCCGAGTATCTGTCATTCTGAATCCTGGACCTGTATGGAACCGAACGGAATCGGGCTGCGCGAGGCGCTTCTGACGGACGTGAAGACGGGACTTTCCGCGTTCCGCGACCGGATCAATCCGCTGCTCCGGGAGCATTTTGACACAGCTATCGCCGAGGCGGCCAAAGAGGACGAGCTTGTTGCGGAGGCGATCGGGTCGGTCCGGGACCTGGTACTGGCTGGTGGGAAGCGGCTCCGTGCCGCACTCATGTGCGCGGGGTATTTCGCGGCGGGAGGAACCGACGAACAGCGGATACTGCGGACGTCCATGAGCGTGGAATTCGTGCATGCGTTTCTGCTCGTGCACGACGACGTCATCGATCGCGACGACCTGCGGCATGGGACCGAGACCGTACATGCCCGCTATGCCCGATACGGGAAATCGGTCTTCCATCGACCCGAGGATGCGGCGCATTTCGGCGACTCGGTCGCGATCATCGTCGGTGACCTGGTTGCCGCGCTCGGTAACGATCTCGTGTTCCGATCCGGATTTCCGAATGAACGGGTCTTTCGGGCGCTTTCCGAACTGCAACGCATCGTCTCATACACCGTAATCGGTCAGGCGATGGACCTCTCCTTCGAATTCCGTTCCGGAATCGGGCGAGAAGACGTTCTTCGAATGTACGAATACAAGACCGCGAAGTATACGGTCGAGGGGCCGCTCGTGCTCGGTGCCTTGCTTGCCGGCGGCGACGAGGAACTCATCGCGGCGCTCCGTTCCTATGCGGTTCCGATCGGTGTCGCATTCCAGATAAGGGACGACATCCTCGGCGCGTTCGGGACCGAAGAGAAACTCGGGAAGCCGGTCGGGTCCGACGTAGAGGAGGGGAAACGGACACTTCCCGTCCTCTTCGCGCTCGAGCGTGCTTCGAAGGTTCAGCGCGCCGGTCTTGAGCGTATCCTGTCTGCGGGGAGTGTCGATGCGGACGATCTTGAACGGTTCCGTTCTATCCTGCGGGACACCGGTGCGCTTGATTTAACGACGGATTCCATGCTTGAATTGGTCCGTGAGGGGAAACGACCGATCGCGTCGCCCCGTGTCCCCGAGGATGCGAGACGGTTTCTCGTATCCATGGCGGATTACATATCCGAGCGGAATTTCTGATCGTATCATTGACCAGGAAAGTCATGTCAGAGCCAGTCGCCATCGTACCGAATCATGTCGCCATCATTCCAGACGGGAACCGTCGGTGGGCGCGTGCGCGCGGACTGGAGCCGTGGAAGGGGCACGAGGAAGGCGCGAAGACGATGCGGGAACTTATCAGGAAGGCTCGCGATCTCGGCGTGCGGGAACTGTCCATCTGGGGGTCGTCGCTCGAGAACCTTCGGAAGCGACCTTTGGAGGAGAGCCGGGAGCTCCTGCGAATCTACTCGGAACAGTTCCGGGATCTTTCCGAAAGCGAGGAACTCATGAAGGATCGGGTCCGCGTCCGGATTATCGGCCGGTGGCGCGAACAGTTCCCGGCACCTCTGAAACGGCTGCTGAACGATCTCGAAGAGAAGACGGCGTCGCATGATGGACATTTTCTGAATTTCTTCCTCGCCTATAGCGGTGTGGACGATATGCTTTCGGCGTTCCGCTCGATAGTCGGCTCCGGGATGCGACCGGAGGAGGTTACCGAGGAATCCGTAAAGAGAGTGCTTCTTTCGAGGGATGTCGCGCCGGTCGATCTTCTGATACGGACCGGAGGGGACGCTCATCTTTCCGCAGGATTTCTGATGTGGGAAACCGCTGATTCGCAACTGTTCTTTTCGGAGAAGCTGTTTCCGGATTTCGATGCGGAATCGCTTTCGGATGCGGTGGACGAGTTCTCCCGTCGGGAACGTCGGTACGGGAAATAGGCTTCATAAAGCCAATTATTCTGACCTATCGAAAGACGATTCGACAAAAGAAAGGAACGTTCCATGCGGGTCCGAGGTATCGGCGGCCGGACGTTTGACAAAATCCGCCGACTCTCTTAGAATGGGTTCACACAGAAAAATAGCTTCTTCACGGAGCGCAGGCGACGCAGGCTGGCATCAGGAATTTGGATCGGTCGTCCAGCGGAAGAGCTCTCTGTTTTTGCGTTGTCCTGACATTTCTTAAGGAAAAGTCCCGATATGGGAAACACGAAAGACGTGGTGCGGATGGAAGGGGAGGTCGTCGAATCCCTTCCGAGTGCGACCTTCAAGATCCGTCTAACGAGCGGACACGAGGTGCTCGGGCACATTTCCGGAAAGATGCGGGTCCATTACATCAGGCTCCTACCCGGCGATCGGGTCATCATCGAACTGAGTCCGTACGATCTCTCAAAGGGGCGGATCGTCCAGCGGCTCCGTCAGTAGGTAAGGCTTACGTGAAACGATATGAAAGTAAGGGCATCGGTAAAAAAAATCTGCGCAAGCTGCAAGATCGTGCGCCGTCGCGGTAAGGTGTTCATCATCTGCACGAATCCGAAACATAAGCAGCGGCAGGGCTAGGACGACCGTAAGCAAACGCTGAGAAACCGATTATGGTACGAATCGCAGGCATCAACCTCCCGGACGGCAAGCGCATCGACGTGTCGCTTACCTATATCTACGGCATCGGTCCGGCCACGAGCCGGAAGATTCTCGAGTCGCTCGGAATCGATCCGTCCGTCAGGACGAAGGATCTTCCGACGGCCGACGCGAACCGGCTTCGTGAGGCGATCGAGAAGAAACATCGCGTCGAAGGCGAGCTTCGGCACCAGGTGAAGATGAGCGTCAAGCGTCTGCGCGAGATCGGATGCTATCGGGGGACCCGCCATCAGAAGGGACTTCCTGCCCGGGGACAGCGGACGAAGACGAATACTCGGACCGTCCGCGGCAACGTGCGTCGCACTATGGGGAGCGGCCGCCGCAAGGAAGGACAGAAGACGTAGGACGGATCGCATCCCGTCGGATGACGGGAGCGGACTAAGGACCGATATCACCATCAAAGGATATGGCAGACGAAGCGATCAAGGAAAACGTGACGACGGAGGCGGTGGAAGCCGCCGATTCCGCCGCGCCGGAGACCGGCAAGAAAAAGAAGAAGGGCAAGAAGTCCGTCTTTCGTGGACGCGCGAGCGTTCAGTGCACGTACAACAATACCATCGTCACCCTGACCGATCAGAACGGTTCTACGCTCGCCTGGTCGAGCGCCGGTCATCTCGGGTTCAAGGGCGCCAAGAAGTCGACCCCGTACGCCGCTACCCAGGTCGTGGCCGAGGTTGCCGAGAAGGTGAAGAAGTTCGGCCTTCAGGAGCTTGACGTGTTCGTAAAGGGCGTTGGCAGCGGTCGCGAGGCCTCGGTCCGTGCGCTTGCGAACAACGGGTTCACCCTGCTTTCCATTAAGGACATCACTCCGCTCCCGCATAACGGCTGCCGCCCGCAGCGTCCTCGGAGAATCTAATCACGGACAGGAATCGAAACGATATGGCACGAATTACGGACAAATGCAGACTCTGCCGACGCGCCGGCGAGAAGCTCTTCCTCAAGGGGGATCGTTGTTTCTCGCAGAAGTGCGCCATGGTACGTCGCCCGACCGCGCCCGGACAGCACGGAGCCAAGCCGTCGCGCTCCGGAAGCGAGTTCGGTCGCCAGCTTGCCATGAAGCAGCGGATCAAGCGCGTCTACGGGGTCATGGAGCGTCAGTTTCGTCGGCACTTCGAGGAGGCCACGAAGCGCAAGGGTATCGTCGGGAACGAGCTGCTCGGCCGTCTCGAACGCCGTCTCGATAACGTCGTTTATCGGATGGGGTTCGCTCCGTCGCGCGCGCAGGCCCGTCAGCTCGTCTCGCACAACTGCTTTTTCGTGAACGGACGTCGTATGAACGTTCCGTCGTTCGAGGTCTGTCCCGGGGATGTCGTCTCGGTCAAGGACGGAAAGCGCGACCGAAACTATTTCAAGGAACTTCCCGAGAAGCTTGCCACGAAGAAGGATGTGCCGAAGTGGCTCGAGGTCGACGCCGCGAAGCTCGAAGGGAAAGTCGTATCGCTTCCGAGTCGCGAGGACGTGGAGGTGAATGTCGATCCTCAGCTCGTTGTCGAGTACTACTCGAAGTAAGCCGTAAGTAATCCGAAGGAGGATGTTCCGATGGCGCATGACGCCGCCGGGCATTCGGAAAAAACCTATGATTCCGGTACCCCAGAAACCCAAGGTCACCCAGGTCGGAGAGAACGTCGCCAAGTTCGAGATTCTCGGATGCTATCCTGGATACGGCGCGACGCTCGGCAATGCCATCCGACGCGTTCTCCTTTCTTCTCTCGAGGGCGCGGCGGCCCGTTCCGTCAAGATCAAGGGCGTCTCACATGAGTTCACGTCGATTCCCGGCGTCATGGAGGATGCCGTGCAGATTCTGCTCAATCTCAAGCAGCTTCGCTTCCGTCTCCACGGTGACGAGGAGGTCACCGTCTCGGTAAAGGCGAAGGGCGAGGGCCAGGTGAAGGCTGGCGATCTGAAGGCGTCGTCTTCGGTAGAGATCGTCAATCCCGATCAGCTGATCGCGACGCTGACCGACAAGAAGGCCGAGTTCGAGATGGAGCTCGTGATCGGAAAGGGAATCGGCTACGTGCCGGTCGAGTCGCGCGAGAGTGAGGAACGTGAGATCGGAACGATCGCGCTCGACGCGATCTATACGCCGATCCGCCGTGTGAACTACGAGGTTGAGAACATGCGCGTCGGGAAGCGGACCGACTACGACAAGGTGTCGATCGAAGTCGTGACCGACGGTAGCGTGACCCCGGAGGCAGCGTTCGGGAAGGCGATCGAGATTCTCGTCGACCAGTTCTCGGCCATCCGCGAAGAGATCTCCGAGGAGCCGGCGGAGGAACCGAAGAAGACTTCCAAGAAGTCGGCTGCGAAGAAGGCGGAGGAGAAGGCGGAAGAGGGAGGATCGGAAGAGTAGCGTAAGCAACGGACAGTTTGGGGCTTTTCGTATGAACCACAGGAAATCCGGACGGATACTCAGCAGGAACAGGAATCAGCGCCGCGCGCTTTTCCGGACGCTTATCGGCAGTCTTGTCATGCACGGGCGGATCGAGACGACGCTCGCTAAGGCGAAGGAGGTCAAGAACATGATCGATCCGATCGTGAATCGTGCGAAGCGCGGATCAATCGATGCCGGCAAGCGGGTTGCCGCCATCAGAGAGCTCTCCAAGTCGCTTCCGGAAGGGGCGGTCAGGACGCTTGTCTCGCCGGAGTTCGTTGCCCGGTTTTCGGACCGGCCGAGCGGATACACCCGCGTCGTGAAGCTCGGTGCCCGAAAAGGCGACGGCGCCGAGATGGCCGTGATCGAGTTCGTCGCCTAAGCCCCGATTTGCATACAACCGATATGAAGCAGGTGAACCGGAAATATCATTTGTTCGACGCCCAGGGCAAGGTCCTCGGGCGGCTCGCGACCGAGATCGCCGGAGTCGTCTCCGGAAAGACGAAGGTCGACTATACGCCGCATATAGACGGCGGCGACTTCGTGGTCGTCGTGAATACGGACGGGCTTCAGGTCACCGGCAATAAGCGCGAGGACAAGATCTATCATCATTTCAGCGGTTATCCGGGCGGTATCCGTTCCATCGCCTTCAAGGACCAGATGAAGAAGGATTCCCGGAAGATCCTGTATCAGGCAGTCTACGGGATGCTTCCGAAGAACAAGCTCCGAGATCAGGCGCTTACCCGACTCCGACTGTACAAGGGGGCCGAGCATGAGGAAAAGACCATTCATGTGAAACACGACTAGGCGTATGGCGACGAAAACCGCGATTATCGAGAAGGAGAAGAAGGCGACGAAGGCGTCTGTTTCGGGCGGATACCTTTATGCGGTCGGCCGACGCAAGACGGCGGTCGCACAGGTTCGCCTGTATCCCGACAAAGGAAACGACAAGCATGTCGTGAACCGCAAGGATTATACCGAGTATTTTCCGGTCGCGCTGCAGCCGACGCTTCTCGCCCCATTGTCGGCGCTCGGACTATCCGGCGACTTCGTCGTTTCGGCGACGGTCAAGGGTGGTGGTGTGAACGCGCAGGCGGAAGCGATCCGTCTCGGGGTTGCCCGAGCGCTTCTCAAGCACGATGAGGCGCTTCGTCTGCCGCTCCGTGCGGAAGGATTGCTGACCCGTGACGCGCGCTCCGTGGAACGCAAGAAGCCGGGCCTTAAGAAGGCTCGTCGCTCTCCTCAGTGGTCCAAGCGCTAGCAAGACATTCCGGACACCAAGGCCCGACCGTTCCATACGGTCGGGTTTCTTTTTTCACAGATGCGAAATCGTGGTATACTTTTTCCATATGCTTATAAGTGAGGAGGAATTCAACGACAAGCTCGAACGCATGTTCGAACGGGCCGATCTTTCCGAAGAGGATCGCAGCCTGTGGCGCGGTCGGCTCGCCGACGCCGGAGAGTATGTCCGGCGTATGTTCGTGGATGTCTTCTCCCAGGACCGCGACCTGCTCGTATTTTTCACCGGGAACCTGCGGAAGCGTGCGGCCGCGCACGGCGACCAGGCAAAACTCGACGAGATCATGGAGGAAGAGCGGGCGTACTTCGCGGGGATTATGAAAGCCGCCGACTAGACGCGTATGACCAGAGGAGGATTCGAAACGGGGCGATATGCCGCCGAACATCCGGACGGGGAGCTTCATGTAACCCCAGAGGGGACACTGCTTTCTGTTCGCGATGAATCTTCTCGGTTGAGGATGCCGGAGTCGGTCCTTCCGGAAGCGTCCGCATCGTCGTCTTCGGAAAAGAGAGGACAAAATCTTCAAAGAGGCCTTCTGGCCGGCTTCGCTGAAGATGTGCGGAACGGAGGCTTCTTGGAGAAGGATGCTGCCTATGTATTGAAAACGCTTCCGAATGAGGAATCGGATATTGCCAGTGTGTCGGAGTCGGCTATGGAAGATGCCGGGAGAAATAATCCGGTCGCTGGACTGATGGATCGGATCCGGAAACACCCGAAGATCGCGGTTCCCATAGCGGCCCTCCTCCTTACCATTTCGACCTCGAGGGAGGCGAAGGCGGATTTTCAGCGGGTTGCAAAGGATATCGTCGGCGGAAACTTGTCGCGTTTCGGTCAGGAAGTCGTCGATGATATATCGCGAACGCCACTTGATGCGTTGCGTGATGTGAGGCAGGAGCGCCAGAAGGATGAGAACGAGAGGAATCAGGCTCGTGACCGTCAGCGGGAACGCGAGGCCGGTGCGCGTCGGGCGCTGGAGGATTTCAGGGTTGGCCGTTCCGAACATCAGATGGCGGTCCAACGGATATGCGACGAATTCGACCTGCAGTTCGAGAGGTGGTCGATTTCTTCGTTTTCCGATCCGAAGGCCCGGAACGAGCAGGCGGCGCGAATCTACCGTGAGTATCGGATGCGTGTCGCTACGGAACAGGCGAGACTGAATACCTTCAATGCGAGGATAACGCACGCGATCCTCGATGGGGTCAATGTGCGACCGGGAGATACGGATTTGGAGATGATCATCGAAAAGAAAGATAGAGTGATTGGAAACGATCTTGTTCGGGATGAGGCTGTTAAGCAGATGTTTCGTCAGCGGTTCATACGCGAAGGCGTATCATCGGAAAGTCTTCCTGGAGGCGAGTCATCCGCGGTATCCGGTCAGTCTCAGAAGAAGGCGGAAGACGGAAGAGGAGCTTCTCCTGAAAAGAAAAATGAAAAAAAGGAGATAGTATCGTCGCAAGAAAAAGCCGCTGGTGATAAGGCCTTTCTTGAAAGTCTTTTTCGATAGATACTGCTTATTGCGAACATGAAAGAAATACCGGACCTTCCCTGGTCCGGTATTCCGCTGTCCGTATGTGTCGGATGGCTATTGTCCGAAGATACCGACCGGTTCCGGAAAGCCGACGAGCGAGAGGGCAGTATCCGCTGTTTCGATGTCGGTGGTAGCGAGGAAGAGAAGCTCGTTGTCGGCCGGTATCGGAAGGATCTGGCGGATATTTCCGTCCTGCGAGGGGATGAGCGTTTCGATGTTTCGCCGGTCCCGATTGTCGAGTTCGGCGATCTCGATCGAGGCACTACGCACCAGGAGGACATGTTCGTAGTCCTTCGCCCATTGGACGTCCGTCAATGACGCCGAGAAACGTGCTATTTGCAGTATGTCTCCGCTTTTTCGCGCAGGTTGGACATCCCAGTCACGCGTGAACGCGATGGAAATCTCGGTCGAGGACCGGAAGAGCAGCTTCTTGCCATCGTCGGAGAACTGGATGCCGCGCATGTCGGAAGGGAAGAGCGGAATGATGGCCGGTTTCACGTTCCCGTCGTCATTGTATAGATAACCTGCCCCGCCGAGGTCGTATACGGCGACGCGACGCTCGTCATAGGCGACAAGGAACGGATTCCGGAAGGAGGAAGCACTCGGAATCGGGCCTGCGAATGTCTCGGGAGCGGTTCCGACGTCTGCACCCACCGGAAGCCTGCCGACGGATCCGTCGCGGGCGAGAAGGATGATGAGTCGCGAGGAGAGGTCATATGCGGCGGTATCGGTCGCTATCGGAATCGTCCGTAGCCCGATATCCTTGGCGTCTGGTCGGATGAGCGAAAGCGTTCCGTCGGATATGACGAAGAACGATCCGTCGTCGGAGGGGTGCCAGCGAGGGTTTTCAGGATTCCGCATCGAAGAGATGTCGCGGATATCCGTGGCAGCGCCGGTTTCGAGTCGGACGAGGAAGACGGTCCGCTCATCGTCGTCATGTGCCCGGACGGGAATGAGCAGTTCATCCTCGCTCTTCGACCACTCGATGTTGCGCTGGTCTTCGTGGTCGAACAGGAACGAGCGGCTCGAAAAAACCTGTTGCGTCTCGCCGGTTTTCCGGTCCAGTATCGAGACGGTCGTTTCCTCGTCGGATTCGGCCAGCAGGGCAAGGTGCCGCCCGGTCGAGGACGGGAACGCTTTTATAAACGGCCCCGTCGCGACGACGGTCCGGTCGTACGTCTCGCGTGTGAGAAGTACGTTCCAGAATTCCGTTGAAATGCCGCTCTGGACTCGGATCTTCTTTTCCCAGGGTCGGAAACCGTCCGCTTTCACCCGGAGCAGGTGTTCGCCGGGCGGAAGGCCAGTGATGTGGTAGGACTGGTTGATGTTGTGAATCATTTCGGACGGCACCGATTTCCCGTCGATTTCGATCGCTACCGATCGAGGGTTCGCTTTGATCGTGATCGATCCCGTGTAGACGAATATCCCGCGTTCGAAGCTGAACCGGTATCCGAACGTGAAGAAGAGGACCGTCGCGGATGTGGTAAGGAAGAGGATGAGGAAGATCCAGAAGACCAGGTTGTGGAGCCGATTGAGATGCTGCATAATTCCGCATCAGTATAGCACGGGATATCTGGTTTGGCGAGGGTCTTCGTTTCCGGGCGGATGTGTAAAAACATGCCTTTTCAAGGCGTATTTTGACGATGTCCGGTCGTGGATGGTATCATATGCGAAACGAAACGTCCATGAACGCGATTCTCTCGCTGTTTCCGACGACGGTTACGCCGGAAACCGCCTCGCTGACGGTCTTTCTCGTCCTCTTTGTCGGCGTCGGTATCGGCATCGGATTTTTACTCGGTCGGAACCGGCTCGTGAACGTGGTTATGAACGTCTATGTGGCGATGGCGTTTTCCGCGGCCGCGCAGGGAGTCGTTCCGAAGTCGTTTCCACTCGACGAAGCGGCTCTCTTTCTGGTGTTGCTCGTACTGTTGACGCTGATCGATCGTTCGCTGTTCGAGATTCATGTTCCGTCGGTTCCGCAGGATGTGCTGTGGCGTGTCGTGGTGACCGGCGTCGTGGTGGCGGGCATGGTGACAAGCGTATTGATCCGGCTTCTGCCGGGAAAGACAGTCGCACTTTCGCCTATTCCGATTCCGATCAGGTACTTCGGGACCCCGCTTGCGGAACTCCTTTGGCTCGCGGCGCCGTTGCTCATATTGCTCCTCATGAACAGACGTTCGAAATAAGGCTTTTAAAAGCCTTATTTTTTTATCTTTCGTTTCGTTTCGACGTACGAGGCGCGGCCCTTGACAGGTTTCGGAACGCTCCCTATACTGGGAAAGCAGCGTAGGAAAAGGAAACGGTATTTTCTTTTTTTATATCTGCGACGAACCTTGAAAATTCAGACAATCGCAATTTTTTGCGGTTGGTCCACATATTCCTTTGGGAAGGATCAAAGTCGGTATCGGACCTTCGGGTCCAATTATTGAGAGTTTGATCCTGGCTCAGGATGAACGCTGGCGGCGTGGATAAGGCATGCAAGTCGAATGGGTTTAGGCCCATGGCAAACGGGTTAGGAACACGTAGGAATCTGCCCTGAAGTCGCGAATAACTCGGAGAAATCCGTGACAATACGCGATGTGCTCTACGGAGTAAAGATTTATCGCTTCAGGAGGAGCCTGCGTCCTATCAGCTTGTTGGTGGGGTAACGGCCTACCAAGGCAATGACGGGTAGGGGGTGTGAGAGCATGGCCCCCAACATTGGCACTGAGACACTGGCCAAACACCTACGGGTGGCTGCAGTCGAGAATATTCCACAATGGACGAAAGTCTGATGGAGCGACGCCGCG
>JAAXXG010000022.1 GCA_013334575.1 Candidatus Moraniibacteriota bacterium | reverse complement strand
GCCGGCTCTTCATCGAGGTCCGGGAGCGGCGCGGGCTTGCCTATCAGGTACGGACGGAAACGGATTCGTTCCATGATGCCGGGTACCTTGCGACGCAGTGCGGTGTGGAACACGAGAACTTGGAGAAGGCACTTTCGGTCATTCTCGACGAATACCGGAAGATCGCGACCGAGAAGGTCGACGAGGACGAGCTTCGCAAGGCTAAGGAGTACATCAAGGGCGGGATGGCGATGGGACTCGAGGGATCCGACGACGTGGCGGAATACCTTGTCGCGCAGGAAGTGCTCAAGGGCGAGGCGGAGCTTCCGAAGGAGAAGATCCGAACGATCGAGAAGGTGACGGCCGATGATGTGCTTCGTGTGGCGCGGGATATCTTCCGCAACGACCGCCTGAATCTCGCCGTCATCGGCCCACATGACGCGCGCAAGGAGGCGAAGCTTAAGAAGATGTTGACGTTGGGATAAGGAAACCGATTCCTTTGTCTGAGGGGCATGAAACCGTGTATTACCGTATGGGAATTCTCTACGTCGTCGCGACGCCGATCGGGAACATGGAAGACATCACGCTCCGGGCACTTCGTGTTCTCGGGGAGTGCGATGCCGTCCTCGCGGAGGATACGCGCGTGACGCGCAAGCTCCTTGAGCGGCACGGTATATCCGTTCCTGCTATCTCGTGTCACGAACACACCGACGAGCGCAAGCTTACCGAACTTGTCTCGCGCCTTTCGGCAGGGGAGTCGTTCGCGTACGTGACCGACGCGGGGACGCCGGGTCTTTCCGACCCGGGCAACAAGCTTGTTTCGCTCGCGATCGCGGCGGGTGTTTCCGTCGTTCCGGTACCGGGGCCGTCGGCCCTGGGCGCCATCGTATCGGTCGCCGGTATCGATATGCGCGAATTCGTTTTCAAAGGATTTCCGCCGCACAAGAAGGGGCGCGAGACGTTCTTCCGGTACGTTGCCGGCTCGGAGCTTCCGGTCGTCTACTACGAGTCGCCGCATCGGGTCATAAAGAACCTGACCCTTCTTTCCGATCTGGCGCCCGAGAAACGGGTCATCGTCGGCCGCGAACTCACCAAGATGTTCGAGGAGACGGTCCGCGGGACGGTTCCTGAGGTCCTCGGGCACTTCACGGACGAATCGAAGCTTCGCGGGGAATTCGTCGTCGTGGCGTATAATTGAAGTGTCATTCCCGCGAAGGCGGGAATCTTTTCAGAACAGCCCAAAATAGATCAGGATTCCCGCCCTCCGATCAGGTCGAGGGCAGGCTATGCGGGAATGACAGGGTCGTATGAGGGCCATATAATGTGGATATCGAGAAAAAGTATGTCCAAACCGTTTTTCATCACTACCGCGATAGACTACGTCAACGGCGTACCGCACGTGGGGCACGCGTCCGAGAAAGTGCTCTCCGACGCGGTCGCGAGGTATCATCGCGACGTGCTCGGTGAGGAAACGTATTTTCTGACCGGTACCGACGAGAACAGCCTGAAGAACGTGCAGGGTGCCGAAAAGGCCGGGAAGCCTGTTACGGAATACGTTTCCGAGAATGCCGAGGCGTTCCGGTCGCTCGGCGAATCGCTCGGACTCTCGTTCGATCGCTTCATCCGGACGACGGAGGATGTCCATTTTTCCGGTGCGAAGAAGTTCTGGAGCGCGATGGATCCGGCCGACCTGTACAAGAAAAGCTATTCCGGACTCTACTGCGTCGGCTGCGAGGAATTCAAGCTGGAGAAGGACCTGGTCGACGGGAAATGTCCCGAACACTGCAAGGAGCCCGAGATCGTGGAAGAGGAGAACTGGTTTTTCCGGCTCTCGGCCTATGGAGACCGCCTGAAGGCGCTTATCGAATCGGGAGAGATGCGGATCGTGCCGGAGTTCCGCAAGAACGAGGTGCTTTCGTTCATCGAAATGGGGCTCGCGGATTTCTCTGTCTCGCGATCCGTCGCGCGGGCGAAGGGATGGGGTGTTCCGGTTCCCGGGGACGAGTCGCAGATCATGTACGTCTGGGTGGACGCGCTTTCGAACTACATTACCGCGCTCGACTATGCGGGCAACGGCGAAGCGTACCGGAAGTACTGGGCCGGGGAAGGTGGACGGGTACACGTGATCGGCAAGGGGATCCTCCGATTTCACGCGATCTACTGGCCGGCGATGCTCCTCTCGGCGAAGCTGCCGCTCCCGACGGAAATTTACGCTCACGAGTATCTGACCATCGACGGGGCGAAGATGTCCAAGTCGCTCGGGAACGTCCTGTATCCCGGCGAGCTCGTCGAACGGTTCGGTAAGGACGGCGCTCGGTACCTGCTTCTCACGGCTCTGCCGTATTCCAAGGATGGCGATCTTTCCTGGGCGAAGATGACCGAGAAGTACAATGCCGATCTCGCGAACGGTCTCGGCAATCTCGTGTCGCGCGTGATGCGGCTCTCGGAAGGTCTCGATGACGATATGAAAAAAATCGCGGAGATTCCCACGTACCCCGATGACGTCGCGAAACTGATCGACTCATACCGGTTCACCGAGGCGCTCGAAAAGATCTGGGAGACGGTCCGCGAGGCGAATCGCTACATCGAGGAGGAGAAACCGTGGGAACTTGCGAAGACCGACCGCGAGCGGTTTGTGGGTGTCATGCACGTCCTTTTGGACCGGCTCGCGTTCCTTTCGGTCGCGCTCGTCCCGTTCTTGCCCGATACCGCCGCGAAGATCCGCGCCGCGCTTGAGACCGGAAAAACGGAGATCCTGTTCCAGCGGGTGAGGTGACATGAACAGATTCCGATTTCGGAAAAATATGACCGATGCCCGAAAGATGATGTTCGTGAAGGTCCTGTATTCGTCCCGGTTCTGGATTCCGACCTTCGTCCTCTATCTCAACAGCCGCGGAATCGAAACGTCGCAGGTGCTGTCGTTGCTCGGGGCATACTATGTCGCGACCATCGCGCTCGAATATCCGACCGGAGTCGTCGGAGACGTGTTTTCGCATCGGATGTCGATCATCCTCGGGTACGTCCTT
>JAAXXG010000007.1 GCA_013334575.1 Candidatus Moraniibacteriota bacterium | reverse complement strand
CAGCCCTCTCCCGGAGGGAGAGGGGGAATACGGTGAAATCGGATTTCGGAAATGGGAGCACGCGCTTCCGATGCGGACAAAAAAAAGAAGCCGTCCGGTTGGGCGGCTTCGTTCGTTTTGTTGATGGAATCAGATTTTCTCCACAAGCTTTTCGGGTCGGAGAACGCGATCAAGCGCGTCGAGATCCGTGTTCGAAAGCGTGCCGACGCTGCCGAGGAGGATGCAATAAGGGTTTCTTCTGCCGTCGCGCGTGTTCACGTAGAACAGGAGTTTGGGCGAGTCCGTTACCAGCTTCATGAGGTCGGGGCGACGATGTTTGATATCGATTTCGCTTATGTCTCCATTAAGCGGAATGATGCCGACGGATTCAGGTTTCGCCGCGACACGGATTTCCGGAATCATCCCGATCGTCCGTTCGAGTTCGTCCGGATGCGGCGCGAATACGAGCTCGGCCGTGCCGTAGTTCTTTCCGGAAGATGCGGGTCGTAATAATTGTTTCAGTATCTCGCTCCTGTCTCTTTTCCTGACGAATCGCTTGATCCACAGGGTGGCAAGCCAGTCGACGAAGTTGTTCATCAGAGCTTGTGCAGGCCTGGTTCCGAGAGCCCAGTCCGCAAGATACAAAACGCCGATTCCGCTTCCGATCGACACGACAGCTCTTACAAGGAAGAGGAGCGCCCCGCTGACCCATCCGAGAGGCGTCTTCGGCGCGTTGGTCACGAAGAGCGCGTATCCTACGGTGAATATGATGGACAGTGCAAAGACTATCGTGATGACATCTACCGCCTTTCCTGAAAGATTGGTGTATTTGAACTTGGCGTCGGAATAGAGGTGTGCCGAGATGTTTACCCGGCCTCTATCCTCCTCCTTCGTCTCGATCAGTATCCTCCCGCTTTCTTCAAGGAATTCGGTCATGGTCGACTGTGGCAATACGACGGCCTGTGCCTGAACGGCAGCCGGTATTCCCAATGAGCGGAGTAATGTCTCGGATTTCTCGCGATAGGCGGCGATCCGGTTGGAAAGATAGCTCCGTCCCTCGGTGTAGCCACGCTCTCCTTCCGCGATTCTTTTCAGTTCTTGGCCGCCAAAATAATGGGGCACGCCGACGCCGGCCCATCCCGCGATCTGCGGGGTTATCGGCATTTTTTTGATTCCCTCGAGTGCGACTGCGAGGCGTTCCCTGATTTGGGACAGGGA
Source organism: Candidatus Moraniibacteriota bacterium (assembly GCA_013334575.1). Taxonomy (GTDB): domain Bacteria; phylum Patescibacteriota; class Minisyncoccia; order Moranbacterales; family UBA1568; genus JAAXTX01. Next base: position 55,083 of record JAAXXG010000007.1, on the reverse strand, counting down.
TGTCCCGGTTTCTGTCGTAGGCATGGATGCTCCCGGTTTGTCGGTTAAAAAATATGTGAAAAAACGTTCGGAAAATTATAGAATTTTAATGACTTTTTGTCAAACAAAATTGTCGAGGCATTGGCAGGTTTCCTCGATCGGGGTTGCCTACGAGAACAGGTAGTTGCTCCGATGTCAAAACCGTTTCATGTTCGCCTTGCGGAGGAAATAAGAAGCGGATGTACAGAAATCCGCTCAGCCGCGTCCGGCCCGCAGTATTTTTTTCTATGAATGTTTTTACCCCTGTCATTCCGGACTTGATCCGGAATCTACGGCTTTCCGTTTGGATCTGTTTTTCGGTCCGGTCCAGGTTTCCTACCATATTACGTAATATGGTGGTGCCGGGCCGGAATCGAAAGGAGTGTATTTTTTCGGAGACGCCTCGACGGACGAGAAACGACTGATCTGTCGGTTTTTCCATGCCCGTTCGACGAAGAGAGATCCGGTACCTTTTCAAGCCTCATGATTCCTGTCGCAGGTCGCCACTCCCTCACCCCAGCCCTCTCCCGGAGGGAGAGGGGGAATACGGTGAAATCGGATTTCGGAAATGGGAGCACGCGCTTCCGATGCGGACAAAAAAAAGAAGCCGTCCGGTTGGGCGGCTTCGTTCATTGCGTGCGGATAATCGACGCCAGAATCGGTTCGCGTTTTTTATCCGGAAGCATCGATTCCATTCTGTCGGGCTTGCTTTTTCTTTCGGCATGAGTGACTATGACGGGCTGTCCATGGTGGGCGGTTCTGTTCGATAACATCATCATAATCGGAAGGGAGGGGGTCATGACGACAGGGAAGAAGGAAGGGCCGTATATCGGGTGGACGAGCGCGAGCTGGACGCCGGAACTCGTCCGAAGGGCGCTTGAGCTGGTACCGGAAACGTCGCGGTATCGGCTCATGGTCGGCTTGCCGATGGGGCCCACCGTATTCGACGGGGATGCGAGGTTATGGGGAGCGGTCAAGAATCTTTGCGTCCGGGATCCGCGGTTGTTCGTTCTCATCCACTATGGGACGAGCAGGCCGGAATCGCTGAACAACGACTTGCAGGCGCTCATCGTGAAATCCGGGCAGAGTCCGGGACCCGACGGTTTTCAGCTCAATATTCCCTGGCCGCCTCTTGATGAACTCGAGAAGTTCCGGGAGCGCCATCCGGAGAAACATCTCGTGCTCCAGATCGGGAGGCAGGCATTGTCCGACCTCGGGAATTTCGGCGGCCTCATGGAACGTGTGGCAGGGAAACTCCGCGACTACGAGCCGTTCATCGACGCCGTGCTGCTCGACCCGAGCGGAGGGACCGGAACGCCGTTCAATCCGAAGATGGCGCACGATTTCCTGTGGAAGGTTCGTGATTGCTATCCCGGTCTCGGTTTCGGTGTCGCGGGCGGTCTCGGTGCCGATGTCGAAAGCGAGGCGGAGGCGAGGAAGTTGCTGCGGAGTTATTCGGGGCTCAGTCTGGATGCGGAATACAGGGTGAAAAAGCCGGAAGACGGCTTCCGGTATCTCAAGGCCATGTTCGGACTCGTTTCGCGGTGACCGGCGGGAAGGTCTGTCTGTTAGGGCTGGGACGGTGTGCGTGTCGGCTGATGCGCACACCGTTTTTTTTTTTTGGCGCAGAGTCTTACTCCGGATTATCGGTAAGGACTGGAATACGGCATAAGGTGGAGGTGATTTCCGTGTCCCGTTGTGTTTCCTTGGAAACGTATTTCAATTTCGGATTTTGCTCGCGAGGAGAGGAATTAGGAAGCGCAATGTTTCTGGTTCATTCGGTGATTTCGGTACGCGTTCAGAGATGATATGTAAAAGGCCACCTTGGATGGGCGGCCTTTTGATTTGAGTGACAATCGCACGCTATGCGGACAGCTTCGATTCGTCCGTGGGAACAAGCGTTTTGAGGAGCCTTTCTCCGAGAGGGTTTTCCTCTTTCTTGAAATGTTCGGAAAGTTGACGGAGAATCCGATCAGTGATGATTTCGATGTCGGGTTCCGGTTCCGTGAGAAGCCGCGTCCATTCGTCGGTTTCCCGGAAAGGGAACACCGGTCCGACCTTGCCGAGCCGCGCTTTCGGGATACTCTCTACGAATTCGTTCCTCTCCTCTTTTGATAAGGATCGGACGCAGAGATTTTCCTCTACGATGAATCCGTTCGTGACCGACGTTCTTGTCGTAAGCAGGGAGCATCCGACATTCAGAAGATAGTCGTACCCGGAAAGCTTGGTTATCATTTCATCGAGATGTATTTTCGTATCCGGGCAGAGCAGCTCCTCTCCCGTCTTCTGATCGTTCCACTGGAGTTTTTCGGCCGTGAATCCGATGCCAAGAATGAAGGCTGTGTCGTCGGGCACCTCGACCGTCGATGTCAGGTAATGGGCAATGGAAACCGCTTTCGCTCCTGGCGTTCTCGACTTTGAGAAACACTTCGGAACCAGACAGTCGAACGGTCTTATTTCGACCTGGAACAAGCCCGACAGTCGCGAGGCGAGTTGGTCGAGTACCGGAGTGGTCCTTGTTTTTCCGGTGATGATTATTTTCGGGCGATTTTGATCAGGAATCATGTTTCCTCCAGTCGGGTTGGTGTTGTCGGATAGAGAGTTCGTTAAAAAACCTTTGTATATTATACTGTTTTTTCATATCTTGTCAACAATCATGATCGACCGTTGACCGGCGTCGTTCGGGGTGATTATATGGCATGGTGTCTTTACCAACAGGGCGGCTGCGATAGCGGCTGCTCGTCCGTATCGAAAACGGAAGAACGAAAAAGGAGGAAACGGTGATATCTGACGGCATGTTTTCGGAGGGAATGAGGGTCGTCCTGAAAAGGGGGCTGTGCGCATACGATCATGATATGGTGCGCGCATATTGCGGCGGTGACGGGCCGTTTCTCGTCGTGAACGTCAATCACCGGTCGTCTCTTTCGGCATCCGAGCGCGGAGCATTCGACGTGCTGACGATCGTCCGTTGCGACGATCAGTCGGCGGCGGAGTTCGAAGTTTCGTCTTGCTGGTTCGAGTCGGTCGGATAAGGCCGTTTTCAAAAATAACGCCCTGAACCTCGGTATGAGGAACAGGGCGTTCTTTTGTCAGTTCGTGCGAAGATTCAGACGCCGCGTTGCGGGAGTGCCCGACTGATGATCTTGATGAGCGTCTCTTTGGCGCCGTCCGGATCGGCGATGCGAAGCGCGTTTCCGATCTCGGTCCAGAATGCGTGCGGGCCCGTCGCGGTCGGATTCGGGACATGGTCGATCGTCATTTTTATCTCGGCATCTCCGAGTAGTACGTGCGAACATTGGAGCCCGCCTTCGGTCGGGATACGGATGGCGATGCCGAATGCGAGCATGACAGGCTCATCCTTCTTGGTGAGCCGCTTCAGGATTATCGACCGCTCCCGGTTGCTTACGGCTTTTCCGAGCGGATTCGAGTGCTTCGAGTTGATTGAAAGCACCACTGCGAGTCCGACCGAGATGCAGGCGCGGTCGGTACGAGTGTTCGGGATTCTTCTTGTAGCGAGCGTTTTTGCGAGCGATAGCCTGTCGCCGGAGCCGGTCGTGTTCGGATCAGGCTCCGAATTACCCGCTACAAGCGAATAGCCACAGGCCTCGAATGCGTCGGTGATGAGTTGGTCGAGCGCGCGGCAATACGTGGAACCGTACGAAGTGATACTGCACATAGCGTGGTTTCATTTAGGTGTTAACGAGCGGGGACTTCGGGGGAAGTCTGTGACGGTTTTTCAAATCCGTCAAGGGTCCGTCCGGATATGTCGACGTCGAATGGCTGCCGATTGACCGTCTTCGTGACCGCGATGCCCGCCGGTCCGATGGGGAACCGAGGCGGGTCGTCTCACGGAGCCGCCGCTCGCGCTCCTTGACTCCCGGCTTTTTGAAGGTAGGAAGAAGGGAGAAGAAAAGACGCCGACCGCGGGGCTTCCGCGGGAACCAGACCGTTCATTACCATGGAAGAACAGGGGAATCCCGAGATGGTGACGCTCGTATTGCGCGATATCGTCAATCTCGCGTTGCAGGGCGAGTATCTCCTGGGAGACGGATCGTCCGACTGGGACACGTTGCTGAAAAGGTGTCCGGTGAACGGGATGTCGTCTCGAGGTATGGCAAAGAGATCGAACGACAGTTGAGAGAATATGTCTTCGGGAAATTGCCGGATTTTTCCGGAATGTACCCGTTGTTGACGCAATTGTGCGAGGCGGTCTCCGATATCGAGGAAAAATCGCGGAAACGGGAGCCGTGTGAGGATGATTGGAATCGGCTGTGGACGACGCTCTCTTCCCTTGAGACGCTGTTCGGAAAGACGTTTCTGATTCCGAGAGCCCGTCTGATTCTTAGGGACACGGAGGCGGCTTCGGCACCATCAGAAGAAGAGGAGCCGGGTCGGTGGAAAGGGCCGGGAAACGGGTCGGACGACACGCCGCGTTTCGGGGGTGCGGGAGTGGCCGTATGAATACGGTGAATTGAGAGGGTCTGTCGCTGCAATGCGTCGGACCCTTTGCTTTTCGAAAGGTCTGAACCGATTGGAGTCGTGTCCGGATGGTCGCGCGAAGAGGAAGGGAGTGCTATACTTCCGGCATATCGCGGAACCGGGGACGAGCCGTTCCCGGCGCTGTGTCGTGATACGTGACATACCGACGATTATGGGACGGAAGAAAACGGAAGACGAACCGAAGAAACGGAAGCGGCGCTCCCGGGAGCCCGAGGAGGAGTCTGAGGAAGAGTCCGAATCGGGCTGGGGCGATGTACTCGGGGGTGATGCGAAGCGCAGTATCGCGGCGATTTTCCTGGTCATGTTCGCCATCCTGTTTTTGCTCGCCTTCTTCGGAATCGGGGGGAAGCTCGGCGGACTGCTCGACAAAGGGGTCGGGTCGCTGTTCGGATGGGGGAAGTGGCTTTTCCCGATCTTGCTTGCCGTTTCGGCGGTATTCCTGCTCCGGCGCCGCACGACGACCGTATCGGACATCGCGAAATTCGTCGGGCTCGGGGTCGTGTTCTTGTCGGTTCTCGGCATCCTCCACCTGTTTCTGGGCGATACGCAGAAGGATATGCTTGCGTACGCGAAAAAAGGATCCGGCGGAGGATTTGTCGGGTACGGAATCGCGTCGTTCCTGTTCTCGTTTACGGGTCGTGCCGCGGGAGCCATCATTCTCGCAGCCCTGTTTCTTTCCGGTGTCGTCGCGGCGTTCAACGTCTCGCTTATCCATTTTATCGGCATGCTGCGTGATCGGCTTGCTGCCATGAAAGCGGAAGCCGATTCGGAAGAAGTGTCGGAAGAGGCGCTTCCGGCGGATTCCGTGGCTTCCGACGCGACGGAAACCGTCGCGCCGCCGGTCGCGATCGGGCCGACTGCCGTTGTCGTGCCATCGTCGAACAATATCGGGACCATCAGTTTCCCGGAGGACGAAACGGAAGCGGAGGCCGACGAGTCCGACGACATGGACGATGACGAAGAAGGGTCGGAATATGCCGATGACGGGGAAGACGACGTCGAGGAAACCGGGAAGTCGCGTCCGCGACGCCGACGTCGGAAGTCCGTCTGGCAGCGTCCGGATCCCGATTTTTTCAAGGGGAAGACCGAGAGCGGGGATTCCGGGGATATCGACCGGACGAGGGAAATCATCCATGATACGCTCCGACATTTTGGCATTTCCGGAGAGATGGCCGAGACGACCGTGGGTCCGACCGTAACACAGTACACGTTCAGCCCGGCGTTCGGTACGAAGCTGTCCAAGATAGTCGCCCTTTCGAACGATCTCGCGCTCGCGCTTGCCAAGCATCCGATCCGCATCGAGGCGCCGATCCCGAACAAGTCGCTCGTGGGTATCGAGGTACCGAACACGGCGCAGGCGAACGTACGCATGCGCGACATCGTCGAGAGTTCGGCCTTCCGTGCCAAGCGGTCCAACCTGTCCGTCGTCCTCGGCGAATCGGTGTCGGGGGACTACGAGATCGCCGATCTCGAGTCCATGCCGCACCTCCTGATCGCGGGGCGGACCGGTTCCGGAAAGAGCGTCTGCATCAATTCGCTCATCCTTTCGCTCCTCTATCAGAACTCGCCGGAGGATCTGCAGCTTATCCTTGTCGACCCGAAGCGCGTCGAACTCTCGCTGTACAACGGCATCCCGCACCTCAAGAGCGGTCGGGTGATCACGGATTCCAAGCATGTCGTGAACGCGCTCAAGTATGCGATCGGCGAGATGGACCGGCGGCTCCGGGTTTTCGAGCAGGTGCGGGTTCGCGATCTGGCCGCCTATCGCGCGAAGGAACGCGAGGGAGGGACGTATGTCGACCACAGCGCGTCGGACGGTCGTCCGAAGGTCTGCCCGCTCGAGCCGATGCCGTACATCGTCATCGTCATCGACGAGATGGCCGACCTCATGATGTCGCACGGCAAGGAGGTCGAAGGCGCCATCGTCCGGCTTGCGCAGATGTCCCGCGCCGCCGGCATTCACCTCGTGCTCGCGACGCAGAAACCGGTCGCCGACGTCGTGACCGGCCTCATCAAGTCGAACATTCCGGCAAAGATCGCGTTCGCGGTCTCGAATCAGATGGACTCGCGTATCATCCTCGATACCGGCGGTGCCGAGAAGCTGATCGGCAAGGGAGATATGCTGTACGCCGCTCCCGAATCGTCGCAGCCGAGGCGTATCCAGGGCGTCTATGTCGACGACCGCGAGGTCAAGGACCTGGTCCGGTTCTTCGTCGATCAGAAGAAGGAACTCGGGGAGGAGAATCTCGACGAGGATTTCGGCCCGCGCGGCGGCGAGGAGCCGACCGTTTCCGGGAACGACTTCGACTTCTCTTCCGGACCGGACGATCCGTCGGAACAGGACGAGAAATACGAGGAAGCCAAGCGGATCGTCATCGAGTCGGGGCGGGCGGCGACCACCTTCCTGCAACGGCGGCTGTCGATCGGATACGGCCGTGCCGCGAAGCTGCTTGACCTTTTGGAAGAACAGGGCGTGGTCGGGCCGCCGGAAGGGAACAACAAGGGACGTCCCGTGCTTATCGGAAAGTTCGCGGGCCAGGCCGACGTTCCCGAATACGAGGACCCGATGGACGATCAGGCTGCCCGCGACAAGTGGCAGATGTAGGCGGTGGAAAGGCTTCGCTTTTCCTTCTCTCCGACCGGTTTTGAGCGGGTTTTACCGATGTGATACAGTGGACCCGTATGGCTGCCGCGAATTTCACCAGAAAACGGGTCGGGTCGCTGACGCTCGGCGAGAAGCTCCGCAAGGTCCGTGACGAAAACCGCATATCGCTTTCGGAGGTTTCCCGTGCCACGGGAATCCAGACGAAGTACCTCGAGGCGCTCGAGGTCGGCGATTACGGGAAACTGCCGCCGGAAGTATACGTGCGCGGGTTTCTGCGTTCGTATGCCGGGCACCTCGGCATTCCCGAGGAACCGATTCTCCGTCTGTACGAGCGGGAACGGAGCATACGGAACAACCTTGGAGCCGCTCCCGTTCCGGCAAGCCTGCTTCCGGGAGGAATCGCCCGGCCGCGCATTTCCCTTTCTTCGCGCGGCCTGACGATCGCGGCGATCGCGCTGGTCACGTTCGGGTTCTTCGCGTACCTGTATGCCGAGTTTTCGGCGTTCGTCTCCGAGCCGCGTCTGGTCATCCTTTCGCCGAACGGCGGGGATACGGTCCGGGAAGCCGAGACGGTGGTGCGAGGAGAGACCGATCCGCGGGCGACGGTCCGTATAAACGGAGATGAGGTCGCCGTGGACGAGCGGGGGAACTTCTCCGAGAAGCTCGCGCTCGATGCGGGGCTCAACGAGATTATCGTTTCGTCGACGAACCGGTTCGGGAAGACTCGCGAGCGGACGCTTACCGTGAATGCGGATATTCCCGGTCGTGACGCGATGGCGGATGTCGGAGCCGATGCGGCCGTATCGGATTCGGTGCGGCTGACTCTCTCCGCCGTCGCGCCGACGTATGTCACGGTGCGCGCCGACGGCGAGACGGTCTGGAGCGGGGAGCTGCCGGTCGGCGAGGAGAAGCCGTTCTCGGCGAAGGAACGTATCGAGGTCGGGTCGGGATCGGGGCCGGACGTGTTGGCGCGGTCGGGATCCGGTCCGGCGGAACCGCTTTCGGAAAAACCGGGGCCGACGACGGTCTCGTATGGTCCGGACGGGAGTAGTCAGGGAACATAATCAGGCATTAATCAGCGGAAACACACGCATATGGCGACGAAAGGAGCGAAGCAGGAAAAAACGGCATCGAAGGACGGGCTCGACGCGGTCATCGGGACGATCAAGGAGAAGTTCGGCGACGAGATGATCATGAAGCTCGGCGAGGTCCGAAAGGTCGATATCGAGGCGATCCCGACGGGGTCCGTCTCGCTCGATCTCGCGCTCGGTATCGGCGGCGTGCCGCGGGGCCGCGTGATCGAGGTATACGGTCCGGAGTCGTCCGGCAAGACGACCCTGGCGCTGCATATCATCGCGAACGCGCAAAAGATGGGCGGGACGGCGGCGTTCATCGATGCCGAGCACGCGCTTGACCCGGAGTACGCGAAACGTCTCGGCGTGAAGACCGACGAACTCCTCATCTCGCAGCCGGATGCCGGCGAGCAGGCGCTCGATATCGTCGAGACGCTCGTGCGTTCGAACGCGATCGACGTGATCGTGGTCGACTCGGTGGCCGCGCTTGTTCCGCGTGCGGAGATCGAGGGCGAGATGGGCGACCAGCATGTCGGTCGGCAGGCGCGTCTCATGTCGCAGGCGCTGCGCAAGCTTACCCCGATCATGGCGAAGTCGAACACGGTGGTCGTCTTCATCAACCAGATCCGCATGAAGATCGGCGTCATGTTCGGGAATCCCGAGACGACGACCGGAGGTCAGGCGCTCAAGTTCTATTCGTCGGTCCGGCTGGAGGTGCGCCGCGCCGCGCAGATCAAGAAGGGGGAGGACGTGGTCGGCAACCGCGTGAAGGTGAAGGTCGTGAAGAACAAGGTCGCTCCTCCGTTCAAGACCGCGGAGTTCGACATCATGTACAACGAGGGTATCTCGGCTTCCGGCGACCTTGTCGATACCGGGGTCCGGTTCGAGGTCGTGAAGAAGTCAGGTAACTCGTTCCTCTTCGGGGAGACGAAACTCGGCGTGGGACGCGAGGTGGCCAAGACGTTCCTCAAGGAAAATCCGAAAATCGCCGCGGAAATCGGCAAGGCGATCGCGAAGAAGGCGAAGGAAGAGGCCGTCGTATAGCGGCAGCGGACGTTTCGGACGGGCCGGCCCTTTCCGGGTCGGCCTTTCATTTTTCCGTGAGTCTTCCGACAAGTCCCGTTTCGTGGTATTATTCCCGTATGAAACGGAATTCAGCTCCCGTCAGGTTCGTTGCCCTGTTACTCCTTTCCGGTATCCTTGGGATGCCGCTTTTTCCGTCGCTTGCCGCCGATTCCGCCGATGAGCTCAAGGACGATATCGAAAGCGCGCAGAAGAAGCTCGAAAAGGCGCAGGCGAAGGCGGACGCGCTGTCCGGACAGCTGAACCGGATCAATTCCTCGCTCGTGACGACGCAAGCGGCGATCGCGTTGGCCAAATCCCGCATCGCGGCGGCCACGACCGACATAGAGAGGAAGGCCGCGGAGATCGAGCTCATCGAACAGCGCATCGAGGAGAACCGCCTCATTCTCGCCGGACTCGTGCGGGAGATGAAGGCGGAGTCGGAAGAGCCGCTTTTTTCCATGGTCCTTTCGGGAGACGAAGTGACGCGCGCACTCGACGATCCCGGTCACCTTCTCACCGTCGGGGAACGTATGAGCGCGGTACTTGCCGATATTCGTTCGTCTCAGGACCAGGCATCCCAGGAACGGGAGACACTCGAGCGTCTCAAGACGGAGCACGAGGATACCCTTGCCGACAGGCTCGACGAGAAGCAGGACCTCGCGGCGGACCAGCGGGAGACGCAGGCCGATCTCGCTGACCAGCAGAAGATCGTCGACCGGCTTCGCAAGGAGATTGCCGAGATGCAGAGCGACCTCTCCGTCCTGACGGGCAAGTCGTATGATGCCAAGGATATCCGCGAGGCGGTCGAGTTCGCGAGCGACGAGACGGGCGTTCCCGAGGGAGTGCTCTACGGGTTCCTGAAGATGGAGACGAATCTCGGAGCGAATACGGGGCAGTGCACGTATGCCGAGGTGGAGAAGGTCTCGGTCGCCCGGTACAAGAAGTACGGTTCGAAATACAAGGCGTCCATCGCACTTCTCTACAAGCGTCGCGACCTGTTCTACGACCTCGTCGACGAACTCGGGTACGGCAAGAACAAGAAGGTCTCCTGTTCGCCGTCCGGATATATCGGTCAGGGAGGGGCTATGGGAGTGCCTCAGTTCATGTCCGATGTCTGGGCGGGATACGAGAGTCAGATCCGATCGGCCACCGGACACAAGACGCCGGACCCGTGGAACCTGACCGACGGGGTGATGGCGATGGCGCTGAAGCTCCGGAAGGCCGGTGCGACCTCGAGCAAGGAATCCGTCATCAAGAAGGCCTCCATCAGCTATCTCGGCACGTACAACGCGAACTATTATAACGGCATCGTCTACTGGTCGAAGAACTACAAGCTCCTCTTCAAATAGGAGGCGGACGTTTGACAGTGAGCCTTTTTCCTGATACCATTGGGAGACAAGAGAGAAAGTCCGGCGCGCCGCCCCGCTCCTTTTCGGAGGAGACCAGGGCGGGCAGAAACCGCACAGGGGTCTCTCTTGCCGGTTTTTGCATATATAACCAGTAATACGGAATACCGTATGGCGGCACAGGACGTGAAGGTGTACGAACTGTTCTACCTGGTCGGGGATTCGAAGGAAGCCGAGCTTCCGGCGGTCCGCGAGGAGGTGGAAAAGATCGTGAAGGGGGTCGGAGGAGTCTTCCTTCCGGAGGAGACTGAGGAAAAGCGGAATCTGGCATACGAGATCCGGAAAGAGCGTCGGGGTACGTACGTGGCCCGTCGGTTCACGCTTCCGACGGCGTCCGATGAGCCGTTTTCCGAGAAGCAGGCCGATAAGGAGAATGCGATCGATTCGGTCACACGTCAGCTGGGCCTGTACTCTTCCGTGCTCCGGTTCCTGATTGTCCGCGCCGAGCGCCTTCCGGAACTCAAGGCGATTCCTCGCGAGGAGCGGCCGAAGCCGACCCGGCGTGAGGATCGTCGTGGTGGCGGACGCCGGTTCGAGCGCTCCGATCGCCGTAGCGCCCCGGTCCGCACCGAGCGGCCCGAGACGTCCGAGGCGAAGGAGGAGTCCGTAAAGGAAGAGACGAAGGAAACGAAGGTCGCGAAGACGGCGAAGCCGGCGGCGAAGAAAGTGACCCAGGAGGATCTCGACAAGCAGCTCAAGGAAGTCCTGGACATCTGATCGTCCCGCAGGTCGGCTGAGGCCGGTGTATACTTGAGGTGTAAACGTGTAACGCGAAACATATGAACGTGAACAGGGTCATCCTCGTGGGACGCCTGACGCGCGATCCCGACGTGCGGACGACGCAGAGCGGACAGACCGTCGCGACGATCGGCATGGCGACGAATCATCGCTGGGTCGACAAGACCGGGCAGAAGCAGGAGAAGTCCGAGTTCCATACGGTCGTCCTGTGGGGGCGCCTTGCGGAGGTCGCGGGTCAGTATCTCGCGAAGGGGATGGAAGCCTTCTTCGAAGGACGGCTTCAGACCCGCTCGTTCGTCGGTAAGGACGGCGTCGAGCGCAAGACGACCGAGATAGTCGGTGAGTCGATGCAGATCGGTTCCCGACCGCAGGGCGGCGGTCAGGGCGGGTACGCGCCTCGACAGGGCGCCCGTCCCGCGGCGCCGGCGGCCGGACCCCGGACCTCGGTCCCGTCCCATCCGGGAGCCTTCAAGCCGGAACCGGTCGAGGAAGAGATTCCGACCATCAATCTCGACGACGAGAAGGAGGAAGTCCGGATCGAGGACGTTCCGTTCTAGGCGGGGCTCTCGATTCTTAACTTATAACCGGCAACCGGCGACGATGAAGCTGGTTGTTCGGGATAATTCATTCGAATATCATACCTATGGATGATGCGATGCAGAAGAAGCTCGACCATCTCGATTACAAGGATGCGTACTTTCTCCGGAAGTTCCTCAACTCCCAGGGAAAAATCTATCCCCCGAAGCGGCACGGCCTTTCGGCGAAGCAGCAGAAGGATGTCGCGCTCGCGATCAAGCGCGCGCGGTACATGGGAATGATCCCGTACGTGATCCAGTAGCAGGTTTTCCGGGGATCCGACTCCTGCAAGGGGTCGGGTCTTTCCCGTTTCCGTTCCAGTAGCGTTTCACGATATGCTCGGACTCACCGATATCAAGAACGGCAAGAAGATCGTCTGGGACGGTCAGCCGTACGTCGTGCTCGAATACCAGCACTCCAAGACCGGCCGTGCCGGCGCGGTCATGCGGACCAAGCTCCGGAACCTCCTGACCGGGGCGACCATCGAATACACCTTCCAGGATAAGGACAAGTTCGAGGAGGCGGAAGTGACGAAGTCTTCCGCGCAGTTCCTCTATCCGGAAGGTGACGAGTACCACTTCATGGACTCGGAGAGCTACGAGCAGTTCGCGATCCCCGCGGGGACCCTCGGAGACGCGACGAAGTACCTCATCGAGGGGACCGAGGTGACCGTACTCAACTATGCCGGCCGCGCGATCAACGTCGAGCTTCCGGTGAAGATGGAGTTCGAAGTGAAGGAGGCGCCTCCGGGCATCAAGGGCGACACCGCCTCGGGTGGCGACAAGGTAGTCGTTCTCGAGAACGGTCTTACCGTGACCGTCCCGCTTTTCATAAACGCCGGAGACCGGCTTATCGTGAATACCGAGAAGGGGACCTACGTCTCGCGGGCGTAAGTGCCGAACTGACGACTCGCGACTTACAACAGATGACGTGCGATCGAAAATCCGCCCTTCGGTGGCGGTTTTTCGTGAAGCTTATTCGGTTTTTCCTCCGATGAGACTCTCGATTTCCGGGAAGAGACTCTCGAGCGTCTTTCGCTCCTCGTCGGAGAACGGAGCGAGGACGTAGGCGTCGGCTGGCATTCCGTCGGACGGCCGGCCGATGCCGACGCGGACTCGGCGGAAGTCCTGCGTGCCGAGCTTCTCGATAAGGTCGGCGACGCCGTTGTGTCCCGCGGCACGGGAGCTTTCCGTCGTCTTCAACGTTCCGGCCGGGACATCGAGGTCGTCGTGGATGACGACGATATCCCGCGGCGAGAACTTGAAGAAGTCCATGACGGCGCGGACGCTCTCGCCGGAACGGTTCATGAAGGTTTCGGGCTTGAGGAGGATGACCTTCTCTCCTCCGCGCAAGCCGGTGGAGACGGAGCCTTTCCATTTCGCCGAGGACTCGAAAGGCGGGAATCCCCATTCCCGCACGAGGAAATCGAGAAACAGGAACCCGGCGTTGTGGCGGGTTCTTTCGTGGCTGCTTCCGGGATTACCGAGTCCGACGATGAGTTTCGGGAAAGGCATACGGTTGCATTGTCATCCGGTCGTATCGTGGCGTCAAGCGTGCGGGGTCGTCGCGTCCCACTTCTATCGTCGTGCCTGCGGGGTGAAGTATTCCGAAAAGTCGTTTCCGTCCTTCTCGTCGTCGGGAGATTCGCCGAGGGTGGACTCCGGAAGCGGGCGCGTCGTCGAATCGGTCCCGACCGTTACGATGAAGTCGGCGTTCTTGGACGCCGCGGGAAGCGTTCCAGGGATCTCGTCGGTCCGTTCGAGCGAGAAGCTCGACAGGAGCGCGTCGAACGTGAACGGCATCTTCATGCCGGTCCGGTCGGCGACCGTCGTTCGGGCCGGTCTTGTCGCGGTCGTCGTCGCGGTCACGACGTCCTTCGCGGGAATCGCGTCGCGCAGCGTCGCCGCGAGTCTGGAAGCGATCCGGGCGTCTTCCGGTCGGGAGATCACGGCGATCGTCGCCGACTCGTCCGCCATTTCCGATCGTTTCCGATCGAGATCGGCCTTGTCGAATATGTTCTTCGCGAGGTCGCGGATCTCGTTCCAGTTTCCCGTCCGCGGGACGAGGATGAAGGCCCGGACGCCGTTCATGTCGAGGTGCGAGACGCGCAGGAGGCTTTCCGGCTTCCAGGCGTCGACGACCGCCGTTCCGGCATTCCGGATGTCGACGGTTTTCGAGAGTTCGATGAGGCTCGCGATCTGGCTCATCGTGAGGTTGGTGCGGACGCTGTCGCCGAGGGTGTCGAGGAGACGGTTTGCCGTGAAGGGGTCGGCGTAGGTTCGTAGGGAAAGCGCTTTTTCCTGGAACGCCTTCAGGATCTGCTGTTGTCGTTTGGCCCGACCGAAATCGCCTTCGGGATCGTCGTGGCGTTCGCGCGCGTACTTGAGCGCGGTCGCGCCGTCGAGCGTGTGCCACCCGGCCGGGAGCTCGAAGGTCTCGTAGCTGTAGTTCTTTCCCGGGTAGCGCGTGTCGAGAATGTCCCGTTCGGAGTTGATTCGTATTCCGCCGATGTCGTCTATCACCTTTTCGAATCCGTCGAAGTCGAGGGTGACGTAGTAGGGGATGTCCTGTCCGGTGATGTCCTCGACCGCGTCCGTCACGAGATCGGCACCGACACCCTGGGAGATCCCGTATTGGTAGAGCGAGTTGAGCTTGGTCGAGAGATCGGTTCCCGGAATCGGCACGTACAGGTCGCGGGGTATGGAAAGGAGAGCGACGCGACGTTGTGCGGTATCTACGCTTGCGAGCATGATCGTGTCGGTGAGGTTCTGTCCCGGTCGGTTCGTTCCCGCGCGACCGAGGAGAAGGATGTTGATGCGGCCGCTTTCCTCACCCCGGAGCGGCTCTCTTTTTCCTCCGGGGAGCAGTGATGAAACGCTGCCGATCGCGTTGTCGTTGTCGACGTGGATCCGCTCGGCGGTCCGGACGGCGCGGAAACCGAGGATGACGATACCCGACAGTATGAGTGCCAAGAGGGTGAAAATGATGGTTCGGAAATCTGATGATGCCTTATTCATGCCTTTTTTCCAGTTTCTTCGGACACTTGATTCCGGGCCGGAAACGTGATATCATAGCCTCGTTTGAAGTATGAATCCCAACTCCGGAAACGGATTCCCGGAACGGTTCCCGAGCGTATGACGACGAACCCGAAACAGGATGACCGGAGCGGAAAGAAATCCGATCCGAACGTTTCCGGCGAGGATCTCGGTGCCGGGCAGTTTTTCCTCGAGATGGTGAGGATCTTCGTGCTTGCCGCCGTCATCATCATACCAGTCAGGGTCTTTCTCTTCCAGCCGTTTTTCGTACAGGGATCGAGCATGGTTCCGAACTTCCACGACGGGGAATACCTTGTCGTGAACGAGTTCGGATACAAGCGTACGGACGTCGGCCTGACAGATCGCCCGATCTTCTCCGTGAAGCCGTTCCGGAAACTTGTCCGCCAGGAACCGATCGTCTTCCGTTCCCCGCAGAAGGAAGACCTCTATCTTATCAAGCGCGTCATCGGCCTTCCCGGCGAGACGGTCCGTATAGAGCGGGGGAAGGTCGTTATCTCGGACGACGCGCATCCGGACGGATGGACGCTCGACGAGTCCGCGTATCTGGCTTCTTCCGTCGTGACGACGGACATGAAGCCTGTCACGCTCGGTCCGGATCAGTATCTCGTGCTCGGCGATAACCGTATGAACAGTCTCGACTCGCGCATCTTCGGTCCGATCGACGGGGATCTGGTGATTGGGGAAGTGCTTCTGCGGGCATGGCCGATCACGAAGGCGGAATGGTACCGTTAGTTCCGATTACCGGTAAGCGATTAAGCGATCACGTATGACTCCGAAGAAGACCGTACCCGCGAAGAAGACGACGACGATGGCGGCGAAGAAGAAATCCGATTCTCCGAAACAGTCCGCTGCGAAACCGTCTCCGAAGGCCGCGAAGAAGTCGGTGTCGGCGCCGCTCGTCTCGGAGAACGAACTGCTTATGCAGTCGCTGCGCGGCATGCGCGACATCCTTCCCGACGAACAGCCGTACTGGGAGCGCGTGAGGCGGAGCCTTTCGTCGGCCGCCCAGGAGTACGGGTTCCAGCGCATCGATATTCCGACGGTCGAGTACCTCCATCTGTTCGTCCGCTCCATCAAACAGGGTACCGATATCATCGATAAGGAGATCTACGAGTTCCAGACCCGCGGAGGGGACCGCGTCGCGCTTCGGCCGGAATTCACGGCCGGCATGGGTCGCGCCTATATCCAGCACGGGATGAGCGTTCTTCCGAAGCCGATCCGCCTGTTCTCGATGGGGCCGGTATTCCGATACGACCGTCCGCAGGAGGGCAGGTACCGCGAACTGTGGCAGGGCGACTTCGAGGTCTTCGGCGAGGCGGATCCCATCCTCGATGCACAGGTCATGCAGGTGGCATACCGGGTCGTCCATGAGCTCGGTCTCCGCGACATCGAGTTTCAGGTGAACTCGATCGGCACGCCGGAGTCCCGCAAGCGGTACGAGAAGGCGCTCGTCCGGTTCCTCGAATCGCAGAAGCACAAGCTCTGCCAGGTCTGCCGTGACCGCCTCTCGACGAACCCGATGCGCGTTCTCGATTGCAAGGAGGACAAGTGCGTGCAGCTTACGGCGCAGGCGCCGCAGGCCCTCGATTTCCTCGACGACGAGTCCCGCGCGCATTTCAAGTCGCTGCTCGAGTATCTCGACGAGCTCGAACTCCCGTATTCGATCAATCCGCGTCTCGTTCGCGGACTCGATTATTACACGAGGACCGTGTTCGAGATCTGGTCGAGCGATCGCGAGGGGAAGAAGTATGCCTTGGGCGGTGGAGGCCGGTACGACCTTCTCATCCAGGAGCTCGGCGGGGAGCCGACGCCGGCGATCGGATTCGGTCTCGGTCTCGACCGGATCGTCCTCGAGATGAAGCGGACCCAGGTCCGACCCCATGAATTCGCGAAACCGCGCGTGTTTCTTGCGCAGCTCGGCGACCTTGCGAAGAAGAAGAGTCTCCGGCTGTTCGCGGATCTCGAGAAGCACGGGATCCTTGCGGCGGAGAGTTTCGGTCGCGGGAGTCTCAAGGCGCAGATGCGCGTCGCAAGCCGTCTCGGCGTCGAGGTGACGGTCATTCTCGGCCAGAAGGAAGCGCTCGACGGGACCGCTATCGTGAAGGACATGGTGTCGGGAACGCAGGAGACCGTTACCCAGGAGAAGCTGACCGACGCGGTGAAGAAGGTTCTCAAGTCGAACGTGGCCCTCGCTCATCCGAGTCATACCGGGGTCGCCCATTCCGAGAAGTGAACGCGTATGGAGGAAACCGTCTTCGATAGGATCATCCGTCGGGAGATTCCGGCAGACATCGTGGCGGAATCCGGCGACCTGCTCGCATTCCGGGATATCCGGCCGCTCGCGCCGGTGCATGTCCTGATAATCCCGAAGCGGCGGATCCCGTCGATCGACGCCCTTTCGGATACGGATGCCGACCTGGTCGGTAGGATGATTCTCATGGCGCGGGATATCGCCAGGGACTTGAATATTTCCGAGAAGGGGTATAAACTGCTGTTCCGGACCGGTCGCGACGGTGGCCAGGAGATTCCGCATATCCATCTGCACCTCATCGGCGGAGCCAGGCTTACCGAGGGTATCGGACCGGTAAATAAGACAAAAAAGGAAGAATAAGCTTGAGACGCCCGGAAGGGCCGAGACGGGGAGGGGTATTCATCAGATCACCAAGAAAGGAGGTCGGTTCGCATGATACAGGTCAGAAAGAAGGAGAAGGAGACACCGGAGAGCATGATCCGGCGATTTTCCCGCCGCGTCCAGCAGAGCGGCACGCTTCAGCGTGCCCGCAAGCTTCGGTTCCGTCGCGAGGAAAAGAGCAAATCGGAGCGGCGCAACGAAGCGCTCTACAAGACCAAGATCCGCAAGGAGATCAGCCGGCTGAAGAAATTCGGACGCTTCGACGACGAGTCGCTCCGCGATATCAAGAAGAAACTCAACCGCTAAGCGTGACCGCTATGTCCCTCTACGAATCGGTACAGTCCGGACTCAAGGACGCCATGAAGGCGGGAGATGCCGAACGGCGCGATACCATCCGTATGATCGGCAGCGCCCTCAAGAACGAGGCGATCGAGAAGCGCGTTCCGGTCGCGGAGTTGGCCGACCCCGATGCGGTCGCCGTTCTGCGGCGACTCGTCAAACAGCGCCGCGAGAGCGCGGAGACCTACCGCGCGGGCGGCCGCGAGGACCTCGCCGTCAAGGAGGAATCCGAAATCGGGATTGTCTCGGGATTCCTGCCGGCGGATCTTCCGGAGGCGGAGATCAGGTCGATCATCGACGAGGCGAAGGCCGAGACCGGCGTTGTCGACAAGGCCGGATTCGGAAAGCTCATGGGAGCCGTCTCGAAGAAGATCGCCGGTCGCGCCGACGGGGCGACCGTAAAGCGGCTCGTGGAGGAATCGCTGACGTAAGACCGATGAACGTCGAGGCCGATATCGTGCGGAGTGCGGAATGCGACGCGGATGACGCGTTTTTCCGTGCGGTTGCCGAGAGGACGGTATCCCTTCCGGGGACGCCGTCCTTTCGCATCTCTCCCGGACTCGTGTCTGTCGGGATAGCGCTCGTCTCGGACGATGAGATCGCCGCGCTCAACGCGACGTATCGTGGCAAGGAGTCTTCTACCGACGTACTCTCGTTCGCCGAGTTCGAAGGCAGGGAGATCGTTCCTGACGATGAAGGGAACGTCTTTCTCGGCGATCTCGTCGTCTCGCCGGCGTTCGTATCGCGTGCGGCCGCCGAAGACGGGGTCCCGTTCCGACGGGAACTCGCCTTCGTCGTCTCTCACGGGATCCTGCATCTGCTCGGATTCGATCACGGGGAGGAGATGTTCCGGCTCCAGGACGAGGCGACCGACGCCGTCGCGGGAGCGAAAAGCGTGGTATGATGGATATACGACTCACCAACGTCCTATGATCGCATTCGCGAAGAGCTTTCGTCATGCGGCCGACGGGATCCGGAACGCCGCTTCGACCGAGCGGAATTTCCGTATCGAGCTCATACTCGGTCTCGCCGCGACGGTCCTTCTGTTTCTTCTGCCGCTCTCGTCCGCGGAGCGTGGCATCGTCCTTCTGACGATCGGTGTCGTGCTTTCGCTCGAACTCCTCAATACCGCGGTCGAGCACCTCATGGACGTGCTGAGTCCGCAATATCACGAAGCGGTGAAGGCGACGAAGGATATCACCGCGGGAGCGGTCCTGCTCGCGTCCGTCTTCGCGGTCTTTGTCGGGATCGTCGTATTCCTGCCGCACATCATCCCGATATTTTCGGGACGATAGAAAAACATACGGATCGGCGGATGGAACGGCGCGCCCCGTTCTTTTTTTATAGCCCGATTTGACGGCGCCCCGTTTCGGGGATACCATTACCTTGCGACTGGAGTCGTATGTAGTTGCTTACAATAAACCGCCTCGCGTGCGAGGTTATTTTTCTAAACGAAGGACAAAGGAGGAACCGTGAATAACATGGGACTTTCTTCGGGCGTACGCGTCCGGATACTGGGGAAAATCGGGAAGACCGATGCCACCGATGCCGAGGGCCACAGACAGGGCAAGTCGATCACTGCGGTAACCGCTTTTTTCACAGCCGGAGGTGGCTGCTGCCATTCGCCTGAAGTTTCCGGTTACAAAATGGCAAATAAGGCATGACCCCACCTTCGCCAACAACGGCCATCGCCCTCGGGTGATGGTCGTATTTTTTTTATCCTGTTTTTCGATTTGACGGTATTTTACGATGGATCTATCATTTCGATGATGGCTGGTTCGTTTAACAGCTTGTCTCTTTGTTCAGACTTCACGAAACAAATGAGGAGGTGCGTATGGAAAATACGCAGGTACCGACCAAGGAAGTGGAGAGCCTTTATCCCGGCCGTTCCGGCCATGAAGGTTCGAAGAACGGTAACGACTACCTGACCACTCTCTGATCACGGCTCCCGGGGGTCGCCGGGGAATGCAGCTCCATAATCAAGGAGGGGAGCAAACGGCTCAATGCGGCGCATCTGTCAAAGGATGCGCCGCTTTATTGTATGAGGAGAAGATTTTGACCTATCGGTCGAGATGGGAATCGTTTGTTCCGGTATGATTTTGTTTCCCCCCGGTTTCGGGGTATACTATTTCCCATAAGCAAGGGAGTCTTCATGGGGGAAGGGATTCTCCGTGTGTCCGTATGGCGAAAACGGAAAATTATCTCGGCATAGATATCGGATCATCACAGGTCCGCGTCGTCATGGCGCAGGAAGCGCCGGGGGAGGAGACGCTTCGCGTACTCGGTGCCGTCACGATGCCATCGGAAGGTATCCGCCGCGGGACCGTCATCGACGCCTCGGCTGTCGCCTCGGCTGTCGCTAAGGCCGTATCGCACGCCGAGCGCATGTCCGGAGTGACCGCGGATACGGTCGGTGTCGGCGTTTCCGGTACGGATATTTTCTGTCAGAAGACACTCGGTGTCATCGCGGTCAGTCGTCCGGACGGCGAGGTCGCGGAGGACGACGTGGAGCGGGCGATGGCCGAGGTGGAGGCCCGCGTCATGTTACCTTCGAACCGCGAGGTGCTTCACGTGATCCCCAAGAGCTACCGACTCGACGACCAGAAGGACATCAAGGATCCCGTCGGTATGCGTGGCGTCCGGCTTGAAGCCGAGGCGTTCGTTATCGGCACGAGCATGAACCAGATGAAGGGTGTCGGACGAATCCTCGACCAGGTCGGGATACGTCCGGATTTTCACGCGGTCGGTCCGCTTGCCGCCAGCGAGGCGGTCCTGAACCAGAAGCAGAAGGAACTCGGCGTGGCGCTTGTCGATATCGGCGGAAGCACGACGTCGGTCGCCGTATACGAGGAGGGTGAGCTCGTCCATCTCGCCGTACTGCCGGTCGGCGGTACGCACGTGACGAACGACATCGCGATCGGTCTGCGGACCTCCATCGAGACCGCTGAACAGGTGAAGCTTCAATACGGGACGGCACTTCCGGAAACGGTCGGAAAGCGTGAGGAGGTCGACCTATCCCGGTTCGATTCCCATGAGACGGAATCCGTCTCCCGTCATCATGTCGCCGAGATCATCGAGGCGCGCATGGACGAGCTTCTGCGGTTCGTGAATTCGGAGCTCGCGAAGTGTGGACGGGAGGGGCTTCTGCCGGCCGGGGCGGTCCTGACGGGCGGCGGATCGCTGCTTCCCGGTGCGGTTGAGCTTGCCAAGGAAATCCTGCGGTTGCCGTCGCATGTCGGATATCCGAAACCGCTCGGAGGTATTCTCGATCAGGTTGACGGGCCCGATTTCGCGTCGGCAGTCGGTCTCGTGCTGCTGTCCCGCGAGCGAGGGCATTCGAGAGGGGCCGTTGCCGGCATCGGATTCCTGACGGACGGAGCGAAGCGGGCCGTTCCGGAATGGGCGCTCTCGGCCGGAAAGCGGATGCACGATCTTCTGAAGAAGTTCCTTCCGCTCGACTGAAAAAAACACCAAAAAAGCCTCAAACAGGCATAAAACCTGCTTGACACGCGCATTTTCCGCGTGCTACAGTAGGACTTCGAAAACAAAAGCCTTCGGATCCGTCCCTCATCGTTTATCGTTTCCCTTCCGTATGGCTGAAATCAAACCCGATATCGAAACGTTCGCGAAGATCAAAGTGGTCGGCGTAGGTGGCGCCGGAGGTAACGCGGTCTCCCGCATGATCGACTCCAAGATCAAAGGGGTCGAGTTCGTGGTCATCAACACCGATGCGCAGGCGTTGCACAATTCCAAGGCGCCGGAGAAGGTGCATATCGGAAAGAACCTGACGAAGGGACTCGGAGCCGGTATGAATCCCGAGATCGGTCGTCAGGCGGCCGAGGAAAACCGGGACGAGATCCAAGAGGTCCTGAAGGGCGCGGACATGGTGTTCGTCGCATGCGGCCTCGGCGGAGGCACCGGGTCCGGAGCCGCGCCGATCGTCGCCGAGACAGCCAAAGAGCTCGGCGCGCTCACCATCGGCATCGTCACCAAGCCGTTCACCTTCGAAGGAGCGCAGCGGCGGGCGATCGCCGACGAGGCGCTCGCGAACCTGCGTGACCGCGTCGATTCGCTCATCACGATCCCGAACGACAAGCTGCTCTCCATCATCGACAAGAAGACTTCGCTCATCAACGCGTTCCGCATCGTCGATGACGTGCTCCGTCAGGGCGTACAGGGTATCTCCGATCTCATCACCAAGCCCGGTATCGTCAACGTCGACTTCGCCGACGTCCGCACCATCATGCAGGACAGCGGCTCCGCCCTCATGGGCATCGGCATCGCCTCCGGCGACAACCGTGCCGAGGAGGCGGCCCGCGCGGCTATCAACAGCCCGCTTCTCGAACTCGCGATCGACGGCGCGAAGGGCGTCCTTATCAATATCTCCGGATCCGCCGATCTCGGAATGCTCGAGATCAACGAGGCGGCGAACATCATTACCGAGAACATCGATCCGAACGCGAAGGTCATCTTCGGGGCCGTTGTCGACGACCAGGTCCACAAGGGCGACATCCAGATCACGGTCGTCGCGACCGGATTCGACGCCGGACGCGTCAAGGAGCGATCCTCGGTCGGATTCGTCACCCGGGCGGCATCCCAGCAGGTCCCCCAGCAGGTTCCGGTTTCTCGTGCGGTCGTCGAGCCGGAGCGTCCGGTCGCCGTCGAGGAGGAGGACGATATCTTCTCCCGGACCGCGTTCGAAAGTACCCGTCGCATGGTGGAGAAACCGGCGATGATCATCGAGGAGAAGATCCAGCCGGCGGCCGCCATGCCGCGGACCGAAGCGAAGGAATTCGCCGAGGAGGGAGATGATCTCGAAATTCCGGCATTCATCCGTCGCAAGATGAAAAAATAGTCCGTTTCTTACGGTCGGGGGAAAGGGGTCTTCGGACCCCTCTTCCTTTTCTTTTCCGGAAAACGTGCTAGATTGGTGGCGGGAGGGGATTTTTTCGTATTTTTCGTATGCGGTGTCCGTTCTGCGGCCATGATGAGACCAAGGTGATCGATTCGCGCGAGACCAAGGAGGGGCGTGCGATTCGGCGTCGGCGCGAGTGTGAGAAGTGCTCGGGCCGGTTCAGTACGTACGAGGAGGCCGAGACGATGGGTGTTTCGGTGGTGAAGAAGGACGGCCGGCGGGAGGAGTATGACCGCAAGAAAATCGAAGCCGGGCTCCGCAGGGCGCTTGAGAAACGTCCCGGTTGCGATGAGAAGACCGAGAAGATCCTGGAAGAGATCGAATACGAGCTGCATGCGCGTCGCGAGCCCGAGGTGACGAGTCGGGAAATCGGCAATCTTGTCCTCGAGAAGCTCCGGTCGGTCGACGAGGTGGCGTATCTCCGTTTCGTGAGCGTCTATAAATCCTTCGGATCCGTGAAGAGTTTCAAGAAGGCTATCGAAACCCTCGAGTAGGATGACGGAAGATCCGGATATACGGGTCTTCTTTCGTTATGACACGATATGTCTGATGTCGCGTCGATGTTGAGACGTTCGGTCCCGTTCCTTATTCCGGGCGTATTTCTCGGCTCCGTCCGTCCGCAGTGGTTCCCGTTCCTTCCGTTGCTGCTTGTCGTGGGAACAGTCGCGACCGCTGTCGTTTGGCCGCGTCGGCGGGTCGTCTCATATGCGCTTATGGTGTCGGTGTTCGCGGTGGGAGTCGCGCGGTCGGCGTGGATCGAGTCCGGATGGGATCGGGAGCGCCTCTCGGTGTCCGTTTCGGGTACGGCGACGGTCGTACGGAATCCGGAGAACGACGATGCCGGTCGGAAGGCGGTTGTCCGGTTCGACCGGTGCGATGACGGAACCGCCTGCCCGAAGGAGCTCTCGCTGGTCACGTTCTCCGTCCGGTCCGACGCCGCATTCGGCGATGTCGGAAGACTCTCGTGCCTGCTTGAGCCTCCGGATCCGGAGTGGCGCATGTATTTCGCCAAGGACGGAATCGGTTATCGGTGTCGCGCCGTTTCCTGGGAACGGACCGGGAACCGCTATCCGGTACGCCGGGCCCTGTTCATGTTCTCATCGAGGTTCGAGGAGGCGCTTTCGCGCGCGTTGCCACAGCCGGAATCGGGTCTCGCAGCCGGACTGCTTCTCGGCGGAGGGCGTCGTCTTCCGGAAGCCGTCACGACGCAGTTCCGTGACGCCGGACTTTCCCACATCGTGGCGGTCTCCGGGTACAACATCTCGATCGTCGCGGAGGGGTTCCTGCTTCTCGGGGTCGGGCTGGCACTTTCCCGTTCCCGTGCCGCCGTTTTCTCGCTACTTTCCACGGCGGCATTCGTCCTGGTTTCGGGCGCGCCGTCGTCGGCGGTGCGTGCGTTTGGGATGGCATCGACGCTTGTCGCTGCGGGGTGGTTCGGTCGCCGGTACGCATCGGTCCGGGCGATCCTGTTCGTCGCCTCGGTGATGCTGTTCTTGAACCCGCTTCTATTGCGGCACGATATCGGATTCCTGCTCTCGTTCGCCGCGACTGCCGGTATCGCCTTGTGCTCGCCGATCGTCGGACGATGGACGGCATCGGTTCGGACCGGCGGATTCCTGGTCGAGACGGCGCTTCTGACGATCGTCGCCAACCTGTTCGTCCTCCCGGTCATCTTCGCGAATTTCGGGACGTTTTCACCGGTGTCATTTCTCGCGAACGTCGCCTTGTTGCCGCTCGTGCCGTATGCGATGTTCTTTTCGGCACTGACGGCGTTTGCCGGCATGGTCGTTCCGTCATTCGGAACCATCCTTTCCTTTCCCGCGTACGCGCTGCTTCGTCCGATCGTCCTCGGTGCCGGACTCGCCGCATCGGCGGCGCGGCCTACGATGATACATCTCTCGTTCGGACTGGTCGCGGCCGCGGTCTGGTATGTCGGACTCGCGATTTTTCTTTTTCGTGGCAGGATAATGACCTTTCTCGTCCGGCCTGCTCCCGTAAATGCGAATGCCGTCTCTTCGGAAGTATGGGATACTGGAGACGATCAGCGAAAACCGGCTTCATGAAACGTCATCTTCTGAGACTGCTTCTCCTCGCACTCGTATTCCTTGCCGTCGCACTCGGCGTGTTCGCCGTGTGGGCCTGGCGGAATGCCCGGATGACTCGAGTCGTTTTCCTCGACGTGGGACAGGGTGATGCGATCCTTGTCTCTCATGGTTCGGATCAGATCCTTATCGATGGCGGGCGGAGTGGGACATTGCTTCTTTCTCGGTTGTCGCGTTACGTCCCGTTCTGGGACCGGACGATCGAGACGGTCGTCATGACGCATCCGGATGCCGATCACATCGGCGGTCTTCCGGATCTGCTGAGGAATTATCGCGTCGGGGTCTTCGCGGCGACGGACGCTCGATCGTCCTCGGATATCTTTGCGCTTCTGCAGGATCGGCTTGCGGAAGGGTCTCGTCCGCCGATCCGTGTTCCGGCGCGGACCGGATTATCCGTCGGACTTCCCGAAGGTGGTACGCTTTCGGTGGCGTATCCGCCGGGAAGCGTAGAGGGTTCCGGGGGTTCGAACGAGGGGAGCGTCGTCTCGCGGTTCACCTTCGGCGACACGGATTTCCTGTTGACCGGGGACCTGCCGGAGGAAGAAAAGTACCTGTCGGGAGTCGGTGAAGCGGAAGTCCTCAAGGTCTCCCATCACGGATCCAAGCATTCCTCGAGTCAGGCGTTTCTCGATCTTGTCCGGCCGAAGGAGGCCGTCGTGTCGGTCGGAAAGAATTCCTACGGACATCCCGATGCGGACGTGCTCGCAAGACTTGCTTCGATGGGTGCGGTCGTCCGCCGGACGGACCGTGAGGGCGACATCGTCTACCGGTGTGATACCGTTTTTAACGGGTGCGTCTTTTCCGGCTCGATGCGGTAGTGGCGGTTGGTTGATTCTTTCCCTTTCCCGTGCTACCAATAGGAAGAACGACATAACCGGTAAACGGAACCGATATGGAGCAGGCGCATCCCAAGAAGGAACGGACGCTCGTCGTCATAAAGCCCGACGGCGTGCAGCGGTCGCTTATCGGCGAGATCGTCCGCCGGTATGAGCGGACGGGACTCAAGCTTGTCGCGATGAAGATGCTCGTCCCGACGCCCGAGATGGCGACCGAACACTATATGGTCGGCGGCGAGGAGTGGCTTGAGGCCGTCGGTGAGAAAGCGGCTGCGGCGTATGCGAAGAAAGGTCAGAAGTCGCCGTTCGCCACGTACCGCGAGAACGGTCTGGCGATCTTGAAGGCGAATGCGACCTATCTGTCCGCCGGGCCGGTCGTGGCCATGGTGTGGGAGGGGAACGGGGCGGTCGGCGTCATCCGGAAGATCACCGGCTCGACCGAGCCGATGTCGAGCGACGTCGGTACGATCCGAGGCGATTTCACGGTGGACTCGTATCAGATATCGGACGTGGACAGCCGCTCGATCCGCAACCTTATCCATGCGTCCGGAAATACCGAGGAAGCGGAAAAGGAGATTCCGATCTGGTTTCGGAAGGAAGAACTGCTTTCCTATCGTCATCTCCAGGAGGCGATCCTCTACGACGTGAACCTTGACGGGATCTTGGAATAGTCGGAGGATTCAGTTCGGGAATTACCGCCCGGCATTCGCCGGGCTCCGTCCCGCATTGCGGGACTTCGGGCCGTAGTATAGTGGTAGTACGCATGCATGGGGTGCATGTAGTTCGGGTTCGATTCCCGACGGCCCGACAAGGAAAAAACGTAGCGGCAGTACCGGTGAGAGTGCGCCCGGTGGTTCCGGGACAAACTGCGTGATCGGTGCGGGCATATGTCGGACGGTGCCCGACAGCCAGGTATCCGGAAAGGGGACCGATTTTAATCGGGCCCCTTTCCTTTTCATTCAAAGTTGACGACCTGTCCATCCTGTCTTATGCTGGCTCTTCGATCTTTGTCAACCGGAAGCTTGTAGAACTATTAACCATATACGGGAGGAATACCCATGAACGGAACGCATCGAATGGCCATCTGTATTTCGCTTGCCCTTCTTTCCGCTTGCGGGACCGCTCGGGATGCGACAAATCGGACCGATGAAGGCGACCGTTAAAGGCGGGTTCCGGTTTCGACGCTCCCAGCGCGAAACGGGAGCGACATCGCATCCGAAATCGTCCGGTTCGCCAGAATCGACAGTTTCAAGGTACGGGTCAGGTCTTCGCGCCTTCTTGTCATCGGTCGTGACGAATCGGGCAAACGGGTTTCCCGGGAATATGTGGTCGCGACCGCCATGAAGGGAACGCTTTCGAGGGCGCTTCCGTATTCGAGGGTTGGAGAGGTGACGAAGGCGGCGCTCAATCCGTCGTGGACTCCGACGAGCGGTATGATCCGGCGGGCGATACGGAGCGGAAAACGGCCGCCAAGGCCGAGTGCTCCGGGCGCGAAGGGAAATCCACTTGGCGGGTTCAAGCTCTATTTCCTCATCGGAGGGAACGGTGAACTCGGTCTTCATGCGACGACTCCCGAGCATGAGGCGGAAATCAGCGAGGCGGCGCCGAACCGTCAGACGAACGGCTGCGTCCGCATGCGGAAATCGGATATGATCGCGATGGAGGAGGTCGTCTTGTTTCAGAACGGGTACGATATGGGGGCACTGCTGTCCGAAATCGGAAGCCGACCGACGAAACCGATATTCCTGACGCTTCGGGACCGACCGAAAGTCATCTACCTGGACGAATGACCGTGAGGTCGCCATACATCGATAGGGCGACCTCATTTTTTCTTTGAACTCTCCCGTTTCCACGGTATAATGGAAGCGAATCCGGAGCCGATCCGATATGAGAATTACGATCGATGGGAGCGTTGTCGATGCCAAGGAAGGGGTGTCGATTCTCGAGGCGGCGCGGGAAGCAGGAATCGCGATTCCGACCCTGTGCAATCATCCGGATCTGCCATCCTCGGGAACCTGCGGGATGTGTGTCGTCTCGGTCGCGGGACGTGAGGGGTCCGTACGCGCGTGCGCGACGCCCTGCGAGGAGGGGATGGAGATCTCGACGATCTCCGAGTCGTTGACTGCCGAACGGAAGCGGAACCTCGAGAAGCTGCTTGGAAGACATGTGCTCGAGTGCGACGACTGCGTGTTCCTACAGAAGTGCCGGCTTTTGGAGCTCGTTCGGGAATTCGGCGCGAAGCCCGGTGCCAAGCGGACGGCTGAAGAGGTAGTGTCGCGTGCCGGCGTCGTCGTGTTCGACCAGACCAAGTGTATCGGCTGCGGGAACTGCGTTCGTGTCTGTCCGACCGGATACCTGTCGGTCGATCCTGCGACCGGGAAGGTGACGCTTTCGAACGATCCGGAGGTCGATTGCATAAACTGCGGACAGTGCATCCTACACTGTCCGGTGGGTGCGATCGAGGGGGCGGGCGAGTTCGAGGAACTCGAGAGGGTCTTTTCGGAAGGAAAAAAGGTCATGGTCGCGCAGTTCGCTCCGTCGATCCGGACGAGTATCGGCGAAGAGTTCGGCATGGAGCCGGGAACCGTCACGACGGGACAGCTCGTCGCCGCGCTCCGGAAACTCGGGTTCGCGTACGTCTTCGACACCGCGGCCGGCGCCGACTTTACCACGATGGAGGAGGCGGCGGAGGTTGCGGAACGGGTCCTTTCGGGCGGACCGCTTCCCGCGATGACCTCGTGTTGTCCGGCCTGGGTCCGGTTCGTCGAGTTTTTCCATCCGGAGTTCGTTCCGAACCTTTGCAGTTCCCGGTCGCCGCAGATCATGCTTGGCGGCATCGTGAAGGAATACTGGAGCAAAGTGGCGGGTGTCGATCCCGGAGATATCGAGATGGTCTCCATCATGCCGTGCGTCGCGAAGAAGGGGGAGGCCGCGCGGGAGGAGATGCGTATCGATGGCCGGCTTCCGGTCGACCGGGTGCTCACGACCCGGGAACTCGCCCGGCTTCTCAAGAAACGCGGCATCGATCTTTCCGCACTCCCGCCGGAGGAAGCCGACGATCCCTTCGGATCGCCGTCGGGGGCTGGTGTCATCTACGGTTCTTCGGGCGGCGTGTTCGAGTCGGCGTTCCGAACGGCATACTACCTTCTCACGAAGGAGGAGCTTCCCGACGGGGCGATGAAGGCGGTTCGCGGTATCGACGGTCGCAAAGAGATGGAAATCGCGATCGGGGACCGGGCGGTCCGTATCTGCGTGGTGAGCGGCGTCCGGAATGCGGACGTGGTGCTTGGCGAATTGCGCGAGAATCCCGGAAAGTATGATGCGGTCGAGGTGATGGCCTGTCCGGGTGGCTGCATCGGCGGCGGAGGGCAGCCGATCCCGACGACCCGTGACGCGGTTCGGAAGCGGTCCGAGGGGCTGTATTCGATCGACCGTTCGAAGACGCTCCGCGTGGCGCATCGCAATGCCGCGGTGCATCGCGTCTACAGCGAGTTTTTCCGGGACGAGGCGACCCGGAAGAAGGTGCTCCATACCCGGTACGCGAAGCGCGATCGGACGGAGGTGAAACCGTTAACCGATTCGAAACAATATGATTAGGGAATCTTCGGAGGTGGAAGCGATATCGTTCGACCGGGCGGGGACGACCGACCTGTTCCGGTTCGCGTTTCTCCTGGCGCTCGCGCTTACGTCGCCCTTGGTGTTCTCGCAGCCGGTTACCGGTTCGTTCGTGAACGCGGCACTTTTCCTGTCGGCCGCATTCTTCGGGATGCGGAAGGAATCGTACCTTCTCGCGACCGTTCCAAGCCTGGTAGCGATCTCGACGGGGCAGTTGCCGATCGTATTCGCGTCCATGGTCCCGTTCATCATGGCGGGCAACCTTCTTCTTGTCTTCCTTGCCGATCTCGGTTTCCGGAGAAACTGGTCATTCCCCGCCGTAGCCGCGCTTTCGGCGATTGCCAAGTCGGCTCTGCTGCTTGCTGTCGGGCTCTCGTTCTCGGTGACGCTGTTCCGCGGCCTGCCGATCGCCGCGAAGGTCCCGACCATGTTCGGATGGCTTCAGCTCGCGACGGCGCTTGCTGGCGCGGTCGTTGCCTATCCTATCCTGAGGCTTGCGAAAGGCGTTTTTCGAGAGGATTGACTCCTTTCTAAATCCGTGTTAGAATAAAGAACCGCTATGGTGGCGGTTCTGTTCTTTCATTTTTTCAACCCTATAGACGAAAAGGAGCGTCTATGAAAATAAAAGGTTATCTTCGTAAAGAGTGCTATTCACAGCTCGGGCCGTCGGCTGTGACCGTGATGGTCGTATTGCCGAATAGCCCGATCAGACTTGTGGTAGGTGGGCGGGATAAAACGGGGGTATATGTTTCGCTTGACGGGTCATGTCGCTTCCCGGCCGGTATTGAGTCGGCAATCGACGTGGTCCGGATCGAATTTCCCCCATCTTTCAAATCGCGTTCTATTGAGGCCCCGCCCGATCGGTTCTGTAAGGCGCTGCTGTCGCTTTACGCGGATTACCCTGGGCTCGTCACGGATTCGTGCCGCGCATTATTTCCGGTCACGAATTCTGATTCCGTGGTCAGTGCACGACTCGCGGAGCAGGCACTTCGGACTCCGTGATAATGGAGAGCTGAAGGATACCAGGGAAAAATGTAGTGAAAGAGGAGGCGAGCCGAACGGCACGCCTCTTTCTTCTTTTCATAAACTATTACCGCACGTATTGGCTGCGGTTCGGAGTCTGGCGTCCGTATTCAATCGTGTTTCTGACCCGAGCCGCGCGCGATATTTTTCGGGAGAGGAATCTCTCCGGCCTCGATCTTTTTGAGCAGTTCATGCGTCGGTGTCCGGTCGATAAACGTTTCGACCCGATCTCGCTGTGCGCCGTTTGCGGTGAGGTCTTCGTAGGCCTTCCTTGTTTCCGGAGAAAGGGATGATACGGACTCAAGTATCGACTTCGCGATTCCTGGAGCTGCCTCTTCGCCGAGACGCCGACCCTCCTCGCGAGCTTTCTCGTTCCGACGGGTTTCGTCCAGTACGGCATCATGGACGCTTCGCTTCAGCGGATCTTTTTCTTGTCCGTTTTCGCCATATATTCTTTCAAAATCGAATTTCATAGCATCTTCTTTATGGTTGATGCTGTCAGTATATGCCGACCCGGGATATTCCGAAAGGCGGAATGAGGCTGTTCTCGTCGGTCCCGTTGTTGACGGGATGGCTCATAAACGCTACACAGGGAGAAACGGTTTCGTTAATAAATCAACCAGAAGAGGGGGTGGTCATGGCGGAATTCGATCCGAATAACGGGTATGACGGCTATATCGCGGAACAGATGAAGGGAATCATGGCGCGGCTTAGCCTTTCATGTTCCGATGCCGAGGAGCTGAAGCGCTTGTTCAAACTTGCCAGTGATTTCGAGGAACGTTTTACGAGGGATGGCGAGACCCCACAGGTATTCATGCCGACAGCCGAAACGTCGAAGGCTCTGGTGTCGTATTTCATGTGGCGACTCATCCGTTCCTGTTCGGTTGAAAACGGGGAGTATTTCCGTAAGGCGATCGAATTCCATCGGACCGGTGGAAACGTCGTCATCGTTTCGAACCATACCGGTGGCATAGACGCGCCGGCCGTGGATCACGTTCTCGGAATATTCTTCGGGAAGGCGTATCTCGATCTTAACAGGACGTGGATCGCCGGAAAGCGCATATGGGATTCGAAGTTTCTCAGGATGTTTTCCCGCTGCGTCGATCTCTTGACGATGTTTGGGGAGAAATATGTCCAATCGGCTGTCGGAACGGAAGCATTTTCAGACATGCGCCGGCGGAATACGGCTATGCTGAATTGCATGAGGAATCAGGGTCGTCGGAGTCTCTGGTTCTCGTATCCGTCTGGCACATGGAGCAATCTCGGCCAGCTTATGCATGGACGGCCGGAGTTCATGGACCTGCTGAAAAGTTTCGGCGACAAGGGCGAACGGACGATCGTTCTGCCGGCATATCTCGACGGTCTCGACGGTCCGAGAGGTATCGTGCCGCCGTCACCGGAGCAGTTGGCAGGGCAGGACGGATTTTATGACTTCCTTCGGATGATCCGACCAGGTTCGGTGGCCATGCGGTTCGGATCGCCTCTGTCCGGCTCGAAACTGTACGGTATGCCGAACGAACAGGGGATCGATGCGGTGATGCACGCTATCGCGGATCTCGCTCCGACAGAGGAAGCGCGCGGTCCGTATGCGCGTTATCTCAGGAAAAAATGAACGACCCCTGTTATGGTCGTTCGGTCTCTCCGGAGCCGTGAACGGTTCCGGAGTTTTTTCATAAAAAAAGAAGCCTCGGCCCGCGGTGACGGGGAGGCTTCCGATGATAATCCGGAATCTTCAGCTTTTCATGAAGATCCGACCGAGATCTGAAGGCGGAACGGATCGCGGAGACTTTTCTCCGTTCGATTTTCCGCGTTTCTTCTTTCGGGCCTTTGTCCGGTTTTCGGTTCGGGCCGAGACGGTTCCGAGCTGTCGCCAGTCGGGCTTTTTCTTCTTCTTTTCATTCATGTTTCCGGGGGCCGGGGCCGAAGTGCGGCTCGGTTTCTCTTTCGGGCGGTACTCGCCTCGGGGTGCGTCCGGGTCATGTTTCTGCGGAGGGTTGGCCTGAAGAAGGGGCATGATGATGGGGTCTTGTTAATGAAACGTCCGATCACATGATCACGATATGACCGTTTCCGAGCGCTTGTCAATCGTGGGAAAACGAAAACGGCTCCTGGAGGAGCCGTTCCGGTCTCGCTGGCGGGTTACTTCGCCGCCTGCTTGGCGAGAGTCTTTATCGCCTTGGCGGAAAGACGGACGCGCTTTCCGTCGATCACCTTGGACTGGAGGTTCACGGCGAACGTACGCTTAGTCGCGATGTTTGAATGGCTGCGGGAATTTCCGGAACGGGTTCCACGGCCGGTCACCTGGCACACACGGCTCATAGTCGGGTCTTGAGATATTACAGGGAGCAGGCTATCATAAAGATCCGGGTATGGCAAGGGCGAATCCCGTTTCCGAGCCTTTCCGGACCCCACCTATCCGAACATATATGACGAACGAACTTATTCTTGTCGGATTCTATTTCCTGACGCTTGTCTATTCCATCATCATCCACGAGGTGTCGCACGGATGGATGGCGCTGTGGCTTGGTGACCTGACCGCCAAGTATGCCGGTCGGCTCAATCTCAATCCGCTCAAACACATCGACCCGATGGGTTCCGTCGTCGTGCCGATCACGCTCTTCCTGCTTACCGGCATGTCGTTCGGCTGGGCGAAGCCGGTTCCGTACAATCCGTACAATCTCAGGAACCAGAAGTGGGGGCCGGCGTTCGTCTCGCTCGCCGGACCGCTTTCGAACATCGTGCTGGCGACCGTGGCGGTCGTTCTCGCCCGCATCCTCCCGGTCACGACGGCGGTCCGTCACGAGATCTTCGCGCGGTTCGCCGTCGCGTTGTCGGGACAGGGCGATTTCTTGTCTCGATGGGGCGCGTTTTCCGATGCGCTTTCCGGATCGGTCCCGAACGTGGTCTTCGGTATCTGTTTCTTTATCGTCTTCTGGAACGTGCTGCTCGCGTTCTTCAATCTGTTACCGATCCCGCCTCTGGACGGGTCCAAGGTCATGTATGCCGTGTTCTCCTTTCGGGAGGAGACGATCCTCTGGTTCGAGCGGTACGGACTCATGATTCTTATCGCGGTCCTGTTCCTCTTCCCGGCTCCGGTCTCGGCGGTTCTCGACCTGGCGCTCGGTTTCTTTTTCGGACTCATGGCCTGATCCGGTCCGGCGGAACCGCTGTTGACAAGCCGGCGACTTTCCCTTACGATGCCTTCACGGCGTACGAAACCGCTTTTCATTTTGTTTCACCGCAATGGCCACGATCAACCAGCTCGTCAAGCGCCCTCGAAAGACTTCCGCGAAGAAGTCCAAGTCTCCGGCGATGACCTTCATCTCGAACACGATCCGGAACCGGAAGACCTATACGGAGAGCCCGTTCAAGCGGGGCGTGTGCACGAAGGTGACGACCGTGACCCCGAAGAAGCCGAACTCCGCGCTCCGGAAGATCGCCCGCGTCCGCCTCACCAACGGCATGGAAGTGACGGCTTACATCCCGGGCGAGGGACACAACCTTCAGGAGCACTCGATCGTGATGATCCGCGGCGGGCGCGTGAAGGACCTTCCGGGTGTCCGGTATCATATCGTTCGCGGCGTACTCGATACCGCCGGCGTGGCGAAGCGCAACCGGAGCCGCTCGAAGTACGGCGTGAAGCGCCCGAAGGCGGCGAAGGAGTAGGGATTGAATCACTTTACCGACAGGAACTATGCCTCGAAGGAAGCGGCAGTACGATAAGACCTGGAAAGCCGATGCGAAGTACGGGAGTCCCCTGGTGGGCCACTTCATCGGTCTCATCATGTGGGACGGCAAGAAGAGCGTAGCCGAGAAGATCGTCTACGATGCTTTCGATATCATCCATGACCGGACGAAGAAGGGCGGTCTCAACATCTTCGAACAGGCGATCAAGAATATATCTCCGCTCCTCGAGCTCAAGAGCCGCCGCGTGGGCGGAGCCAACTATCAGGTCCCGGTCCCGGTTTCCGGTGATCGCCGCCAGACGCTCGCGATGCGCTGGGTCCGCGAGGCCTGCCGCAAGCGCAAGGGGAAGCCGATGGCGGAGCGGCTCGCGGACGAGCTCATCGACGCTTCGAACAAGGCCGGTGCGGCGATGAAGAAGCGCGACGAGGTGCACCGCATGGCCGATGCTAACAAGGCGTTCGCGCACTTCGCCTGATCCGACGACGAACCGGACGCGCCGAGAGCGAGGCGACCGGAAGAGAAGGGGAGCCATGCGCGACCTCTTCTCGCTTTTTATAGGGATACCCGTAACCGTAAGCGAAAAAACCAGTTAACGTTCCGTCCTATGGCCCGTCTCAGACCGATCGAGAAGATCCGCAATATCGGCATCATCGCGCATATCGATGCCGGCAAGACCACGACGACCGAGCGCGTCCTTTTCTATACCGGCATCACGCACAAGATCGGCGAGGTGCACGAGGGCGAGGCGACCATGGACTGGATGGAACAGGAACGCGAGCGCGGTATTACCATCACCTCGGCCGCGACGACCTGTTTCTGGAAGGATCATCAGATCAACATCATCGACACCCCGGGGCACGTCGACTTCACGGTCGAGGTGGAACGTTCGCTGCGCGTCCTCGACGGCGGCGTAGTCGTGTTCGACGGCAAGGAAGGCGTGGAACCGCAGTCCGAGACGGTCTGGCGCCAGGCAGAGAAGTACAAGGTGCCGCGCATGTGCTTCATCAACAAGATCGATAAGGAGGGTGCCGACTTCTTCGTAGCGCTCGAGTCCATCTGGAACCGGCTTACCCCGAACGCGTTCGCGATGCAGATTCCGATGGGCGAGCGCTCCGATTTCTACGGCGTGATCGATCTGCTGTCGATGAAGGCCTACACCTTCGACGGCGCGATGGGCGAGAAGGTGATCGAGGGCGAGATTCCGGCCGAGTATCTCGGGAAGGCGAAGGAATGGCGAGAGAAGCTCGTCGAGAAGGTCGCCGAGAGCGATGATACGCTCACCGAGAAGTTCCTCGGCGGCGAGGAGATCTCGGTCGACGAACTGAAGGCCGCGATCCGTCGGGGCGTCATCGCCACTCGGCTCGTGCCGGTCTTCACGGGCACGGCACTCCGAAACAAGGGCGTGCAGCTCGTGCTCGACGCGGTCGTCGAGTATCTCCCGTCGCCGATCGACATCCCGGCGGTCGAGGGTGAGAACCCGAAGACCGGTGAGGCGATGATGCGCAAGGCGTCCGACGATGAGCCGTTCTCGGCGCTTGCGTTCAAGATCGCGACCGATCCCTTCATCGGACAGCTGACCTTCTTCCGCGTTTACTCGGGGTCGCTCAAGGCGGGAAGCTACGTCCTCAACGCCTCGAAGGGAGAGAAGGAGCGCGTCGGTCGGATCGTACGCATGCACGCGAGTCATCGCGAGGAGGTAGAGGATATCGCCGCCGGCGATATCGGCGCTCTCGTCGGAATGAAGGTCACGACGACCGGCGATACGCTCTGCGACCAGGACCATCCGATCCTGCTGGAGTCCATCACCTTCCCGGAGCCGGTCATCGACATCGCCATCGAGCCGAAGACCAAGGCCGACCAGGAGAAGATGGCGATCGCGCTCAAGAAGCTCGCCGAGGAGGATCCGACTTTCCGCGTGCATACCGACGAGGAGAGCGGGCAGACCATTCTCTCGGGCATGGGCGAGCTTCATCTCGACATCATCGTCGACCGCATGAAGCGCGAGTTCAAGGTCGAGGTCAATACCGGCCGCCCGCAGGTGGCGTACCGCGAGACGATCCGCGAGACCGCGCAGGCGGAAGGCAAGTATATCCGGCAGTCGGGCGGACGCGGCCAGTACGGACACTGCTGGCTCCGTGTCGAGCCGCTCGAGAGCGGTAAGGGCTACGAGTTCGCGGACGAGATCAAGGGCGGCGTCATCCCGGGCGAGTTCATCAAGCCGATCGACCGCGGAGCGTTCGAGGCCTCGCAGACCGGCGTACTTGCCGGATATCCGATGGTCGACCTCAAGGTGACCGTATACGACGGATCCTTCCACGATGTCGACTCTTCGGAAGCGGCCTTCAAGATCGCCGGTTCAATGGCCTTCAAGGAGGCGGCTCGCCGGGCGAAGCCGGTCATCCTCGAGCCGATCATGAACGTCGTGGTCATTACGCCGGAGCAGTTCATGGGCGACATCGTAGGCGACATCAATGCAAAGCGCGGCATCATCAAGGAGATGCAGGATCGCGGCGAGGGGAACGCCCGGGTCAAGGAAATCCATGCCGATGTGCCGCTGGCGTCCATGTTCGGGTATGCGACGCAGCTGCGTTCCATGTCGCAGGGACGGTCGAGTTATTCGATGGAATTCGGGCATTATGCCGAGGTTCCCTCGAACGTCGGAGCCGAGCTGGTCGGTAGCCGACAGGCGGCCGGCGGAAAGGGGGGCGAGTAGTCGGTATTCCCTCGGGTTTTTCCCTCTTGACAGGGGAAAAACATCTTGGTACGATACCCACTGATGTCCTCTTCCGACCGGAAACGGTCGGGATAGACGGTTTTCATCATCGTAAAAAATAATCCTTATTCACAGGATCGCACGGCGGAAACGGTTCACGTTTCGCCGCCGCGGCCTCGAATACGTATGGCGGAACAGTTTCAGCGGACCAAGCCGCACGTCAACGTCGGTACCATCGGCCACGTCGACCACGGCAAGACGACCCTTACCGCGGCCATCCTGAACGTGTTGGCGCTCAAGGGTCTCGCCAAGAAGCGCAATGTCGACGAGATCGACAAGGCGCCGGAAGAGAAGGAGCGCGGTATCACCATCGCGACCGCTCACTGCGAATACGAGTCCGAGGCGCGCCATTACGCGCACGTCGACTGCCCGGGGCATGCCGACTACATCAAGAACATGATCACGGGCGCGGCCCAGATGGACGGCGCGATCCTCGTGGTCGCGGCGACCGACGGTCCGATGCCTCAGACCCGCGAGCACATTCTCCTCGCGCGCCAGGTCGGCGTCCCGGAGATCGTCGTCTTCCTCAATAAGGTGGACATGGTGGATGATCCGGAGCTCATCGATCTCGTCGAGGCGGAGGTCCGCGAACTTCTCACGAAGTACGAGTTCGACGGTGACAACGCGGCGGTCATCCGCGGATCGGCGCTCAAGGCCCTCGAGGCCACGTCGGCCGACGAAGAAGGTGCGAAGCCGGTCCTCGATCTGATCGCGGCGCTCGACGCCAAGATTCCGGAGCCGGTTCGCGATATCGACAAGCCGTTCCTCATGCCGATCGAAGACATCTTCTCGATCGAGGGTCGCGGTACCGTCGTTACGGGCCGTATCGAGCGCGGTACCATCAACATCAACGAGGAGGTCGAGATCGTCGGCCTCAAGGACACGAGCAAGACCGTCGTGACCGGTATCGAGATGTTCAACAAGCAGCTTGACCGCGGTCAGGCCGGCGACAACGCGGGACTCCTCATCCGCGGTATCAAGAAGGAGGATGTCGAGCGTGGGCAGGTTCTTGCCAAGCCGGGCTCCATCACCCCGCATACCGAGTTCGAGGGACAGGTCTACATCCTTACGAAGGAGGAAGGCGGACGCCATACCCCGTTCTTCAAGGGATACAAGCCGCAGTTCTACATCCGGACCACGGACGTCACCGGAGAGGTGACCCTTCCGGAAGGGACTGAGATGGTCATGCCGGGCGACACCGTTACCCTCAAGATCAAGCTTATCGCGCCGGTCGCGATGGAGGAGGGGATGCGGTTCGCGATCCGCGAGGGCGGACGGACGGTCGGCGCCGGTGCCACTACGAAGATTCTCAAGTAGTCTTCACGGTTCACGGAATCCTGCGGGCGGAAACGGTTCCGCCCGCCCCCATTCCCTGAACCACGGAACTAATAAACGAGACCACGGCAATGGCAGTGAAAGCGAAAAAAAGCGTAAGCGAAGCCGAATCGCGGATGCGCGTGAAGATCAAGGCGTACGATCACAAGGTCATCGACCAGTCGGCGCGCAAGATCGTCGAGACGGCGGAACGTAGCGGCGCGACGGTCACGGGTCCGGTGCCGCTTCCGACCGAGATCCACAAGGTGACGGTCAATCGGTCGACGTTCGTGCACAAGAACTCTCGCGACCAGTACGAGATGCGCGTGCACAAGCGACTGATCGACGTCGTGAATCCGACGCCGAAGACGATCGACCTCATGACGAATCTCGACCTTCCGACCGGAGTCGACGTCGAAATCAAAATGTAGCATTCACTCGTTAAAGTCCCTCGCCTGGCGCTCTGCGGGCGATGCGGAAGGGTCAAGGATGGCCCGACGGCATCGCCTCGCGGAGGAGGGGGGGATACTGAACGGGCCAGGCGCGTGAGCGGTTTGGCTGGGTGACCGGCTTTTTGTTTTACCAGGAATACGGGTATGAAATTCATCATCGGCAAGAAACTCGGCATGACCTCCATCCATGAGGGGCCGGTCTCGGAGAACGTGACCGTGATTTCATGCGCCCCGAATACGGTGACCCAGATTCGGACAACGGAGAAGGACGGCTATGCCGCGGTTCAGGTGGAGACCGACAAGACGTCTCGTCGCAAGGTACGCATGGAATTCCGTCCTCCGTTCACGGCGAAGGGAAAGGACGAGACTGCCGCGACCGCGCTGCTCGGAGAGGTGAAGCAGGGGGATGAGGTCTCGGTTTCTTCCTTCGAGGTTGGTGATATCGTCGATGTTTCCGGCGTTACGAAGGCAAAGGGTTTTCAGGGCGTCGTGAAGCGTCACGGATTCGGGGGCGCTCCTGCGAGCCATGGACGCAAGCATGATATGCGTAAGCCCGGTTCGATCGGCGCGACCTTCCCGGAACACGTGGTGAAGGGGCGTCGTATGGCTGGTCGGATGGGCGGCGAGAACTTCACCGTTCGCGGGCTCCGTGTCGTGCTCGTCGACGCCGAGAAGAATCTGATCGCGGTCCGCGGCGCGGTGCCGGGTATCAACGGCGGCATCGTCGGTATCCGTGGCCTCGGCAAGAAAGTCGGAGTCGCGAAGGCGTAATCACCGCATCATTCCACTGCATCACCGAAACGAGTATGATCAAGGCTCCGCTCTACAACGCGAATGGCGAGAGGAAAGGCGAGATCGAGCTTTCCGAAGCCGTGTTCGGCGTTCCGGGTAACGACACGCTGCTTCATCAGGTTTATGTCGCCGTCGCGTCGAATCTTCGCTCCGCCATAGCGCATACCAAGGACCGTTCCGAACGCGCCGGTACCGGCAAGAAGCCGTGGAGGCAGAAGGGGACGGGCCGCGCCCGTATCGGACAGGTCCGCGCTCCGCATTGGCGGAAAGGCGGTATCGTGTTTGGTCCGACGAAGGATCGGAACTTCTCCAAGGAGACGAACCGGAAGATGCGTCAGAAGGCGCTTCGGATCGCCCTTTCGGAGAAACTCCGTGCGGATCGCATCCGTTTCGTGGACGAATTCTCGTTTGCCGAGGCGAAGACCAAGTCCTTCTCCAAGATGCTCTCGGGCATCGGCGTCGAAGGTCGCCGGACACTCGTCGGATTCGCGCGTGAGGAACGCGGGAGCGAGCGGTTGTCCAGGAACATCGACCGCATCGAGAACGTACTGTCGGAAAACATGAGCGCCTACGATCTCCTGCAGAACGAATACGTCGTTCTGAGCCGGAAGTCGGTCGAGCTGTTTTCGGAGCGGTTCAAGGAGACGTCAGCGAAGAACTAGGGATACGAATATGGCAGCACTCATAAAGAAGACGAAGTCGAAGACGGCGCGCGAGGCCTCGAAGGGCGTCGACACTCTGGAAGGGCAGTCGCTCGCGGCGCGCGTGCTTCTCTCCGCGCGCGTGACGGAGAAGGCATACGTCCTTAACGGACTCAACCAGTATGTGTTCAAGGTC
This sequence comes from Candidatus Moraniibacteriota bacterium, assembly GCA_013334575.1. Taxonomy (GTDB): domain Bacteria; phylum Patescibacteriota; class Minisyncoccia; order Moranbacterales; family UBA1568; genus JAAXTX01. Next base: position 14,729 of record JAAXXG010000007.1, on the reverse strand, counting down.
GCGAAGGATGCCACGAAGACGCAGGTGAAGCGCGCGGTCGAGACGGCGTATGGCGTTTCGGTCGATCGGGTCCGGACAATCAGCGTCGCTCCTCGGAAGCGGGCGTTCGGACGGACGGTCGGAACCGTTTCCGGAATGAAGAAGGCGATCGTCACGCTGCCGAAGGGGGAGGAGATCACCCTGTTCAAGGGCGCCTAGGAAGAAACCGCGCGAAACTAGCTGAAAGAATATGGCCATCAGGATCTACAAGAAGAACAATGCCGGACGCCGCTTCATGACCATCGTGAAGCCGGACCAGGTGACCCAGAAGGCGGTTTCCGAGAAATCGCTCATGCGTCCGCTTAAGCGGAATGCGGGACGGAGTAACGGGAAGATTTCCGTCCGGCACCAGGGTGGCGGTCACAAGCGCCAGTATCGGCTCGTCGATTTCCGTCAGGATAAGCACGGCGTTCCGGGAAAGATCGCGCAGATCGAGCGTGATCCGAACCGCTCGGCCCTGATCGCGCTCGTTCACTACCGCGACGGTGAGAAACGGTATGTCCTCGCGACGGCCGGCATGAAGGTGGGGCAGGAGATCGTCTCGGGACCCGAGGCTCCGGTTGCCGAGGGGAACCGCCTCCTTATCAAGAACATCCCGACCGGTACTGTCATCTGCAATGTCGAGCTCAAGGTCGGTCGCGGCGGACAGATCGTCCGGAGTGCCGGTTCAAGCGCGACCCTGATGGCGCTTGAGGGAAACATGGCTCAGGTCCGTCTCGCTTCCGGCGAGGTCCGTCTCGTTTCCAAGGAGTGCTACGCGACTCTGGGACAGGTCAGTAATTTCGAACACGGCGTGGAACGGATCGGTAAGGCCGGCCGGAGCCGTTGGAAGGGGAAGCGCCCGGCGGTCCGCGGTACCGTGATGAACCCCGTCGACCATCCGCACGGAGGCGGTGAGGGTTGTCAGCCGATCGGTCTCAAGGGGCCGAAGACGCCGTGGGGCAAGCCTGCGCTCGGCAAGAAGACGAGGAAGCGGAAGAAGGCAAGCAACAAGTACATCGTGAAGCGTCGGACGAAGAAGCGGTAGTGAGTTAACCAAGGAGAACGATATGTCTCGAAGTCTCAAGAAAGGACCGTACGTCGATCCGCGGGTCCTCAGAAAACTCGACGGGAAGAAGGTCGGCGACAAGACCGTCATCAAGACGTGGTCGCGTGCCTGCACCATTACTCCCGAGATGGTCGGGTTCACCTTCGGCGTGCACAACGGCCGCGACTTCATCTCGGTGTACGTGACGGAGGAGATGGTCGGACACAAGCTTGGCGAGTTCTCCCCGACGCGAAAGTTCCAGCGTCATGGCGGAAAGATCCAGAAGGAGATGGACGCTGCGGCGAAGCAGCGCGACCTCGATGCCGCCAAGGCCGCCAAGGCCGCGACGACCGGAGGGGCGAAGAAGAAGTAATCCCACGTAGTACGGAATTGAGCATACGGGTATGCAGGTAACAGCACGACTCAACAATCTCAAGATCGCTCCCCGGAAGGTCCGGCTCGTAGCGCACGTCATCACCGGCATGTCCGTCGAGGCGGCGCTGACCGAACTTTCGAAGCAGGTGAAGCGCTCTTCCGAGCCGATCTCGAAACTGCTTCGGAGCGCGGTCGCGAACGCCGAGCATAACCACGGTATCGATCCGTCGAACCTGTTTGTCCGCTCCGTGCTTGTCGGCGACGGCGCCAGGCTCAAGCGGTGGCAGCCTCGAGCGTTCGGACGCGCCAACCAGATTTTGCACCGACTCTCCAACGTAACGCTTGTCGTCGAGGAGCGGATCGAAGGTCTGAACCGGCGGGAGGTCGGAATGGCAAAAGCCGCCAAGAAGCCGTCCGTGAAGCGTGAGAAGGCGGTCAAGGAAGTCAAGGAAGAGGTCGCGAAGGCGGCTGTTGCGGCGGACGAGCTGAAGGAGTCGAAGAAGGAGTCGTCCGTGAAGCAGGAAATGAAGGGGCGGAAGAACGCGGTCAAGCGCGTCTATCAGAGGAAATCGGTCTAACGCACTCGCTATGGGACAGAAGATTCATCCGGTAGGTTTCCGGCTCGGGGTGACGGCGGGATGGAAGTCGCGGTGGTTCGATTCGCGGAACTTCCAGAAGACGCTCCGTCAGGACGTCGAAATCCGCGAGTTCATCAAGCGGAAGTGGAAGGCCGCGGCGATCGCTGACGTGTTCATCGAACGCTCGGCGAACGTGATCCGTGTCATCATCGAGACGTCCCGTCCGGGCGTACTCATCGGTCGTGGCGGTACCGGCATCGAGGACCTGACGCGTGTCATGAAGGGGCGTTTCTTCCGGGGGCGTCGGACCGAACTCAAGGTGGATGTACGGGAGATCAAGACTCCCGATGAAAACGCCTCGCTCGTCGCTCAGTCGGTCGCGGAACAGCTTGAGAAGCGTATGCCGTTCCGGCGCGTGCTCAAGGGGACCATCGAGAACGTGATGAAGCAGCGCGAGGTGAAGGGGGCGAAGATCGAGATCTCCGGCCGACTCGGAGGCGCCGAGATGTCTCGACGGGAATGGACCGCGAAGGGCGAGATTCCGCTTCACACGCTCCGTGCGGATATCGATTTCGCGCAGGCGGAAGCGAGGACGACCTATGGGACCATCGGGGTCAAGGTCTGGATCAACAGGGGTGAGAAGTTCGATACCCGCGGCCACGAGGCTGCCGAAACCGAGACGCGACGCTAAGAGACGATTGAAGACAACCGTATGCTGCTCATGCCACGAAAAGTGAAGCACCGGAAGATGCACCGCGGCGGCTGGCCGAAAGGTCCGACCGACAAGGGCGCCCGCGTCAGCTTCGGGAGTTTCGGTCTCAAGGCGACCGAGGCCGGACTGATTACGGCCCGCCAGATAGAGGCCGCCCGACGCGCGATCACCCGTCATATCCAGCGGGGAGGGAAGGTCTGGATCCGCGTGTTTCCGGACAAGCCGATGACGAAGAAAGGCGAGCAGACCCCTATGGGTAAGGGGAAAGGCGCGGTTGATCATTATGTAGCCAAGATTACGGCCGGTCGGGTACTCTTCGAACTCGACGGGGTATCCCGAGAGGCGGCAGCGGAGGCGATGCGGCTCGCATCGCACAAGCTGTCGGTGAAGACACGGTTCGTCGACCGTCACGGAACCGAATAAGCGAACGCGTATGAACATGAAGGAACTCCGCGACAAGAGCCAGGGAGAGCGCGAAACGCTCCTCCTCGGTCTCCGGAAACAGGTCCGCGAACTGCGGTTCTCCATCGCGACCCGCGAGATGAGGAATCACCGCGAGCATCGTGCCGCCAAGCGCGATATCGCCCGACTCCTCACGCTTTCCCGCGAGGAGGAATTAAACGGATAGAAGACCTATGGCAACCACGAAGCAGACAACCGGAACCGTCTCGAAGGCCCCGACCATGACCGGGACCGTGACGAGTACGAAGTGCGAGAAGACCGTCACCGTCGAGGTGAAGACCCTCAAGGTCCATCCGAAATACGGGAAGCGGTATCGTTCTTCGAAGAAATATCTCGTGCACGCTCCGGAAGGGACGTTCTCGGTCGGTGACACGGTGTCGTTCCGCGAATGTCGGCCGGTGAGCGGACGCAAGCGGCACGTCGTGGTCTCGAAGGCGGAGTAAGTCGTGAAGACGCGGAAGGGACGCATATGATACAGGCAGAAACCAGGCTCAAGGTAGCCGACAATTCGGGAGCGAAGGTGATAGAGTGCTTTAAGGTGCTCGGAGGGACTCGTCGCCGGTATGCCGCCATCGGCGATATCGTGGTCGCGTCGGTCAAGTCGGCCGAGCCCCGCGGCGCGGTGAAGAAGGGCGACAAGGTGAAGGCCGTGATCGTCCGGCAGAACCGCGAGTACCGGCGCAAGGACAATTCCTACATCCGGTTCGACGAGAACGCCGCCGTCATTCTCGACAGCAACGGTGTCGATCCGAAGGGAAGCCGCATCTTCGGTCCGGTGGCGCGCGAGCTTCGCGAGAAGGGATTCTCGAAGATCGTCTCGCTCGCGCAGGAGGTGCTCTAGTTAACCAGTGACCGCAACTGACAACTGACAACTTCTCGCAAGCGACGGCGCCGGTCTTGTAAGGGGTTGTGAGTTGTGAGTTGTGAGTCGTGAGTCGAAGAGATTATGAAACTCAGGAAAGGCGACGAAGTCGAAGTGATCGCCGGAAAGGACCGCGGGAAGCGCGGGAAGATCCTTTCCGTCCTCCCGAAGGAGGACAAGGTGATCGTCGAGGGCGTCAATGTCATGAAGAAGCACCGCAAGGCGACCCGCGACGGGGCGTCCGGCGAGCGGATCGAGAAGCCGTTCCCGGTCCATGTCTCGAACGTGATGCTCGTCTGCCCGCATACCGGGAAGCCGACCCGCGTCGGATACGCGGTCGAGGGAGGCGAGAAGGTCCGGGTGAGCCGCCGTTCCGGAAAGGCGATCTAAGGCGCGATTACAGAACCATGCGTATGAAAGAGCAGCAGCCTATCACGAAGACGAGATACCGGGAGATCCTACCGGAACTTTCGAAGTCCCTCGACGAGAAGAACGTGTTCGCGCTTCCGCGGGTCATGAAGGTGACCGTGAACGTCGGTATCGGGAAGTTCCAGAAGGAGCAGGCCCGGGTCGACGAGATTCTCGCGGCGCTTACCGACATCACCGGCCAGAAGCCCGTCCTGACGAAGGCGCGCAAGGCTATCGCAGGATTCAAGATCCGTGAGGGGCTCGAGGTTGGCGCCCGCGTGACGCTGCGCGGCCGGCGCATGTGGCAGTTCCTCGACCGGTTCCTCTACGCGACGCTTCCCCGTACCCGTGACTTCCAGGGTATTCCGGTCTCGTCGGTCGACGCCTCCGGGAACTGCAATATCGGACTCCGCGAGCATATGATCTTCCCGGAAATCGTTCCCGAGAAGGTGCAGACGATCTTCGGCCTCCAGGTCACGGTTACGACGACCGCGAAGGACCGGAAGAGCGGACTGGAACTGTTCCGGAAGCTCGGTTTCCCGTTCCGGACGGACGAGGCGTAAACCGATCCTAAACGTATTCTCTTATGGCGAAGACTTCAGTGGTGGCGAGAGCGGAAAAGCATCCTAAATTCTCGACGCGCATCGTGCGGCGGTGTTGGAAGTGCGGTCGGAAGCACGGGTACCTTCGCCGGTACGACCTCTGCCGGATCTGTTTCCGGGAGCTCGCGTCCAAGGGCGAGATTCCGGGAGTCCGGAAGTCCTCGTGGTAATCGGAACGGTTTCCGCGTCCGCCGCTTCAGGCGACGGAGACGGGAAGCCGGATATTCAGTAAGACCTAGACTATGTTGGATCCCATCGCAGACATGCTCACCAGGATCAGGAATGCACAGCGCGCCGGACATTTGTCGGTGTCGATGCCCGCGTCGAAACTCAAGCTCGCCATCGCGGAGACCCTCCTATCCCGTGGGTTTATCGGCGGCGTCGCGAAACATGCGGACGAGACCGGCAAAAAGGAAACGCTTGAGATCACGCTCCGCTATGTGGAGAAGACGCTCCTTCGTCGCGACCCGGCGATTACCGGTATCCGCCGCGTGAGCAAGGAGGGATGTCGCGTCTACGCGAAGAAGGGTGAGATCCGCAAGGTGAAGAACGGGTACGGAGTCGCGGTCATCTCGACCTCGCAGGGAGTCATGAGCGGCGAGGACGCGTACAAGAAGGGGCTGGGCGGAGAGTACCTCTGCGAGGTCTGGTAGTCGCGTGTAAATGGGGATATAACGAAGCCGTTATGAGTCGTATAGGGAAAATGCCGATACCCGTCCCGCAGGGCGTCGAAGCAGGCGTCAAGGCGAACGTCGTGACCGTGAAGGGCCCGAAAGGGGAACTCTCCTTCGCGCATCATGTCGACGTCCGCGTGACGCTTTCCGATGGAACGTTCACCGTCGAGAAGGTCGGGGAATCGAAGAAGGCCTCCGCGGTCTGGGGAACCACCGCCAAGGTGATCGGGAACCTCGTCGAGGGGGTGACCAAGGGGTTTGAGAAGCGTCTCGAGCTCAACGGTGTCGGGTACCGCATGAACGTCCAGGGAAAGAAGATCGTCCTCGCGCTCGGCTTCTCGCATCCGGTCGAGGTTGAAATCCCCTCCGGTATCGACGCGAAGATCGAGGGGAACGTCCTTTCGATCGCCGGAATCGACAAGCAGCAGGTCGGTCAGTTCGCCGCGGAGATCCGTGACCTGAAGCCGGTCGAGCCGTACAAGGGGAAGGGGTTCCGTTATGTCGGTGAGCTCGTCCGTCGGAAGGAAGGGAAGAAGTCGTCTTCCTAATCGCATATCCAAGTCCATACGCGTATGCTGAAGCAGATATTCAGGAACCGGGAACGAAAGGCGCGCGCGCGCCGTGTCCGCGCGAAGATTTCCGGAACGGCCGAACGGCCGAGACTCTCCGTATTCCGGAGTCTCCGGACCCTGTCCGTGCAGGTTATCGACGACCTGTCCGGAAAAACCGTCCTTTCGGCCTCGATTCGAGACCTCGGGAAGGACGCGAAGAACACCGTCGAGGGAGCGTTCCTAGTCGGGAAGCTTATCGGTGAGAAGTGTCTCGCGCAAGGGGTCCGCTCCGTCGTGTTTGACCGTTCCGGATATCGGTATCACGGGAAGGTGAAGGCCGTGGCTGACGGCGCCCGCGAGGCCGGGCTTCAGTTCTAATTCCTTTGTACGACGACTATGGCAATGAAACAGCAGCAGGGAAGGCCTCGTCGGGGAGGCGGACGCCGCGAGCGGCCCGAATACGATCAGAAGCTCCTCTCGCTTGACCGCGTGACCCGTGTCGTGAAGGGTGGTCGCCGGTTCCGGTTCCGTGCGACGCTTGTCATCGGAAACCGCAAGGGCAAGGTCGGCGTGGGTGTCGCGAAGGGGAACGACGTGTCCGACGCCATCCAGAAGGCGTTCAACGACGCGAAGAAGCACCTCGTCTCCGTTTCGCTTGTCGGGGGAACCATCGCGCATGACGTGTATGCCAAGGAAGGGAGTGCGAAGGTCCTGCTCAAGCCCGCAAAGGCCGGCCGCGGTCTCATCGCCGGCGGAGCGGTCCGCGCGGTGGCCGACCTTTTGGGCGTGAAGGATATCGTTTCCAAGTCGCTCGGGTCATCGAATGCCCTCAATCTTTCCCGGGCTACCGTACGTGCCTTCTCGCAGCTGAAGAACGAGGCCTCCGTCCAGAAGGAGGAGACGGCTCCGAAGGCGGGAGAGAACCAGCAGTAAGTCCGAAACGTATGCAGATCAATACTCTTTCCGTAGCCAAGAAACCGGAGCGTAAGCGCGTCGGTCGCGGCGGCCGTCGTGGAAAGACCGCCGGTCGCGGTACCAAGGGACAGAAAGCCCGTTCCGGTGCCTCGATCGATCCTCTGTTCGAGGGGGGACGCTCCTCGCTTGTCGAACGGCTGAAAAAGGTAAAGGGGTTCAAATCCCCCCGTCCGAAGCGCGTCGCGCTCACGCTCGGTTTTCTTGAGCGACATTTTTCCGCGGGCGAAGAGGTCAGCCGGGAGACCATTCTCGGCAAGAAGCTCTTCTCGCCGAAGCACGTCGAGGGCGGATTCAAGGTAGTCGGAAGTGGCGAGCTTTCGAAGGCGCTTACCTTCGATTCCCGAATCCGGTTCTCCGACACGGCACTCGAGGCCGTGAAGAAGGCGGGTGGGACCGTCAAGGAGGACTGACGCCGCGGTTTGCGGTATACTTTACCTTGTCAGGTAACCGTCGTACCACTACCGTCATGATGCGCGCACTCAGGCAGATCTATTCCGTTCCGGAACTCCGAGGGAAGATTCTCTTCATCCTCGGAGTTCTTGTCGTCTATCGGTTCGCGGCGAACATACCGCTTCCCGGCGTCGACCTGGCGGTCCTGTCGAATCTGTTCGACCAGAACAGCATGCTCGGACTTCTCAACGCCTTCTCGGGTGGCGGCCTGAAGGGTGTATCCGTCGTAATTCTTGGGGTCGCGCCGTATATCTCGGCTTCCATCATCATGCAGCTCCTGACGATGGCCGTTCCTGCGCTCGAACGGATCCAGAAGGAAGAGGGGGAGGCGGGGCGCCGTAAGTTCACGATGTGGACCCGGTGGCTCACGCTGCCTTTGGCTGCGGTGCAGGCGTTCGGAATGATCACGTTGTTTCGATCGCAGGGCGTCATCGCGATCGCTTCCGCCCCCATGCTTTCAGTCATGATTCTTACGGCTGTCGCGGGAACCGTCTTTCTTATGTGGCTTGGAGAACTCATTACCGAACAGGGTCTCGGAAACGGGGTTTCCATGATGATTTTTGCGGGTATTATCGCCGGGTTGCCGGTATCGTTCGCCCGGTTCGTCTCGACATGGGATCCGGCACAGATATTCTCGTACCTCCTGTTTCTCGCGGTCGGTGTCGTGACGATCGCCGGAGTCGTCTTCGTCAATGACGGACAGCGCGTCATTCCCGTCTCGTACGCGAAACGTCTCCGCGGCGCTCGCGTCTACGGCGGCGCGTCGACGCACCTGCCACTTCGGGTGAACCAGGCCGGGGTCATCCCGATCATCTTCGCCGTTTCCATCATCCTTATCCCGAAGATGGCGGCGGGGTATCTCGCCCAGTCCGGATCCGGAAAGGTTGCCGACGTCGCGGTAGCCGTGGATGTCTTCCTTTCCGATCAGTGGGTCTATGCGGGACTGTATTTCCTTCTGGTCGTCCTTTTCACCTACTTCTATACCGCCGTAGTCTTCGATCCGTTCAAGATCGCGGAGAACCTTCAGCGGCAAGGGGGGTTCGTTCCGGGAATCCGTCCCGGAACGGCGACGGCGGAATATCTCGGACGCGTCATCAACAGGATTACCCTGGGCGGAGCGCTTTTTCTCGGCATCATCGCCGTTTTGCCTTCGGTCCTTCAGAACGTAACGAACATTCAGTCGCTCACGCTGGGAGGTGTCTCTATCCTCATCGTGGTTTCGGTGGTCCTCGAACTCATGAAGCATATGGAGGGACAGCTTTCCATGCGTAGCTACGAGGGATTCTGAGCGCTTTCCGCTCGTACCGAACGGTCCCTTTTCGAAGAAAGAGATGAACGGGAATGTCCATAACGACGGAGCGGCCAAACCGGTCGCCTATATCCTGCTCGGGCCTCCGGGAAGCGGGAAGAGCACGCAGGCCGACCTGTTCGGACGGGAGTTCGGCGCGGTTCACGTCGATATGGGTGCCGCGTTGCGCGCGGCGGCTGGGGAGGCGACGCCGTTCGGAGAGGCGCTCTCGGAGATCATCAACACCCGTCGGGAACTGGTTCCGGACGGTATCGTCCGTGCGATCCTCGAGAACGAGCTGCGGCGTATCGGTCCATCCCGGCCGGTCGTCATAGACGGTGCACCGCGTCGCGAGAGTCAGATACCGTCGGTCATGTCCGCGATCGTCGGTTCGGGACGGGAACTCCGGAAAGCGATTCTCATCGATCTGTCCGAAGAGGACGCCGTAGAACGTATCTCGAGGCGGTATTCGTGCGGTGTCTGCGGCAGGAAACTTATTCTCGGTGCAGATCTGCCGACACGCGGATCGGCCTGTCCTTCCTGCGGGTCTCCCGTTTCGCAGCGTGCCGACGATACGGAAGAGGGTGTCCGCAAACGGTATCGCATCTTCCGCGACGAGACCATGCCGGTTATCGACGACTTCGAAAAAAACGGGATACTGTTACGTGTCCCGGGTGACCGTTCTGCCGAGGAGATTTTCGGAATGATAGCCTCCGCTGTCAGGCGTAAATGAACCCCGATCCGCGTATGGATACGAACGCTCTTATAAAGACGGAACGCGAACTCGACGATCTTCGTGAGTCGGGCCGACGGCTTGCCGCCGTGATGGAAGAACTTCTCGGCGCCGCGCGGCCGGGCGTTTCCACCGGGGAACTTGGCGACCTTGCGGATGAGTCGATCAGACGTCAAGGGGGTATTCCCGTGTTCAAGGGATACGGTGCCGAATGGGGAAAGCCGTTTCCGGCCGCCGCCTGTGTATCCCTCAATGACGAGGTGGTTCACGGGATTCCGTCGCCGAAGAGGATTCTTCGGGAAGGGGATCTCCTGAAGATCGATATCGGCATGCGGTTTCAGGGGATGGTCTCGGACATGGCCCGCACGAAAGAGATCGGCACCGTGTCCGACGAGGCACACCGACTTGTCATAGCGACCCGGGAGGCTCTTGACCGTGGTATCGGGAAGATCCGGTCCGGCGCGCGGTTGTCGGACTTCGCTCGGGCAGTCGAACGCCGTGTCCGGGAAGACGGATTCTCGGTCGTGCGGGACCTGGTCGGTCACGGCGTCGGGCGCGAACTGCACGAAGATCCGCAGATACCGAATTATGTCGATTCGCGCGTGCCTGAGTTCTCTTTCCGTAAAGGCATGACGGTCGCGCTTGAGCCAATGATAAACGTGGGAGGATATGCGCTTCGGATGGCGCCGGACGGATGGACGTACGTTACCCGTGACGGAAGCCTTTCCGCCCATTTCGAGGATACGATCATCGTGACGGAGCGGGGAACGGAAATCGTAACGCGGACCTGAACCGGGAAATCCGTAACGACGAATTCGAGATGAACGGAACGTTCGGAGACAATTTTCTCGGCATAGACTGGGGCGCTTCCGACGTAGGCGTCTCGTTCGCGGATGCGGAGACCCGCATCGCGTTCTCGCTTACGACGCTTCGGAATGACCGAACCCTTCTTTCTCGTCTCGGCGGACTTTTCTCCGAACGGGGAATCGGAACCGTGGTCATCGGTATCCCGTCGTATGTGAACCGGAAGGAATCCGTCTATGAGGGCGAGCGTTTCGGCGAGGCCGTTTTAAACGCGTTTCCCGGTATCGGAATCGCCTATCAGGACGAGATGTTCACGACGAAAATGGCCGAAGCGAACCTTCGGGAACGGGGTATTAAACGAATATCGCGCTTCGATGACCAGGAAGCCGCCAGAATCATCCTGCAGGAATGGCTCGACCGTGGCGGGAGCGATACAGCGGAAGATGGAGGCGGCTTCTCGTCCTGACGGCATTTCGGAAATCTTTCGGCCGGTCTCAGAGAAGGTCGTCCCGCCCTTTTCTCTTCAGCTCTTCGATGAGCGATTTTATGTCTCCTGCACGCTCGCGACTTGTGACAAGTACGGTATCGTCGGTATCGACCACGACGAGGTCGTCGACTCCGAATACTGTGACGGTCCGCGTGTCGTTTCCGTAGATGAGATTTCCCGATCCTTCCAGCTCGACCGCGTTTCCGAACCGGAAGCTGCTCTCGTTGTTCCGGTGTACGAGGAATTCGAAGAGCGATCCCCAGGTGCCGACGTCACTCCACTTGATCGAGGTCGGAACGACGATCCGAGATTCGGCCGGGAGACGTTCCGCGAGCAGCGTATCGATGGGTTCGTTCGCGGCTTCGGCGTAGGTTTCATCGAGAGGGGCCCCGCCATCGATCCGTGTCAGGATTTCGGAGAGTTCCGGTGCGTAGTCCCGGAGCCAGTCGGTCATGGAATCGGTACGGAACACGAAATATCCCGCATTCCAGAGGTATCGCCAATCCGCGAGATACGTTTCGGCTGTTTTCCGATCCGGTTTTTCCTTGAAAGCGTCCACGAAGAAGGCCCGTTCGGAACCGCTGTCGGTGATTTCTCGTCCGGTGCGGACATATCCGAGTCCCGTATCCGGCTTCGTGGGATTTATACCGAGAATCCCGAGCGTTTTCGGGTTTTTCGTTACGAGGTCGATGCAGGCTCCGAGCGATGATGCGAACTCGGCGTTTCCTTCGATAGCGTGATCGGAAGCGATGGTTGCCACCGTGATGCCCGGAAACCGTTTTCCGAGCATCGTCGCGATGAGTCCGATCGCCGGGCCCGTTCCTCTCGGCGACGGCTCGAGTAACAGGTGATCCTCTCCGAGGCCCGGGAGGATCTCGAGGATCATATCCCTGTAGGCTTCGGTTCCGGATATGAATATGCGGTCTTTCGGGACGACTAGCGACGCACGGTCATACGTCTCCTCTAGCAGGGTCTTGTCGGAGATGAACGACCGGAACTGTTTCGGTCGACCTTTGCGGGAGAGCGGCCAGAGTCTGGTGCCGGATCCGCCGGCCATGATGACGACCGCGGCGTTTCGCTTCGTCCGGTTCTGGGTTTCCATAGGTATTGGCTTCGGTTCGGATTTCTTCCCGAAGGATAGTGGAAATACGTCGAAATAACAAGGTCGGAGCGGTTTCGCATTCTTTCGTCGGATCGCCATTCCGTGCTATCATAAAAAGGTTATCGCGGTCTTGTCATTCCAGTATGCCAGAGACGGGACAGGGGGGTCCGATGTCCGGCAACGGTGGAGTTTTCCGAAGGCTCCGACATCTCTTCCGAAACAAGTATATAATCCTCGCGACGGCAGTCGTCCTTGTTTCGATCGCCGCCGTTTCGTGGCGCATAACACGCCGCTCTCTTTCCTTCGAAGAGCCGATGCAGGCGGCTCCGGTCACTATCAAGACCGAGAGTCCGTCCTTCGTGCCGGAGAATTCGAACCCGGCTCCGGAATCGCTTCCCGATTCCCTGGCTCCGTATCGGAGTGAGCATTACCGGACCGGCGAGATCGCCGTCGGCGGTGAAATGGGATTGTTCGTCCCGGAATCCGACCCGTCGCCGCTTTCCATCGACTCGGTACACGGAGAGGCGTTTTCCGGCAAAGGGAAGAGTGGCGGAGAGTTGGTCGTTACCTGGGAAACGAACAAGCCGGCACGATCCACGCTTTCGTACGGGAAAGGAGTCGGTCAGGCCGAGGCGGTTATTACCGAGGAGGCATTCGGGACGAACCACAGTGTCGTGATTCCGAACGTGTCATCCGCATCGACGTACGTCTATGTCATTTCCGCGCAGGATAAGTGGGGGATGAAGGCGGAATCCGACCCATATGCGGTGTATACCGGTGCCAAGGAAATCTCGCTGTTCGAGCTCATCGCGGGTGCGATCGGGGAGGTGTTCGGATGGACGGTTGACAGGAGTCAGTGAAGCTTTGAGAGAGGCGTTTTTCATGGTAGAATTTCAGGGATAGAGGGCGTCTTATCCGAGGCGTCCGTGCAACCCGCATGACAGAGTATGTAACACAAAAAATCCGGAACATCTTCATACTCGTCCTCGCTGGAATCTTAGGGGTAGGGACGATCATACGGTGGCAGGGTGAACCGCGACCGGTTTTGGCGCAGTCGCTCGACCAGATAAGCATATCACTTTCGTTGTTCGACGATCGGAACGAGACGGTGAGCGGAACGCTTCCGGTCCGTTTCGCGATTTATTCGCAGGACCGTTCGGATATCACGGCCTCCGACGCTTCGGGGCGTCTCTGGGAGGAAACCAAAGAAGTCGACGTGCGCGGAGGTATCGTTCGGACGTCGCTCGGAGAGACAGTGCCGCTTCCTCGGGACTTGTTCTCCGATATGACTCGGGATTACTTCCTCGGCATCAGGGTCGGAAACGATTCCGAGATGATTCCTCGGAAGAGAATCGCTTCCGTTCCGTCCGCTTTCAACGCGTCCAATGCCGCTTCGCTCGGTGGCAAGATCGTCGGTACCAAGTCGGGCAACATTCCGACGATCGGAAAGGGTGGAAAACTGGATATCGCCCTGCTGCCGACGGGGACAGGGACGAAACAGCTCGTGCTCGGTAATGACGGAAGGTTGCACGATCAGAATACGGATTCCGGGACCGATTCAGACTCTTTCGTCATCGGAAACGGCACAGGACTCGGAGTTGCCAACTTCGATCTCTCGGTTTCATCCTCCGCCGCGAAGCCAACCCTTCGTTACGACTCCGTAGCCGGAGTCTGGCAGCTTTCCAACGACGGAGCCGCATTCAGTCAGATACTGACCGGAGCATCAGGTTCGTTCCTGTCTCTTTCCGGTGGGACGATGACGGGTACGATCTCGTTCGATGCGGCACAAACCTTCGGCGGGGCGACGCTTTCGGAACTTTCGTATCTTTCCGGTGTGACTGGGAATATTCAAACCCAGCTTTCCGGAAAGGCTGCGCTTTCCCATACGCATGCCGCATCCGATATCGTTTCCGGAACGATCGCGGTCGCTCGTGGTGGGACCGGACTTTCATCGTACGCTTTTGGTGATATTCTCTTCGCCGCCGATTCTACGACGCTTTCGACTCTCGGAATCGGTGTAGATGGGGAGTGTCTCGTTGTTAACGGCGGAGTTCCGGTCTGGGGAGCCTGTTCCGGATTAGGGGGGAGTTCGCATGGTCTTCTCTCGGCGACACATACCGATACGACAACCGGAACGGTACAGCGCGGAGATCTTATTACGGGACAGGGTTCGACGGCGAAGTGGACCCGGCTCGCGCTCGGCTCCGTCGGTCGAGTTCTCCAGTCGAACGGGACCGATGCCGCATGGGCACAGCTTTCCGGTTCCGATGTCGGTCTCGGTAACGTAGAGAATACGGCGCTTTCGACGTGGGGCGGTTCCGCGAATATCGTGACAGTCGGGACCGTCGCTTCCGGTACGTGGCACGGAGGATTGATTGGTGCGTCCTATGGAGGGACGGGTCTTTCCTCTGCTGGTACGGCTGGGAATCTTCTTCGTTCTGATGGGACCGGGTGGACCAGTTGGACTCCGACGTACCTCACCGGCAACCAGACCGTCACCCTCTCGGGAGACGTCTCCGGAAGCGGCGCCACCTCCATCACGACGACCATCGGCTCCGGAACGGTGACTTCGACGAAGATCGCCGACGACACCATCAAGG
>JAAXXG010000019.1 GCA_013334575.1 Candidatus Moraniibacteriota bacterium | reverse complement strand
ACATCGAGGTGCCAAACCTTGCCGTCGATATGGACTCTTGGGCAAGATCAGCCTGTTATCCCCAGGGTAACTTTTATCTGATGATCTTCCACGCTCCTACGAGCGATGGTCGGTTCACTAACTTCTCCTTTCGGAACTGATCGACTGATCGGTCTTTCAGTAAAGCCGGCTTGTGCGTTTGCGCTATCGGCCCGATTTCCATCCGGGCCTAGCCGACCTTTGTAAACGCCTCCGTTGCCTTTTAGGAGGCGACCGCCCCAGTCAAACTACCCACCAGGCACTGTCCCCCTGCCGGATAGACGGCAGCGGGTGAGAAGCGACACTTTTGCAGGGTGGTATTCCACTTGTGACTCCATCCCGACCGGAATCGGGACTTCACAGTCTCCCACCTATGCTCGGCAACAAAAATATCGCGTCAATACCAAGTTGTAGTAAAGCTCCATGGGGTCTTTTCGTCTTGCTGCAGGGCGACGGCATCTTTACCGTCATTGCAATTTCACCGGGATCTTCGTTGAGACAGTTTCCAACTCGTTACGCCTTTCATGCGGGTCAGAACTTACCTGACAAGGAATTTCGCTACCTTAGGACGATTATAGTTATCGCCGACGTTCACCGGCGCTTCGGGGATTGGCGTGAACCGCTCCCGTTAACGTTCCGGCACTGGTCAGGCGTCACCCCCTATACTTCCCCTTGCGGGTTTGCAGAGAGCTGTGTTTTTGATAAACAGTCGGTTGGAAAACTTTCGCTGCGGCCGACCCTTGCGGGCCGGCAAGACATCTTGCGAACGTACGTCTAGCTTTTTTGCCGAGTTCCTTAACGAAGACTCTCCCGTTCACCTTAGGCTACTCGCCCAGTTCACCTGTGTCGGTTTGCGGTACGGATACGCATGTACGAACCTTAGAAGCTTTTCTTGGCACTCCGCTCCCCTTTCTTTCCCCGTCTTGCGACGGAAATCGGAACGTTCCTCGGACTTGTGTCCCGTGGATTTGCCTGCGGGACATCCTCGAAACGCTCACATCAATCCGATAAGATGCAAAGGGTACAGGAATGCGTCACTCCATCGAATACATGCATAGTGCAGGAATATTGACCTGCCATCCATCGACTACGCCTTTCGGCCTCGCCTTAGGACCGACTAACCCTGGGATGATCACCATGGCCCAGGAAACCTTGAACTTTCGGTGTCAGAGGATCTCACTCTGATTGCGGTTACTCATTCCAACATTCTCACTTCCGTACGCTCCACGGGGGGTCGCCCCACCCGCTTCGGCGCATACGGAACGCTCTCCTACCGACCGGCTTACGCCGGTCCCGCAGCTTCGGTACCATGTTTGAGCCCCGTTACATTGTCGGCGCGGAGTCTCTAGACTAGTGAGCTATTACGCACTCTTTAAAGGATGGCTGCTTCTAAGCCAACCTCCTAGGTGTCTGTGAAACTCCACCTCCTTTCCCACTGAACATGGATTTCGGGACCTTAGCTTGCGGTCTGGGCTGTTTCCCTTTTGAGCTCCGAGCTTAGCCCCGGAGTTCTGACTGCCCTGATAACGTACCTCGGCATTCGGAGTTTGGTTGAAGACCCTACGGCGAACCGCGAATCCTCATCCAGTAGCTCTACCTCCGAGGCAGAGTGTCAGGACGCTAGCCCTCAAGCTATTTCGGAGAGAACCAGCTATTGCCGAACTCGATTGGAATTTCTCCTCTACGCTCAAGTCATCCCCGAGAGTCGCACGACTCGTGGGTGCGGGCCTCCACGCGGTTTTACCCGCGCTTCACCCTGCTCAAGCGTAGCTCGTCCGGCTTCGGGTCTTGTCCACGCGACGAACGCCCTTATCAGGCTCGCTTTCACTATGTCTCCGGAGTTCTTACCCCCTTAGACTGCCGCGTAGAACAAACTCGTTGGATCGTGCTACAAAAAGCACGCCGTCACCCCGGCTTGCGCCGAGGCTCCGACTCTTTGTTAGCATGTGGTTTCAGGTCTATTTCACCTCCCTCTCGGGATACTTTTCACCTTTCCCTCACGGTACTAGTTCGCTATCGATCTCGAATGATATTTAGCCTTGGAAGTTAGTGCTCCCAGCTTCAAACGGGATTTCTCCGGTCCCGCCCTACTTGGGTACGATCGCATCCGACATCGTTTCTTTTCGCGTACGGGACTGTTACCCCCTTTGGTGCGTCTTTCCAAACGCTTCCGCTAAAAAACGATGCAGGACCCCGGTCAACCGAGTCCGACCGCCCCGCAACCCCGACAGGCAAGCCTGTCGGTTTAGGCTCTTCCGGTTTCGCTCGCCACTACTCCCGGAATCTCATCTGATTTCTCTTCCTCCTGGTACTAAGATGTTTCAGTTCCCAGGGTGTGCTACGCGACCCTATGTATTCGGATCACGTTCGCCGACACGAGGTCGGCGGGGTTTCCCCATTCGGATATCCCCGGATCAAAGCTTGCTTGACAGCTCCCCGAGGCTTTTCGCAGCCTGCTACGTCCTTCATCGCTCATTCGAGTCAAGGCATCCACCACATGCGTCAGTAACCTTCTTCTTTCCTTCACTTCGTCCGCAGCCTTCCGACTTGCGTCGGGAGGACGCGGACAGAAGCGGTTGACAACAGGAAACTTCCGTCCCCTGTCGTCTTCTTCTCCTCATCGGCCACATACGGAGCGCATCATCGCGATACGACCGCACATGCCGATGACATGTTGCTTGACCTCTCCGGCGACTTCCCCCGTGCCCGTTTCCGCGGACGTTCAGGTTCGGGTTCCGACAGCCGGAATGGATTGTCAAGATTCGTTTGCGCGGAAATGAAAATCAGGGAAGGATTCCCGGATCGACATCTCATCGCAAGGGGTCCACACTGCCTCGACGTTCCTACTTTTCCCGAGACAAGTGATTTCCATGATAGGCGACCGGGAAAAACCTGTCAAGTCCCGTATACGGAGCGGGAAACGGGAATTCCGCCCCGAAGATACGCAGACCGCTCCCCGACCCGGACCGGGGAGCGGTAGATGCCGGAATTCCGACCGTTACTGGCCCGCCTGAGGAGTCGACGTGACCGTTGGAACCGACGGAACCGGAGGATTCGATGCCTCGGGCGCGGAAGCCGACTCCGCCTGCTGCGGAGCGGATTTGTCCACGTTGCTCCCCCCTTTCTCGAGCGTATCGATGAACGCACCGACCTGCTTACGAAGCGCATCGCCATCGGATCCGTCTGGAATGGAATCGATAAGCTTCCGATATTGGACGAGCGCCGACGCCTGATCCTTCTTCTGCTCGTACAGGAGCCCGAGCGCAAGCCGAACATCGACGAGCTTCTCGTTTTCCTTCAGGAGCCCGAGATAGATCGACTCCGCCCGATCAAGATCGCCATCCTGCTTACGAAGCTGATACGCCGAACCGAGGGCGTATCGGAACGTCACGTTCTGCGATTCGAGATCGACCGCTTTTTGCGCCGAACCGATGGCCTCCTCGTAACTTCCGACTCTGGATTCGGCCACGGCACGGTTGTAATACGCGAGTCCGAAGTCGTCTTTCTTCCCGATCGCCTGGTCGAAATATCCGGCCGCTTCCTGATAGAGAGCTTTCTTTTCCTTCCCTTCCTCCATCTGATCCGCCTGTGCGCGCTTGAGCTGACCGATCTTCACGAGCAGTACCGGATTGCTCGGCTCAAGATCCGAGGCCTTCTGGTATGCCTCGACAGCCTTCGGGATGACGTCACCGGAGTAAAGCGAACCGCTTTCATAAATGAGACCGAGTGCCTCCGCCGTCCGAACGTCTTCCGGCGCGAGCGTACGCGCGATCTCAGTCACGCGGAACGCCTCCCGGATATACGCCGCCACCTTGTCGGTATCGCGCTCCCCTTCCGGCTTCGCCGCTTCACGATTGGCAAGCGCGATATAGGTCTGCCCAAGGCTCACGAGATACTGACGTTCCTGGGGATTGAGACTGGCAGCCCGACCGAGTCCCGCGACCGACTGATCGTCGACTTGTGAGGAACGGGCGACCCGACCGGCAGAGATGTCCGCGACCAGGACCTTCCCAAGGAAGACGAAAAGGAACGCGACCCCGGCGGAAACCACCATGAAGATGAAAGCAAGCGCCAAGGCGAACTTCGGGGACGCCTTGAGAGAAAGCGAGAGGAACCGCTCCTCACTCCCGCTCTCGGCAAGCGCCGTCACGATGGAAAGCGAGGCGACGACCGACGCGAACAGCAGGATCGGCCCGTTGAACGCCGCGATGAAGCTCCCGATGAAGAACATCATGGAAAGGCTCCAGAGACCCAGGGAAAGAATCTTGTTACGGCTCCGATTCCGCGAGAGAAGATAGATGCCGACACTGACGAACGAGAGCGCGAGTACGAGATAGGCAATCGTCCCGACGACACCGATAGTCGAAAGTGCCTCAAGGAATATGCCTGGTGTCTGGTCGAACCGGAGCGTGAAGAGCGAATTCTGATTGTACTCGACCGGCCGATACAGCGAGAACACGGAACCGTAGGTCGCGGGGCCGGAACCCAGGAAAAACTTGTGACGGACGGCTTCCTTGGCGATATCGAACGCGAACGAGAGCTTGGGAATGACCTCGACCGGCAGATTGACCCGCGCGATACGGACGCTTCCGAACATGAGAAACGCGAAGACGACGACGAACGCCGCCATCGGAACCCACACCCACTGCTCCGCCGGTCGTACGATCTGAGCGAGGATGAAGATAAGGAAGAAACCCAGGCCGCCGATGACCACCGGCCAAGTCACGAACGAATAGAGCGCCAAGAGCAGGAACAGATCCAACAGGAGGCCGGCGAGCAGAAAACCGGCGACCGCCCAGCGCTTCCAAGTCTTCGCGATTCCGCCGTCCTCGCGGAACGCGAGGAACAGCGCCGTCATAAGCACGACCGGAACGGCTGCCAGGAATGTCGAAAGAGTCGTCAACGTACCGAGCAGCGATATCGGAGCGTACGGTTCGACCACGGCCGGAAGAAACCGGATTCCCATGACTGCCAGAAAACTCCAGAGCGTCACGAGAAGCGAGGATACGACGATTCCTCCGAACATGAGCCCCGCGCGCTTCCGGTTATAGTGGCTCGTAATGAGGAAATAGGCGAGAACAAGTGCGGCGACCGAGAGGAATCCGCGGGACGGATCCCCGAATGATCCCCAGAAAGAGGTCCAACGGTTCACAGACAGCGCGGTTGCGAGTCCGTATACCCCCAAGAACGCCAGTACCGGAATATCGAGCGGCGTCCTGCGGACACGCATCTCGCCGACAGCCACCCCCTTGGATACCCAGGCGACCAGCCCGATAAGGAGCCAAAAATAGAAATAGAGCTGTTTATCGAACGCGATACCCTGCAACGAGAAACCCGTGAAGAATACTGGGATTCCGAAGAATATGGCGACGAGACTCGTCGTGATGACCGCATCAAGAACCCGGGAAAGAACCGGATACGAAGACTTCTGTCCGGACTGAGGAGTCGAATGCTCCTGCCGTACAGCCGACTGCTGAACCGAAGATGGTCTTTCGGCTCCTTCCTGACGGAAACTAGTTGTTTCTTGCGTTCCCAGCATAGTGAAATCCTATCGGATTAGGTTCGGATTTTCTTCCCCTGGATTGTACAGGATATACGCTATCGGAACAAGCAGAGCCCTTGGTGGAAACGAAGCGGAAACATCCGGGATACAAACCTCATAACAAACCTTCTATGTACCACGGGAAAAGCGTTCCGATCTTAAAACACCACATCAATTCGACCGGATATCGCCGAGAAACTGGACGTCACCCTGTACGGTGTTTATGTTCGGATACGATGTAAAATTCCACCCGGAATTATTGCCGCCGTCGGTGGAGCCGGGTCCGGCATACCACACCCCGGACGCCGGCGTAACGGTCGAATAGCTCACGGAAATATAAGAGGCCATGACCCAGGGGCCCGTGTTCATGAGGAAAAACGGCGAAGTCGAGGTGCTGCCCAGGGTTATCAGGTTTCCCAAGGATCCGTTAAGCAGGAACGCCTTGGCGGTCTGCGTCGTTCCGGCGGTGAAGAGATTCGTTCGTCCGGCATCCGACCGGAAAATATTGAACGCATTGGAACCGGTTATCGTGACGGTGCCCGTGCCGCCGGTCGCGTTCCACAGGGTGGAATAGGTCGTCATTCCACCGCCGGCGAATGTCTTCGCGGACGTGGAGTTGTTCGTCAACTTGGTCGTTCCGGTGTCGGCAAGGGTAAGATTCGTAGACGTGCCGGCATCCCAGACGGTACCCGTGCCGGTAAGCGACCAGGTGCCGGCACCCTTGGTAAGCGTCCTCGGATTCGAGTTGCTCGAGGAAAAAAGTCCGGTCGAAACGTCCTTTCCGCCGTCATCGAACGAACCGTTCGTCAATGTCAGAACCTTGGTGACACCGAGCGTGAGAGCATCCGAAAGCTGCCAGGCGCCGCCGACACCGTTGAACGTCAGATTGCCGCCAAGCGACTTACCATTGGTAGCGATCGTCTTCTGCGGAGAAATGACCGAGAGACTCGCCGCCGAAACATCCCATGGAGTGGAAAGGGAGTACCGATAGACGATGTTATTCCCACCCCCGGCTACGAACATCTTCGTGCCGTCAGGGCTGAAAACAACACCATACGGAAAGGTATCCTGAGTCCCGACATATATGGATTTCGACACGTACGCGGCGGTCGAGACGTCCCAAGCGGCACCAAGCGCATACTGGAACACGGTATCGTTCACGCTTCCCACTATGTACATCTTTGTCCCGTCGGAGTTAAAAGCGATACCGCCCGGCGCATCATCCTGCGTTCCGACAGCTGCGGATTTCGACTCATATATGGCGGTCGAAACGTCCCAGGGAGTGGAAAGGTCGTATTGATAAACCTTGTTGTACGCACTTCCGGACACATACATCTTCGTTCCATCCGGACTGAAAGCAAGCCCCCAGGGATTGTTGTCCTGCGTATAAACATATTTCGATTTCGAGGTATACGAGGCTGTAGAGACGTCCCAGGCAGTAGAGAGGGCGTATTGGTAGACGGTGGTCGTACCCGACAGATACATAATAGTACCATCGGGACTGAAAGAGAGTCCTCTAAAATAAAGCGATTCCGACGATGCGTTCTTGTACTTGTAGGCATACGAGGCGGTCGAAAGGTCCCAGGCAGTGGAAAGGGAAAACTCGAGGACAGTATCATAGGCAATCACATACAGTTTCGTACCGTCCGGATTGAAAACGGCCTTATAAAGAAAACCGGTAAATGAACTGACGTCTGCTATCGAAGTCGCCTTCATCGTAATCGCCGCGGTATCGTTATTCGTCATGCCAGACGAGAGCGTCAGTCCTCCATAGACCGAGAGTGCGCCGGTAGACGAAGACAAAGTACCGGAAAAACCGGTGAAGTTGAGATTGTTGAGACTCGCCGCGGAAATGGTGACTGTGTCGCTTCCTCCGGCGACCGAGAGGCTTGGGTTGGAAGCATCGGACCCCATCGTGATGGTCCTGGTACCGGAGGAGCCCGAGTACGAGGCAGCTATAGCCCCCTGCCGGCCCAACATATCCGCATCGGTTGTCGACCAGCTCCAAACGGTCGCGCCGTTACCGGTAACCGTCCACGTGGACGTACCAAGTAAGAGTTTTTTGGTCCCCGCTGCCGTCGCGAACGTTGAGGACGAGATGCTCTGACTGTTCGTGTCGAGCGTGCCCGATGTCAGAGTAACCGAACCGGTCGTCGCGAAAGAATCCTGCAGTTGCCACCATCCGTCGAGACCGTTGAAAGTTACCGAACTTCCGATCGAAACCCCGTTTCTGGCAAGCGTCTTTGGAGTCAAGAGCGTATTCAATGATGCGGACGAGACATCCCAAGCAACGCCGAGGTTGTATTGAAAAACGGTCCCGTTGCTTCTACCCATCAAATACATCCTCGTGCCATCGGAACTGAGGGCGGTCCCGTAAGACAGCGAGTCCTGAGCACTGAGATCGATGGAAGTAACCGCGTAAACGGCAGTGGAGACGTCCCAGGCAACGGAAAGGGCATACTGATAGACAACGTTGCTGAATTCATCCGTCACATACATTTTCGCACCATCAGGAGCGAAAAAGACGCCATACGGATAACTGCTCTTCGCACTGACTGACACTGACTTCACATATGCGGCGGTCGAGACATCCCATGGAGTGCCGAGAGTATATTGGTAAATGGAATTATTCGTATCCCCCGACACGTACATCCCCGTTCCGTCGGAACTGAAAACGACACTTTTGGGAGCCGTATCCTGCCCGCCGACAGAGGCAAGCTTCGATGCATATGAAGCGGTCGAAATATCCCAGGCGACGGAAAGGGTATACTGATAGACATTTTTATTTGCCGCGCCCAGTACGTACATATTCAACCCGTCGGAACTGAAGGCAAGTCCGATAGGCGTTGCGTCCTGTGTCGTGACGGTGAACGATTTCGACACATAGACGGCTGTCGCGGTATCCCAGGCGGTTCCGAGAGTATATTGAAAAATCTTGTTCGTATTATCCCCCGAAATATACATCTTCGTGCCGTCGGAGCTGAAAACCACCTTGGTCGGCCCACCGTCCTGCCCGCCGACATACTTTCCCGTCCCAGCCGAAAACGTAATCGCGCCGGTATAGTTGTTCGTCATGCCGGAAGCGAAACTCGCATTGCCATTGATAGAAAGCGCGGCACTCCCGGCAAACGTGACGACTCCCGAAGCCGGATTAACGAAAGAGAGGTCCTGGCAATATGCCGCGGCATCGACGGTCACCGTATAACCGTTCGCGTTGGATGCGGAATTGAAAAAGGCATTATCCCCGAGCGTGGGCAGGAATCCGGCATCCGGAGTGCCGCCCGACACATCCGACCAATGATTCGCCGCATCGGACCAGTTTCCCGTCCCTCCCACCCAATAACGGTCAGCGGCCCGCGCGAAAGAAGGAAACCCAAAAAATGCCGTCGCGACAAGGAGCAGAAAAAAGGATTTTGATGGATGTATGGACTTCATGTTTCTCGATGACTGCTTTCCGAAACCGGAACGGAGCGGTTCGATCTCACTCCGCCGCAGGGGTATCGGCTCCCGTTTCGGCACCCGGGACAGGCTCGATCGTCGGCTTCGAAACCGGGGAAGAGGCGATATTCACGGTCTTTGTCCAACTCTCTATGCGTTGCCGAACCGCCTCTTCAACATCCTCCCTCGAAAGCCGGGCCCACTCGTCTGGCGAGTAATAGATGGAATCGGTATATTCGCTCCCATTGACGGTCTTTTTGATTTTGATCTGTACGCGGACACCGTCTATCCCTTTTCCGATATCCTGCAAAGTCAATGTCGCGACGTCTCTTTTTCGTTCCGCCTCCGCCCGGAAGCGGAATAGGAAAACGGACTCGACGACGAGAGCGAAAATGAGCGTAGCGATGACAATGACCGGATATGTGTTTTTTCGCATAGGAGATATACCATTATATCAGGTTCCTGAACGCCAGATCAGGCAGATGTGCACTGAAGAGCGTGTCGGAAATCACAGATCCTCACCTTCGTCGCGACTCATGCCAGCCTCATGCGCCGAAAGGGTCAGTCATCGCCCAGGACGAAGCCTGCCGAATCGAGCGTCGACTGTTTGTCCGTTTCCGCACCGTCCGCACCGATTCCGGTGAATGTGAATGGGATTTCTCCGACTCCCGTCTGCCGTTCGACCTTCAGATCATACGGCGCTGCCGTCGCCGCATCGGGAAGAACGTACTCCAACCTGACTTCCTGTCCGGATCCGTCCGGAATCCGGACCGGAACCGCGAAATATTTCCTACCCCGGAAAGAGCCGAAGCTCGGAGCGCCGTCATTCCCGCCCAACGCGAAGAGCCAGCTTCCGTCCGGAACGAAGACCCGAAGCGCGGTCACGCGATCTATACCGGTCGTCGAATCATTCTTGGGGAATTTTACCGTCAATTTGGCCTTCGCCTCCGAACCGGACAGATCGACACGATACGAAACGGAATAACCGGCGGTCGCCACGTCCGTCGATCCGTATACGCCTTCATCCATCACCATGAGATAGTCCCCCGACCAGTTTTCGTCCATGTTCGAGGCCCATGTCTCGAATGTCGCGGCCGACGAATCGATCGAGGCTCCGGCAACCGAACCGTCTTCCGAGGCATCGGATCCCGCCCCGTCCGCGACAACCTGACCGGCCGCATCGAGCATGCCCCGGAGTTGATTCTTGGTAACGCAGACATCTTCGAGACAGAGTTTCTCGGCCTGAAGGATCCCCGCGGAAAGTCTGCCGCCCAGCAGGTCGACATTCCCGTTTCGATCGCGCATGACGACATGATTCAGGTCCAGCGTCTGGAAAAAATCCATGATAACCGAGTTCTCGTCACGGAGCGTCGCCACTTCGGACTCGAGAGTCGCGAGTCGGACATCCTGTTCCGCCGAAACGGTCCTGAGATCGACAAGTTCGTTCTCGGCGGTAAGGATGCGGCTGTCCGTGGCGGTCATCCGTTCATCGAGCGAACCGGACTCGATGCCGATCGATTTCAGGCTGTCCCCGATGACCGAAAGCTGTTCATCGACCGATGCCTGCAGCTCGCCGAGCGTCGAAGCATTCGCATCGGTCCGTAACGATATCTCCGAAAGAGTCTTCGAAAAGGATTCTTTCATTTCCATTATCTCTCCCTGTTCTTCCTGAATGGCCTTGATAAGCTGCCAACTGTTCAGCTCCGACACCCGGAGATATCCGTCGTCTCCCTGCGAGACGAGATTCGGCATGACCGATTGCGCTTCCTGCGCGATGACTCCGATAAGAGTATCACCTGACGCTCGGACAATATATTGCCTGATATCGAGTTTCATCAGATCCGACAGGACCGAAGGAGCATCGACGATATCCGTCTTCAGCCGACGATCCGAAGAACAGGTCCAGGTGACAGAGCCCGACTCCGGATTCGCGCTACAGGTTCCGTCGCTGTCCTGAAGCCGGAAGATATTCGTATCCGACGAAGATGCGACATGGAGTCTCACTCCCGGACTCGCCGTCCCGATCCCCACGTTCCCCGTCCCGGCAGTCGTTCCGGTCCCGAAGCCTCCGGTGGCGAAGATGAGGTTGCCGATACTGAGCTGGCTGCTGCCGGTCGCGCTCGGGGCGTCGATGTCGTATCCGATAAGGATGTTGGAGGAGCCGGTCGTGAGGTTGTTGCCGGCCTGATGTCCGATGGCGATGTTATAGGAACCGGAATCAGCCGAATAGAGAGCGCTCTCTCCGATGGCGACGTTCTGGACACCGTCGTAGGAGGAGTACAGCGCCATGGAACCGACCGCCACGTTGCTGTACCCGATGGCGGCGCCATAGAGGGCATAGGCGCCGACGCCCACGTTCTGGTATCCCGCCTCCCCGTTGCCGAGGGCGAACGAACCGAAAGCGGTGTTGTAGTCGCCGGTGCTGTACCGGAGCGCGCTCGAACCCACGGCGGTGCTTCCCGTCTCGTTCGCGATGGCGGTCAGGGTGTTGTCACCGACGGCGGTCATGTTGCTCGCGTCGGTTCCCGATCCGCTCATCGTGAAGTTGCCGGAACCGAGACCGAGGAAGACGTTGTGTCC
>JAAXXG010000018.1:6378-12682 GCA_013334575.1 Candidatus Moraniibacteriota bacterium | reverse complement strand
CTCTCTGGCCGATCCTGCCGAACCCGATGATGCCGAGCGTCTTGTCTTCGAGCGTGTGATACGGAATCGCGTCGATTGACGGGACATAGAGTGCGGTTTTCAGCAATTCGTACGACCATCTTCCTCTCGCGACGTCCTTTGCCTGTTTCGAAACCCGTCGGTACATCTCGTGGAGAAGGGAGAAAACGTACTCCGCGACCGCGGTGGTTCCGTAGTCGGGAATATGGGTGACGGTAATACTCATCGCTCTCGCTAACTCCAGGTTGATACGGTGATTTACCAGGTTCGTCCAGAACCCGATATGCCGAATCTGCGGATTACTCTGGAGGACATCGTCAGGAATGTTGGTCCAGCAGGTTACGACCGCATCCGCTCCGGATAACCGTGCGTTGAGCTCGCGAATCGTAACTTCCTCCATGGCAAGCGCCGTGAAGCATACCGCTCCAGGGTCATGTGCCTGCTCGTGCTGCAGTTTTTTGGTTATCTGCTGCGGCGTTAAGCCGGAATATTCCACGACCTCATCCGCCAAGGAGCGAAGCCTTTTCCATTGATCTCCCGACAGGATGATCTTGTCGAGAATAACCAGTTTTTTTAACGCGGACTTGTTCATGACAGTCTCCAGTTTCGTTGTGAAATTTGATTCATAGTAACAGCGTGTCGTCATCGATAGGAACAATCGATCCCGTAACGCGTTCCTGGTTGCAGAGAGAATAGATTTCCCTAGCGACCTCGGTCGGATCCAGAATCCTGCTTCCCGGAGAGCGGCTCAGTATCTCTTTGATGCCGCTTTCTCCATACGCGGCCACGACCATCGGTGTTCTGGTCAGACCGGGAGCGACGCAGTTTGCTATTACGCCTTCCAGGCCAAGAATCGACCGTTCCAGCTCCTTCTGAACACCCTTTTCGAAGGATGGTACGAGAGAGTCCGGCATTAGCGTGAAGAGAGAGCTGACCGCGCAGACATGCGTGATTCGACCCGGGCATTCCGTCATCAGGCGGCGTATCAGTTCCACCCCGCCCATTTTCGTCGCCCGGTACGCCTCACGGTACGCTTGGTCTTCCGACCCGTTGCGCCTGAATATTCCGGCGCAGTGCACGACCTTATCGATGCCGATTCCTAAGAGAAACTCCGACAGATCGTCGAGCTTCGTGTGGTCGCAAATATCGAACGATAGTTTCAGTGATCCATGCAACGTGGGGTCGTTGGCGATTTTCTTGACGTTTCTTCCGATGATGAGGACATTATGATTCTCGCTGAACATTCGGGCTGTCTCGAGACCTATTCCCGATGTCCCCCGATTATTAGGACGGTCTTCATGCTGTGTGATGGTTGATTCATCGTTTTTCCTCCTGCTGTGAGTTATTTGTTATTGAATATCGCATGGTTGCCCCGTCTCATGTCCGGTTTGGCTTCGTTTCATACTCTTATTGTGTTGTGAAAGAAGAGTCCGAAGGGGAATATTAGCACATGAAAAACTTAATGTCAATATATTTTGGCTAAATAAAGCATAAATATTGACATACGTATATATAAAGTATACACTTGAACCATACCAATGACCTGAATACGGCATTATGAAAGAGAAGGAGATGTTCGGAAGTCTATACGCATCGCTTCGGGAGCTCGGGGTGGGGGACATGGAGGCGGAGCTGTATGTCGTCTCGCTCAAGCTTGGGCCAAGTCTCATATCCGAGGTCGCCAAACATCTGGGCATTTCCCGTCCAAACGTCTACAAGGTCATCCGGTCTCTTGAGGAACACGGGCTTGTCCGGTATTCCGATCGCGAGAAGTATTCGCGCAGCTTTATGGTGGAGCCGCCGAGTACGGTACTCGAGGCGCTTCGCATGAGAAAGCGTGAACTTTCCGAGGTGGATGAAGGCCTGGTGGCGGAAATGCCGGATCTGCTGGCCTATTATCATCAGGGCGGGGGAGCGACCAGGATCAAGGTCCTGCAGGGTCGTGAGCAATACGTAAAGATCTTCAAACAGTCCGTTGAGGAGGAACATGCCGAGATTCTATTCTGCGGTTCGGCGGAGGATTTTATCAGATTCGTCTCGTGGGATATCGAGAAGGAGTGGATACGGCGGAGGGTGAAGCGGGGTGTGTCCATCAAGGTACTGACGCTTCCGGGCGAGATTCCCGATACTCTTGTATCCCGTGATGCGCGGGAGATGCGCGAGACCCGGATTCTTCGGGTGGAAAACCCGTTCCGCTCCTCGTTCATGCTCTACGGCAACAAGATGGTCATCTGGCAGCCGGAGGCGCCTTTGGCGGTTCTCGTCGAGGATGTCTATATCGTCCGGATGATGAAGGAGCTGTTCTCGATGCTGTGGACCGTATCGTCGTCTTCGTAAACACGGACGTATGTTTTTAGGCCGGAAAACTGGGAATCTGACCGAAATTCCAGGCGTGGGGAAGTCCATCGCGGAGGACCTTCGGAAGATCGGTGTCCGTCGTGTGGCCGACCTGCGGGGGCGAGATCCCGAGCGGCTCTATGAGCGGTCGAACCGCTGGGCGGGCACGGTCCAGGACCGCTGCCTCCTGTATGTCTTTCGCTTGGCAGTATATTATGCGAATACGAAGCCCGAGGACCGCGATTCGGAAAAACTCAAATGGTGGAACTGGAAGGACAGGAAGTGAGTGCTTAAGAAGGAATGCTAAAAAGGATATTGAATTCTATAGTTAATATCATTGTTGACTATGGGTTTTCCGCAGCATCTGGATTATTTGAAGGGACGAGAGATTACCTGGTTTAATCCATGCTGGGGATACTTTGGTTTTTGGAAGAGGTTTTTTGAATTTCAAAATGAGTTTGACATTGGGGTTGAAGAGGCGTGGAAGCATCGCGCAATGAAAAGAAACAAGGAGATGTATGTTTCAGCGATAATGGCGCTCGCGATGAAACAGGATACCGGCGAGGAATGGTGGTTTACAAAGCCAGCACAGGATCCGCCGGACGCCTTAATTGGGACGATTAAATCTGAAGAGAAAACTGGCGGCAATTTGATGAGTGTTCGCGAACTGGAAATAGTAGAATGCTTAGATGGACCACTTTCGGAGACGATTCAGAAAAAGCTGCTAGGGAAGCACAAGCGATATGAACCGAATACTGCTCTCGTGTGTTTATTGTCTCCATCGGATATAGTTGGTTATGATTTCCGCGAGTTAGTGAAAGAATTGGCGGCTTATAATTTGCCTCTTGATCATATTTTCTGTGTGTTCCATGGATGTTTACAATCATCATTAAGTCCTGAAATGCCAATTAATTTTGTTTTTGAACAGTTAAAAAACGTTGTACTCATTCAGTTGTCTCCTGTATATTCTGAAGTTATAGTCGCGCCGTCTGATGTCTGTGGGTTGTTTCTCGGAGGCGAAGATAAGGGCTGGCTTCGATTTGAAGGAAGGGGGACAAAAGGCGGATTTCGAGATGTTTCTTTGATTCATCCTCCAGAACTTTTTGATTAAGTGGAAGTGCTGCGAAATGTGCGTCTACAAATTAAATACCCGTATATGGGCATGTAATTTTTCTGCTGGGGAGGAGTGTATACTGAAATACATAATCCATAGCGAAATCTCATGAAAAACGATGACAAGAGGATGTTCCAGGGCACAGTTTTTTGGGGATTCGTGCTTTGGCTGTTCGGTTATGTGCTTGGAATCGCGCTCTTTTCGGTCGTGCCGCAGGGTATGATAGGGTACTATATCACTCCGCTTGGTGTGGCGTTCACGCTCTGGGTTCTTTGGAAGAAGATCAAGAGGGAAGAACTCATGTGCTATTTCGGACTCGGCATCATCTGGACAATTATAGCCGTAATCCTCGATTACCTTTTCATCGTGAAGCTTTTCGGTTCGGCGGGCTACTACAAGCCCGACGTATATCTCTACTATGCCCTGACCTTTTTTCTTCCCGTCGGATTCGGCTGGTACCGATTTAAGGTGAAGAAGGGGGTAATTGCCCGTAAGGGAGTGTCATCCCGGGCTTGACCCGGGATCCAGGGAATGGATTCCGGCTCGGGGGCCGGAATGACAAGGAAGAGGAATTTATCAGTAAATATGTACCTATGAATACGTTCTGCCACGCGTGCGGGATGCCGCTTGAGAAGAAAGAGGATTTTGCAGGAGGAAACGAGCAGTCGGATTTCTGTCTCCACTGCGCGGATGAGAGCGGAAGCGTGCATTCGTGTGAGGAGATCTTCGAGGGAGGCGTTCAGTTTTTCATGAGTGCTACCGGCGCGGATCGCTCGCTTGCCGAGCGGGTTACCCGCAAGAACATGAAAGGGCTTCCGCATTGGCAGGGGAAGGAGTGTTCGGTGCTTGAGGGCGTTGTCGCGACCGACGAGGAGTTCGTCGAAGCGTTTGCGAAGCTTTGAATGATTTCATTATGAAGACCTACAAGCTCGTCACGTTCGTTCCGGTTCCGAACGCGGACGCGGTCAGGGATGCGATGGGCAAAGCTGGTGCCGGGAGGATCGGGAACTATTCGTTCTGTTCGTTCAGTTCGCGTGGAACGGGACGATTCCTGCCGGGCGATGGTGCGAATCCCACAATCGGCGAAGTCGGTAGGCCGGAAGCGGTCGAGGAGGAACGGATCGAGGTGCTCGTCACCGAGGAAACGATCGACATGGTCATCGTCGCCATGAAATCTGCCCACCCGTACGAGGAGGTCGCCTACGACGTATACCCGCTGGAAGCTAGATGAGACGCATGACGGGATAAACGGTCTTCGGACCGTTTTCTTGTATGCGGAAACGTGATAGACTGCTGCTTATGCGCATATCACTCTCCAAGAAGACAGTCGTTCTCTTCACCGTATTCGTCGACGTGCTTGGTATCGGCGTCGTGGTGCCGATCATGCCGTTCTTCGTGCAGTCGTTCGATCCTTCTCCCTTCGCGGTGACGGGACTGTTCGTCGCATTCGCGTTCTTCTCGTTCCTGTCGGCACCCATGCTCGGCGCCCTGTCCGACCGGTACGGGCGCCGTCCTGTTTTCCTTGTCAGTATCGCGAGCACCTGCCTCGGATGGATCGTGTTCGCCGCCGGACGGCAGCTCTGGGTCCTGTATCTCGGACGCATCATCGACGGGCTCGCGGCGGGAAACATCTCGACGGCACAGAGCGCCCTGTCCGATATCGCGAAGGACCGGAAGGAACGGATGCGGAACCTCGGATCGATCGGGGCCGTGTTCGGGGTCGGATTCATCCTCGGACCCATGATCGGCGGTCTTTTGGGGAACATCGACCATCGATTGCCGTTCTGGTTCGTAGCCGGGCTTTCGTTCCTCAATCTGCTCATGGCGGCCCGGTGGCTGCCGGAAACCCGGAAGGGGGCGGTGGAACGAACGCCTACCCTGTCGGACTTCGATCCGACGCTTCCGATCCGCAACGCCTTCCGCGACCGCGACCTCCGTCCGGTCTTCCTTGCCTGGTTCCTGTTCGGGACGGCGTTCGCCGCGCAGCAAGCCGTGTTCGCGCTCTATATGGGAAGGTTGTTCGGCGCGGGCGAGGCCATGGTCGGAGTCTTTACGGCCTTCGTCGGGGCCATGATCGTCTTCAATCAGGGATTTCTGCTCAAGCGGTTCTGGTTCCGCCGATTCGACGAGCGGGCGCTCGAACCGGTCCTGCTCGTTCTGCTTTCGGCTGCGTTCCTGATCATGGGACTGCCGTTTCCTGCGGCTTTCGCGTTCGGAGTCTTCCTTTTGTCGCTCGTTCAGCCGGTTATCCGGGTTACCATGAATGACCGGTTCTCTCACGACGAAGCCCGTCGCGGGGAGCTGCTCGGCATGTCCGCGTCGGTCATGTCGCTCTCGATGATCGTAGGTCCGATTGCGGCGGGATGGCTGTTCGATGTGCGGCCGTACCTGCCGTTTCTGTTCGCGGCCGCGGTCGTCGCGTTTACGCTCGCCTTGCTTCGGCGGAATCGTGGCGTTCTCGCGTGATCGGGAGTACAGTAGCGGCATGGATGCTCTCCGCCTTGAAGCGTCGGAAGGCGGGAGCGTGCGGACTCATGGTATGCCTCTATGAACCGCGGACTGACCCCCGAAGAAGAGCGCGTGATCGTCGGCAAGGGGACGGAGCCTCCGTTCTCGGGGAAGTATGACGATTTCTTCGAATCGGGGACGTATCGTTGCCGGCGTTGCGGCGCCGCGCTCTATCGTTCCCGCGACAAGTTTCCTTCCGGCTGCGGCTGGCCGAGCTTCGACGACGAGATTGCCGGTGCGGTCACGCGCGTTCCCGATGCGGACGGGCGACGGACCGAGATTACCTGCTCGTCCTGCGGGGCGCATCTCGGACACGTGTTTACGGGT
>JAAXXG010000018.1:0-6368 GCA_013334575.1 Candidatus Moraniibacteriota bacterium | reverse complement strand
GGGATGACGCCGAAGAATGTGCGACACTGCGTCAATTCGATCTCGCTTGAGTTTGAGAAAGAAAAGGAATAGCCTTCTGTCATCCCGGACTTGTCACAGTCGTTCTCGAACGACGTGACTTGATCCGGGATACAAGATGTGAGAGCGGGGAGGATGTGGATTCCGGGTCAACCCGCATACGCCGGTCGGAAGCCCGGAATGACATGTGGGAGCATCTTGATATCGGCATAATGCGTTATTCAGAGTCAGGATGCCGATATTCCGATTATGAGTCGGAATAATCCGTAACTGAAAATCCTATGAACGCGCAGAATACCGAAACGGCCTATTTTGCGGGCGGATGTTTCTGGGGCATCGAGTACTGGATGAAGCGGCTCGACGGTGTCTTGTCGGTGCGCTCGGGATATATGGGCGGTTCTCTTCCGGATCCGACCTACGAGGAGGTGTCTTCGGGAAGGACGGGGCATGCCGAGACGGTCGAGGTGGCTTTTGATCCGGCTATGATCGATTATCGTGAGGTCGCGAGGCGGTTCTTCGAGATCCACGATCCTACCGAGATCGATCGACAGGGGCCGGATATCGGCCCGCAGTACCGCTCGGCGGTCTTTTATACGGACGAGAACCAGAAGCGGATCGTCGGGGAACTGATCGACATTCTTCGCGCTCGGGGGTACGACGTACGGACGGGAGTCGTCCCTGCCGAGGTCTTCTATAAGGCGGAGGACTATCATCAGGATTACTATGACAGGTCCGGAGGTGTGCCGTACTGCCATATCCCGGTCGATAGGTTCGGCGACATCCGGTAACGGACGTATGGAAAGAAAACGGATCATTTCGTTCGCGGCGGTATCGGCGATATGCGTCGTCGCGTCGCTGGTCGTTTTCAGGTTCCTGTCCGTCCCGTCGTCGCAGCCGATATCGGAATCGGAAGGGACTTCTTCAGACCCGGCGGCGCAGGAAGCGATTCCGGAACCATCCTCACCGACCGTTCGGATGGATAGTGCCGGGTTCGTGGCGCCGCTTGTGCGCGCGGGCGAACGGGTCACGAAGAAACCGTTCGGCATCTATGTGACGCCGAAAACCTCGCCGGTCCGGCCCGAACGCTTTACCGGCTATCATACCGGGGCCGACTTCGAGATATTCCCGGAGGAAGCCGATACCGACGTAGCGGTGTCGGCGGTCTGCGATGGGAAGCTGCTCGACAAGCGGTATGCGTCCGGATACGGAGGCGTCGTCGTCGAATCGTGCGAATATGACGGCGCGCCGATAACGGTCGTGTATGGACACCTGAGGTTGTCGAGCGTTCCGGTGTCGGTCGGAAAGGTTTTTCGAGCGGGAGACTTCCTTGGAAATCTCGGGACGGGGTACTCATCCGAGACGGACGGCGAGCGGAAACATTTGCACCTCGGCATTCACAGGGGTGTCGCGGAGAATGTCCGCGGCTACGTCGCGGCTCAGGCGGAACTTTCCGAGTGGGTTGACCCGTGTATCCTCGTGTGCCATCTTTGAGGTGTACATATTTGATCAGGACCCATGTCACGCAGACTCATCATCTTCGATTTCGACGGCACGATAGCGGATACGTATCCGGTCTTTCTTGCGTTCGTGAGCCGGGAAGGGTTCCGATTCGATGCCGGGGAAGCCGGAGAGCTCCGGGATCTTTCCCTTCGGGAGGCAGTGAAACGGCTTGGAATTCCAGACCGGAAGCTGCTCGCGTTCGTGCGAAAATTCCGTCGATACTTCCGGAAGACATGCGACGAACTGCCTTTGATCGAGGGCGTTTCGGATGCGATAGCACGGCTGCACGAAGAAGGATATCTGCTTGCCATCCTGTCGACGAACGATACCCGAAATATCAGGAAGATCCTGAAGAGGGAGGGGATGTGGCAGTACTTCGATATCGTCCGTTCGGAACGCAATATCTTCGGTAAGGCCCGTTCCATCCGAAGGCTGGTCCGGAAGGTCGGATTCGCTCCGAGTGCGACCTGGTATGTCGGGGACGAGGTCCGGGATATCGAGGCGGCGCGCGAAGCGGGGGTGCGGTCGGTGGCGGTGACCTGGGGATTCAACTCCGATGCGGCGTTACGGGCGTCGCATCCGGATAGCCTGGTCTCCACACCTTCCGAACTGTCCGATGTATTTAGCTGACGCTAAAAAACGTATGAGTCCAGCTATTATTTCAATCCTCGTCTGCGTAGCGTTGTCTATCGTTACCGTCGGTGCGGATTATCTCGTCAAAAGGTCGTCTCTGCAGCCGGGGTTTTCGGGATGGCATTCGCTGCTGCTCGGGGCTACGATATACGCCTTGACGGCGGTCGGTTGGTTTTTTACTATGCGTCACCTGAAACTTTCGACCCTCGGCGTGTTATATGCGGTAACCTGCGCGATTCTCCTCGTCTTTCTCGGGGTTACCCAATTTCATGAGCGACTTGTCTGGCAGGAGGTGGTAGGAGTCGCATTCGCTCTCATCTCCCTGGTCCTCCTGTCACGATTTGCATGAACCCGAACACGAAAAAAGACCCGCCGGTGCGGGTCTTTTTCCTTGGCTACCCTTAGTAGCGCGGGCGATCGTCGCGGCGCGGGCGATCCTCGAGCGGGCGAGCCTCGTTGACAACGAGTTCGCGACCGTCAAGTTCCTTCCCGTTCCACATTTCGATGGCCTTGTCCATGTCGGCGTCCTCCATCTCGACGAAACCGAAACCGCGGGAGCGGCCGGTCATCTTGTCCATGATGACGGCGACCGAGACGACGGTTCCTGCCTGCTCGAAAGCGGCGCGGAGCGACTCTTCGGTCGTACCGTAGGAGAGATTACCGACGTAGAGCTTCTTTGCCATATCTACGCAGAATCCTGAACTTACGTGTAAGGCGACCTTCTTCTGGCGCGCCTTAGGTCTACCGGACCCACGCGCTCCCTCTCGGGATAACCAAAAAGAAAACTTACAAGGCCATTATAGCGTAAAGATGGGAAAAAAGCAAGCTTTGTCGGAAAAAGTCGCGGTAATCGTCCGATCTGGCAGCCGTCTGCGTGGTATACTGTCCATGTAGCAGACTTTTGAAGCGCATATGAGCCATTATTTTGGAAATATCAGGGCGAAGTCGGTCGGAAACCGAAATTTCAAGGAAACCGTACATATCGGACAAAAAATCGAACTGTCCGTCATGTCGCTCGAGCCCGACGAGGAAACGGGAGAAGAGATCCGAGCTGATCATGACCGGTATATCCGTGTCGAGGAGGGTCAGGCAAAACTGATTCTTGACGGAAGTGTTCTCGATCTCGTCGCGGATGAGGCGGTTGTCGTTCCGGCAGGGTCGCGTCACGAGATCGTGAACGCATCGTCGGAAGTTCCGCTTAAGCTTTCGGTCGTTTCCGCTCCGCCGGAGCATCGCGTCGGAGCCGTTTATCCTCGCAAGCGTGATGCGTAGCGGACGCCGTGACGATCCGAATGTGATATACTGAACGCGTATTCGTACGGTAAGCGGAAACGGTTTCGCATTCAGGTAACCGATCGCGATATGACGAAAAGCGGAGAGTCACGACAGGGAGTGGCGGCCGACATCGAACGGCCGCATGAGGCGGTGGTCGGGTCCGCTGCCCGTAGGGACGCGTTTCTTGGAAAGGCGGTGTTCGCATCGTTTCTGTTCGTGTTGCTGCTTTCCATGGGTTTCTTCGCATATCTGGGAATGAAGATAACCGAATCGCACTATTCCGATCGGGAATCGATTGCCGTTATCGCGGATAAGCCGGTCAAGGAGGAATCCGATGCTTCCGTATCGTCGGAGCCGGAATCGGGTGCTTCTTCCGAGCCGACGACCGAAACGCCCGTTTCCGCCACACCGGCGAAGGAGACCGTCGCGGTTTCCGTCCTGAATGGCGGTGCCGCCTCGGGTTCGGCCGGGAAGGTAGTCGGAATCCTTACGAAAGCGGGCTTTTCGAAAGCGGTTGCCGGGGATGCCGACGGGGACTATTCCGGTTTGACCGTTTATTACTCGGAAGGGCAATCGGCTGCCGCGGATCTCGTGAAGGGTGCTCTTATCGGCTCATATCCTTCGGTCACGGTGAAACCGGCCGATCCGAAGCATCCTGAGACGTCGAAGTCTCCGGTCGTGGTGATCGTCGGGGCGTAATGGTCTTCCTGAGGCGGATCGACGACGGTTCGTCTCATGAATCGAGAAATGCTATGCGTCGGAGCGGATATAGGGGTGGTCTTTCCATCGGGGCGCTGCTCGTCGCCTTTTTGTTCGCGTTTCCTGCGAGCACGAATTATCGTCTGAAAGGATACGGTTTCGGCGGAGGCGGGGAGGAGAATATGACATCGGCTGGATACGGGATGGACGGGTTGGCTGGAGAGGCTGGGGCGGGAAATCTTTCGGGTTCTTCGTACGGGATCGGAGCCGGACTCATGTTCGAACAGCAGGCGAACGCGCCTCTTGCCCCGACATTCGCGAATCCCGGTTCGTACTATGATCGTCTCCATCTGACGCTGGCCACCGGCGGGAATCCTACCGACGCGAAGTTCGCCGTCGCGATAAGTACCGATGATTTCGCGACGACACGGTATGTTCAGAGCGATATGACCGTCGGAAGTTCGCTCGGATCCGAGGACTATATGACGTATGTTTCCTGGGGAGGGGCGTCCGGGACGGACGTGATCGGCTTGTCGGCGAATACGACATACAAGGTCAAGGTGAAGGCCATGCAAGGAGCGTTCACGGAGACGGGGTACGGGCCGATCGCGAGCGCGGCGACGGTTTCGCCGCAGCTTTCCTTCGATATAGACGTATCCGCGACGGATTCGGAAAGTGTGCCGCCGTTTTCGGTGAGTTTCGGGAACCTGGTCGCGGGAACGGTAACCGACAGCCCTGTCCGGGTCTGGGTCGACTTTTCGACCAATGGGAACTCGGGAGGGAAGGTCTTCGTGTCCGACTCGAGTGGCGGACTTCTGAGTTCCAGCACGTCTTCGCTTATCGCGGCGACATCGGGCGATCTGTCTTCCATGTCTTCGGGGTACGGTCTGCAGGGGGCTTCGGTAACGCAGGGCAGCGGGGGGCCGTTTTCGATCGTATCGCCGTATGATCTGTCCGGATCCGTTGTCGGAACGGTTGGGACGGCCGCACGCGAAATTTTCGCTTCGGATAATCCTCTTTCCACTGGCCGTGCCTCGTTTCTTCTGAAAGCGAAGGTGTCCACGGTGACGCCGGCTGCCGGAGACTATGGGGACACCTTGACATTGGTGACGGCAGCGAACTTTTGAGTCTGCTTGGAAAGCTCGTTCCGATATGCTATACTGAAGCCTGAGCAAGTCGGATCCGAACACAAAACACTTCCATATGAAGCCTTTTATTCGCGGAATTGCCAATGTCGACGCGATGGCCTTGGTATTCGTCGCTCTCCTGCCGATTTTTTTCGCGAGACCGGCATCAGCGGCAGGTCTTCAGCAGGCGATGGTACGGCTCGACCGTCTTGCGGCATCGACCGCGACCGGAGGAACGGTCTGTGCCAAGCCGGCATCGACCGCGACCGAGGCGACGGTGAAAGTCACCTTTCCGACCGGGTTTACCGTCGGAACGACCGCATCGAACTGGACGGTGACGACGACGAATCTACCGAACGGTGCGACTGCCTGGCCGAGTATCGCGACCGCTACCACTGTTTCCGGGCAGGACGTCACTTTCCCGTCGGGTGACCTGACCGCGGGGACGCTGTACTGTTTCAATTTTTCCGGAACGACCACACTGACGAACTCGACGGCAGGGGATAACAAGACAGGCACCATAACGACGCAAGCGACCGGACCTTCCGCCATCGATTCCTCCGGATACGCGCTGTCCATCGTTTCGAACGATCAGATAGTGGTGTCCGCGACCGTTCCGGCGACGTTCTCATTCGCGCTTTCCGGAAATACGGACACATTCACCTCGAATCTTTCCACTACCACGACTTCCACATCCGGGAGGACGGTGACTATCGGCACGAATGCCTCTTCCGGATGGATCGCCTGGGTCAAAAGCGCGACCGCTACCCTCAGTTCCGCATCGACCGGTGCGTCGATAGCGACGGCGGGCTCAGTCGACAATTCCCCGTCCGATCTCGCTTCCACAACGGGATACGTGCTCGATGTCGACGTTACGACGGACAGTGCGACCGGGACGGGAACGGTGTCTCAGGCGTCGAACTACGGTTCGGAATACAACGGAACGAACACGACGTCCGGAGGAGCGCTCTCGACCACTTTTCAGCCGATCGCCGCTTCGAGCGGGACGACGGACGGAGACGTGCTGACGCTGACGGAACGGGCGAAGATCACTGCGGTTCAGGCGGCGGCGACCGATTATACCGATACCCTGACCGTCGTGGCTGCGGGGAGGTT
>JAAXXG010000017.1 GCA_013334575.1 Candidatus Moraniibacteriota bacterium | reverse complement strand
CCGTCCCCTTGAACATCATGTGCTCGAGGAAGTGCGCTATACCGTTCTCCTTGCGCGTCTCGAAACGCGACCCGACGCCGGTCATGACGAGCACCGTCACCGTTCCCGTCTCCGTCATGGGAGCGAGGATTACGCGCAGACCGTTCTCGAGGGTGAGTTTCTTGAATTTCATACGTTTCCGAAGAATAAGGAATCAAGAATCACGAATCAGACTTCAAACTCTGTCACTCCGGGTCAACCAAGCATTCGCCGATCGAAAGTCCGGTATGACATAAGCCTACTTCAGGCTCTCCGACAGATATTCCTTGAGACCGGAGAGCGGGACGCGGACCTGTTCCATAGTATCGCGGTCACGGACGGTCACGGTATCGGCGTCCGACGGGTTCTCACCCGCACCGATCGTGTCGAAATCGACCGTCACACAGTACGGCGTGCCGATCTCGTCCTGTCTTCGGTAGCGCTTGCCGACATTGCCGTTGTCATCGTATTCAGTGGCGAAGTCGCGCTTCAGCATATCGAACACCTCGCGCGCCTTGCCAACGAGTTCCGGCTTGTTGCGCAGGAGCGGGAAGACCGCGACCTTGACCGGCGCAAGTTTCTTGGGGAACTTGAGCACGACACGGACGTCGCCTTCCTTCACTTCCTCTTCGGTATACGCATCGGTCAGCACGGCAAGGAAGGTTCGATCGACACCGACCGAGGTCTCGACGATCCACGGGACGTACTTCTCCCCCGTCTGCGGGTCGCGGTACGAGAGGTCGACGCC
Source organism: Candidatus Moraniibacteriota bacterium (assembly GCA_013334575.1). Lineage (GTDB taxonomy): Bacteria > Patescibacteriota > Minisyncoccia > Moranbacterales > UBA1568 > JAAXTX01. Next base: position 12,418 of record JAAXXG010000017.1, on the reverse strand, counting down.
CGAGAACCTTGAATGCTGGGTCAGGTCGTAGTCGCTGCGATTATGCACCCCCTCGAGCTCCTTGAAGCCGAACGGGAAGTTGTACTCGATGTCCCACGCGGCCTTGGCATAGAAGACGAGGTTCTCGTGCTGGTGCCAACGAAGATTCTCCTCCCTGAGCCCCAGGTCGAGGTAGTACTGCCACCGCCGTTTGCGCCATTCCTCATACGCCTCCGCTGCCGTATCGGGATGCACGAAGAACTGCATCTCCATCTGTTCGAACTCGCGTTTGCGGAAGATGAACTGCCGCGCGGTAATCTCGTTCCGGAACGCCTTGCCGATCTGCGCGATACCGAACGGCACCCGGACGCGGGTCGAATCGAGCACGTTCTTGAAGTTCACGTAGATGCCCTGACAGGTCTCGCCACGGAGATAGGTCGGCTCCTTGGTCCAGTCACCGGTGAAGTTGCCAAGATTCGACTGCACGAGGAGATTGAAGTTCTTCGCTTCGGTGAAATCGTGGCTGCCGCACTTGGGACAGACGACCTTGCCCCGGTTCTCCGAAAAGAGCGCGTTGATCTCGTCCTCGCTCATCTTTTCGTCGGCAAAGACACCGGCCTCCTCGAGCAGATGATCGACGCGAAGCCGCGAATGGCACTTCCGGCATTCCGCAAGCGGATCGCTGAATCCGCCGACGTGACCCGAGGCCTCCCAGACCTTGGGGTGCATGAAAATCGCGCTGTCGAGACCGACGATGTTCTCGTTGTCACGCACCATCGCCTGCCACCACGCGTCGCGTATATTTTTCGCAAGTTCGGTCCCATACGGGCCGAAATCATAAACCGCGGCGAATCCGCCATAGATCTCGGAGCTGGGAAACACGAATCCGCGCCGCTTGGAGAGCGACACGAGCTTGTCCATGAGGTTCTCGACCTGCGCCATAAGGATGAACTCACAACTTACAACAGGAAAGAGGCTTACAACTCACAACTTACAACTGACAACGCCTCTGTCTTTGCGAGGGAGTTTTCGACCGAAGCAATCCAGGGACAAGGAGTCCTGGACCGCCACGCCCTCGAAGACTCGGTCTCGCGGAGACGGATTCGTACGATGAACTGTCAACCGGCAACGGGGAGCAATGCATTCAAAAAGTCTTCCGATATCCGAAAATACCGCTCTTCCCCCCTCAAACCTACCCCGTTTCAAGCCAAAAGTAAAGAGGATGAATGTTCCACGAAGACCGTTGAGTACACGCCTGTGGATTGACGTTACGACCCATCGATGCTAGAAACGAAGCGCGTCTTACCTTACCAAAACACTTAACATCCGAAATATCATGGAAACGATCCTTCCTTCCGGGCTCCATCTGACCATCATCAGCCTCATTCTGATCGGTATCGCAACCGTCGTCTTCCGTCATTCAAACATGAAGACACTCAAAAAGACTGCGCCACCGGATGGCATAGCGACATCACTCCCCTGCGACCATCAAACCGGCCGTGGCATACCCTTCGAACGAATACCTACCAAACGCGGTGGATGTACTAACGAGATCTTCTTCGCTTGTTCCAAATGCAAAGAAGTAATTCCGTTTTCAGACAATATCAAAAATGCTACCCCGGAAGCGATTCAGGCCATAAAGGACAACTTCCAAGCATCGGGCTTTAAAACGGGACTATTCTGAGTCAATATCCGATACCAAAACGCTTCAGAAATCAAAAGCGGCTCAGGCAATTAACCTGAAGATCGACTTAGTTTGTGGTAGTCAAAAAGTGTCACGAAACCTCGCGGCACTTTTTTTATTTTAAGGAAACAGAATCATGATTTTCGCGACAACCTCCGTTTTCGAGCCTCCTCGAAAACGAAGACGAGCGCGGTGAAGCACCAGGCGACTATCCAGTCGACCCGTTCGATCGGCGCCATACCGAGAACACGCTGGAAAAACGGAACATTCGTGAACAGGAAGAGCATCGAGAGCGACACACCGAAACCGACGAAGACCCACGGGTTCGAGAAGAACGGCATCCTGAAGAACGACCGTCGTTCGCTCCGCGATTGGAAGAGATTCGCCATCTGCGTCAGGGCGAGCGTCACGTAGGCCGCGGTCGTCGCATGGAGATATCCGGGTGCGGAGGCGTCGATCGACGCTCCGTAGGTCCACCCCTCGCGGATGAGCGCAAGCAGGAACGCCGTCACGGCGCCGACCGCCATGATCGCGCCGATCGAAAGCAGCCGGACGACGCCGCGACCGTCCATGATCCGCCGCCCCTTGGCGGGGGTCGCATGACTCATCGAATCGGGTTCCTCCGGCTCGACGCCAAGCGAAAACGACGGGAACACGTCCGTCGCGAGATCGATCGAGAGGATCTGCACCGCCGAGACCGGTGACGGGATATGAAGCAGGAACCCCAGCAGTACGGTGAAGAGCTCGCTCGCGTTCGAGGTGAAGACGTAGTGGACGAACTTGCGGAGGTTCTCGAAGATCCGCCGCCCCTCGCGGACCGCCGAGACGATCGAGGCGAAATGATCGTCGAGAAGGATCATGTCGGCCGCGTCCTTGGAGACGTCGGTCCCGATGACACCCATCGCCACGCCGATATCGGCCTTCTTGAGCGCCAGGGCGTCGTTTACGCCGTCACCGGTCATCGCGACGACTTCTCCCGCCTTCTGAAGCGCCGAGGCTATGCGGAGCTTCTGTTCGGGCGCGATACGCGCGAAGACCGCTCCCTCGCGGACCGCCGAGACGATCTCGGCGTCCGGCAGCGCATCGAAGGAGGATCCGTTCACGACCCGTATATCCGCCTCCTCGGAGAAGAGGCTCGCCTTCCTCGCGATGGCACGGGCCGTCGTCTCGTAGTCGCCGGTGACCATGACGACCGACACCCCGAGCGTCCGGCACTCGGCGATCGCCTCGCGGATCCCTTCGCGGGGCGGGTCGATCATCGCCATCATCCCGGCCCAGACGAGGTTCCGCTCCATCTCCTCGGGATACTTCTTTTCCGGAACGTCGTCGAGGTCCCGATACGCGAACGCGAGCACGCGCAGGGCCTGCCCCGACAGCCGCTCGTATACGGCCCGGACCGCCGCCTTGTCTTCCGCGGAGAACGGCTTCTTCGTCCCACCGTCCGTCCATTCGTCGCAAAGATCGAGCAGCGCGTCCGGCGAGCCCTTCACGAACGAACTCGTCTCGGCGTTCACGTAGATGACGCTCATGCGCCGACGCTCGGCCTCGAAGGGGTTCTCGGCGACCTTTCGATACCCGACCTCGAAGAAGTCCGGACGCGCGTTGTACTTGCGCGCGGCGACGATGATGGCGCCCTCGGTCGGGTCGCCGGTCACGACATACCGTCCGTCGGATTTCCCGAGCGAGGCGTCGTTACAGAGCACGCCTATCCGAAACAGCATCTCGGCTCCCGGGATATGGGAAGGATTCACGAGTTTCCCCTCGCGGGAAAAGTCCCCCTTCGGCTCGTACCCGATTCCGGAGAGATCGTATTCCGCGGTCCCGAGGACGATCTTCGTGACCGAGAGCTCGTTCTTCGTGATCGTCCCCGTCTTGTCCGAACAGATGACCGAGACGGACCCGAGCGTCTCGACCGCGGAGAGCCGCTTCGCGAGCACGCGTTTCTTCAGGAGGCGCTTCATGCCGAGCGCGAAGGAGACGGACAGCGCCGCGGGCAATCCCTCCGGCACGACCGATACGGAAAGCGCGAGTGCCAACAGGAGAGACTGGTAGGTCGGAAGATGCTGCGAATGCCCGATCATCATCACGATGCCTCCGATGGAGACCGACAGGAACGCGATCCCGTTCCCGAACCGGTGCATCTTCTTCTGAAGCGGCGTCGGATCCTGGTCGATCGTACGCGTAAGTTCGGCCATGCGACCGAGTTTGGTCGCCATGCCCGTCCCGGAAACGACGACGCGCGCCTCGCCGGACGCGACCGATTCCCCCATGAAGACGAGGTCCCGCGGCTCACCGCCCGGTACGTCCGGAGACGGCCCGACGAGACGGTTCTCCGGCACCGACTCGCCGGTGAAAATGAAGCTGTTCACCTTGAGGTTGTACGCCTCGAGCACGTATCCGTCCGCCGGGACGCTCGCTCCCGCGTCGAGGAAAACGACGTCGCCCGTGACGAGTCCGGTGACCGGTACCTCGCGCTTCTCGCCGTCGCGGACCACCGTCGCCGTGTCGGCGACGAAGTTCGCCAGCTTCTCGATGATGCGTTCGGCCTTATATTCCTGGATGAAGCCGATGACCGCGTTGGAGAGGATGATGACCAGGATGACCGACGTGTCGCGGAACTCGCCGAGCAGGAGTGCCGCGAAACCGGCGACACCGAGAATCCATACGAAGACGTCGTTGAACTGTCGAAGGAAAAGTGCGGGAGCTGTCAGCTTCCGCTTCCGCTCGATGCGGTTCTCCCCGCCGGTCCGGAGCCGCGTGGACGCCTCCTCCTCCGAAAGGCCGTTCGCCGACGTCCCGAGACGTCCGAACACCTCGACCGGCGTCAGTTCATGCAATTCGCGTTCGGTTGGCATACGGTTGTATTCAAAATCTGTTTGCAAGAAGACGGAATCACCTTCCCTCCTCGCGGAGCGTCTCCATGAGACGCGCGTAGAACCGGAGATTATGGATGGACGCAAGCCGTCCGCCGAGCGGATCGCTCACGCGGAAGAGATGATGGAGATAGGCCGCGGAATGGTTCGTACAAAGCGGACAGTCGCAACCGGGATCGATCGGTGCGAAATCCTCCGCGAACCGGCCGTTATTGATGTTGATCGTTTCATAGGATGATTCTTCCGGTAGAGACGGGGCATGCCCCGTCTCTGCGGTTTCCAGTCTTGGAATCACCCCGTTCCTCCGGAACAGACGCCCGTGTCTTCCTTCCCTCGTCGGGATCACGCAGTCGAACATATCCCATCCGACGTGATGGAATCTGACGATATCCTCGGGAGTACCTACGCCGAGCGCGAACCGCACGCGCTCCTCGGGAATGACCGAAGCGGTATGCGAGACGATATCCGCAAGGAAATTCCCCTCCGAATCGACATGTCGCCCGCCGAATCCGTACCCGTCGAAGCCGATCTCTACGAGTCCTTCCGCGCAGCGGGTACGCAATTCCGGAAACGGTCCGCCCTGTACGACACCGAACAGAAGGGGTCTCGTCTCCTCGGTCAGACCGCGCGCGGCGACCTGCCGTTCGAACTCGTCACGACAGCGCCGCGCCCAGCGGATCGAGCGTTCGACCGCCTCGGCGATCTCCCCGCGAGGCGCGTCGTTCGGCCTCGGATCGTCGAGCACCACCATCATGTCGACCCCGAGATCGAACTGGATGGCTATCGCACGCTCCGGCGTCAGAAGGCGCTTCGAGCCATCGAGGACGGAACGGAACTCCGCCCCGTCTTCCGTTATCTTTCCCATCTCCGGGTTCCGATGGATAAGCGAGTATACCTGGTATCCGCCGGAATCGGAGAGGACCGGACCGGACCAACCCATGAACGGCCGTATGCCTCCGGCTTGCGCTATCAGACCCTCGCCCGGAGCGAGCATGAGATGATACGTGTTCACCACGAGTGCCGGCGTACCGGCATTCCGGATCTCTTCCGGCGTCACGCCGCGGACCGCGGCACGTGTCGCGTCCGGCATGAAGAACGGGACGGGGATTTCCCCCGCCCTCGTTCGGAGCATACCGCTCCGAGCCTTCCCGACGATGTGATCGATCGAAAGCATATCCTACGGAGCAACGGTATCCTCACCTGACTGCGATCCGGCCCCTTCGACAGTTTTCGTCGTCCGGAATCCGGTACGGATGGAAACGGACTTCTTGGTGAACGAATCCGTTCCCTCGAGCACCGCGTCCTGCAGAATAGCCGGTTGCATGTTCACCAGGTTCGGACCCGGGACAAGCGACATCCGCAAGATGAGTTCGCGGACCGACTTTCCACCGCCAATCATCGTACCGATATCCCAGACGAGCTGTCCGGTCCGTTCGTTATACGTGACCGTCTCGGAATCCGGAGACTTGACGCCCGCATACCGGACTCCGTTCGGAATCGTCGCCGTCACCCGCACTCCCGACAAATCATTGAGCAGGTTCGTGACACGCAGATGCAGGGCATAGGACGTCTCCTGCCCGACGCGTGGCGGAATCGGACCGCTTCCCGGTAGGACCGCGTCGGCATAGTACACGGACGCCTCGATGGCGGCGCCGGCCCCGATCCGGACATCTATCGCGTCGCTCGCCACGACCTTGCTCGAACCGGACGAGAACGGAACATCGGGACTGTCGATCTTCGCGACCGATCTGACAACGAGTCCCTTTCCGGAGTCGATATCCTTTCTGACCGGTACGGAAAACACGACGCTTCCACCCTGGTGCGGTTCAAGTCTGGAAAGGCCGGGAATATCCGATGCCCGCCAAGTGATGACGCCACGCTGTACGTCGTACGAACCCCCTCCGGTCCCGAACGACAGCTGAGTCACATCCAACAGGTTCGCGTTCACCTCCATCGTGATGATCACGTCGCGCAGACCGATATTGCCGCGATTGGCATAGTCGATCTTATAGTTGAGCCTCTCTCCGGGAGTCGCCGCGTATTCCTGCCGTCCGTTCACCGTCTGAGTGATCGACAGCGGCGACGCGACGATGCGGGTCTGCTGCTCCTTCCGGTCATACGCCAGGAACGTCCCGTCCCCCTGCACCGAGCCGATTTCGGCGATCACCGTCTTCGCCTGGTTCTCGTCGCCACGCAGGATACCGCTTACGCGCACTTCGCCTCCGGATCCGGGCGCGAGAGCGCCGATCCTCCAGGAGGCGTTCCCCTCCGACGGTTTCGGCACGGCCTGATCGAACCCGAATCCGTCGGGATAGGTCAGCTTCACGGTCAGATTCTGGATGGCGATATCGCCCTCGTTACGGTACGAGACGACATAGTCGGCCTGATTCCCCGACGACGCCTCGCGCGGAGAAACCATCTCGATGGAAATCGGAGACGAGACGATCGTCGTTCCGAACCGGGCGGATGTCTCGTACGCGCCCGAAAGGCCGGCCGGCGTAAACCTCGCGGATGTCTGGAAATAGGTCAGGAGACCGCGGGAACCGTAAAACTTCCCGGAAAAGCGCAGGTCTCCGGTCGCTCCGCCCTTCGCTTCTCCGATCGGGAATGTCAGCGTATTTCCGGACACCGTCATACCAGGAAGCGCATCCGGACGGAATTCCTGCGGGACCGAGACGGCGACCTGAAAGTCGCGGACGGAAAGAATATTGTCGTTGGACCAGTGGATGGTATACGTAACCGACTCCGCGCTCGCGACATCGGTCGGTCCGGTAATTTCGGTCTTCACCCGGTCTTCCGAAAAAAGAGCCGAGCGGAAATAGACGAAGTTGAGTACCGCGACCGCGACGAGAAACGCGACGATCCCGACCGAAACCCCGACGGGATGCCGCGAAACGAATTTCCTCATCGACCGACGAAATCCGTCACGGACCGGCCGCTGCATTTCGTTCCACGCCGCAGCCCCGAACGGGACGCCGGCCGCAGCCGCACCGCCCTCCGATCCGGAATCGCCTTTCGGGTCATACTGCGTTCGGAACTGCCCGCTCCCGTCGAAATCGGCCCGGTTCACCTGCTCATTGAGCTCCTGAAGTCCCATAGACGTCTGTTTCCTTTTCTCCGATTGTATCACACGGATACGGGATCCGCTGGTCACTTCCCGAGCGCGTACCGGAGAAACCCGGTTCGGATCCGTCCGACCTCGGCGAGATCGGTTGCGCCCGCGCGGACCTTAAGGAGAGACCGGAGCCGATGACCGAGGAATAGCCGGATGAGCTTCACCGCGTTCTCCCCGATACGGACCGCGTCCCGACCCGCGTGCGCCTCGGTCACGATACCTCCCGCCGACGGACTGAAGAAACAACGCTCCCCCGAACGGACACGATCCCCCGACACCGCACAGGCCTCCGCCTCGATACGATAGCCGAGGATGTCGAGAAACTTCACGAAGAACGCCTCGGTCAGGAGCGTAGTGACGGACGTGTCCGATCCGTTCCCGACAACCTCGTCGAGCAACGACAGGTATTCCAGCAACAACGAGAAGAGCTCCTCGTCCGGCTGTTCGAGCCCGACGACCGCGTCGAACTCGGCAACGGTCGACAATGCGAGTGACAGCGCGGCGAAGTCCGCGCGAATATTCGGGAACGTCTCCTCGGCGATGGAGCCGGCGATCCGCCCCGCCCCCTTTCCACGGACCACCGTGACGTCCGAAAGCGTGAGCGTCTCGAGCGCGGAGGCAAGCTTGGCGGCCGGCTTTCGCACCCCGATCGCCTTGGCGCGCACCTTGCCAAGCTCCCGCGTATACAGCGAATACAGCCGGTCCGTCTCGCCGGTCTCGCGTTTCCCTATGACGATGGCGGAAAGACGGAGTTCCATGCAGGACGGAATCAAGAATCAAGAAGAAAGGATCGTGTCGGAGTCCGTCAGAGCAGCCCGAGATAATCCAGTCCGAGATACCCGACATCGATATCGTTCAGTTGTCCGGAACGCAGGTGTTCACGGAATTCGGGCAACGTCATAAGTACCGCTTCCACACGCTCTCCCTCGTCTTCCAACAGCGGCTCGGCGACTTTCTCGCATTCGGTCACGACGAACGCATGTCGCCGGCTCGTTGCGTATGCGTCCACCAACAACGTGGCGACGTATCGGAGCGTACCTCGATATCCGGTCTCTTCCAACAACTCACGTGCCATGGCAGCCTCGGGAGTTTCTCCTTCTTTCGCGCTGCCGCCCGGAAGATCCAAAACGATCTTAGCAGGTCCGGGCCGGTATTGCCGGACCAGTATGACCTTTCCGTCCTTCGTCATCGGAAGACAGCATATCGGGTCATGTCCGCCCTGCAGGTAGAAATCCGTCTCCCTCCCGTCGGGAAGCCGAAACATCACTTTCTCTATCACCCGGCCATATTTCCTGAACACCTCCTCCCGGGACAGTTCCTCCCAGGACCTGACCGTGTCTTGCATATGTTCGTTCATTAGACTTCTCACGATTTATTTCTTCTCGCAACCCGAGAAAGAATTGTCGTCCCGAGCGTAACCGAGGGACCTGCGATCGTTTACCGCAGATTCCTCGACTCGAAGACTCACTCGGAATGACATGGGAAATACCGGCTCCTTCTATCGGTTTCGCCGAAGCGAGAAGGAGAATTCCTCCCCTTCGATCGTAACCGTCTCGCGATAGTCGGCGTCCGCGATATCGCCGCGGACGACCTCCGTCGCGAGCGTCTCATGCGCGATCTCGTCGCCGAAGCCGGAGAGATTTTCCGCCGCATTGCCGTCGAACACCCTCTCCTTGCCGAGGATACCGAGCGTAATCCGATCGCTCACCTCGAATCCGGCTTTCTTCCGACCTTCCTGAATAGCGCGAATGATCTCCCGCGCCTCCCCTTCGAGTGCGAGCTGTGGGGTGATTTCGATGTTCAAAGCTATTGAACAATAAACCCTACTCTCGCTCATTTTCCTCTCCGCATCCGCCAATGTCTTGTACTTCATATTTGCTTCCCGAAGCATAAAGGCGACATATTCGTCACGATCCAAAAACGTCTTCACCTCCTTTACGTTCAACTCGTCTTTAAGAATATCAATGTACTCATCCTCAAGTTTTATTTCTGAGAAAATTAGAACATCTGAGATTGGCTGCCGCACTTTTATCCGCTGTTCTGCTCTGACGCCAAGCCCCTGTGTCACTAGTCCTCTCAAAACAATCATCTGATTAGTTAGGTTTACATCAATGAATTTTTCATCCGATTCCGGCCATTCAGCGAGATGGACTGATTTCGGAACATTCTTGGATTCCGGGTCAAGCCCGGAATGACAATCCGTAAGGTTCCGATAGATCTCCTCGGAAAGGAACGGAGTGAACGGCGCCATAAGTTTCGAAAGCGTGACGAGCACCTCGTACAAAGTCGCGTAGGCGTCATCTTTATCGCCGTCGTTCTCGTTCTTCCAAAAGCGCTTCCGATTCCGGCGGATATACCAGTTCGACAGATCGTCGATGAACGGCACGAAGAGACGCGCCGCCTTCTGCAGGTCATATGCCTCCATGGCCGCGTCGATATCGCGGATCAACACCTGCAATTCCGAAAGGATCCATCGGTCAAGGATATCGGTCGATTGTTCACGATTCTTCTTCGGATCCCATCCGTCGATCGAGGCGTACGTCGTAAAGAACGAATACGAGTTCCACAGCATGCGGAACAGGTTCCGTGTCGACTCCGACAGTTCGCGCTCCGAAAAGTTCAGGTTCTCCGCGGATACGATCGGCGAGGAAAGCATATACAACCGAAGCGCGTCGGACCCGTGCTTCTCGATCACGTCCATGGGATCCGGATAGTTCTTGAGACGCTTCGACATCTTCTTGCCGTCCTCGGCAAGTACGATCCCGTTCACGATGACGTTCCTGAAAGCGACACCGTCGCGGAGTGCCGTCGCCATGACGTGCAGATAGTAGAACCAGGCGCGCGTCTGATCGATACCTTCCGCGATGAAGTCGGCCGGGAACCTCGAATCGAATGATTCCTTCCCCTCGAACGGATAGTGCGCCTGCGCGTACGGCATCGATCCCGAGTCGAACCACGTATCGAGCACGTCCGGAATCCTACGCATGACGCCACCGCACTTTTCGCACGGAACCGTAATCTGGTCGACCACATGTTTGTGCAGGTCGTCGACGATCCGTCCGCTCGCTTCTTCCAGTTCGGCAACCGAAGCGAACACGCGCACCTCGCCGCACGAACACCGCCACAGCGGCATGACCGAGGCCCAATACCGCTGACGGCTGATCGACCAGTCACGCGCACCCTCGAGCCACTTCCCGAATCGGCCAGCCCTCACATGCTCCGGCGACCAATGGATATCCTTCGCGAGTGCTATGGCGCGGTCTTTCAGCTCCGTCACCCGGATAAACCACGAACTCGTCGCGTAATTAAGGAGCGGCGTATCGCACCGCCAGCAGTGCGGATAACTGTGTTCGAACTTCTCCTTGGAAAACAGCAGCCCCCGCTTCGCGAGGTTCCGGATAATCTCGACATCCGTCGCCTGCGGATTCTCGATTGGCTTGACCGGCAGTCCGGCGAAGTCCGTCACCTCGTCCCTCATCGCCCCGTCCATCCGTACATGCTGCACGAACGGGAGCTTTTCCTTCTTCCCAAGCGCCATATCGTCCTCGCCGAACGCCGGTGCGATATGTACGACACCCGTCCCGTCCTCGGTCGTCACGAAATCCGCCGCATAGATTTTCCAGCCGTTTTCGCGGTTCTCGAGCGATTCGTCCTTGGCGTAATAGTCGAAGAGCGGTTTATAGGATTTCCCTACGAGGTCAGCTCCTAATACATCAGTAGATTTGAAGATGATCCGAGTCTCGGTACCATCATCATTTGTAATAACAACAGACCGTAATACGCCATCGTCCTCGTCGAATGATGCAATCTGAATCGCTCCGATTTTGCCACCAAACAACTCGCGTGCTGCAACTTTCGCTCTCTCTTTTGAAAAGATATATGTCTCTCCTTCTTTGAAATTGCTTGTGCCTTCTATTTTTTCAATCTCTGCTTTGGTATATACGATATCCTTCCCCACTGCCAAAGCGACGTTCCCGGGAAGCGTCCACGGGGTCGTCGTCCACGCAAGCACAAAGGTACCCGGCTCGTCGACGAGTTCGAACTTCGCGACGACGGAAAGGTCCTTCACATCCTTGTATCCTTCGCTCACTTCCTGCTGTGAGAGCGTCGTCTCGCAGCGCGGACAGATATGCATGGACCGGTAGTCCTCGTAGATGAGCCCCTTGTCCCACAGTTCCCTGAACACCCACCATACGGATTCCATGTAGTCCCGGTCCATCGTCTTGTACGGATGTTCCATGTCCGCCCAGCGGCCGAACCGGTGCATCACGCGCTTCCACTCCTCGGCATACTCGAGCACCTTGGAGCGGCAGGTCTCGTTGAATTTCGCGACCCCGAGCTCCTCGATCTCCTTCTTGTGTCTGATGCCGAGTTCCTTTTCCGCGATGTTCTCGATCGGCAATCCGTGGCAGTCCCAGCCCCACTTCCGCTCGACCCGATACCCACGCATCGTGAAATAGCGCGGCACCGCATCCTTGATCGCGCTCGCGACGATATGGCCGTAGTGCGGCGTCCCCGTGGCGAACGGAGGCCCGTCGAAGAACACGAAGTCCCCTTTTGGTGCGTCCTTCCCGACGGACTTCCCGAAGATATCGTTCGCGTCCCAATACGCGAGGACCTCCTCCTCGAGCTTCGGGAAGTCGGATTTCGGATCGATCTTTCTGATCATACGCTTGATATCAGTGGAATTATAAGACGATTGCGATAACGTGAAAACTCCTCATTCATGGTCACTCATAGGATTTCCCGCCACCACTGGAAACACTT